>NZ_CP139139.1:4517500-5170950 GCF_045689405.1 Chryseobacterium sp. HR92
TAGGCAGTCTCACTAGAGTCCCCAACTTAATGATGGCAACTAGTGACAGGGGTTGCGCTCGTTGCAGGACTTAACCTAACACCTCACGGCACGAGCTGACGACAACCATGCAGCACCTTGAAAAATGTCCGAAGAAAAGTCTATTTCTAAACCTGTCATTTCCCATTTAAGCCTTGGTAAGGTTCCTCGCGTATCATCGAATTAAACCACATAATCCACCGCTTGTGCGGGCCCCCGTCAATTCCTTTGAGTTTCATTCTTGCGAACGTACTCCCCAGGTGGCTAACTTATCACTTTCGCTTAGTCTCTGAATCCGAAAATCCAAAAACGAGTTAGCATCGTTTACGGCGTGGACTACCAGGGTATCTAATCCTGTTCGCTCCCCACGCTTTCGTCCATCAGCGTCAGTTGTTGCTTAGTAACCTGCCTTCGCAATTGGTGTTCTAAGTAATATCTATGCATTTCACCGCTACACTACTTATTCCAGCTACTTCAACAACACTCAAGACCTGCAGTATCAATGGCAGTTTCACAGTTAAGCTGTGAGATTTCACCACTGACTTACAGATCCGCCTACGGACCCTTTAAACCCAATAAATCCGGATAACGCTTGCACCCTCCGTATTACCGCGGCTGCTGGCACGGAGTTAGCCGGTGCTTATTCGTATAGTACCTTCAGCTACTCTCACGAGAGTAGGTTTATCCCTATACAAAAGAAGTTTACAACCCATAGGGCCGTCGTCCTTCACGCGGGATGGCTGGATCAGGCTCTCACCCATTGTCCAATATTCCTCACTGCTGCCTCCCGTAGGAGTCTGGTCCGTGTCTCAGTACCAGTGTGGGGGATCACCCTCTCAGGCCCCCTAAAGATCGTAGACTTGGTGAGCCGTTACCTCACCAACTATCTAATCTTGCGCGTGCCCATCTCTATCCACCGGAGTTTTCAATATCAAGTGATGCCACTTAATATATTATGGGGTATTAATCTCCCTTTCGAAAGGCTATCCCCCAGATAAAGGCAGGTTGCACACGTGTTCCGCACCCGTACGCCGCTCTCTCATTTCCGAAGAAACAATACCGCTCGGCTTGCATGTGTTAGGCCTCCCGCTAGCGTTCATCCTGAGCCAGGATCAAACTCTCCATTGTATGTTTGTCTGACTCACTCAAAGTTTCTTAACGCTTTAGTTTTTCCTTACTTGGTTGTTATATTGTATGTCAATGATCTTTATATCTTCCGCTTTTTAACGAAGCAATCTTTCTGTCAGTGTCGCTCCGTATTTGCGAGTGCAAAAGTAAAACTTTATTTTTAATTAACCAAATGTTTCCGAAGAAAATTTTAAAGTTTTTTAAGTAACCTTAATCTCTTCATTAACCTTAATCCATCAACTCCTGCGCTCCCTTTATTTGGGACTGCAAAGATACAAACTCTTTTTAATCTCACAACTTTTTTTGTCAAAAGTTTTTAAGTTTTTTTCGTTCGAATCTTTTTGAAGTTTTATAATGTTCCTGCCTATCTAAAGGCTCTTCTGCGCTACTGTTATACTCTCGTTTTTCAGTGGGGCAAAGATAACAACTTATTGCAACGCAAAACAACTTTATTTAACTTAAATTTTACATTTTATTCATATTTAATCCTAATCACCTGGAATGCAGTGAGAAAAATTTTAAACATTTGTTTGGAGGGTTGGGTGAGTAGGTGGGAGGGTTGGAGAGTTGGGGCGTTGGAGAGTGGGTTCAAGTAATGAGTAATGAGTAATGAGTAATGGAAGGTATACATATATATAATAGTAAAGTTTTCTTAAAGCAGATTATTTAAGGTTGGGATAAAGCCCATTTATATGGAATATAGAGTTGAATAGATAAGGTTATTCTTTGTTGTGAGTATGGTAAACCGCAGATAACGCAGATTTGCACAGATGATGATGCATATTATAGATGGAGGGAAAGCTTTAATGATAGCGGGATAAAGTTCGTCTATTAAATATAATGAGGTCAGTATTTGTCATCTGAACCTTATAACTCGCAACCAGAAACCACGTATCACACAACTCATAATTCATAATTCATCATTTGTTTCTTCCCTAGCCCTGATAGAAATGGTTACCCCGCAGTAAAGGTTGGAGTGTGAGGGGTTTGAGCGTGGAAAAGCTCTGGCGCGAGGAGTAGAAATGGATAGCAGGATGAAGCTCCTAGTAAAATAGGAGGGTTGGAAGGTGGAAGGGTAAGAGAGTTTGAGGGTAAAAGTTTTGGGGAAGGGAGAATAAAAAGAAAAATATGAAGTCCTGATGTATTTTCCGGAGGGAATAAAAAAACATTCCGTAAGAATCCTATGTTTGGAACTCCTACGGAATGGGATAAAACGAAGTTATATTTTTAGTTCAGAACGTATGATGTTCCGTCTCTTCCGTCTTTTAATTCGATACCTTCTGCAAGCAGTTTGTCTCTGATCTGATCTGAAAGGTCAAAATTTTTGGATTTTCTTGCCTGATTTCTCAATTCGATCAAAACTTTTAGGGTCTGATCCAGCTTTTCATTGTTGTTTTCTTCTACAGTTTGTAATCCTAAAACATCAAAGATAAAGGCATTGAGTGTAGTTTTTAAATCTTCAAGATCTTCTGTTGAGATTGTTTCTTTACCATCATTTAAAGCAAAGATGTATTTCACTACTTCAAACAGATGGGCAATCAGAATTGGTGAATTGAAATCATCTGTTAATGCTTCATAGGCTTTATCTTTCCATTCTTTCAGACTGAAACCAGATTGCTTTGTATCATCAGGAGTAATTGTATTTAATACTTTCACTGCTTCCATCAGTCTGATAAATCCTTTTTCACTGGCTATCATGGCGTCGTTTGAAATATCCAGAACACTTCTGTAATGTGCCTGCAGGAAGCAGAAACGTACAATTGATGGGTGGAAAGGTTTTTCAAAGAAGTCATTATCTCCAGTAACCAATTGCATTGGAAGGATATAGTTTCCTGTAGATTTACTCATACGCTGAGAATTCATCGTCAGCATATTGGCATGCATCCAGTAGTTTACCGGTGCGGCATCGTTGCAAGCTTTGCCTTGTGCGATTTCACATTCGTGGTGAGGGAATTTAAGGTCCATCCCTCCTCCATGGATATCAAATGTTTCACCTAAATATTTTGTACTCATTGCAGTACATTCAAGGTGCCATCCAGGGAATCCTTCTCCCCAAGGAGAATTCCATCTCATGATGTGAGCCGGCGAGGCTTTTTTCCACAATGCAAAATCCTGTGGGTTTTTCTTTTCTCCCTGCCCGTCAAGGTCTCTTGTGTTGGCAAAAAGTTCTTCTATATTACGTTTTGAAAGTTCACCATAGTTCAATCCTCTTTTGTTGTATTCTAATACATCAAAATACACTGAACCGTTGCTTTCGTAAGCAAAGCCTCTTTCAATGAGCTTTTGAGTCAACTCGATCTGTTCTACAATATGCCCTGTAGCTGTAGGCTCAATATTAGGTGGCAAAAGATTGAACATATCCAATACTTTGTGGAAATCTACTGTATATTTCTGTACAATTTCCATAGGCTCCAGTTTTTCAAGCCTGGTTTGCTTTACGAATCTGTCATTATCTACGTTTCCATCATCGGTAAGGTGGCCTGCATCAGTAATATTTCTTACATATCTTACTTTGTATCCCAAATGGATTAAGGTACGATAGATAAAATCGAAGGAAAGGAAGGTTCTTACGTTCCCTAAATGCACATTGCTGTACACTGTAGGCCCGCAGACATACATCCCGACATTTCCATCTAAAATAGGTTTGAATATTTCTTTTTCCGCTGTAAGGGAGTTATATATTTTTAATTGCATTTATTTTTAAGTTAAAAGATTCAATGATTTTAAAGATTCAAAAATTAGTTAAAAAATAATTCTGTCACAACAAATAATTGTTGTGATAAAAATTTTATCTGAAACTTTTTTAAATTTTATCATAATTAAATCGCTTTTAAATGATGCTGTAAATGGTCTACATAATCATTAATAATAAACTCCAATGTAAAAACCTGAGGTTCTGTTTTGGTTGTATCACAAGTTCTCTGTAATGCTTCATCGGGAATATTTTCTACTACATGAACAATCTGATAGTTCAAAAACTTCCACAGATCAATAAGATCCGAAGTAGGAACATTCTGATAGTTCTGAGCTTTTACCCAGATATTCTGATCATATACGATATTTTCGTTCTCTTTATATTGAGTGACAACAAATCTACGAATATTTGTAAAAGCACTATCACAAAGATGTCCTATAATTTCTTTTTTGGACCATTTTTCAGGAGCGCTTCTATATGTCCATTCTTCTTCAGGGATGTTTTGAAATCTCTGAAGTTCGGCATCAATAATATTTTTAAGGATTTGGTAGTTCATTGTTTAATAGTCCAGTTTTGCATGGCTTCCTACATAATGCAAGAATTCCTGTCTTGTAATAGGATTCGTTCTGAAAATACCGCTTAGTTCTGCAGTTATGGTTGAACTTGCTGTATCTTTTATTCCTCTGCAGTTGACACAAAGGTGTTTTGCATCAATGATACAAGCAACGTCTTTTGTTCCTAAAGCTTCTTTCAAAGCATCTACAATCTGCATCGTAAGTCTTTCCTGAACCTGTGGTCTTTTCGCATAGTAATCAACAATTCTATTAATTTTTGAAAGACCTATTACTTCTCCATTGGAAATATAAGCTACATGGGCTCTTCCTATGATGGGTAAGAAGTGGTGTTCACAGAAAGAATATACCGTGATATCCTTCTCCACAAGCATCTGACGGTATTTGTATTTATTGGAGAAAGTGGAAATCCCTGGTTTATTTTCAGGAAGGAGTCCCCCGAAAATCTCGTTCACATACATTTTAGCAACACGTCTTGGAGAGTCTTTCAGAGAATCATCTGTCATGTCCATTCCTAACGTTTCCATGATTTCGCCAAAAAGCTCAGTAATTTTTTCTATTTTTTCCTGTGGCGATTTATCAAAAGCATCTTTCCTTATAGGCGTATGTTCTTTTCCAGTGAAAATATCATCGTCGTTATCAGTAAAATCAACCATTTTTATTTAATTTGCAGCAAAAATACGGATAATATCTATTTCTCTATTTCAAATAAGATGAAAAACATTATCTTTTATAGCCATTTCTGATTAAAAACGCCTATGATAATTGTCGAAGAAGTACAAAACCGACTCCATAAAAGGGAATTTCTTGAATTCCCGGCACAACTTTACCAACATGACAAAAATTACATCCGCCCTTTAGATAAGCATATTGAGGAAATTTTTGAGCCTGAAAAGAATAAATTCTTTAAAAACGGCGAGTGTAAAAGATTTCTGTTTAAAAAGAATGACAGGACGGTTGGTAAAGTAGCTGTTTTTATTAACCATTGTTATGAGCAAAAGCAACCTACAGGAGGAATTGGTTTTTTCGACTGTATCAATGATCAGGAAACTGCTAATTTTATTTTTGATCATTGTAAAAACTGGCTTCAGGAAAAAGGTATGGAAGCTATGGATGGTCCTATCAATTTTGGGGAAAGGGACAAATTCTGGGGACTTTTAATTGAAGGATTTATTGAGCCCTTGTTTGGAATGAATTACAACTTCCCTTACTACAAAGAACTTTTTGAAAATTATGGGTTTCAGATTTATTTTGAGCAGCTTTGTTTTACCAGACCTGTTTTTGCTGAAGTTTCACGGATCTTCACGATTGCCCATGAAAAAAACAGAAGAAATCCTGCAATTTCAGCCCAGCCTATGAAAAAGAATAATCTGGCCAAATTTGCAAAAGATTTCACTGAAGTTTATAATAAAGCATGGGCTTGCCACGGGGAAGGGAAATATCTGGAAGAGGCAAAGGTTTTGAAAATGTTCAATACGATGAAACCTATTATCAATGAGCATATCTCCTGGTTTGTATATGAAAATGAAAAACCTATTGCCATGTGGCTCAACATTCCGGACCTCAACCAGTGGTTTAAATATTTGAATGGAAAGTTCGGACTTTTTGAAAAGCTCAAGTTCTTGTTTTTAAAACGATTTAAGAAGAATGAGAAAATGGTGGGACTTGTTTTTGGTGTAGTTCCTGAGTGGCAGAAGAAAGGTATTGACGGATATATGATCTGGGAAGGGACTCAACATTTGAGAAAGCATACGGATTTTACCATTACAGAACTTCAGTGGATTGGTGATTTTAATCCTAAAATGGTCAAGATTGCTGAAACTCTGGATACTACAGTAACGCGAAAGCTGGCTACGTACCGGTATCTGTTTGACAGAAATAAAGAGTTTGAGAGACACTCAATTCTTTAGGGTAAAGAAGATGGCAACTGGAAGATGGAAGTTTATCTTTTCTTGGATGCTTTGGGTTATTTGATGCAAAGTTTTTATTTACTGACTTTATATTTTTGAGGAAGCAAAGAAAGAATCAACTTTATTGATTCTTTCTAAGCGGATGTATAGCCTGTGGCTTATTTAATCCATTTTATTTTTAAAAGAAATTCTTTATCAGATTAAAAAATAAAAACCCTGCTTTTTACAGCAGGGTTCCTTCATTTTGGTACTTTTATTAGAATAGCTCACCAGCTACTTTTTTTATGTTGTCACTCTTACCCATTGAGTAGAAGTGCAGAACGGGAACTCCGAAATCCAGAAGCTCTTTGCATTGTGCAATAGCCCATTCTACTCCGATCTGTTTTACAGCTTCATTATTTTTTGCATTTTCTACTTCATTGATCAGCTCTTCGGGAAGATCTATTTTGAATACCTGCGGCAGGATTTTCAAATGTTTCTTTGTGGCAATAGGTTTAATTCCGGGAATAATCGGAACTGTAATTCCCATTTCTCTTGCTTTCTGAACGAATTCTATGTACTTTTTATTGTCAAAGAACATTTGGGTAACAATATAATCTGCTCCGGCATCTACTTTTTGTTTCAACCATTTCAGGTCGTAATTCATGGAAGGGGCTTCCATATGTTTTTCCGGATATCCGGCAACACCAATGCAGAATTTATTCAATTCATCACATACCTGTTCTTCGTTATGAAGATACCTCCCTCTTCCAAGGTTATTAATCTGATCCACAAGATCCATAGCACTAGCATGTCCTCCCTGAGTAGGCTCAAAATACTGATGCCCTTTCATGGCATCTCCTCTTAAAGCCATTACATTATCTATTCCAAGGTACATACAGTCTACCAGCAGATATTCTGTTTCTTCTTTCGTGAATCCTCCGCAAAGAAGATGGGGAACGGTATCCACGTTATATTTATGTTGAATAGCAGCACAAATTCCTAAGGTTCCCGGTCGCATTCTTGTAATACGGCGTTCCATAAGACCATTTCCTTTATCCAGATAGATATATTCTTCTCTGGATGTGGTAACATCAATGAAAGGTGGCTTGAATTCCATCAACGGATCTATATTGGTATAGAGATCTTCAATCCCGATTCCCTTCTGTGGCGGAACAACTTCTAAGGAGAATAAAGTCTTCCCATTTGCGTTTTTAATGTGTTCTGTTATCTTCATTCTGTAATTCTTACTTTCTTTGATTTAGTAATATTCAATTATGAATTGTGTTTTATTCCTTAATTCTCCGTTTATAATATTACTCATTTCTATCATATTCCCTTTTTCATCATATTTAAAACTATAAACATTTTTCATTTTACCCGGATAAAAGTTTATCGGGAAATAGGTAGAATAACATGAGCTACAATTGATAGTAACAGATATTACTTTACTGTTTTCCCCATAAAGAATATCGGATGTACTTTCTTTCTGTTTATTTTTCTCAGAAATTTTATTGATTCTGTTTTTATCATCGTAGGTATATTCTATTTCGCCTTCCTTCGTTTGAGAACCTGCCCCTTCATCTAAAACATAGTTTTCTTTAACCAATTTATGCTGATTGTTGTAAGTGAAAGAATGCTTATTCTTTAAAACACCAAAATAATGAGCCCTTTCTATTGAAATACAATTTTCATTTCCATCATATGAATACACAACATTTTCTGATTCACGGGTTTGCCCTGGTTGAATCTGCGTCACATAATCAGTATTAATCATACTTGTCAATACATTTTTACCATATTTAAACTCACTTTTTCTTTGAATTTTATTATTGAAATATTGTTCTTTTTTTATAATCCTATTATTTTCATAATAAAATTTGGTGACCGTAGAATCGTTTTTACTTCTAACATATTGATTTTTGATTCTTATCAATTTTCCATCAGGAGTTATTTTTTTTGATATAATAAAATTCTCTATGTTATTATTATATTCTGTTGTAATTATTTCATTCTTATTTTTAGAGGTTATATATTTTGAACCGCTTTTATAGTTACTTTCTACAACATTTCCGTCTTCTGAATATTGAACAGATTGGGAGAGCTGCCCATCTAACAAATAAGTAATTTTTTTAATTTTATTTTTTGAATACCATTCCGGTTCTCTATCCAAAACATAATTAAACAATAATGGATTAAAACTTACATCCACCATAGGAATCTGATTATAATTTACATATCCTATAAAATCTTTATCGTTGTATTTTTGGGTATAACTTCGAGTAAAAAAAAGTAAACAAACCCATATAAGAATATTCTTCTTCATAATTTTAATCTGCTAAATTGGGTGATAACCATTTTCTTGCTTCCTGGATGCTACAACTTCTTCTTGCGGCATAATCTTCAAGCTGGTCTTCTGTAATTTTTCCTAATCCGAAATATTTGGCATGCGGGCTTCCGAAATAATATCCGGAAACAGATGCTGTTGGGAACATGGCTAAGCTTTCTGTAAGGAAAACACCTGTATTTTCTTCTACTTTCAAAAGATCCCAGATGGTTTTCTTTTCCAAATGGTCTGGGCAAGCCGGATATCCCGGGGCCGGACGGATTCCTTTGTATTTTTCGGCAATAAGTTCTTCGTTGCTTAAACTTTCCTGATTGGCATATCCCCAGTATTCAGTTCTTACTTTTTTATGTAAAAATTCGGCATAGGCTTCTGCAAAACGGTCTGCCAGTGCTTTCACCATGATGGAATTGTAATCATCATTGGCTTTTTCATATTCATTAGACAATTCATCGGTTCCAAATCCTGTTGTTACACAGAATGCTCCCATATAATCTGTTTTTCCTGAGCTTCGAGGGGCGATGAAATCACTTAGAGCCAGATAATCTTTTCCTTTTGATCTCTGAGCCTGCTGTCTAAGGGTTAAAAACTTTGCCTGCTCATTATTATTTTCATCAAAAATTAAGATATCATCAGATTCATTGGAATTCGCTTTAAAAATTCCAAAGATTGCTTTTGCTGTCAATAGCTTTTCATCTAAAATCCTCTTTAGAATAACCTGTGCATCTTTAAAAAGTTCTTTTGCCTGAGCCCCCACTACCTCATCTTCTAAGATATTTGGATACTTCCCATGGAGATCCCAGCTTCTGAAAAATGGAGACCAGTCTATGAAAGGAAGAAGTTCTCTCAGATCCTGATTTTCGATAACTTTTATTCCTATCGTATTTGGGGTAAAGATTTCTTCATTTTCCCAGTCAATTTTAAAATGATTTTCTCTTGCTTCTTTGATGGAAACATAATCTTTGTCTACCTGTCTGTTCAGGAACTTTTCTCTGAAATCGGAGTAGTCATTCTTTAAATCCGAAACATATTCTTTATTTCTGTCTCCCAATAATGAGCTTACTACGTTTACGGCTCTTGATGCATCATTCACGTGAACGACTGCATTTTTATATTTTAAATCAATTTTCACAGCGGTATGTGCCTTTGAAGTTGTAGCACCACCGATTAATAAAGGAAAATCTAAATTTTGTCTCTCTAATTCTGAAGCGATATACACCATTTCATCCAGGCTTGGTGTAATCAGTCCGCTTAATCCTATAACGTCTACTTTTTCTGCAATAGCAGTCTGGATAATCTTTTCGGCAGGAACCATTACTCCAAGGTCAACAATTTCGTAGTTGTTACAACCCAAAACAACACTCACAATATTTTTACCAATATCATGAACGTCTCCTTTTACAGTGGCCATTAAGATCTTTCCATTGGCAGGTTTTGCTCCGTCTTTTTCAGCTTCAATGAAAGGTTGTAGATAAGCCACAGCTTTTTTCATTACCCTTGCAGACTTAACTACCTGAGGCAGGAACATTTTTCCACTTCCAAATAAATCTCCCACTACACCCATTCCGGTCATCAGGTTAATTTCGATAACATGAAGTGGACGTGCGGCTGATTGTCTTGCTTCTTCTACATCTTCTTCAATAAAACGATCAATACCTTTTACCAGTGCATAGGTAATTCTTTCCTGCAATGGATTATTTCTCCATTCTAAGTCTTCGGCCTTTTCTTTTTTGACCGATTTGTGTTTTTCTGAATAGTCAAGAAGTCTTTCTGTAGCATCTTCTCTTTTATCCAGAATTACATCTTCTACAAGCTCCAGTAATTCCTTATTGATTTCATCATACACTTCCAGCATCGCCGGGTTTACAATACCAATGTTCATTCCTGCCTGAATGGCATGGTAAAGAAAAACAGAGTGCATAGCTTCTCTCACAGTATCATTTCCACGGAAAGAGAAGGAAACATTGCTTACTCCCCCACTTACAGAGGCATAAGGAAGATTTTGTCTTACCCAGCGTGTAGCTTCAATAAAATCGATAGCATTTCTTCTGTGCTCATCCATTCCCGTTGCCACCGGAAAGATATTCAAATCGAAAATGATATCTTCTGCCGGAAAGCCAAGCTGGTTGACTAATATATCATAAGACCGTTTTGAAATTTCAATTCTTCGGTCAAAACTGTCAGCCTGCCCTACCTCATCAAATGCCATTACAATGACTGCCGCTCCATATCTTTTAATGGCTTTGGCATGTTTGATAAATTCTCCCTCACCTTCTTTTAAACTGATAGAATTGACTACACATTTTCCCTGAGCTACCTGAAGACCTGCTTCAAGAATTTCCCATTTGGAAGAGTCTACCATGATCGGGATTCTTGCGATATCCGGCTCAGAGGCAATTAAATTCAGAAATTTGATCATTGATGCTTTTCCATCAATCAATCCATCATCAAAATTGACATCCAGAATCTGGGCACCACCTTCTACCTGATGGCGGGCAATATCTAGTGCTTCAGAGAATTTCTCCTCTTTGATCAATCTTAAAAATTTTTTGGAACCGGCAACGTTAGTCCTTTCACCAACATTGATGAAATTACTCTCCGGCGTTATGATAAGAGGCTCGAGGCCTGATAATCTTAAATATTTCATTTTATTCTTCTAAAATATAGTAGGCATTATTGGCATTCTGTCTCAATAAATCCCTATGCTTACTTAAAGCTGTAATCAGGGGAAATCTTTTATATGCTAAATTGTATTCTTTAGCAAATTCTTCAATCTCCTCTGTGATCTCGTTGTAATACATATAACTGTAATTGGGAAACAGATGGTGGGCAACATGAAAATTAAAATTTCCCAACACATTTCTTACTAACCAGTTATTTTCTTTTAAATCATTGGTCACTTCAAACTGATGACGAAGCCAGCTGAATGGAAGACCTTTTTCTTTATTTAATTTTGGAAAGGCATTATCAGGAAGGGGATGCAAAGGCAGTAAAACAAACAATGCAAAAATACTTGCTGATATCACCTGTAAAAACCATGCTCCTAAGGCTAATCCTATTGATACTTTAAAGAACATCACAGGAATCACAATCTGATAGAAGAAATAGAACAGCTTATAACTTATCATTTTCACTTTTTCAATAACAGGTATTTTTCCCTGGGTTTTCAAAATCACTCTTTCCTTATCAAAGAAGTCTCTAAAGTCTCTTATAAACATCCAGTTGAACAAATACAACGGATATACTAAAAAGAAAAACTTATCCTGATACTTCTGTACTCCTTTCGCTTTGATCCACGGTACAATTAAAAGCAAACCGCTCTGTTCAATATCCGTATCCCATCCATCCACATTCGGGTAAGCATGATGGCTTGCGATATGTCTTTTTTTCCAGATGTAGGAATTGGCTCCTATAAAATCAAAAATGTGAAGAACCAGCCCGTTCAGTCTTTTACTTTTATAGATATTGTTATGGGCAGCTTCGTGGATTAAGTTTAAATAAATTAAAACCAAAGAAATTCCCATTAAAACAAAACTCAGAATATAAATCCAATGTTTTCCGGCATTCAAAACAGCCAGAAAATATAAACCAATATAGACCAGCGGCAGAATAACCGCTTTAATCTGAATGTAGATATCTCTATTCTCAGAAATGTTTTCTACTCTTTGGTTCACTTTCTTTCTTAGCTCATTAAATAGTCTGACATCCTCCGAATCTTTTAAGTAAATTGGCTTTTCCATATGTTTAACTTTATGGTTTACTTAAAGTTAACATTTATAATTCAGCCTTCATTCTTGATTTTAATTAAAAAAATCTATCAAATCACACTAATTTCTTCAATTTCCTTGGCTCACATTGTTCTACCAGATCAGCAATCGCTTTAATGTGTTCAGGAGTTGTACCACAGCATCCTCCGATAATATTGATCAGTCCTTTTTCCACATATTCTTTGATCTGTCTTGCCATATCTTCAGGAGTTTCGTCATATTTCCCGAAAGCATTCGGTAAACCGGCATTCGGGTATGCTGAAACATAGAATTCTGAATTATGAGCCAATGTTTCAAGATAAGGAGTCAGCTGATCTGCACCTAATGCACAGTTGAAACCTACACTTAATAAATTCAGATGGGAAACCGAGATCAGAAAAGCTTCTGCAGTCTGTCCGCTCAATGTTCTTCCTGAGGCGTCGGTAATGGTTCCTGAAACCATGATTGGAATTTTTATTCCTCTTTCGTCCTGTAATTCATCAATCGCAAATAAGGCTGCTTTCGCATTCAAAGTATCGAAAATGGTTTCTACCAGAAGGATATCTGAACCTCCGTCCAGCAAAGCTTCACACTGCTGTTTGTAAGCTACTCTCAATTCTTCAAAAGTGATGGCTCTGTATCCTGGATCATTCACATCAGGGCTTAAACTTGCTGTTCTGTTCGTTGGTCCGATAGATCCGGCTACGAATCTCGGTTTATCCGGATTTTTCGCAGTGTATTCATCACAGGCTTTTCTTGCAATTTTTGCTGATTCATAGTTCAGCTCGTATACAAGGTCTTCCATATGATAATCTGCCATCGCAATAGTGGTTCCTGAAAACGTATTGGTTTCTATAATATCAGCTCCTGCTTCCAGATATTTCTTGTGAACCTCTTCAATTGCCTGAGGCTGTGTCAGAGAAAGCAGGTCATTATTTCCTTTTACCGGATGTTCCCATTCTTTGAAACGCTCTCCTCGGTAATCCTCTTCTTCAAATTTGTATCTCTGAAGCATTGTTCCCATCGCACCGTCAAGAATTAAAATTCTTTTGGATAGAGCTTTATATAATTGTTCTGAATTTTTCATTTTCTATCAATTTATAGTTTATAAATCCGCTGACCAGTTTTTTACATAAGAGGATTTTTTTATTGATGATTTCAAAATCTCCTTTAGAAATATAGTGTTGATCTTCAGCAAAATGGAATTGAGTTTCCAGTTTATAAAGAGATTTCCCGGCAATATGTAGAAACTGTAAAGTATCTTCCGGAGCCTGTCTTCTACTTCCTTCCGTTATATTAAACGAAACTGAAGTTGCCATTCTTCTTATTTGACTCGTTAAAGCCAATAATTCTTCTTTAGGAAAATTTGTAGTCAGGATATAAGTTAGATTAACCAACTTTCTTCCTTCCCTCCAAATTTCTAATTCTGTGTAGTTTCTATCCATTGGGCTCTTTATAAACTGTAAACGATTAATTAATCTAAAGCCTGTTTCAGATCTGCGATGATATCATCTACATTTTCCAATCCTACTGAACAACGAACCAATCCTGCTGTAATCCCAACTTCATTTCTTTCTTCGTCTGACAGTTTAGAATGGGTAGTGGATGCCGGGTGAGTAACGATCGTTCTTGTATCACCTAAGTTAGCGGATAGTGAACACATTTGTATCTTATCTAAGAAGTTTCTTCCTCCTTCTATTCCTCCTTTTATTTCAAACGCTACGATATTTCCTCCAAGTTTCATCTGCTTTTTGGCTACTTCATAACTTGGATGGGATTTCAGGAAAGGATATTTTACCAGTTCAACATTAGGATGGTTTTCTAAGAACTCAGCTACCTTCAATGCATTTTCACAGTGCTTTTCTACACGGATAGCCAACGTTTCAAGGCTTTTTGATAACACCCAGGCATTAAAAGGAGACAATGCAGGTCCTGTATTTCTTGCAAAAAGATAAATTTCTCTGATCAGATCTTCTTTTCCTACTGCTATTCCTCCTAAAACTCTTCCCTGTCCGTCAATCAGTTTCGTTGCTGAATGTACAACAATATCTGCACCGTATTTGATAGGCTGCTGAAGATAAGGCGTTGCAAAACAGTTATCTACAATGAAAATAAGATTATGTTTTTTGGCGATCTGCCCGAAGAACTCAAGATCCAGAATTTCAATAGCCGGATTGGTAGGCGTTTCAAGATATAAGATCTTTGTATTGGGCTTAATATATTGTTCAATATTCTCTGCGTCTCCTGCTTTGAAGTAAGAGGTTTCAATATTCCATTTCGGGAAATACTTAGTAAATAAAGTATGCGTAGATCCGAATACAGACTGACAGCTTACAATATGATCTCCGGCATTTAACAATGCTGCAAATGTAGAATAGATAGCAGCCATTCCCGTTGCAAAGGCATATCCTGCTTCTGCACCTTCCATTTTAGCGATCTTATCTGTAAATTCTGTTACATTTGGATTAGAGAAACGGCTGTATAAATTTTTAGGTTTTTCTTCTGCAAAGCTTGCTCTCATATCTTCCGCATCCTGAAATATAAAACTGGAGGTAAGATATAATGGTGTAGAATGCTCGTCAAACTGAGTTCTTTCAGTCTGAGTTCTTATTGCTGATGTTTCAAAATTTTCCATATAGTTTTAATTTTAATAATGTACAATGTATCTGTGGCTATTATTTTAAACTTGATTAAATAAGCCTTTCGGCATTGTTTTCATCGTCATTAATACATTGTACACTTTACTCTGTACAAATTATTTGGTTTCACTTACTCTTAAAATATCTCCGAATACTCCTCTGGCTGTTACCTGTGCTCCGGCTCCGGCTCCCATAATCACGATTGGATTTTCACCATAACTTTCTGTGTAAATCTCAAAGATTGAATCGGAACCTTTTAATTGTCCTAAAGCTGAAGTTGCCGGAACAGAAATCAGTTTTACATCTAACTCACCTTTATCTTTCTGCAGATCACCGTGTAGATCACCTACATATCTCAATACATGTCCGGGTTCCTGATTTTCTTTTATTTTCTGGTATTCTTCATCCAGTTCTTCAAGTCTTGAAAGGAATTCTGATTTTGACACCTCAAGTAAGCTTTCCGGAACCAGATTTTGAATATTGATATCTCCGAATTCATTGATTAAGTCTAATTCTCTTGCCAGAATCAATAATTTTCTTGCTACATCATTTCCTGATAAATCTTCTCTCGGATCCGGTTCTGTATATCCTTTTTCCAAAGCTTCGTTGATGATGGTTGAAAATTTATCATCTCTCAAAGAAAAATTGTTGAAGACATAGCTTAATGTTCCGGAGAACACTCCTTTGATTCTTGTGATATTTTCTCCTGAAAGGTGTAATAATTTGATCGTATCAATTAATGGTAAACCTGCTCCTACATTGGTTTCATACAGATAGCGTCTGTTGTTTTTACTCAACGTATATCTTAGTTTTCTGTATTCTTCAATCGGAAGGGTATTAAAAATCTTGTTTGAAGAAACCAGATCGAATCCGTTTTCTGCCAAAGCATGATAGTTTTTCACAAAATCCTTACTTGCCGTGTTATCTACAACGATAAGGTTCTCCAGCTGGTTTTCGTTAGAGAAATTAATCAGCTCCTGAACACTCGAAGGATGTTCCGCTGTCAAAACCTCATCACCCCAATTCGCATCAAATCCTTTCTTATTGAAGGCTATTTTCTTTGAATTGGCTACTGCCACTACTTTAAGGTCTATTTTCTTACGTCTTTTAATCTCTTCAGAAGATTCCAGCACCTGCTCTATTAAGGTTTTCCCTACATTTCCGTGTCCTATGATCGCCAGATGAACGGTCTTTGGTTTTTTGAAAATTTCAGATTCTATAATGTTTTTTGTTTTTTCGTCCTGTGAAGAAGTTACCACGATGTTGACTCTGTTTTCTCCTGCTACCTGATTCAAAAGCAATGGGAAAACATTGTTTCTTGCCAGCTCAGCAAAGACTTTATTGAAATCTTCTGCTACAAAACCGATAACAGAGACATTATTGATACTGTAAATCTGGGAAACTTTTCCTGATTTTCTTTCTGCTTCAAATTCATCGATAAGACAAGCTACTGCTTTTTCTGCATCATTTTCCTGAACCAGAATAGAAATTCCGTTTTCTACGGCTTGCTGAGAAATTACTCCTACACTGATACGCGCTAAAGTAAGCGCTTTAAAAATTCGTCCGTCAATTCCGATTTCTCCCAGGAAATCTTCTCCTTCAAATTTGACGATTGATCTGTTCTTCAAAAATTTTATTTCGTTAGCATTTTTCATTACTTCTGTAAAATGTTTTTAATGATATTATTTAATTGTTGATATTCCATTAGGAAGGCGTCATGCCCGTGTATAGATTGGATCTCGTAATAAGAAACATCCTTATTTTTCTCTTTTAAGTTTTCAAAACACATTCGGATTTCAGAAGCCGGGAAGAATAAGTCTGTATCTACGGAGATCATGTGCATTCGTGCCTGTATGTTCTCCATAGATGATTCATCAGCATTGATATTCATCAAAAGATGATTCATCAGCTTGTAAGCTTTTAAACTAAATCTTTCGTTTAGTGCATTACCATGATAAATCAACCAGTCTTCTGATTCCAGGCGTTGTTTTTCCTGGTTATATTGGTTTTGAAATCTGTCATTGAGCGATTGTGGTGTTCTGTAACAAAGCATAGCATGAATTCTTGCTTTCTGTAATGGTTCCTCTTTATCATTCAATAAAAATTTCTGAACCAGACATTGTGCATGAAGCCAATCGTGTGTTCTGTAATCACAGGCTATAGGAATAAATATTTTTGCGAGGTCCGGCTGCTTGGCAAGCATTTCCCATGCTATTCCTCCTCCCAGAGAGCCTCCGATAATGGCGTATAGATTTTTGATATGTAACACTTCAAGCCCTTTCAGAAATATCGCAGCGATATCTGAAGGCGTGAAATCTTCATAATCTTCAATTAAAAAATCGTCATATCCGTTTCCGGGTATATTGAAGCACAGAACAGTATATTGATCAGTATCAACAATCTGATTTTTTCCTACCAATTGTTTCCACCAGCCTTTTTCTCCGGATACATCTGAGTTTCCGGTAAGAGCATGATTGATTAAAATGATAGGTGCTGTAAACAGATCTTTCCCAAAAAGCTGATAGCTTAACAGGATATGGTATTCCTTTTGGGAATTGGTTTGATACGAAAGATTAATATAGTTTAGTTCTGTTTTCAATTCTATTATATTTTATATACAAATACAATTGAAAATGCCACAGGAAATGGCTGAAAAGAACTTCAGTAAGTTATCTGTCCAAAATACTTTGGTAGAACGTAGCACCTTCTTTGCTTGCGCAAAGGGTTGCTAAGGTTTCATAGGGTCTAATCCCTCAACCTTTCTTGATAACATTTTCAATATTTGAATGAACGAATAGTGCAAAGGTAGTTCTTTTCTTTTAATTTTTAAAAAAAATTATTTTAATATTTAAAAAAGCCCTTAAATACAAGTATTTCAAGACCATATTAATAATTGTTCAGATGAAAAAAATTGGAATTATTTTTCAAAAAAACTAACTTCGTATGGAAAAATGATGAGATATGACCGCCGAAAAAGAAAGATTACAAGATACCAAATGGAAAAACTGGGGACCTTATGTAAGCAACCGACAATGGGGAAATGTACGTGAAGATTACAGCTCAAACGGGAATGCCTGGGATTTTACCAATCATAATAACGCCGAAAGTTATGCTTACCGTTGGGGAGAGGAAGGCATCGCTGGAATTTCTGATGTAAAACAGTTGTTCTGTTTTGCTTTTTCATTCTGGAACAGGAAAGATAAAATGATAAAAGAACGGTTCTTCGGATTGAGCAACCCACAGGGAAATCATGGGGAAGACATCAAAGAAATCTTTTATTACCTGGACAATACACCTACTCACAGCTATATGAAAATGGTGTATAAATATCCTATCAATGAGTTTCCATATGATGAACTTCTTGCTGAAAACGGAAGACGCAGTAAAAAGGAACCGGAATATGAGATTTTCGATACCGGAATTTTTGATAACGATGAATATTTTGATATTTTCATTGAATATTGTAAAGCTGATCACAATGATATTCTGGCCAGAGTAACTGTCTGTAACCGAAGCCAGCATGGGGCTCCCATTGTAGTGGCCCCTACTGCCTGGTTCAGAAACAACTGGAAATGGGGATACAATACCTATAAAGGAGAACTGAATGCTTCTCATGACGGAAGTATTAACATTGGGCATGACAGTATTTCTATCAAAAAAATCTATACCCGGAATTCAAATGCACAAAGTATATTTTGTGACAATGAAACCAATACGTCCAAGCTTTACGGAACTCCTAAAACGGAGAATATGTATTTCAAAGATGGCATCAATAACTTCATTATTCATCAGGGAAACACTGTAAACTCTGAAAAAAAGGGTACAAAAGCTTCTTTTCTGATTGATGAAATTGTAGGAGCAGGCGAATCTAAAATTTTTGAATTCAGATTATGTCCTGATAAAACGGATGAACCTTTTGAAAATTTTGATACTATTTTCGATACCCGACAAGCTGAAGCTGAGGAGTTTTATAACGATATTCAGAATGATACTGTCAATGAAGATGAAAGAAATGTTCAGAGACAGGCTTTTGCCGGACTTCTCTGGAATAAGCAATTCTATCATTACAACATCGGAAAATGGCTGAAAGGTGATCCTAACTTTGAAGCTCCGAGAAATTTCAATGAATATGTAAGAAATACGGAATGGAATCACCTTCACAATAAGGATATTATTTCCATGCCTGACAAATGGGAATATCCATGGTATGCTACCTGGGATCTGGCATTTCACTGTGTACCTTTTTCCATCATTGATGCAGAATTTGCCAAGGGACAACTTTTGTTGCTTACCAAAGAATGGTACATGCATCCCAACGGACAGCTTCCAGCTTATGAATGGAATATGAGTGATGTGAATCCTCCTGTACATGCATGGTCCTGCTTCCGTGTTTTTAAAATTGATGAAAAAAACAATGGAAAGCCGGATTTATTATTCTTAGAAAAAGTATTCCAGAAGCTGCTGCTGAATTTTACGTGGTGGGTGAACCGAAAAGATAAAAACGGTAAAAATATTTTCGGGGGCGGTTTCCTTGGGCTCGATAATATTGGAGCTTTTGACCGGAATATGGTTTTAAAAGACGGCCAGCATCTTGAACAGGCAGACGGAACAAGCTGGATGGCCATGTATGCATTGAATATGATGCGTATTGCTATGGAACTTGCCCAATATTATCAGGTGTATGAAGATATGGCAATCAAATTTTTTGAACATTATCTTTATATCGCTGAAGCTATGGAAAACCTAGGCGAAGGAACGAAAGGACTGTGGAATGAAGAGGATGGATTCTTTTATGATGTACTGCAGCTTGGAAACGGAGACAGTGTATCTTTGAGATTAAGAAGTATTGTAGGCCTGATCCCATTATTTGCTGTTGAGATCGTAGACCACCGTCTACTGGAAAAGATGCCGAATTTCAGAAGCAGAATGGAATGGATCTTAAAAAATAAACCGGAACTTACTAAACTTGTTTCTCACTGGGACGAGGAAGGTCATGGAAGAAAACACCTGATGAGCATCCTCCGCAAAAACAGACTGACAAAGGTTCTGACAAGAATGCTTGATGAAAATGAGTTTCTAAGTTCTTACGGAATCCGCGCCATGTCTAAAGTATACGAAGAAAATCCTTTTGTATTCTCTGTGCATGGTAATGAGAATATGGTCTATTATACTCCTGCAGAAAGTGACAGCCGAATGTTTGGAGGAAACAGCAACTGGCGCGGACCGATTTGGTTTCCTATCAATTTCCTGATTGTGGAAAGCCTGCAGCGCTTTCATTATTATTATGGAAACAGCCTAAAAGTAGAACTTCCAACAGGAAGCGGCGATAAAAGAAATCTTGATGAAGTAGCCCAGAATATCAGCAAAAGACTTTGTTCGATATTTTTAAAGGATGAACATGGGCAACGGGCTTTCAATGGAGGCAATCCAAAATTCAATTATGATGAACATTTCAGAGATTATATCACCTTCTTTGAATATTTCCATGGAGATAACGGCCGTGGTGTAGGAGCTTCTCACCAAACAGGATGGACAGCCACTGTAGCAAAACTGATAAAGCCAAGACTTACCTTTTAATAAGCAATGAGTAATTGGTAATAAGTAATAAAAAGCCGGATGAGTCATCCGGCTTTTTCTATTTTTAAATAAGAGATTAAATTTTTTCTCCGTTTACATAGACTTCGTATCCGATTTCTACATTCGGTTCTAAAGTTTTTGATACGGAACAGTATTTTTCAAAAGAAAGTTCTGCAGCCTTCAGTGCTTTTTTAGGATCAATTTCTCCTTCTAAAAGAAATTTCACATTGATGGATTTGAAAGGTTTCGCATCATCTACCTGTACTCTTTCCCCCTCTACCTCTGCCTGGAAGCCTGTAATGTTCTGACGCTGTTTCTTTAAAATAGAAACGACATCAATTCCGCTGCAACCAGCGACTGCCATCAGTACACTTTCCATTGGAGAAACTCCTTTTGCTCCCGGCTGGGAAGTGTTATCCAAAAGAATAGAATTTCCCTGAGCGTTGGTACATTCAAATAAAAAATCGTCGTTTATTCTGTTAAGTGTAATTTTCATTGCTTATTGCTTATTGCTTCTGCAAAGTTATAAAATTCCTCTCGCTTTTATCTCCAGATATTTATTGATAACATCAATATTCAAATTTTCAGGAAGTGTATATACGGTATAAATTCCATATTTGCGGAGTTCCTGAATGATCAGTTTCTTTTCAAATTCAAATTTTTCGGCAATGATCTCATCGTATATTTCCTGCATATTTTCAGGATTTTTGTTAATCAGCGTCTGCAGTTCAGAGTTTTTGAAGAATACGACTACCAGCAAATGATTTTTAGCGATTCCACGTAAATATTTCAGCTGCCGGTTGAGTCCATCCAGTGTTTCAAAGTTCGTAAAAAGCAGAATTAAGCTTCTTTGATTGATGGAGTATTTTACATCCTGATACAAACGGTTGAAATCACTTTCAAAGAAATCTGTTTTGATATTATAAAGCGCTTCAGAGATTTTTTTCAGCTGTCCGGATTTGTTATCGGCAGCAATTTTATTTTCAGCTTTTTTGGAAAAAGTCATCATTCCGGCTCTGTCCCCTTTTCTCAAAATGATATGAGACAGCGCCATGGTTGCATTGATAGAATAATCCAATAAACTTAATCCGTTGAAAGGCATTTTCATCGTTCTCCCTTTATCAATCAACATAAAGATACGCTGTGATTTTTCATCCTGAAACTGGTTTACCATCAGACGGTTGGTCTTGGATGTTGCTTTCCAGTTGATCGTTCTGATATCATCTCCTGGAACATATTCTTTAATCTGCTCAAATTCCATAGTGTGTCCCAGTTTTCTGACTCTCTTGATTCCGCCTAATAAAAATTCACTCTGAATGGCCATAAGCTCATATTTTCTGAGATGAATAAAGGATGGATAAGAAGGAAGCATAGCATCTTTCTGGAAAATAAATCTTTTTGAGATGAATCCCAATGGTGATGATGCATAAATATTCAAACCTCCAAAATGATATTCTCCTCTTTCTTTGGGCTCTAGTGAATATTGAAAGAATGTATTCGCACCTGAAGCAATCTGCTTTTCAATCAAAAAATCTCTTTTCTGAAACTGGAACGGAATTTCATCAATAATCTTAGTCGCTATAGTAAAGCTGTAATTATTTTTAATATCAATTTTCACAAAATTCTCATCTCCGTTGGACAATTTTTCTGGAAGAATCCTTTGAACCTGTAATGCATTTTTTTGATTAAAAAGCAACAGAAAATCTACCATTGCCGCAAGAAAGCAAATCAGGAGTACAATATGGGCTACCCACATCATCACAGGAAAGAAAAATGCAAGGACATACAGAATCCCCACTCCGATGAGTGTAAAAAAGAGACGTGTATTGATGTATAAGTTTTTCATTGGTTGGGGGGCAGGTTATAGGGATTAGGATTTAGGATAAAGGGATTAGGGGTTATGCCCTGCCAGCTATCCACTACCTATCTCGGAATCTCTATTCCTTCTAAAATCTGACGGATAATTTCATCTGCAGTAAGACCCTCCATTTCTCTTTCCGGAGAAACGATTACTCTGTGTCTTAAAACAGCGTAGCTTGCTTCTTTAATATCTTCAGGAGTTACAAAATCTCTTCCTCTTAACGCTGCAAACGCTTTTGATGCTGTAAGAAGTGCCAGTGATGCTCTTGGAGATGCTCCCAGATATAAGAACTGGTTTTCTCTGGTATTGATGATAATTTTAGCAATATATTCCATCAGCTGAGCTTCCACAATGATTTCTTTTACCAGATGCTGGTAATTTTTCAATTGCTGAGATGTGATAACACGGTTTACCCCTTCTGTTTTATCTTCTTTTTTACTTTCGTGCTGATTTTTAATGATTGCTATTTCCTGCTCAAGATTAGGATATCCTACATTAATTTTGAATAAGAAACGATCCAGCTGAGCTTCCGGAAGTCTGTACGTCCCCTCATGTTCTATAGGGTTTTGTGTAGCAATAACAAGGAAAGGTTCTTCCAAAATATAACGGGTACCGTCCATGGTGATCTGCCTTTCTTCCATTACTTCAAATAATGCGGATTGCGTTTTTGCCGGCGATCTGTTGATCTCATCAATCAGGATGAAATTGGAGAAGATAGGTCCTTTTTTAAATTCAAATTCTGAATTTTTCACATTGAATACAGATGTTCCCAAAATATCGGAAGGCATCAGATCCGGAGTAAACTGAATTCTGCTGAAACCTACATCAATGGTTTTGGCTAATAACTTCGCAGTGATTGTTTTCGCAACTCCCGGAACACCTTCAATAAGAACGTGGCCGTTTGAAAGTAGTGCTGCCAAAAGATGTTCAATCATCTTCTCCTGCCCTACAATTACTTTTCCGATCTCAGATTTTACTTTCTCCAGGCTTGTACGAAGTTCAATCATATCTATTCTCGACTGAAACTGCTCTTCCTGTTTATTAAGGTCTATAGAGCTTTGGTTTTCTATATTAGGGTTATCAAAGTTTTCCATAATAAATTTTAATTGGCTGATCTAACAATGGGTGTCAATGTAATAATTAAATATTTTCCCTGGAAAGGTAATTATTAGTACTGGTCATTGTTACATCATTATATTATTGTATTATTTAAATATTTCATCAAGGAGCTTATTGATCCTTGTAAGGTCTTCCTTCATTACGCTGGCGTAAGGATCCTGAGCTTTTTTTACAAGCGTTATCGCTTCATTAATCATCTCCACGGTTTTCCCGGTTTTCAGCTGTAGTTTTTTTGCAAATTCTTCATCCAAATTCTGGGTATCTATCAACAGATCCATTCTTACTTTGTTCAGAAAATACTGAGCTTTCTTTGCCATCATATCATGAAAATCACCTTCCTGAAGATACAGATTTCCAATACTTTTTACAAAATCCAGAGAAGTATTCCTTAGTGGCTCTGTTACCGGTACTATTCTCTGTTTTCTTTTTGCATTAAAGAAAATAAAAAGGATAAATCCACCCAAAAATACCCACCACGCATACTTTAAAGCCGGATTTGACAATACAAATCTCATGAAGAAACGTGATGTTGAACTTTTCCTGGATACAAACCAAAGGGTTTCTCTATCCGGAAGATATGAAAACACATCCTGAGCATATTTTGCGTTCCCAGGTTTCAGAAGATAATAATTGGTCAGAAAAAGAGGTTCTGTATGAGCGTAAATATATCCTTTCCCAAACTTCACTTTGATAAAGTTGGCTTGATCAGTATTCTTTTTTTCCACAGTTTTTCCAAGGACTTCAACGTTAGGTTTAATGAATGAAAATCCTCTTCCTGACGGGAATTTATCTAATTTAATAAAATCATTCTGATATTTTTTGTCTGTAAGTTTCAGTACATTTTCCTCTTCAAAAGAGATTTCGGAATCATAATATCCGATACTGTCTGAAATTTCTTTTGGCATACGAGCTACCATTAAAAATGCATCCGAGCCTTCAGATACCTGGGTCAGGATTTTATTCCAGGACTCTTTATCAAGATTATTTTCAATTACAACAATATTGTGAGGATCCTTTTTATGCTGACTGTAGTATTCGTAAGGTGCCTGCTCAATTTTCTTCAGGTTATTTTTAAAAAGATTTTTAGCTTCATTATTAAAAACAAATAGTCCGAACGGAGACTTTTCATTGATATCAAAATTCTTGCGCCAGTCTGTCGTTTCTTTTTTGTTAACTTCAAGCAATGCCAGAATAATCATCACGATGATGAAAATTGCAGCATATGTTTTGAAAGTTTTATTCATGGTTACTATTGTTAGGGTTTAAATGCCTGATACTGATTTTTAAATTTCTGATAGCTCTGTTCTTCAATACTGAATTCTCCATACCAGACATAATCAAAGATATAAGAAAGATTAGAAAATTCATTTTTCAGATGGAGAGCTTTCAATTCTGAGGCATAATCTTTATTGGTTTTTTCCGGATTCCAGTTGATCAGCTTTTTGTCACTCAGTTTTTTAAGAATAAACAGGAATTGGTAACGAACTGCTGAACGATAATCTCCCGCCATCTCAAATTTTGCAATACTTTCAGGGAAATTGATTTCGTGGATATTCTCATGGAGTTCCTGCACATTGATATCCAGTTTTTTATTCTTTTTGCCAAAAAGAAAGTTCCCGTCTTTTCCCATGACATATCTAATGATAAAATAAAGCAGAAATCCTACAAGAATAATAGCAAACAGACGGATGAGGACTGTTGTAAACTCTGCTGACTTAGTCAGCGCAGTTTCCCCGAAAATTCCCTGTATAATCTGATTGAGCTTCCGCATCAACTTTTGAAAGAAAGATTCTCTTGGCTTTGATACGGAATAGTCAAATTCGTTTCCTTTATATCTTGATGGGATATTTTCTTTGAATGTTTTCGGATACACTGCATTCTCTGACACCTGGTTTTTCATCAGTACAGAATCTGCACGCAGCATATTTCTGTAATGCCCGGTTGTATACAAGGAATCTCCCAGATATTCATCAGCAGAATTATCATCCTGAGCCTGAACGAGCCCAAGAGAGAAAAAAAGCAGTAAGAAAAAGAAAATTCTATTCATTGATTCCTATAGTGTCTATTTCTGCAAGTTCTACTTTCTGGTGAAGATCTGTTCTGCTGTCATAATACATCAGTCCTGCATTCACATACATCAGGTTTGAAAGAAAAAATGAAAGCAGCATCGAAATTCCGTACAATACAAAAAACAGGATTCCCGCAGTTCCGGTAAAAGGATTTTGCTCAAAATTTCCATCTGGTGTAGAAGTAAGAAGTGATCCGTAAAAGAATATCATCGGAATAAATGTGAATACAGATGTTATCATATAGATAATAATAAACATCACAAATGCCGATACCCAATATTTCCAGTACGGAGATTTCTCACTACCGTTCGGATAAGAAAACTGTGAACGTAAAGCATAGCTCAAACTTCCCCAGAAACCTCTGTCCGAATTAAAATAATCATACATCAGAAATGTAGTAAAATTAAATATCGTTGGGTAAAGAAGCAGTATCAGAAACAATCCGATAATAATAAAAATGAGGATATAGGAAAATCCTACGACAAATAAAATTGCTGGGGTAACAATAAAGATCATCCCAAGGCACAGTTTCGCTATTCTCCCTGCATTGCTTTTAAAGTCATTAAGGATTTCATCAGCTTTTATTTTTTCTGCCCCTTCTGCAATTCTTTTTAAATAAAAAACGGGATACAGGTAATTGACAATCAGCAAAACCATGAAAAGCAGAAAAGTCAGCAATCCTACCGTAATCAGCATACCGGCATTATCCGAAAAATACTGTTCAAAATAATACGTTTCTCCACCAAGATTAGACCCGAATATCTGCGAAAAGAGTTCTTTATATCCGAAGATCACAACGGTTACCATTAAAATCAGCAGCAAGCCATTGATCAGAATATAGTTCTTAAAATAATTCTTCCCGTATAATTTGAAGAAATTAAAACTATCGCTGATAAAGTTTCCAAAATCTCTTTTTTTATAAAATTGTATCATTGATGTGTTTATTAGTTTTTTTGTTGACAATAGATGGATATACAAAATAGTAGAATCCTATAATTGCCAGTGATCCCAAAATAATGATCAGATTCAGAAACAAAGGCATCTTCAAAGCATGTCTTGTAACATAACCTTCTATAATTCCTGCACAAATGGTGAAAGGAATAGTACTTAAAAATATTTTAAATGAATCTTTAAATCCTTTTTTAAAAGAATTAAACCTTGAAAACGTTCTCGGAAATAAAATAGAAGCTCCCAGGATCAGTCCGCACATCGCTTCCACCACCATGGCAAAGATCTCAAAAACTCCGTGAAGCCATATTCCTCTGGCACTCTCTTTCAATGCTCCGTAATCATAGAAAAAGTATTGGAAAGCACCCAGCATCACACTGTTGGAAAGCAAAGCAAACAATGTTCCCACGCCTCCTGCAATTCCGTAAATATAGAGTTTTGCTCCTACCTGAATATTATTAAAAATAATTCCTATCGTACTTCCCCAGGTACTTCCACTCTGATAAACCCCTACAGCATTATTATTTTTAATATTTTCAACTGTTTCATTCACATATCCTTCACCCAGAATAATATTTACAAAACCTTTATCATAGATTGCAGAAAGTACTCCTATTGAGGTAAACAAAATGAAAAACAGAAAAGCATACATCAGATATCTCCTGTACTGATACATCAGCAACGGAACTTCAGTTTTGAAAAAGTAAACCAGCCTGTTTTCCTCCACCCTTTTGGTTTTATAAATCTTTTGAAAAATCTGGGCAGATAGATGATTAAGGTAAACTGTAGTATTACTTTTCGGATAATAGGTCTGGGCAAAAGAAAGATCATTGATCAGGTTAACATACAATGAAGACAGGTCATCAGGATTTTTTTTAATTTTCCCTTGAATAACCTGTTCTATTCCCAACCATTTTTCTTTATTTTGTTTAATGAAATAAACTTCTCTCATAATTGTTAAGGCTAAAATAATAAAAAATATGTCTCAAATTGCGATAAATACCTCACAAAATGTAAATATTAATTTTAATATTGCAGGCGTAGGAGAAAGGATGCTTGCCTTCATTATTGATCTTCTGATCAGGATAGCTTATGTGGTGATTACCCTGTATTTGTTCTTCAATATTTTTGACTTGGGATATTTATTAGACGGCCTTGATGAATGGTCTATAAGAGCTGTATATCTTATCCTTACTTTTCCTATCTACATTTATCCGCTTGTATTGGAAAGTTTAATGGAAGGCCAGACACCGGGCAAAAAGCTAATGAAAATCAAAGTGGTAAAGATTGACGGATATCAGGCCAGTTTTGCAGATTATATGATCCGCTGGATTTTCAGAATTGTTGATGTTTCATTCGCCGGAGTTATAGGGCTCATCTCTATGATTGTTTCTAAAAACAACCAGCGCTTAGGTGACATTGCTTCCGGAACTGCTGTCATTTCCCTCAAAAATAACATCAATATCTCGCATACAATCCTGGAGAATATCCACGAGGATTATATCCCTTCTTTTCCACAAGTCATTGCTTTGAGTGATAATGATATGAGAATCATCAAAGATAATTATACCAAAGCATTAAAAGTAGATGACCGACAGATCATCAATAAACTATCCAATAAAATTAAAAGCATTTTGAAACTGGAAATAGATGCTACTCAAATGACGGAAAGACAGTTTATCAATGTTATTATCAAAGATTACAACTATTATACGGGAAAAGACAATTAGGAGAGTCAATTGTCAATTTTGCTTCGCAAGTGAATGGTCAATTTAAAAATGTTGAAAAATTTACAACGGAGCTTATTGCTTATTGCTTATTGCTTATTGCTTATTGCTTATGCAAAGGTCGGTGTAGTTTTTGTATATTTAACCTAAAGTCTTGAATCATGAAATTTGAAAATAATAAATCCGGAAACGGCGGAGTTCTTATCCTAAACAACGAAATAAAAGAAGTAGGCAGACTTACCTATACTATTTTCCCTGAAGACAGCAAACTGATTATTTCTTTTGTCCTGGTACATCCTGAATTTGAAGGCAGAGGAATGGGAAAATTCTTAGTGGAAGAAGCCATAAAATTTGCCCGAGAAAACAACTGGAAAGTATACCCACACTGTTCTTACGCAAGATCTGTGATGATGAGAATGAGTGATGTGGATGATATTTTTTTAAAGAATTAAAACCTCATTCAATAGAATATCTTCAATATCATCCGGGTAATCTACTTTGAGATGATGATCAGAAGCCACCCATTCCATAATTTCCTGAAGATTTAAAACCTTAGAATTGGGTATTCCCATTTTGTCAAGAGCGCATGCATTACATTCCTGTTCATATTGGTTATGGATAGGAATCACGAACAGTTTTTTATCCATAAATAATGCCTCTGCAGGAGATTCAAAACCTGCGTTGCATAAAATCCCTTCGCAGCCTTCAAAATATTTCAGATATTGGCTTTCATCAATAGGAAATACTTCCACGTTTTTTACTTTGACCTGAACCTTACTGTATTTTGAAAACACTTTCCATTCAACAGGAATTTTTCTTAGCACCTTGATGATATTTTCATCAGCAAAACTTGGAAGATATACAAGGTAATATCCCTGTTTATAAGGATTAAGGTTTCTGATCTTTCTTCTGATCACAGGCTTTTTGATCTGAGGATGATAGTTTTCAAAATGAAATCCTATTTTCCTTTCGCTGGGAACATAGTATTTTAAAATCATTTCTCCCAGAAAGTCCTTTTTCTTGGGTTTTGGTGTTTCCGGAAAACTCATGGAAGCCTGGTGGCTGAGTTCTATCATCGGAAGCTTTTTCAGTTTGGAGGCCCAGCCCGTCAAAGGCTCATAATCGTTAATGATTAAATCATATTGTGAGAGCTCCAATTCTCTTATTGTTTTGGCTGCTTCAAAGAATTTATTTTCGGTAAACGTTTTTCGATAGGACAAACCGCCTGTTTTGTTGTAAAGAAGGGAAATACCCCTATATTGGAAATTGATGTCAAAATCAGCCTTTAATTGTGATTGATGTCCACTGATCAGCGTATCAACGGATGCATGTTTTTTGAGAAGAGGAATAATTTCCTGTGCTCTGGCAATGTGACCGTTTCCAGTACCCTGAAATGCATATAAAATCTTCATCTAGGAAAAGTTGGTTACAATTTTTAAAAGAGCAGAATTATCCATTTCCTGAATTTCTTCCATTTCATCATCTTTCAGCAAATGTTTATGCTCGTCATAATAAAAAATTGTCCATTCTTTATTATTGTATTCTAAGGCAGAGAGGTTTTCAATCCAATCCCCGGAATTCAAATAAGTACAGGATCCTTTTTTATTAACAACCTCACGGATCTGCGGCTGGTGGATATGTCCGCAAACTACATAATCATAATTATTGTCAATAGCCAGTTCAGAAGCTGTAAGTTCAAAATCTCCGATATATTTTACCGCTTTTTTCACATTGTTTTTGATCTTTTTGGAAAACGAGTATTTCTCTTTACCCATTTTTTCTAAGAACCAATTTACAACATTATTGATTATAATCAGGAGGTCATACCCTTTTCCGCCAAGTTTAGCGATCCATTTTGAGTGCTGGACGGATGCATCGAAAACATCCCCGTGAAATATCCAGGTTTTTTTCTCGTCAATATTCAGGCAGATTTTATTACAGACTTTAAGTTTCCCAAGTTCAAAATCTGTGAACTTCCGAAACATTTCATCATGATTGCCCGTGATGTAATAGACGTCTGTGTTCTTTGTTGCCAATGAAAGAATCTTTCTGATTACTTTCAAATGAGGTTTAGGGAAGTAAGACTTTTTAAACTGCCAGATATCAATAATATCACCGTTCAAAACTAAAGTTTTAGGCTGGATAGAATTGAGATATCTCAACAATTCTTTAGCCTTACATCCATAAGTTCCCAAATGAACATCCGATATAACAACTAATTCAACGTTTCTTTTCATAGTTTTGTACAAAGAAACTAATTGAAAGTTAACTGTATATGAATGCTATATTATTTTTTATAAAGAGTCCATCAGCTCTTCTGTGATTTCCATATTGTGGTAAACGTTTTGAACGTCGTCATCATCCTCGAAACGCTCAAGCATTTTCATATTAGCTTTAAACTGTTCTGCATTTACTTCTTTTGTATTGTTTGGAATTCTTTGAAGTTCTGCACTCTTCGCTTCAATACCCAGTTCATCTAATTTGTGAGATAAAGAACCGAAATCTTCAAAAGCAGTTGTAATCATTACTTCCTCTTCATCTTTTTCTACATCTTCTGCTCCACCATCAATCATTTCCATTTCAAAATCATCCCAATCCATTTTGATCTGAGCCAGATCAAGTGTGAAAATTCCTTTTCTATCGAAGATAAATGCCAATTCACCATTTTTCCCAAGGTTACCATCAAACTTGTTAAAAATAGCTCTCACGTTCGCTACAGTTCTTGTTGTGTTGTTTGTAGTACATTCTACAAAAAAAGCAACACCACCTTGGCCATAACCTTCATATGTGATTTCTTCATAGTTCTCTGCATCAGCACCGCTTGCTTTCTTAATCGCACGTTCTACGTTGTCCTTAGGCATGTTTGCCCCTTTTGCATTCTGGATACATCTTCTCAATGCCGGATTGGCTTCAGGATCTGTTCCACCTGCCTTTACAGCCAATGCAATGTCTTTACCTATTTTGGAGAATGTTTTGGCCATTTTATCCCATCTGGCCATTTTAGAAGCTTTTCTATATTCAAATGCTCTTCCCATTTTAATTTTTAAATTTCCAACAAAATTACTCAAAAGTCAACAAAAAAAAAATACCTCCAAAAAAATTGGAGGTATTCATTATTTAGAAAAATTAATTATTTTTTCTTTTTAGCAACAACTTTTTTCTTAGCTGGAGCTTTTTTAGTAGCTTTCTTAGTAGCTTTTTTTACTGGAGCATCTTCGTAATCTTTTTTCTTGATTGCGTTCCACTCGTTAGCATCTTCGATAGCAGTTACGATAACTTTTCTATCAGCTTGTCTTTCAGCATCAGAAGCTTTTTCAGAAACTGTAGCTTTAGTTTCACCAACACCGATTGACTTAAGAGCGTTAACATCAACACCTCTAGCTTCTAAAGCAGCAACTACTGAAGCAGCTCTTTGTCTAGAAAGTTTCAAGTTGTACTCAGCAGCACCTTTAGCATCAGTTTGACCTTCAACTAGGTAGTTACCACCGTCAGTTTTGATGATCTTAGCAGCGTTATCTAACTTAGCGCTAGATTCTGGTCTGATAGTCGCTTTGTTGAAATCAAAGAAGATACCTTTAAGAGCTTCTGTAGTTTCAATAGCAGTTTGTTTCTTAGGCTTAGGACATCCGTTGTATTCAGGAAGACCTGGAACAGTAGGACAAGCATCATCTTTATCTAAGATACCGTCACCGTCTGTATCTGGCCAAGGACAACCGTTGTTTTCAGCAGGACCTGCTACTGTAGGACAAGCGTCATCTTTGTCGATTACACCATCACCGTCAGTATCTGGCCAAGGGCATCCGTTGTTTTCAACTGGACCAGCCACTTCTGGACATTGATCGTCTTTATCTGGAACTCCGTCACCGTCAGTATCAGGACATCCTTGGAATTCTGGTAAACCTGGAGTATCTGGACAAAGGTCATCTTTATCTAGGATACCATCCTTATCTCTATCTCTGTTTCCGAATCTGAATAAGATAGAAGCAGAAGCTTGCCAGAAGTTAGCCACTGTAGAGTGGTCACCTGGAGTTGACACATAATCTCCCTGAACACCAAGACCGAAGTTCTTAGTTACCCAGAAGTTAGCACCAGCACCTGTAGCTACAGTAAAGTGGTTAGCTTTACCATTCTCATTACCGTCTTTTCCGTTAACAATGTTTTCGATTGGATTACCGTTAGCGTCAACAGCCGTTCTTGGGAAAGTAAGAGCAGTATAGTCATGTCTTAAGTAGTTAGCACCAACTCTTAAATATGGATCAAACCAAGATTCTTCGTTCCATAAAAGACCTGCAGCGTGAGCCTGGAAACCAAGACCTGTCATTAGGAAAAATTCTTTCCCCATGTTGAATCTTTTGTTTTCAACATTTCCAACAGTAGTCTGCCAGTCAATTACTAAACCTTTACCAACATTTCTAGCAACTGTTAGCTTAGATAATGGAGGTGTAATAGAGAAGTTGTTCACATTGAACATGTTCTTTGTCAAATTGTTAGCAGAGAACGTATTACTGAAAGTACCTCTCGCTGCTACGTGGTTTTCTGCATGAGCACCAACTCCGATTAACCACGGATTGTTGGTAGTCTGTGCGAAAACAGTAGAGGCAACAGTAAGCGCCAATGCTGAAATTCCTAATTTTAGATTTTTCATAGAATTAAATGATTAAATAATTGATAATGCAAAATAAATATAATTTTTCTTTATATACAAAGTTTTTCAAATGATTTTTAACTTTTCTTTAATATTCTGTCCAGGTTCCGTTTGTTTTCTCTATCTTTTATCACCTCTCTTTTATCGAAAAGTTTTTTCCCTCTACCAAGCGCTATCAGCACCTTTGCTTTACCTCGGTCAGTGATATATAATTTTAAAGGTATTATGGTGTTCCCAGCATCCTTTAACTTTTTTTCAAGTTTTTGTAATTCTTTTTTGTGCAAGAGCAATTTCCGTTCCCTTTTTGTTTTATGATTGTAAAAAGTTCCTAATTTGTACTCATCAATCATCATGTTAATGATGTACAATTCCCCATCAATAAACTGACAGAACGATTCTGTGATAGATGCTTTGGATGAACGTAAAGATTTTATTTCGGTACCCGTCAAAACCATTCCTGCTTCGTATTCTTCAAGAATTTCGTATTCAAAACGGGCTCTTCTGTTTAATATACTAACTGTTTTCTCAATCTTCATCATTTTAAAATTTCGTTATTGAAATATATAAAAAATACCATACAATTAAAAACTTGACTATTATATTATTACAAAATACCCAAATTCTTTTCGTATTTTTGCGCCAAATTTACAAAACTATATGTTAACAGTATCTAACTTATCTTTACAATTCGGGAAAAGAGTTCTTTTTGACGAGGTAAATATTATGTTTACCAAAGGAAACTGCTACGGAATCATCGGAGCAAACGGTGCGGGAAAGTCTACATTCCTTAAAATATTAACAGGAAAGCAAGATCCTACAACAGGACATGTATCTCTGGAACCAGGGAAGAGAATGTCAGTTTTGGAACAGGATCACTTTGCATATGATCAGTATACTGTTCTTGAAGCTGTTTTGAGAGGTAACAAGAAATTATTTGAGATAAAAGAGGAAATGGATGCGTTATACGCAAAAGAAGATTTCTCTGACGAAGACGGAATAAAAGCAGGTGAACTAGGTGTAATCTATGATGAAATGGGAGGTTGGACTGCAGAATCTGATGCACAGACAATGCTTTCAAACGTTGGAGTCAAAGATGATATGCACTGGCAGATGATGAGCGAACTTGAGAATAAAGACAAAGTAAAGGTTCTTTTGGCTCAGGCTCTTTTCGGAAATCCGGATGTGTTGATTCTGGATGAACCTACCAACGACCTTGACATTGATACCATCTCATGGCTGGAAGATTTCCTTGCAGATTATGAAAATACAGTAATCGTTGTATCTCACGACCGTCACTTCTTGGATACGGTTTGTACGCACATCGGTGACTTGGATTATGCTAAACTTAACCTTTATACAGGTAACTACTCTTTCTGGTATCAGGCTTCTCAATTGGCAACAAGACAAAGAGCTCAGGCCAATAAGAAAGCTGAAGAGAAGAAAAAAGAACTTCAGGACTTCATTGCAAGATTCAGCTCGAACGTTGCTAAAGCAAAACAGGCTACTGCAAGAAAGAAAATGATCGACAAATTAAACATTGACGATATTAAGCCGTCTTCAAGAAGATATCCAGCTATTATTTTCGAAATGGAAAGAGAGGCTGGTGATCAGATTTTAGATGTAAAAGGTCTTGAGAAAACAAAAGATGGAGAGTTGCTATTCTCTAATATTGATTTGAATCTTAAGAAAGGTGATAAAGTTGCTGTACTTTCCAAAAACTCTTTAGCGATTACAGAATTCTTCGAAATTTTAGCAGGAAACGTAGAAGCTGATAAAGGAAATGTTGCATGGGGAGTTACAACGAATCAGTCTCACATGCCATTGGACAACACCAACTTCTTCCAGGAAGATCTAAGCCTGGTTGACTGGTTGAGACAATTTACAAAAAATGACGAAGAGCGTCACGAAGAGTTTGTAAGAGGATTCCTTGGAAGAATGCTTTTCTCAGGTGATGAAGCTTTAAAGTCCTGTAAAGTACTTTCAGGAGGTGAAAAGATGAGATGTATGTTCAGCAGAATGATGCTTCAGAAAGCAAATGTTCTTTTATTAGATGAACCTACCAACCACTTAGACCTTGAAAGTATCACCACTTTGAACAACTCTTTATCTAACTTCAAAGGAAATCTTTTATTGGCATCTCATGACCACGAAATGCTTTCAACGGTTTGTAACAGAATCATTGAACTGACTCCTAACGGAATTATCGATAGAGAAATGACTTATGACGAATATCTTGCTGATAAAAAAGTAAAAGAATTAAGAGAAAAAATGTACTCTTAATCTATACAGCATTATAATACACAAAAAACCTCAAAGCGCTGCTTTGAGGTTTTTTTATTGAAAAATAAATTAAATAATTATTTTGTCAGTTTTGCAGTAGGCAAAGATACTGTTCCCGGATCTTTCCACATCCCGTCTTTTTCTGCTCTCTTTTTAATAGACTCTGCCCTTTTATTACTGTCTGGGTGAGAATTGAACATTTTCTCAAAATTAGTCTGTGTACTTCCCTCTGAAAGTAAGGCTAACTTTTTGAAAGCCGTATAAGCCCCTACAACATCGTATTTGTTAGCTTTCATAAAGTCATATGAGTAAGTATCGGCTTCTGATTCCTGTTTTTTGCTGTGCGAAGCATCCAAAAATGCATTTGCCATTTTTCCTACCTGGCTCTCATTAAGAGTAGCTACTGCAGAAGAAGCTGATGACGCTGCATCCAATGCAGCTGCTTTCAGATAAGCAGATTTCATGGCATCTTTTGTATCCTGATTTTTCACGTGCCCTATTTCATGTCCGATAACGGCAAGCAATTCATTGTCTGTCATGATATCCATCAGTGAAGAGAACACACGTACACTTCCGTCTGCACAGGCAAACGCATTGATATCTTTTACTTTGTAAACTTTATAATTCAAATTAAGACCGTCCTGAGACTTGTGTTTTCCAAACAGCTTGTTCAGTCTCACGGTATACGGATCTTTAGGTCCTGCTACGGTATTATTTTTATCCATCCAGTCTACTGATTCTTTGGATAACTTAACCGCATCTTCGTTGGTAAATGTTAAGGCTTTCGCACCATTTGAAACCATTCCGGCAGCTTTCCCGAGGTTGATTTTTTGTGCATTGATCGAATACATAGCCCCAAGTAGCATAAGGCATAGAGTAATTTTTTTCATAGTCATTTAAAATTTGGAGCACGAAGATAGCCTTTTTTTAACAATTATTAAGTCGAAACTTCGTTCCAGTTCTTTCCGGAATGCTATTTTTTTTCCTTATTTTTGTGAAATGAGTCAAAAATGGATTTATAAGCCTGAGCCCGATGAGGAAGTTGTGGACAGACTAAGTTCGTCACTTGGTTTTGGTACTTTTGAATCTAAAATCCTCGTTTTAAGAGGGATTGACAACTATCAAAAGGCCAGAGAATTCTTCAAACCGAACCTTAACGATATACATAATCCGTTTTTAATGGCCGATATGCAAAAGGCTGTAGAGCGTATTGCAACAGCAATTGAAAATGGTGAAAAAATATTGGTATATGGTGACTATGATGTGGACGGAACCACGGCGGTTGCATTGATGTACCTTTATCTCAGCAAGATTGTTGAGAAAAAATATCTGGACTATTATATTCCGGACAGAAATTCTGAAGGATATGGAATTTCTACTGAAGGAATTGATTTTGCCAAAGAAAATGGGTTCTCACTAATCATCGCTCTGGATTGTGGAATAAAGGCCCTTGACATGATCAACTATGCCAGTAATCTGGGTATAGATTTTATTATCTGCGACCATCACCTTCCGGGTGAAGAAATTCCTGATGCTGCGGCTGTACTTGATCCTAAAAGAAATGACTGCCGATATCCTTTCAAAGAACTTTCGGGATGTGGTGTTGGCTTTAAGCTTTGCCAGGGATTAAATACAATTTATAAATTACCGGAAGCAGAATTATTTGAACTGACTGATCTTCTAGCCATTTCTATTGCAGCCGATATTGTTTCCATGACAGGAGAGAACAGAGTGCTGGCTAAAATGGGATTAAAAACCCTTAGAAAGACCAGAAATCTTGGATTAAGATTATTGATTCCTGAGGATAAACTTTCTCATTTTGAAATTTCCAATATTGTTTTTGAAATAGCCCCTAAAATTAATGCAGCCGGAAGAATATCTCATGGTAAAGCAGCCGTAGAGCTTATGGTTTCCGACAATCTGAAACATGCCAATCAGATTGTGAGCGATATCATGAATCTTAACGATGAAAGAAGAGAACTGGATATGAATTCCACTCTTTCTGCATTGAACCAAATTATAGAGTCTCAGCAAGAAACCAAGCATACAACAATCGTTTATCATCCTGAATGGAATAAAGGAGTGATTGGTATTGTAGCTTCCCGACTTATTGAAACTTATTATAAACCCACATTGGTATTTACTGATGGTAATAATGGGGAAATGGTAGCTTCTGCGAGATCTGTTTCTGATTTCGATGTGCATGAAGCTCTTGATATGTGTTCTGAATACTTCCTTAAGTTTGGAGGCCATCACGCGGCGGCAGGACTTTCTATGGAGAAAGATAAGTTTGATGCTTTCAAAGAAAGGTTTGAAAAAATTGTTTCTGAAAAAATTAAAGACCATCAAAAAGAGCCTTCCATTGCTATTGACACTGAAATTACCGTTGATGAAATCAACAGAGAGTTTATCAATTTTCACAGAAAACTGGCTCCATTTGGACCTCACAATATGAAACCTATTTTTACGTTGACTGATCAGAAACTGTCAGGTTATGTGAAAACAATGGGGAAAGATAATAACCATCTGAAATTTTATATCAAGCAGGAATCTACAGGACGAAATATTGAATGCGTAGGATTCAAGCTAGGACCGTTTGTTGAAGATTTTAAAAATAAAAATTTTGACCTTGCTTTTACCCTTGAAGAAAATCACTGGAAGGGCAACGTCACTCATTATTTAAATATTAAGGATGTGAAATTCAGGGATTAGGATTTAGCAATAAGGGAATAGGGAAACGGATATGGGAAACTATAAGGAATTAATTGTCTGGCAAAAATCTGTAGATCTCGTTACAGAAATCTATAAGGCAACTGCCGTTTTTCCAAAAGAAGAACTGTATGGACTTACAAGTCAGATCCGCAGATCCGCAATTTCAATTCCATCTAATATCGCAGAAGGTCATTCCAGAAGATCTACTAATGACTATCTTCAGTTTTTGAAAATTGCAAGAGGCAGCAGTGCCGAATTGGAAACCCAATTGATTATTTCAAAAAATTTAAATTATTTGAATCCTGAAAATTTTCAAATTTTAATCGAAAAAACATCCGAAATATCAAAAATGCTGAATGCAGTAATTACAAAACTTCTAACTCCCTAAGTCCTAATTCCTGCAATCTAACTCCTTATAACAATGAAAAAAATCGGTTTATTTTTCGGTTCATTCAATCCTATTCATATTGGACACCTTATTCTGGCGAATTATATTCTGGAAAATTCTGATATGGATGAGCTTTGGTTTGTAGTGAGCCCACAAAATCCGTTTAAAGACAAAAAATCTTTACTGAATGACCATAACAGATTAGATATGGTACAGCTGGCAGTAAAGAATTACCCGAATATGAGAGCTTCCAATGTGGAATTCTCTCTTCCAAAACCAAGTTACACAATTGATACTCTTACCTATCTTCATGAAAAATACCCGGATTATTCTTTCAGTCTGATTATGGGGGAAGATAATCTGAAGAGCCTTCACAAGTGGAAAAATTCTGATGTACTGATCAAAAATCATCATATCATTGTTTACCCAAGAGTATTTGAAGGAGAAAAGGCTGATTCTGACTATTTACAGCATGAAAATATTTCTCTGATCAAGGCACCGGTTATAGAACTTTCTGCCACTGAAATCCGTACTATGATCAAAAACGGTAAAAATGTAAGACCTATGTTACCTCCTGAGGTTTTTGAATATTTGGATGGTAGTAATTTTTATCAATAAGCAATGAAATTATATTTATTCTTATTCTCTGTTTTTTTGCAAGGCTTTCTATATGCTCAGGAATTAACAACTTTAAAAAGTGACTCTCTTAAAGAATTACAGAAAATTGCTTTGGCCGAAAGGATAATCTATAATAAAAAGCGCTGCAGCGAAGATTCAATCAGAGCTGTAAAAGCTTCGGAAATTCAAAATAAATATTTTATCAATATTGCTGCTCCCGCTGGTGATAAGTTTTTGCCAGGAGAAGAACTCAGAATGATTTTAAAAAAGCATAATATCATTTGGGGCGGAGAATGGATAGGCAGTGATATGGGCGGTTATTCAGGTGAGTGTTATTATTCTGTAATGACTGAATTGACTGAAAAAAAGTTTGGTAAAGATTTTATTGACGGTCTCGTTAAAGAATCTGTAGCTATGTATGTAAAAAAACACCCTGATAAAATCTTTGATAACGATGAGCATTGTGAATGGACTTATAAAGGTAAATATCTCAGTTATACAGATGATAATGATCAGTTAAATAAAGATTTCTTCCATAATTTTATTTATCCGGAAGGTTATGAAAATTACAATCCTTCTTTTCAAAAATACCGTTCAAGTACCTTGGTTACGCTCATATTAGATCAAAAAGGAAAGGTTTTGAAACACCAATTCAGTCATCGTATTTATAATGATCACAATTTGAAATATATTCCTTATTTTGAAAAAGAAATCAAAAAGTTTATAAAATACACTAAATTTGAGCCTGTAAAATACAGTGGATATCCCGTAAAAAGTGAAACATCCTTTCTTATCTACTATAAATAACTATTCATGGACTTCATCGAAAAATTTTTCTCAAAATATTCTCAGGAAAAAATCATCAAATGGTTTAAACAGATTTGTGTTGCAGAAGCTATTTCATGTCTTTTACTGTACTGTGTTGCGATGATCTGGATCCGATATGATGAAAATTTATATTCCATTATCTTCATCAGCGTTATTGGCAGTTTACATGGATTATTTTTTACGCTTTACCTTATACTCTGCCTTCCTGCAAGAAAAATTTATCATTGGGATGATGAAGATTTTGTTTTTGCCTTATTATCTGCATTCTTCCCTTTTGCAACGGTTTGGGTAGATAAAAAGCTAGCCAGATTTGACAGAGAATAAATCATACAATAAAAAAAGGACCTTTTCGGTCCTTTTTATTTTTACGGTTGTTATAAATCCCGTTTTACATGTCCTGTTGCAGTGAAAGTATGATTTCCTGAATTATCGGTATAAGTCCCATTAACTGTGAAATCAATATAGTCTCCTACAGCTCCAAAAGAAGTTATATTTACAACGAGGTTTCCATTATTTGATGTAATAGCACCTCCTGAAAATTCAAACCCATAATTTGAAGTAAAACTTGCAGCAACTCCCAGCATATTATTCTGGATCATAGAAAAAAATGGTCCTGCGGCACTCATTGAATTTATTCTCAATTGTTTAGGTGGCATATTCGGTGATGTAGACGTAAGCCCTGTCCATTGTGCATTGATCAGTCCTAACACATACACCGTAGGCTGATTATCAATCTTATAATTTATAAATTCAGTCAAAGAATTACAAGCCATGATATTTCCCAGATTTACATTATTAGAGGTTGCTGTAAAAGTAATTTCATTGGTTGTCTGAAAATTAACGGTATCAAATCCTTCATACTTAAACTGTGGATTTGGTGTACATGAATAGGTGTTGAAGACAAAACTTCCGTTACTGTCTACCGGAACTGACAAATACTGGAAATAGTTTGTACCTGCTGTTGGTTTCAGTATTACATAACCATCACTCACATTGGCATTAGCACATGTCTTCAGAATCCCTTGAATGGTATAACTAGTAGTTGTAGAAGGATTTATTGTAATATCAGGAATTGTTGTAATAGCTCCGGCCGGGAATGGCCCAACGTTCGAGGTATACAATATATCATTACAAACACCATACACTTTTAAACTAAGAACTTCACCTGCCGGAACAATTCCTGAAACCATTCCTGTATTATCTGTTATTCCGTAAGTTTCATATGCTTGAGAGCTTCTCTTTAAAGTTACTTTAATATTAGGCAAAACCTGCCCTGCTGAATTTTTTACGGTTACTTTCATAGTTGCCTGTTCAAACTGTGCATCACAATTCCACCAGGAAAAATGACTTACTGTTCCTACATAGGTATTTCCAATCTTTGTTGCAGAGCCTTCTTCTTTCCACATTCCGGTGTCTTCATTATAAGACCATAATGGTATTGTGCCTGGTGAGCTGGAAGTTTGTGAGGCATCCACCGGAACGGTGATTTCTGCAGTATGGTTGTTTGCAATCTGAAGATTTTGTCCGGAACTACCTGTTAATTGTACATGCAGCATCCCAAAAGTTTCCATCACTCTGGAATTACCTCCTGAATTGGTTGCCAATAAAGATCCCGGCATTAATTCATTTAGGTATTGATTGGATGGTGCTAAATGAAAGACAGCAACACTCACATTTCCTGAATAAGCATTTCCGTTTGCATCTTTGAAACTTCCGTCAAATTTTACTTTTGTTCCGTTGGGTAATGAAACGGTAGATGTAGAACCAGTGGTAATTGTAGATGTTATTGTTACAGGAATCATCATGATATTCACCCTATTGATTCCGTTGGTAGGTACCAAAACCCGCGATGCATTTACATAACCGGATTTTGTAACTTTTATATGGGCAAAATTTTCTTTTACCGAAGCGTTTTTAAATGTGAAGAAACCTTTAAGATTGGTTGTAACGGTACTTGTTCCTATTGTAACCGTTGCTCCTGATACCGGAAGCCCGTTTGTATCAAGGACTACACCCTGAAAGTTCTTTTGCGCAGTATTCCCAAAATTATAATTGGATGGTGGATTTGTTGTGTTGTCGGATATTTCTGATAAATCTTCATTTTTACATGAAAACATCAATACAAACATCAATAATAAGAGGTAAAATTTTCTCATATGGTATTAATTTTTAGTTTTCACTAAAATAATAATAAAACACAATCATTATTATTTTTTCTGATTTTCCGTCAATTTTTTTTCAATTTTCCATCAATTTCATTTTGTCATGTAACAAAAGTGAGCTTTAAATTGTCTAATTAAGTAACAAAGTCGTTGAAACTTAAAAATTAACATGAAATTTTAGTAACTGATAATCAGTTATTTAAATGACAATTAAAAACATTTTAAGTACTTTGCATTGCATGATACTAAATTTATTATATATCTTTGTAATGTAAAATAACAAACCATACAAGCTATTAATTAAAAAATAATATCATGAAAACTCAAATTCTTATTGCAGCACTATTTTTCGGTGGACTTGTAACTGCCCAGCAGAAAAAAGACAGTTTGAAAGTAAATGCTATTGATGCAGTGAATATCAAGAAGCAGGTTTTCAAAAAACAAGGGGACCGCTTAGTTTACGATGTAGCTTCTTCATCTATTGCTAAAGGGACCAACACCTTTAATCTTCTAAAACAAACTCCAATGATTTCCAGCATTGATGGAAAGACGCTGAAGATTTTGGGAAAAAATGATGCGGTGATCTACATCAACAATAAGAAAACAAATATGGATTCTGAGGCATTGATTGAAATGCTGAAGTCTACACCATCAGAGGATATCCAGAAAATTGAAGTGATTACCGTTCCGGGAAGTGAATTCCAGGTTGAATCCAAAGAAGGTGTAATCAATATTGTGATGAAAAAAAGCAAGAACAACGGTTACAACGGAACGTTGAAAATGCAGAATGAGCAGGCTTATTACAATAATCCTAATGCAGGAGCTTCTTTTAACTTCAGACAAGGAAAGTGGTCTGGTAATTCAAACTTCAGAACAGGAAGCTGGACAGACAGACAAAGATATACGCTCTCAAACGGAGATCCTACTTTCAAAAATGAATCATTTGGGTTTAATGATGATCCTAATAAAAATTTCGGCGGAGGTTTTAACGTAGATTATGAGATCAATAAAAAACACAGTCTGGGATTCTCTTACAATATGAGATACAATAAAAGTTTCAACTCTGTACTGGATATTACCAACTGGCAAAATGGGGTTTTAAATAACAGAACGGTCAATAATGAAGATGCGCAGACCAGAAATCATTCATTCAATTTAAACTATGAAATGAAAACCGATTCTTTGGGAAGCAGGCTTACCTCAAACGTTTCTTACCTATGGTTCAACAGAGATAAAGTAAGTTTTAATGAGAGTTTTCCTTTAACTAATGATACGATCAACAAGTATTCAGCGCTTCATCAATCAGTACCTCAGATTATTAACAATTATGCCGCAAACATTGACTATCTGAAAAAAACGGCTAAAGGCGCAACATGGTTAATGGGAATCAGCTACAACCATACGAATACAGACAATGATACCCAGCAGGATAAACTGAAAAACGGAGAGTTTATCATAGATCCCAACCAAACCAATCACTTCATCTATAAAGAAAATATACTGGGGATTTATCTGAACTATGAACGTAAACTGACTGAAAAAATCTCAGGAAAAATAGGAGCGCGTTATGAAATGACCAGAAGTACCGGAGATATTGTAGACAAAACAGGATTTGAAAGAAATTACAACAACCTTCTGCCTTATCTGAATTTAAATTATGCCATCAATTCTGATCATAATTTGAGCTATACATTTTCCAGCAGAATCAGAAGACCGAGATTCTGGGAGCTGAATCCTTCGAGAACGTATTTTACCCCAACCAATTATACACAGAACAATCCATTTATACTGGCCTCCAAATATTATAATCAGGAGCTCAATTATATGTACAAAAATGCATTCTATGCCAATCTTAGTTTCAATATGGTAGAAGATGCCGCAGCATCAGACCTGCTCCCATTACAGGGAACGGTAACGGCTCCTAAAAAAGATTCTCAGGGGAAAATCATAAAGGATATCAAAGGAAATCCAATTATGGAAACCACCAGATTCTTAAGATACATCAGAACCAATTACGGAAAGAACAGAGAAATTGCTTTAACTCTCGGGATGAACAAATCATGGTTTAAAGACATATGGACTACCAACTATTCTGTGAACTTAGGGTATGTTACTTATACAGGCGGAGTATGGGAAGATCCTACTTCTATGCCGGCTCCTGGAGAAACGGAAGTTGTAGATCCTTATATCATTGACGTTAAAAACTATAATATGTCTGTAACGATCAATAATATCATCAGACTTTCATCCAAAAAAGACTGGTTCTTAGGAGTGAATTACTTCTTTGCAAGCCAGACTGCAATGGAAGGAGGAATGATAGGAGCAAGACAAAGCTTCGATTTTAGTCTGAAAAAAATTGTAGGAGACTGGACTATCGTAGCAGAAGTAAGCGACCTATTTAACCAAAGCTTTTACAGGGTGAGAGGAGTACAGCCAAATGGAAAATATAATAATATAACCAACTTCAACTATCCAAGGCTAATGAGCATCGGAGTTACATACAATTTTGGAAATCAGAAACTGAAAAAAGCAAGGGAAATGAAATCGGCTAATGATGCTGTAAAATCAAGAACCTAATCTATAAAACTTATATCACTAAACCACTCTTAAATAAAACAAACATGAAACGTATAATTTTGTCAATGGCCATCGTATTCGGTACTTGTGCATTTGCCCAGGAGAAGAAATCTGATACGGCAAAAACAAAAAATATAGAAGGTATTACCATTACAAAACAGGTCTTCAAAAAACAAAGTGACCGTTTTGTATATGATGTAGCAGCATCACCTGTGGCTAAAGGAAATACCACTTTTGACCTTCTGAAGCAGACTCCTCTGTTATCTTCAACAGATGATAAAACATTGAAAATTGCGGGAAAAAATAATGCCCTGATCTATATCAACGGAAGAAAAAGCAATATGGATTCTGAGTCTCTGGCTCAGTTTCTGAAAAATACTCCGGCAGAAAACATCCAGAAAATTGAAGTAATTACCGTTCCGGGAAGTGAATTCCAGGTGGAATCTTCGGATGGAATCATCAACATTGTTTTAAAGAAAAAAATGAGTGATGGTCTTAGCGGAAACATGAGAATGTCTAATACCACCAATAAATACAACGGAAGCCAGGCCAGCTTCTCAGCCAATTACCGAAAAGGTAAACTGGGTGTGAGCGCTAACCTTAGCGGTGGTGAAAATATAGAGGCACAAACCTACACTTTAAGAAACGGAACTGCCAAGACATCTAACGAATCTACGGGAGATATTGATGATCCGAACAAAAATATTGGAGGTTATCTGAATATTGATTATCAGCTCAATGATAAAAGTAACTTAGCTTTATCATGGAATACCTGGGCCAATAAAAGCTATAATTCAACGGTAGGTTTATTTAATACCATAAAAAAAGAAAATGCTGAAAAACCAGAATACACCTGGTCCAAAAACAGAGAGGATGCAAGATCTTATAACAATTCGGTGAATCTAAATTATGAATTAAAAACAGATTCATTAGGCAGCAAACTGAATGTAAATGCGGCTTACCTTAACTATAGAAGATTTCAGTTCACGGATAACCAAACCTTCGCTTCGGATATCAACAGAGGTGTAGGGGAAAGAACAAGACAAGTTCTTCAGGACCTTCCACAGATCATTAATAATTTCTCCGGAATGGTAGATTATATTCAAAAGTTTAAAAATGATCTGACCATTTCTGTAGGAGGAAATTATAACAAAACCAAAACAGACAACGATTCTAAAAACATAACGTATTCTTTTGATCCCGTAGAAGCTCCGAATTCAAGACCCAATCATTTTATCTATGATGAAAACATCTACGGTATGTATGTAACCGTGGAGAAAAAGATCTCAGATAAAATTTCCGGAAAAGTAGGAGCAAGATATGAGATCACCAACAGTCTTGGAACGTCTGATAATGCTCCTACAGACGAACTTAAAAGGATTGAAAGAAATTACAACAATATCCTTCCTTATCTGAGTTTCAACTACGCCATTAATGATAAAAACAATATTTCTTACTCCTTTTCAAGCAGGATGAGAAGGCCGAGCTTCTGGGAAATCAATCCGGTAAGAAACATTCTTACAGATGATAATTATACTCAAAACAACCCATTTGTAAAGGCTTCATCTACCTATAATCAGGAGCTTACATACATGTACAAAAATTCATACTTCCTGATTTTAAACCATTCTTACATTCAGGATGCTATTACACAGGTTCCGCTGCAGGGTTATCCGGTATCACCTGATGGTAAAGTAGGAGAAAATCCTGTTCTTAGATATATAAGAACCAATTTCGGAAATAAACAGGAAATGTCTGCTATGGTGGGAATTCAGAAATCATTCTTTAAACAATACTGGACCACCAACTTTAATATTGGAGTACAGCATAACATCAATAACGGAAGCCTTGATACAGATCCTACAACAGGAGACCGATTCAGAAATGAGGATGGTAAAGATATAGTATACACAAATAAAACAAATTCTACCAGTCTTTTGATTCAGACCAACAACACGATCCGTCTTGATAAAAAGAAAACATGGTTCTTTGGTGTTAATTATTTCTTCGTTGACAAACAGCAAATCGAACTTGGACTCCTTAAAGGTTTAATGAGCTTAGACCTCAGCCTTAAGAAAATGTGGAACGACTGGACTTTTGCTGTGAATGTGAATGATGTCCTGAATACCAACATCGTTAAAATTGAAGACTTCCAGGAGAACGGAAATTACAATTACATCCACCAAAACCGTTACAACAGAAGCTTTACGGTAAGTCTTACCTACAATTTCGGAAACCAGAAAGTGAAAAAGGTACGAGACATCGAAGGCGCATCAGATGCTATCAAAAGCAGAACAAGATAAAAATTATCTTTCTTCATATTCAATTATTCTTACAGTATCCGCTGATTCTTTTCAGCGGATTTTTTTATATTTAATAGATAATTCTGACAAAAAATAACACGTTCTGATGATTCAAAACGTGTTATTCATTTATAATTTAATTGTATTTATTCAGATTTTGCAACAGCTGTTCTTTCTGAAACCCCATTGGCATTGAAAGCTTCAATCTGGAAATAGTATGCATCTGTTCTGTCTGCTCCTGTAAAGAAATATTCATTTTTTCCGTATACCATAATGCTTCCATACAGTTTATCAGGAGACTTTCCGAAATAGATTACATAACCGTCTGCATCGGGATTCTGCTGCCATTTCATCCAAATACTTCTTCTTTCACCATATTTCTTTGGATCAGCTCTTAAAGGAACAAAACCTTCCACTTTAGCAGGTTGCTTCCCTGCTCCTTTTCCAAACACTCTGAAACCGCTCAATGCAAATTTTCCTGTAGGCATTTTAAGATTTTCCATTTTAAGAAAACGGGCTTTTGCAGGCTGCTCTAATTCTACGTAATCGTGAGGAACATCTTTCGTGTTTTTGCTTTTATCCACAATCACATTCCATTTCTTCCCATCATTGGAACCATAGATTTTATATTGGTGCATTTTTCCTAAGGTTTTCCCCATAAACTCTGCATCCTGATCTGCATAATTGATCTGAATGGCATTGATGGTAGAAACTTCTCCAAGATCTGTCTGGAACCACTCTCCGGAATTTCCCGTTTTGGCACTCCAGTAAGTTTTGATATCCTCATCTACGGCATAGTTGGGCTGATAACCTCCCAAAGTAGATGAAACCTGAACCGGTTTATTATAATTCAACAGCATCCATCCTGCAAAAAGGCCTTTTGTAAAATCTTTTCCTTGCGCATACTGCGGAAGGTATGTTGGATAATCACCATATGCCGTATTACAATACATTACATCGTCCTTATCAAAACCTGCCGGCCAGATTCCCAGTCTTCTTTCAAAATTATTTTTAGTGGAAATAAATATGGTGGAAATGTGCCACCAGTTTTTATAATTATCTTCAAAGGTAGCTCCGTGGCCTGCTCCTCTGGCAAAACCTCCCGGTTTATAAGAAAATGGATTATGCTGTTGATATTCAAAACCTTCCAAAGGACTTTTGCTTACATATACTCCATCCGAATATCCGCTGAATTCTGTTGCCGGAGCACCATACTGCATATAATATTTTCCGTTATGTTTTGTCATCCAGGCCCCTTCTACAAAAGGCTGAAGAAAAACATTATCATTGTATTCCCCGAAACGTTCCCATCCATGGTCTTCAGGTTTTAATTTAATAATCGGTTTCACAAAACCTTCGGACTGAAGATTTTTCACTTTCACTTCTGTTCCCAGCAATGGCCATTCGTTACTTGAGCCCCAATACAGGTACAATTTATTTTTGTCTTCATCATAATGGAATGCAGGATCCCACGCTCCTACTTTTAAAGTATCTACCGCAATTTTCCAGTCATCTTTGGTGGGGTTTGTACTTTTCCAGATCGGGAAATCCTGTTCCCAGGTAGATCCATAAACGTACAGGGTATCTTTCATAGCCCAGACCGCCGGAGCATTAAGATCATGGGTATATTTATTATCTCTTAAAAATTTCCTTTTCACAAACTTCCAATCCAGCATGTCATCACTGTACCAGTACCCTTCCTGATTGGTAGAAAAAAGAAACAGTTTATTCTTAAAATTAACAATCACGGGATCTGCCGTAGCACGGTGTTTCCCTTGTTTTGAAAAAACTTCAAAAGGAGTATAACCATAATCAATATTGATGGGATTACAGAATGTCTTCTGCTGCGCTCCTACAATGATTCCGAGAAAAATTGCTAATGACAGAAAGTATTGTCTCATTTTTAGATTTTAAGATTATCGCAAAGTTAGCTAACTTTTTTTGGTTTTCTCCAAATAAAGCCATCCAGAAGATAATGGGTAAGCTGCGGAACAACCAATAGCGGAACAAGAAACTGAAATAATTTTTCAGAAACAATCACATTCAAGGAAAAATGCTCATTCCAAACCAGCGTTTCCCACAAAAATTCTTCCAGAAAGGCGAACAATAAAATGACACCGATAAATAGAAATATTCCCGAAAAAGATTTAAAAATCTGCATTCCATTCAACTTACTATTTTCCTTTTGCTGTATTTCCCGGATATAAATCAAAGCGATATAAGGAATTCCGTGAGAAACTACATTCAGAAAAGTAAAAAGAAGATCATTGTTGAAGTACACTATACCAAAATACCAAGAAAGAAAAGTTCCGGTGATCAGAGCCGTTTTAGGAATATTAATTCTTTTTGTTTTAAAAGTTTCAAAAACAGTTTTAATAATCCAAATGATCAGAATTGTAAAATAGATTATGGTAATTAAAGGAACGTAATCCGGAAGATTTTGAAGCCAGTCAAATTCATTGTTAACGAACCAGGTAAAGGCGCGAGGTGTCCTGAACCAATATAACATAGGATAAATTGTTGCAGAATAAACGGCAATCTCATCTATTTTCTTGCTCCAGTTATTCGGTTCAAAGCGCGCATAAATCCTCATGAAACCGTATTGCTGGCGTATAAAATGGAAAACGGCAACCAAAGCCAGTACCGACCAGAATGTCAGATTTCCGAATTGAAACAGAATGATTCCCAAAATCCAACTTACAGCAGGAATTCCGAGATAAAGCAGTTTATTTTTTTGGATCTCTCCTTTTACAAAATAGGTTTTAAACAATGTAGAATAAACATGGGCCACATCTACAAAAACTATAAGAAACAACCATGTGTAAAAAGAATAATGATTTTCCAGCCCCTGAATCTGTTTCTGAAAAAGAAAGATAATCAACAATACCACAAAAGGTGGTGATAAAATAAACCACCAGTCTGTTTTTGCATTATGTATCCAGGGTTGTTTCATATAGCAATTTTATATCATTTTTTCAGCGGTCCGGATTCCCTGATAGAATGCTTCTTCAAAAATAGATATTCCTGAAAGATCAGAATGGGCAAAGAAAATTTTCCCCTCTACAGGTGCTTTTGCTATCCTGGTTTCTTCTCCAAAAATCTGGTTGGGAACAGGAGCAATCATGGCATGTCCTATTTTGTGAAACTGCATTTCCAGAATAAAATCTTCTATCAAAGGGTGGGCTTTCTTAAGATCATTTAAAACTAAATCTTTCAGTTCAGCATCCTTCATGGCGTAGAGCTTTTTTCTTGCTTTTTTACAGTCTCCGGTTGAAAAGCTCTTATAATGGGTAATTACTTTTTCACCCATAATCTGGTTCAAATTCTGATGCTGATCAAAGATATAGCCCAATCCCGAAGATCCATAAATCACATTATCCCAGGCCAGCTCTTCATCCCCTCCGAATTCATTCTTCAGCGTAATTGTTGTTAAAAGCCAAGGAACATAATTGAATGAAATCGCTTTTTGATGATTGAAAATTCTTTCATTCACAAACTGTGGTGATGCAAACAGTACTTTATCTGCAATAATCTTTTTGGTTTTCTTTTGGGTATTATCAAAACTCAGTACCTCAACTTTATCATTGATTTTCACATCAAAAACCAGATTTTCAGACATATGTTTTCCCTCTGTGTATTTTGAAAAGTGTTTGGCAAGTCTTGCATTTCCTTCCGGCCATGTGAAGACCTGATCTTTATATTTCGTGCTCCAGTTGTTCTTTCTACCTGCGAAATAATGAATTCCTGCCCATGCCGAAACGTAGTCTATACCCAATCCGAAATCGTCTCTGCAGGAGTAATCCAGGAGCCAGAGAAGTTCTTCAGAGTGATAGTTATTTTCTTTGAGCCAATCTTTAAAAATGATTTTTTCAAGCTTTAAAACCTCATCTTCTCTGCTGGAATCATGTACCGGAATAGCGAACCAATATTTTCCATGAGCATCTTTCTTCAGACGAAATTCATCCATCAACTTAAAAAAGTGGTTAAGCTCCTGCTGGGTTTCTGCTGAAACTCCTCTTTGAGGAACAATATCGTTCTGCCAGGAGTTTTTATAGAACAGTCTTTCCTGTTGTGGAAAAGTCATTTGGTATTCATCAAGAATAGGTTCTCCATTCTCTTCAGTTCCCAGGCAGATTTCACATTCTTTCAGAAAGTCTATAATTTCTGTATTTTCTTTGTTTGGTAATGGTAAATAGTGAGCTCCTAACGGAAATTTTGAAAATGAATTTTGTCCGTTGGAAGAATTTCCTCCCAGATGATTTTCCATTTCAAGGAGAAGATAATCCTGTTCATTATTCTGGCTGAAGAATCTGCATGCCGAAAGTCCGGAAATTCCACCACCTACGATAAGATATTTGGTGTGGATAACTTCTGAAAATTGTGGAAAATCTTTTGCCCACAACTTATGCCCGAGAACATGGTTGGTCCCGGTGATCTTCAGCAGCAATGATTTTACTTTCTTTCTGCAATACTGCAAAAAAGGAAGCATAAGGCTACCTAAAAATATAGTTTTAAGAAAATCCTTTCTACTGTACTTTCCCCCACTCTTCATCGAAATAACGGACTAGTATCTGGTTATCCAGACGGTTAACTTCTACGTCTTTCACTTTCATATCTTTACTGAAATAAGACATCTGTGAAAAGTTATAATCATAATATTTTAACCCAGGCAGCTTTCTGTAAATCCTGTTGTTGATGGGTTCAAATGAAGCCATAGAAAACCCCCATTCTCCAAAAGACGGAACATAGGTATGATATGCTGCTGTGAAAGGAAAAATCTGATTGATTGTTTTTTCAATGCACCAGAAAGATTTCGGGGCAAAATACGGAGAGGTGGTCTGAACCACAATTTTGGTATCAAGGGTAGTCAGCTTCTCCAGTTCTTTATAAAATTGCAGCGAATATAGCTTTCCTAAGCTGTAGTTGGACGGATCCGGAAAGTCTATGATAATGACATCAAACTTCTTTTTGCTGTCTTTTACCCAAATGTAAGCGTCTTTATTGATGACTTCCACTTTAGGATTAGAAAAAGAGCTTTGATTCAACCTGCGCATGGTTTCGTTGGTCTTGAAAAACTGAGTCATTTCTCCATCAAGATCCACAAGTGTTACTTTTTTAACGTCTTTGTATTTTAATACTTCTCTTGCAGCAAAACCATCACCACCTCCGAGAATCAGAATCTTATCAATATTTTTTGCCATAGACATCGCCGGATGTACTAAAGCTTCGTGATAGCGGTATTCATCGGTGGAAGAAAACTGCAGGTTGTTATTTAAATACAGACGGAATTCGTGAGTATTTCTCGTTAAAACAATTCTTTGATAGGGTGAACTTTTAGTATAGACTACATTTTCACCGTATAGTTTTTCTTCAGAATAAGATAAAATCGTATCTGAGAAAAAGAAAAGTCCTAGCAGAAACGCAAATGCGGTAATAGATTTTACTTTCAGTGATAAAGGTTTTGATAATTCCTTTGTAAGGTAATAACAAAGAAATATCGCAATAGAGATATTAATTAACCCAAAAAACAAAGGTGTTTTTACAATTCCCAGTTTTGGAATTAAAACCAACGGAAAGAGAATCGAAGCCAATAAAGCCCCGATATAATCGAATGCAAAGACGTTTGAAACTAAATCTTTAAACTGCACTCTGTCTTTCAGAATGTTCATCAGGAGCGGTATTTCCACTCCAACGAGACATCCGGTGAAGAAGACAAAAAGGTAGAGAACGCTTTCAAAGTGTGCGAGTGTATTAAACAAAATAAACAGCACCACAGAGCTGATTCCACCTACAATTCCCACCAGGATCTCGATCTCAATGAATTTATCAATAAGATTTCCTTTGATGAATTTCGCAAGATAGGAACCTACTCCCATTGAAAAGAGATACACCCCGATAATGAAAGAAAACTGCTTTACAGAGTCTCCTAAAAGATAGCTCGCCAGGGCTCCGGCCACCAGCTCATAAATCAATCCACATGTAGCAATGACGAATACTGAAAACAATAAAAGCAGCTCAAGAGGAATCCTCTTCTTATCCATGAATTGCCGCGCTTATAATCATTGAAATTCCGATGATAAATGCTCCAAAGACAATAGCCAGGGCTATATTTTTATTCTGAGCGATCTCATGCCATGTTTTCTCCGGTGTAAGTTTTTCGATGATGAAATAACATACAAGAAGGATTGCGATTCCTAAGAATGAGTAAAGAACCGAGTTTAATATGGGTAAGAAATTGATGTTGTCCATAGTTTTTATATTTTTATTTGTGATAGTATCTGTAAAATCCTACTCTGGAATGGCTTCTGGTAGTTCCGTCACGGTATGTTTCCGTTTTGGCACAGTCACATACCTGATTTCCCTGGTAAGTAAGGTACACAAACCAGGTCATGAAAAGTCCTCCGATCAGACAGAGAATCCAGTTTTGTCTTATGTAATTTAATATTTTGCTCATCATGATGTAGCATAAGGGGTATTTGAACTGTTTTTCCATTTATTGACATTAAAGAAATGTCTTCCTATCCACATAGCCACAAAGAGCGCAACCATTATGAATAAAATAAATCCGAAGTTCCAGAATGAAACGGGAAGCCAGGTTGCCTTGATTTTAACATCGTTATTGGATGCAATAACATCTGTTGTAAGTCTTAGCCCTTCAGCATTGATCAGAGAGTCTATTTTTGAAGTTCCAAAAGATGCTTTCACCAGTTTACCCAATTCTGTTGTATCTTTTTCTAAAGTCTTTCCATCTATGAAAGTGGTAGATTGTGCTTTATAAATATCTGTAACATCTAGAATTCCTGACTTATCTCTGGAGATCAATACTTTTGAATCTGGTGACTGAAGACCTGAAAATGCAGGTAATAAAGCCCCTTCTTTTTCGGCTGAAATAAGAAAATGATATTTCCCTGAGCTTACCCCGCAAAGATTAAAGTTTTCAGACTGGCTTCCTTCCGACCAGCTTTCACCATCTTCGTAACCGTGGTATTGTTCGATATCTTTTGAAGTATATACAACTTCGTTGGTATTCTCATTCACAAGGCTTAGCTGAACATTGGCCCACGAATTATCCACTGCTGAAAAAGCATTGACTTTTAATGGTGCTGAGCCTCCTGATAGGGTAAAACTTTTACTGACTAGTTCTTTATCTTTTATGTCGGCAAAATTTATTGACTGTTCAAAAACAGTCTCATTCGTTCTTGAGGTATAGACATATAGCTGAAACAGACATATCATTAATGCTGCTATACAAAAAATGTTTACAGCCTGTTTAATATCAAAATAATACGGCTGTACGATTCCTACTCCTGTATAATAGGGCATATGAGCTATTTTAAAAGCCCTTTTGATATCATATTTTGAAATGTGGACTCCATAGAAGTATTGATTTTTTTTACCTACCTTCTCTTGTGAGATCATACGGGTTCCATTGACGTATTCTTTGTAAGTAGCAATACTGAAATCCAGATGTTCATCAAAAAATCCAGCTGCCGCATCGATACTGCATGGGGTATTTTCATACCAGCGATAAGTTCTTCCCACATAACTTGCCAATTTAGAACTTTTACTTTTAAAATCATCGGGGTGCATTGAAAGCAGGAAAACCCAATGCCCATCACTTTCACTCAGGAAAGCATCATTTCCTTTACTATCTTTTAAAGAATATTCCCTCCAGAAAATACTGTTTCCGTATTTTCTGACAGTAATTGCAACGACCGTATATTCTACACCTTCAATTTTTCCTTTTTGCCCAACGTCTAACACAACGTTTTCGGTTGGCACTTTCAAATGTTTAATTTGTTTGTTTCCGGCTGCATCAATGAGATGGGAACAGGTTTTACAAACATATTCTTCAACAGGAAAGGTGAGATCTAATTTATTTTCTGATTCGCATGCTGGGCAGACATAGTGCATTTTTATCTGTAAATTTTGTGTTTCTGAATGGTATTAGCTTTAAAATACTGAACCACTTCATCTGCAATCTGCTCTACTTTTGTGGTATTGTCCTGTGTATAATTACAAAGAAAGACATCAAAAGTAAGCTGTTTAAATTCCGGCCACGTATGGATACAAAGGTGAGACTCTTTCAGTATTACTGCGGAAGTAAAACTATCGTTTTCAAAAATATGATTGGTAACTCCTACAATTTCTACATCTTTTGTTTTCAGAATTTCTTCTGTAAACGCCAGAAAACCTTTGCTGTCTAATAACAAATCTTCTGACTCTGTTTCCAAAGTCAGAAGAATATGTAAACCTTTACTTGATAATGGGTTCAATTAATTTTTTCGTAAATATATTATTTTTTTGGAAGAAAAACCTCAGCAAGCATACATCTTGCGCTTCCTCCACCATTTACTTCAATGGTATTCAGGTCTGAATAGATAATTTCGCAGTATTTTTCAATCGCAGCTACCTGTTCAGAAGATAAAGACTGATAAGCTGTCTGGCTCATCACCAGGAATTTCTCACCTTCTTTGTTCTGAACCTGAAGCATATTTCCTGCAAACTGCTGCATCTGGTCTTCTGAAATTTCGATGATTTCTTTACCGGAACCTTTAATGGTTTCTATTACTTTTTCTCTTTCCAGTTCATCATCAATACAGTCCAGACAGATTACTACAAACTGATCTGCCACACACATCATTACATTGGTGTGATAGATAGGAAGTCTTTCTGTTCCAACTGTCTGGAAAGAATGGAAAACAACGGGGGTGAATTCGTATTTTGAACAGAATTCTCTGAACAGTTTTTCATCCAGTCTCAAAGAAACAGAACCGTAAGCAATTTTATTATCATGATCGAAAATCATACTTCCCGTCCCCTCCAGAAAATGTCCCTGAGTTTCAGGAAAAGACCAGTCATCAATTTCTGCAACTTCAAAGCCCTGATCTTTGATACTTTCAATAATATCTTCTCTTCTTTCTACTCTTCTGTTGGAAGCGAACATCGGATATAAAACCAGCTTCCCGTCTTTATGGAAACTCACCCAGTTATTCGGGAAAATAGAATCCGGAGTATGAGGATCCAGTGTGTCCTTTATGGTGATCACATTGATTCCTTTTCCTCTCAGTTTTCCGACAAAGGTATTGAACTCTGCCAAGGCTTTTGACTGGATATCCGATCCTGTCTGTTCTACCTGAAAGTAATTATTTTTTGCTGTTTCAGCGTTGTAACCGAATGCAATCGGCTCTATCATTAATACTGTATCTGTTGTTTGCATTTTTTTATAAGTTTGAGGGTGTTAGTGTATGAGAGTTGGAGAGGCTGAACAGCATTTTACAAATTATTCTCTTCTTTATTCACTGAAGAAAATGAACACCACTTTTCTGACTGGCTCATCATATTAACTAACATCCCTATTATTTGGTTATACTTGTTGTGCAAATTATTGTATTGCTCGTCATTCATATAATGGCAGGTAAAAAGCAAATTGAAGCCATGTTTGGGTTTCTCTTGCTTCTCCCTCCGAATCTGTAAGCTTAGCAATAAAGGATTTTTCATATTTTCTTTTTCCCCAAGCCTCACTAATATTTGCCGTTACAGATCTTGATGATCTTCTTATCTGATCTGTAAGTGAATAAAGTTCTTCCTTTGGAAAAGATTTTGAGAGTTCATAAATCAGCTGTGCAGCTTCAAATGATTTTTGAAAAACTTTTAAGTCCTGATGAAATTTAATCGTTGACATACACTACTATTTATTTAAAATTAAAAAAATATTCAAATACACCAACACTCTAACTCTCAGACCCTAAAACTCTCCCACCCAATTATTCTCTCACAAGCGGCATTGTAGAGCATCTCAACAAACCACCCATTTTGGATATTTCTCTGTAAGGAATTTCTTCAACGGTCATTCCCCACTCGTTTCTCAAATGGTCATTCATTCTGGTGAATGCTTTATCTGAAACTACTACATCAGGAGAAATAGAGAAGATATTAGGGAACATTTCAAACATTTCTTCATCATTGATATGAAAACAGTTTTCTTCTCCGAAAATGTCGATGATTAAGCGGTAGTCACTTTCATCTACGAATCCGTTTTTATAAATGATACATTTGTCTTCTCCTACCGGATTAAATGTACAATCCAGATGCAGAATCCCTTCAAACGGAACTTTATCATTTTTCTTCAGTTCCAGGTCGATGATTCTTTTCTTTGGAAAATATTCTTTTAAGATTTCAATGGCATACTCATTCGTTCTTGCCGTCTTATAATTTCTGTAATCTTCGCTGAAGCAGGTTCCGATAAAAATAAAATCATTCCATACGATAACATCTCCTCCTTCAATATGTGCTGTTTCCGGAAGGTTGATAATCTTTCTCCATGCTACTTTCTCAAAAACGCTTTTGTATGCTTCCTGTTCGTCTGCTCTGTCTGCAATCACATTAGATATAATCATCTTGTCATCAATCACAAAGGCTACATCTCTGGAAAAAACCTGGTTGTAATCTTTGATGATACTTGGGCGCAGTACTTCAACGTCATACTTTTTCAGAACTGCTTCAAAAGCATTCATTTCATTGATAATATCCTCTTCTTTAGGATAAATGTTGTGTTCGATTGAGTAATATGACTTTGCGTCATAACTTTCCTCTAGTGTAGGAACTGCTCCCAGTGAATTAGGCTGGCCTAAAACTACTGACTTCAGCCTCCCCGTTTCGTTTTTAATATTTAGTCTCATAAAGATTTATGCAATACTACAAATATAAGTAAAGGTCTCTACCTATAAAACTTTTGGATTATTTTATGTATTAAATTTGATTTCTAAAATCAACACTCTTCAATAAAATTTCCTTGTCTGTTCAGTCTATTACAGTGAATAGCTCCAAAAACATCTACAACTTACTATTTTCCATCTACATAAGAACAAAAAAACAGATAATTATATTATTTAATTTCCTATATTAGTGATATAATTTTCGCGAAATTATATACCTTAAAACTTAACTATTAACACCAAAAATCAAAGTTATGAACAAGAACAATCCGGTGCTGAAAAACGCACAAAAATTAGGAAGAGAACAACAAAAATCAGTAATGGGAGGCGCTCCAATCTCAACAGGCAGAAGATGCTGCGAGTGGGATGATACAGGAAAATGCTATATCTGGACATGCGACAGATGCCAATGTCCATAATATAAAATGAAAACCTGCTTGAAAAAGCAGGTTTTCTTATCTCGTTCTGTTCTCTTCTTCTGTTTTCTGGGTTTCCTTTACCTGATATTTTGAACTTCCTAGATTATAACTGAGCGAAAATACAAGTCTGCTGCTATCCCACCAATGGGTCAAGCGATTATCCATAATCTGTTTGTGCCGGAATTCCAATTGTTGTTCGTAGGAATCCAGCAGATTACTAAAACCTATTTTAGTGTTCAGTTTATTATCAAACCATGACTTTTGAACTGATACATCTATGGTATACCTTGGCTTGATAATGTAAAGACTGTTTCCCGTTTTTGATTCATAACCGGCAAATATATTCGCGGTAAATCCTTTTGGAAGTGAAAATACCTGATTCAGTCTCACTTCATAATTATAGATATTCAATGCAAAAACCTCATCCAGATAGGGTCTGAATTCATAATTATAATATCCTGTGATCTGACTGGTGAGATTCCACCATTTTGTAATTCTGATTGGAAAACTGGTTTCCAAAACAGCAAAGTTCCGGTAAGGAAGATTCGTTCCCAGATATTCTAATACATTCGTTTCAGGATTGTATAAGGGATAACGTGTCATAACGTCTTTTTCTTTTCCGACTGTAAAACTTGTGATCCAGTTTTTATAGCGATAGGTAGCTTTGATCTGGTTTGTAAAGGAAGGAAGCAGATAAGGATTTCCAATCCAGTAATTTAACGGACTGAAATAAAACCGGAACGGATTAAGCTGTGAGAAAACCGGTCTTGTTATTTTTCTACTGTAAGAAAGGAAAAGTTCGCTGGACTTGTTAAAAGTATAATTTGCAATTAATGATGGCAGCCATTTCAGATACTTTCTTGCAACAACAGAATCTACAGTAATTGCATTGGAAATACTGTTTGTATTTTCAAATCTTAGGCCTGCATTGATCTGTAAGTTTCCCATTTTCTGCCTGTATGCCAGATAGCCTGCCAAAATTTTTTCTTTATATGAAAACACATTACTTCTCGTAGGATCAAAGACAAAACGGTTTCCGGCAGACAATGTATCATACCTGATATTGTTTTGGGTGTCTGAATTGCTGTATTTCACTCCCGCCTCAAGATCTGCATTATCCATTTTCTGTGAAACATCTATCTGAGCAGTATAGATATTTATTTTATTAATCAAGTCAGATTTCCAATAAGAAAGAAGATTTGCTGTAGTCTGATCTTTATTGATAAAATCATCATTCTGTTTGTTTTTAACTGAAAGATAGTTTCCTAAAAAACTGAGTTTAAATCCTTTACTTTGAAAAGAATAATCGGTGGTGATTCCATAATTATCCTGTAAATAATAGGTGGGATTTTCACTGACTGTATTCAATACTGTTTGGGTTTCACTTTTATCGGTAGTAAAAAGTGATCCGTTTCGGGCACGGTCATTGTTCCTGAAGTTACCTCTCAGATTAATCCCTAGTCTGTTTGTATCATTCAGCCTGAAATCAGCTCCCATCTGAATATTGTAGACCTTCCCGAAATCCTCCTGATAGGTATGGGTACGCATAATATTGGTATTTGCCAGCCGCTGCAAAGCCTGATAACGATAGGCTGAAATACCTTCATTATAGCCTGTCTGAAGGCTGTATGTCACTTTTCCCGTATGATAAGATGTATTGAATGCATTTTCCCTGTAGTTGAATTTATTAATATACACATTACCATTATAGCTGGCTTTCCAGCCGAGACTGGTATTCTTTTTTAATTTAATATCAATAATTCCTTTAAATTCTGCATCATATTTTGAAGAAGGATTGGTATTTACCTCCACAGATTCTACCATTTCAGGTGATAAAGACCGTAAATAGGCCTGCAGCTCCTGATTACTCATCACAACAGGTTTTCCATCAATAAGAACAGCCGGAGCAATTCTTCCGCCAATAAAAATTCCGTCTTCCTGATCTACTGCGACACCAGGTGTTTTTCTTAAAACATCAAGAAGATGGATAGAGGTTTTAAAGTCTTTGTTTCCGGCAACAGAGACAACCAGGTTTCCATTATTCAGTTTCATCCTTCGTGGAGCTGATTGAAGAATGACTTCTGAAATATTCGTGGTGGAAGATTTTGCTTGAGTCAGAGAATCCGAAACGTTCCTTTTTACAATTTCTTGTGCCTTACCAAAAATTGAGAGAAACAACAGGAGTAACAAAAACCACAATTTGATAATCATAAATATTAAATTTTATGACATCAAAAGTATTGGCTTGCTGCAACAGTATGGTTTTGAAATTGAAATTCCGCAGTACTGAATTATAAATTTGAACTCTGAAACCTTGGCTCAGTAAGGCTTTGAGACTGCTTATATAAAAGAGGGGTTGTATTTTTAATTTTCTTGAAGGTTGAAAAGAAAGTTGACTTGGAATTAAATCCAACTTCATACCCGATCTCTTCAATTTTCAGATAGGAACCATTTTCTATTTTTTCGCAGGCTTCATTGATCCTGTATTCATTGATGCAGGTCGCAAAACTTTTCCCCAAATTATCATTCAGCAATTGGGAAAGCTGATGGGCTGACATATTCATTCTTGAAGCAAGATCATTCAATTTTAAATTTGGATTTTTATAGAGTTCTTCCGTATCCATTAACCTTTCTAATTTTGATACAAAACTATCCACCTGTTCTCCGGAAATCTTTTTATTGGAATATTTTTCTGTTTCTTTTACCGGAAGCTGCTGATATTTTTTATTAAATAAAATCAAAAAGTTGGCATATAGCACAAACGAGAACACAAGACTTCCACCTGCACAATAGATTTGTACCCAACCTGTAGAAATCAATTGATACGTTAAAAAGATAATCACATTACTCACCAGAACCGGAAGAACAAATTTGTTTGGACTTTTATGATTCTGTTTAACGAAAATATAATACTGATAGACTGCAAGAAACACAAATGCGGACCAAACGGTATAAATAAAAGTACCAAAATAGTGATCCCATGTAATGGGGAAGATCAGATATAATAACCCTACTACTCCTAAAATAAGGGTTAATATTCCAAACCATTTCTGACAGTTCTTCCAGCCAAACTGATCTTGTTTAAAGGAAGATTTCACGTAATAATATAAAGCTGGTCCGGTGAAAAATAGTGCAGATAGTCCTAAATGCGGGACAATTCTGGGCAGATCAGGATAAAAATAAATACATACAGAAATTCCTACCCTTGAGCTTAGCATTAAGAGAAGAAGCCCTAGAAAAAAATCGGGGAGGTATTTCAGTTTTTTAACAAACAGCAGATAAATGCCCAGCAGAAGTCCATTGAATGCCCCTACTGCACTGAAGAAAAATAACATCTGTTGTCCGAAAGTCATGATAATCCAGTTATTTATTTTTTATACAATGGGATAGTAATACTGCAGCTTCTTATAATGCCTGATTATTCAATCATTTGGCTTTGAGCTCCCAATAATTTCATAAAAGTAAAATTAATAAATTATTGAATCCAATTTCATCAATATATATTTTTTTCTAAGAAATATTGCAGATTAATATCTCTTTTCCATCTGCATATTCTTTACCCCATTCACATAAGTTTTTCAAAATCGGGATAACGTCTTGTCCTTTGTTTGTGAGTACATACTCAATTCCGGCAGGAGTGGTATCGGGAATTTCTTTTTTAATAATAATTTTATGGGTTTCCAATTCCTTTAGTTGTCTCCCCAGAACCTGTTCAGAAATATTAGGCAATTCTTTCTTTAAAAGGTGAAACCTGTTATTTCCCTCCGATATCGAGTAAATAATTTGTGACTTCCAACGTCCACTGATGATACTTACTGCGGAATTCAGTTCACAAATACCAAACAAAAACTGTTCGTTTGCCGCATTGGTTGAAGTTTCTTTTCTCATAATTATCACTCACAATTTTGTTCGTTATTGTAATATACGAACAGCTTACAGAAATTTACATTAAAATTACAAAATTATGAGTACAAAAAACATCCTGTTGATTATTGGTCTTGTAATAAGCCTACAACTGCTCAAAGCGCAGGAGAAGTGGATTCTGAAATCCGAATTTATGTCAAAACCGGATACGATATTTGTTTTCAAACCTAAAACCTATAACGAGAAAGAGAAATATCCCTTAGTATATTTATTACACGGGTACAGTCAAAATTATCGTCAATGGTCACAAACAACTAATCTTCAGCAGTTGTCTGATCAATACAAAATGATCATCGTCTGCCCGGATGGGTTTACCACATGGTATATAAACAGCCCTTATGATAAAGGGGCAAGAGCTGAAGATTTCTTTTTTAAGGAACTGGTTCCCAAGGTTCATAAAAATTTCAATATTGACAAAAAAAATATTTTCATCAGCGGGTTGAGTATGGGAGGATATGGTGCTATCCGATATTTTTTGCTTCATCAGGATTATTTCAATACTGCAGGAAGCACAAGTGGCGCTTTTTCTCTGGATCCCAATATCATCAGAAATGCAAGCTTGCAATTCTTCAATACAACAAGGATTACTGATGACCTGAACAAAATATTAGGTTCACCGGAAGAATGGAGCCAGTATAATATTTCAATACTTTTGAAAACCTATAATAAAGGAAATCCTATTTTAATAGATTGTGGTTCGGAAGATATACTTTATCCTTCCACCATTGAAATCAGAGATATTGCTGATAGTCTGAAAATTCCCATTACATTTATTTCTCAACCGGGAAATCATAATACAGAATACTGGAAAAACTCCATTGAGTATCACTTTATTTATTTCAGACAACATTTTAAATAAAAAGAAACCCAAAGCAAGCTTTGGGTTTCTTTTATGGTATAAGCAAATATTATCTGCTTGCGATGTCGATGTAGTTTCTTTCCTGAGCACCTTGGTAAACCTGTCTTGGTCTTCCAATTGGGTCTCCTTTCAGTCTCATTTCTTTCCATTGAGAAATCCATCCCGGAAGTCTTCCTAATGCAAACATTACTGTAAACATTTCTGTAGGGATACCTAACGCTCTGTAGATGATACCTGAATAGAAGTCTACGTTTGGATACAGCTTTCTTTCTACGAAATATTCATCTTCAAGAGCTACTCTTTCTAACTGCATTGCAATATCAAGAGCTTTATCCTGAATTCCTAATGCTTTAAGGATATCATCAGCAGCTTTCTTGATGATTTTTGCTCTTGGGTCGAAGTTTTTGTAAACTCTGTGTCCGAATCCCATTAGACGGAAGCTATCAGATTTATCTTTAGCTTTAGCAACATATTTAGATACGTCACCACCATCTTTTTCGATCAGTTCAAGCATTTCAATTACCGCCTGGTTAGCACCACCGTGAAGTGGTCCCCAAAGTGCAGATACCCCAGCAGAGATAGAAGCGAAAAGACCTGTGTGAGCAGAACCTACCATTCTTACTGTAGAAGTAGAACAGTTTTGTTCGTGGTCTGCGTGAAGGATTAATAATTTATCTAAAGCATTTACAACTACCGGATCGATTTCGAAATCAGCGTTTGGTAATCTGAATGCCATTTTGTAGAAGTTCTCTACGTAGTTTAGGTTGTTATCCCCGTGGTTTAATGGTAAACCTTGAGTTTTTCTGTAAGTCCAAGCACAAAGGTGAGAGAACTTGGCGATCATAAGCTCTGCAGCATGATCCATTTCTTCTTTAGAGTTTACGTTAACTGCTTTTGGGTTGAAAGCTGTCAAAGCAGATGTCATAGAAGATAAAACTCCCATAGGGTGAGCAGAACGAGGAAAAACATCAATGATTTTTTTCATTTCGTCTGCGATGAAGTTATATTTTTTAATATTATTGTCGAATGAAGTAAACTGATCCTGAGTAGGTAATTCTCCATGTAATAAAAGATACATTACTTCAGTAAAGTTAGATTTTTCAGCAATCTGCTCGATTGGATAACCTCTGTAGAATAATTCTCCTTTATCTCCGTCTAAGTAAGTGATGTCGCTAATGGTAGCTCCTGTATTTTTGTAACCTAAATCCAGAGTGATCAAACCTGTCTGGTCTCTTAATTTTGAAATATCAATCCCTCTGTCTCCGATAGTACTATCCACGATAGGATATTCATATGAATTACCGTCGTAATTCAATATTACTTTGTTGTCTGACATTATTTATTTATTTTTTTTAAATATACCACTTTCCATAAAATACGGCAAACTAAAAATTTCGCTTGCCGTTATTTATAAATTCAATTAATTATCTTTTGATTTTAAAAGCTTCCAATCCTGGGAAAATCGCAGTTTCGCCTAAAGCTTCTTCGATTCTCAACAACTGGTTGTATTTTGCCATTCTGTCTGATCTTGAAGCTGAACCTGTTTTGATCTGTCCGCAGTTCATTGCTACTGCTAAATCAGCGATTGTAGAATCTTCAGTTTCTCCTGATCTGTGAGACATTACTGAAGTGAATTTGTTGTTCTGAGCCATTTGTACCGCAGCCATTGTTTCAGAAAGAGAACCAATCTGGTTTACTTTTACAAGGATTGAGTTTGCAATACCTTCTTTTACTCCTCTTGATAATCTGTCTACGTTGGTTACGAATAAATCATCACCTACCAGCTGTACTCTGTCACCGATTTTATCAGTTAACATTTTCCAACCTTCCCAGTCATCTTCCTGCATACCGTCTTCGATAGAGATGATTGGATATTTAGCAGCCAATTCTGCAAGATAAGATACCTGCTCTTCTCTTGATCTGTGAGCTCCTTTATCTCCCTCAAATTTTCTGTAATCGTAAGTTCCGTCTTTGTAGAATTCTGAAGCCGCACAGTCTAATGCCAACATGATGTCATCACCAGGCTTGTACCCTGCTTTTTCGATCGCCTGAAGTAAAGTATCCAAAGCATCCTCAGTTCCGTTGAAAGTAGGTGCGAAACCTCCTTCATCTCCTACAGCTGTAGAAAGACCTCTTCCTTTAAGGATAGATTTCAGGTTGTGGAAAATTTCAGTTCCTTTTCTCAATGCGTGAGAGAAAGAATCTGCTTTTACCGGCATGATCATAAATTCCTGGAATGCGATAGGAGCATCTGAGTGAGATCCACCATTGATTACATTCATCATTGGAACAGGAAGCGTGTTTGCGTTTACTCCTCCTACATATTTATAAAGTGGCATTCCCAATTCTGCAGCAGCAGCTCTTGCTACGGCTAAAGAAACACCAAGAATAGCATTAGCACCAAGATTTCCTTTGTTAGCCGTTCCGTCAAGATCAATCATAATCTGATCGATATAGTTTTGTTCAAAAACCGGTTGTCCAACTAAATTCTCTGCAATTACTTCTTTTACATTTTCAACAGCTTTCAGAACTCCTTTTCCCTGATATTCTGAACCACCGTCACGTAATTCTACCGCTTCGTGTTCTCCTGTAGATGCTCCTGAAGGCACAGCAGCACGGCCCATTGCCCCGCTTTCTGTAAATACATCTACTTCGATGGTAGGGTTACCTCTGGAATCTAAAATCTGTCTTGCTTCTATATAAGAAATTGCACTCATTTTTTATTTTTTTTAGTTTAGACAAATTTAATCAAAATTTAACTTTCAGGGGTATTTCGAGGGATTTTTTTGAAATAAATCCGAGTTAAATTTTAGTTAATTTATATTATGATAATTCCACAATTTCTTTGTGCTGGATTGAGGATTTAAAATAGGGAAAGAATGATAAAAAAACTCACCTCTTAAAATTTTAAAAGGTGAGTTTTTATTCAGTAATTATTATGCTATTCTTTTTTCATTGCATCAAAATTGAAACTGACATTTAAGAAACCAAAAAGATTATTGTTTTTAATGTCATATTTTAAAATCAACGGAACCCAAAGGTTTTTTAAAATTCTTATTCTTAAATCTGCATTGGCTAAGAACTGGTCATTCTTTTCATCTGTCATTATTCCTGAAACAATTCTTTTATATTCAAAATTAGGTTTAAGTTCCACAATAGATTTCTCCTTCGTTTCCCAAATTGAAATATTTAGTCCTAATTGTGACGAAAATTCTTTCCGTTTTATCACAGAAGTTGTGATACTATCTTTTGCTTTAAACTGATTCCGGAAGTCTATTTCCAATTTACTTCCCTTCTTAGATTTTAATCCTTGCAGATAAACCAAATTGGCATCAAACTCGTCCAAGAACTTAGAATCCTTTTGAAAATTACTATGGAATCCTACAGTTAATAAAGGCCGCCTTTTTAACTTCCCTAATTCATCTTGAAAAGTATCTAAAAATTGTTTAGCATCTATTCCATCCTGCTCTTCCAGCAATATCTTTTTAAAATCTTCCGGCAGGTTATCTATTGGCAAGTAATACTGTTTTTCAATAGAAGCCTTTGCTAATTTCTCAATTTTCTGATAGTTTTCAGGAGTTGCTACGTTTCTATATTTTTGTAAGGCAAAAATTAAAGCAGAACTTAATTTGGCAAAATATTTACCGGATTCATACTCTTCTCTGGCTAAACTGGCTATAGTTGTATCTCTTTTGTTAATGATTGCCCAATCGAAGCCATAATTAAATCCTTTAAATTTATAGTCATTATCGAGGTTTAATCCTATTTGTATCTGAAAATTTCTATAAAAGGTTTCTCGTTTACTTGCATAGTTATAGTCAATTAATAAAGTACTATCAACTTTCGATCTCAACGAAAAAATGTTTGCTTTAAATTGAAAAGATTTGTTTTCACTTGTTAATCCTTTAAAAGAAGCCTGCATATAATCAGTCAATACATCTTTCCAGTTTCCCGATTTTGTTTCTTCAATCTTTTTATAAAAATCATCTGATTTTAAATCATTTTTAGTTAAGGCTCCATTCTGGGCACAAACCAATAATACATTAAAGAAAAACAGAACAATCCCTAATTTATGTATAAGTGTTTTCATGATTCCTTTTATTACTTTACTTTAAAATGATACGTCAATAAATACCCATTCCCTTTTCTATTGGCTGGATTTAAATCAGAATCCTCACTAAGGACAATATCTCCATCAATTTTCACTCTTGTATTTCTATCTATTGATAATGGATTCGACCCAATTATATAAAGATCATAATCTGCTCCCTCTTCTAATTCAAATTCTTCAGAAAAAGTTCCTTTTTCTGTTTGTTCAAAAAGTGGTTCTGTACTCCCTTTTTTAAAAATTTTATAGATAATTCCTAAAATTGAAGTGCCCCCTGTTACTGTAATATTTAATGTTATAGTTTTCATGATATCAAGTTTTTTAAAGTTATTATTATTTATTTTCTGGGTGTAGGAGATAAAAGCCCGGCTAAAGCTCCTATGGCTCCAGATGAAATGGTAGCAAAAATAGTTACCAGCTGATTATCTTTGGGTTCTCCACCACTCCATGCAGAAATTAGAATAAGTCCTGCAATAATTCCAATAATTGCCAGACCAAGCATAATGACTATAATTCTATAGATCCAATAATCTGTACCTCTCCCATTTCGGATTTCCACATTTTTTATGGCTTCTATGGGATTGGTTTTAAATTTCTCCTGAAGATCAGTGTTGTTTTTTAAAGCAGCTTCCAAATCTCCAATACTGTCGTTAATTAAAGTTTTCATGGCTGTTAATTTTATATATCAAATTTCCATCTAAAAAACATACCTGTCAATTACACAAAAGGGTAATTTTTATACTATTATTTTAAAAACCAGGCAGGTTCCGGGGTTTTCAGATGAAATATGACATTCACCGGATAATTCATTCATTCTTCTTTTCATATTTCTGAGGCCATTTCCTTTTGGCAGGTCCTCCTGAATACCGATTCCGTTATCTGATATTTTCATAGAAAAGTTATTTTCTTTCTGTGAAAATGAAAGTTTCAATGTATCAGCATGGCTGTGTTTGTATACATTATTCACCGCTTCTTTTAAGCAGAGAAAAAGATTACGTCTCATTTCAGTAGAAACAGGAGTTTCCGCAGTGATATCTTCACATTCTGAAAGCAATATTATTTTTGTTTTCTTTAAAAAGTTTCCGGTATACAATATTGCATAATCAATAAAGCTTCCCAACGTATCATTTCCAGAATTCAAGCTCCAAAGCATTTCCCGCATAGAAATATTCATTTCTTCGGAGGTTTTCAAAAGTTCATCAATGTCGCTTTCCAAATCGTCATCTGTAGCTTTCTGTTTCAGAAATTCTGCCTGAAGTTTCAGGGCAGAGATTCCCGCCCCCAGATCGTCATGCATATCGTGGGAAATACGTTCGCGTTCCAGTTCGAGAACTTTTTGTTTTTCGAGTTCTTTCTGCAGGAGCTGGTTTTGGTGTTCGGCTTCTTTGAGCTGTTGTTCTTTCAGATATAAAAGCTGTTTTCGGTTGTACATTAATACGATGAAAATTGTAAAAGCAACCAAAAGCACCACTAAAAGTAATGCAATTAAAAAAATAAGTTTTATTTCTGAAGGTAAAGACTTCATTTTTTATTCATTGAGTTATATTTATGTAAAGCAATATAAAATAAACCACCGCATACAATATTGATTACATTTAATATTTGTTTCAGCAGTTTTAGAAATGGCTTATCAATTTCATTCAGCAGATACATGGGGATAATCCTGAAAAGAAAAAAACAACTCCATAAAAGTATCGAGGTTGAGATCCAAAAAACGGGATCGTCTGTAATTTTCGACTTATTAATATTATTTAATTTATAACTGCACCAATACAATACCTGTAATATATTGATAACACAATACGTAATAGCAATATTCAAATTATATTTATCAACATAAAAAAGTTCAATATTCAATACTGTTACTATTAAGACGATTGTAGATATTACAACAGCTATCTTCCTATTTTTAAAGTGTCGAAAATAAAAAATGATAAAATAGAAGCTATTGTAAAGATTCAAATAGTTATACTGAATTGATTTGGTTGAAATAATATTAATTTCTGAAAAAAAATCTACAACAAAATTTACGATGAGATATAACAAAAAATAGTCTTGAGAGGATATTTTTTTTCCTCTCAAAACTATGATTCCTTTTATCAACACCATAGAAGAAATGATATAGTAGGCTGTAATAAGCATTTTATGGCTCTAAACTTCCCTGATCATAATATGGGAAATCTGCACTAAGTAATTGTTTATTATTATCTGAAGGCATAGTTGCCAAATATATTGACTGTTTTCCTGCTCCAAAACTTACTGTCTTTTTTCTTCCAATGCATGGTATAAAGTCAAGTCTGGAAATACTTTTTTTAAGACATCCTTCCAGGTACATGTGCATTCTATCAATATATTGTTTTACGAGAATCAACTCATAGCGTATAGAATTTGCTACATAAGCGTCATTGGATGCATTAGTGAGTGTTCTCCCTAAATTTGTACTGTCAAATCTTCCTAATTGGGATGCATCTACCTCATAAAATCTATCCAGGTTAAAAACAAAATAATGTTTATCCAACTTAGTTGTATCTGATGCCTCATGGAAGGAAAGGCTTGCATACAAGTATCCTTCTATACTTTTCAGTGCTAATTGATTTTCAGGCATCATCCTAGAAAATTCACTAATTGTAGTATTTGTAAGTTCTCTAAAAGATATTTTCATTATTGTATACCCCTCATTCAAATGGTCCCTAACAAGGGTTTCAAATAATTGAAAATCTATGTACAATTCCTGGCTAATATCAGGAGCCCTCTGCTCAAACAACGCTCTATTTTTTAAGAATTCATCATCGCCTATAGGATGGGTTACGAAAAAATCCACCCCATTCTTTGTAATATAATCCTTTATCCATTGCTCACGTTCCGTAAACTCCTTCATTTCATAGAAGTCTTTAATCGTTCCTTCCTTTTGCATCGCAATAATAGCAGCCTCCAGAGCACATTTAAAATCATGCAATTCTTTTTCCATTGTTTCTTAGTTTTTTGATTGGTTTAATTTATTAATAGCCTCCACTTTATTGTTGACGTGAAGTTTTCTGTAGATATTTCCGACGTGTTTTTTTACCGTATCAATGCTGATGCATTTTCTATCAGCAATTTCTTTGTAAAGGAGTCCTTCTGAAAGTAACTCGAGAATTTCCTTTTCACGTTCAGTAAGCTCATCAAAACCTTTAATTTCCGGAAGTTTTCTTTCAAAATGTTTGAGCACTCTTCGGGCAATGGAAAAACTCATTGGAGCTCCGCCCTGGTATACATCGCGGATAGAAGAGAGAATTTTGTCCATACTTTCTCCTTTTACAAGATACCCCATAGCGCCGGCTTTTAAAGAATTAAAGATTTTTTCATCATCATCAAAACTGGTACACATGATAAATTGTGTATCGGGCATCTCTTTTCGCAGCTTTTCTATGATTTCGATTCCGAGCATATCCTGCAGCTGGATATCCATCATCACAACATCCGGCGAAATGGCGGGGAGATTTTGCATGGCATCATTTCCGTCAAAGAACTGAGCAATTACCTTCATATCCTGTTGATAATTGATGACTTTCTTCAACGCGTTGTTGTAGTTTTTTTCATCTTCTACTATGGCAATGGAAATGCTCATGACTTTGTTTGTTTGTAGCAAATTTCAACAGAAAACAAATGGAAATCAATTACACCTTTGGGTAATATTAATCTTTGAGTTTGCAATGATGATTTCAGTCTTTAGTTTTTAATAAATTTAATCAATTTTTCATTTAAAAACAACATAAAGTTAATTATTAATAATAAATTAAAACAAAAAGAAAACAATTCAAATAAATAATTTAAAATTAATTATCATTTCACAATATAATCAAGAATAGGATAATCAATACTGCTTATTGTATTATGAAATTCTATTTGTTCAAATATTTGAATCAGATTTTTTCCTTTCTTCAGCCATACTCCAGGAATGTAAAGGGTTTGTTGGGGCCCAGCAGTATTCCAGTATCTGCCTGCATTTCTTCCATTGATGAAAACAATTCCTTTTCCAAATTTCCTCATATCAAGAAAAGTATCTCCCGTTTCATCAAGTGTAAATTCTGCTTCCTGAATTACGGGTGAATGATCTTCAATTTTTTTATTTTTAAAAGTATGTTCAGGAAATGTATTAAATGGTAAAGGAAGCATTTCCCAGTTTCCATAGATCTCAACCCCATCAATTTTTACAGGACTGATAATCCCTTTTAGGTTATGAACAATCTCTGCCCCGTAATTGATTCTGCCCATATTTTCAACCAGAATTTCCAACCGGTCTCCGGATTTGATTTCAATATCCAGATCATACTTTTTGTTTACCCTGTTCAACTCTCCTTTCCATTTCCCATTGATGTAGATGTTTGCATAATCACGTAATCCTTTTATCTCAAGTTTTCCCTTCTGATCTTTTTCAAAATTTCTTCTGTAGAGAATATATCCGCTGCCAATATTCAGATCTTCAAAGGTGAGTGGCTGGTCACTGACAATTGGTTTTTGCCGATCAGTAAGATCAAAAAGACTATTTACTTTTGAAAATTTAATGGTGGGAATTGTGATGACTTTCATCGGCCTGGGAACATCAGGAAGTCTGCTTTTGTTTATTTTTTGAAAAACTTCTCTCAGTGCATTATATTTGGGGGTAGCCCATCCTGCTTCACTGATAGGAGCATCATAGTCATAGCTAGTAAGATCCGGCTGTATATCATGGTCTTTATCATAATTGGCACCGCTTGTAAAACCGAAGTTGGTTCCACCATGAATCATGTAATAATTAAATGAGACTCCATTTTCCAGATAGAGTTTTGTCTGCTTTACCACCTCTTCTGTAGAAACTTTCACAAAAGGTTCTGCCCAATGATCCAGCCATCCCGGATAGTATTCAGCAACCATATAAGGACCCTTGCCTCCATTATATTCATTGATACTTTTCTTTAGAATATCAATGTCACTTTCTCCATTTGCTGTGGGTAAGGCACCTTCAATAGAGCCTCCTTTAAAAAGTGAACTCCCATCCGAGGTAAACAACGGCACTGAAATCCCGCTTTTCAAAAGCATCTCTTTTATCTTGTGGCTGTATTTTCTGTGCTCTTCCAAAGGAATATCTTTTCTCTGAACCACATAAGACCCAAATTCATTTTCTGCCTGTACCATAATTACCGGACCACCATTATTGATCTGCAACGGTACAATTTGTTTTGCCAACTGATTGATATATTTCCGGCATTCATCTAAAAAAGCTTGGTTATCCCTTCTTATTTCAAGGTCTTTATTGTTTTGCAGCCACCACGGATAACCCCCAAATTCCCATTCAGCACACACATAGGGCCCAGGGCGGATAATGACATATAATCCTACTTCCTGTGCCGTTTTTATAAACTTCTGTAAATTTTTTTCACCCGAAAAATTCCACTTCCCAGGAGATTCTTCATGATAATTCCAAAATACATAAGTAGTAACTGTATTTAAGCCCATTGCTTTCATCATCTCCAATCTGTGTTTCCAATATTCTGATGGAACTCTCGGATAGTGCATTTCTCCTGAATATACTGTAAATGGTTTAGCGTTTAAGAAGAAACTCCCATCTTTAATTTCAAATTTCCCTTTTTGAGAAAACATGGTATTCAAGGAGAAAAATAAAAGAATTATACATAAATAACGGTTAAAATTTCTCATATTGTAAGGCATGATTTTTGTAAAATTAAAATATAAAAATCATATTGAATATCAAATAATATAATCATGAAAAAAGGTCTTTTAGCATTAGGTGCCGTATTGGTACTATTTGTAGTCAGCTGTAAAAAAAGTGAAAGCGGAAACAAAAGCATTATCAAAACAGACAGCTCAGAAACTGTAGTTACAGACAACAATGGAAAAATAGATTCGGTAACACAAAGTTCTTCTACTGTAGACATCAACGGAAAGAAAATTGAGAAAACAGATTTTGTTTATAAAGCTACTGATGGAACATTGGTAAAAGTAGTATTCAAAAACGATCCGAAAGAAAGTACAGTAGCCATTACCAGCAACAAGAAAACATTTACATTACCTAAGACAGAAACCAAAGGTGATGAAACGATTTACAAGAAAGATGATATGACAGCAAGGGTAAAAGGTGATAGCCTTCATCTTGAACAGGGTAATAATCTGATAGAATTGAAAAGAACAAAAATCTAAGATAGCAATGTCCCTCAATATAAAGGGACATTTTATTTTTATATATCTTAAATCTTTTTAAGCCATAATTTCTATCAACAAAATATGATTGCTTAAATTATTATATATAAAAAAACCATCCGGATTCCGGATGGTTTTTTTATATATCTGAATGAATATTATTCTTCAGTTTTTTCTTCAGTAGTGTCAGCTTTAGCTTCTTCTACTTTCTCTTCTACTGCAGGTGCTTCAGCTACTACAGCTTCAGCTTTTTTAGGTGCAGCAGTTGATCTTCTGCTTCTTCTTGTAGCTTTTTTCTCTTCAGCATTAGGGTTGTAAAGCTCGTTGAAATCTACTAATTCGATAAGAGCCATATCAGCAGCATCACCTGGTCTGAAACCTGTCTTAATGATTCTTGTATAACCACCGTTTCTTTCAGCGATTTTAGGAGCTACAGTTCTGAATAATTCAGCAACCGCAAATTTATTTTGAAGGTAAGAGAATACTATTCTTCTGTTGTGTGTAGTATCTTCTTTTGCTTTTGTTAATAGAGGCTCAACATATACTCTTAAAGCTTTAGCTTTAGCTACAGTAGTGTTGATTCTTTTATGCTCAATTAGAGAACAAGCCATATTAGAAAGTAAAGCGCTTCTGTGAGAAGCTGTTCTTCCTAAGTGATTGAATTTTTTACCGTGTCTCATTATTAATTATTTATCAGCGTCTAACTTATATTTTGCAACGTCGAAACCGAAGTTAAGACCTTTTGAATGCACTAATTCTTCTAGTTCTGTCAAAGATTTTTTACCAAAATTTCTGAATTTCATCAAATCAGACTTACTGTAAGAAACCAATTCTCCAAGAGTTTCTACTTCAGCTGCTTTTAGACAGTTAAGGGCTCTTACTGAAAGATCCATATCTGCTAATTTAGACTTAAGAAGTTGTCTTGTGTGAAGAGTTTCTTCATCATATTGGATAGATGCTTTTACAGCTTCCGTTTCAAGCGTGATTCTCTCATCAGAGAATAGCATGAAGTGATAAATTAATATCTTAGAAGCTTCTGTTAAAGCATTCTGAGGGCTGATAGACCCATCAGTTTCTATATCTAATACAAGTTTTTCGTAGTCTGTTTTTTGCTCTACACGATAATTTTCAATGCTATATTGTACTTTCTTGATCGGCGTAAAAATAGAGTCGATAGCAATAGTTCCTACAGGAGCATTGTTTGACTTATTTTGTTCAGAAGGCACATACCCTCTACCTTTTTCAATATTGAAAGTAATTTCGAAAGTTACATCACTGTTTAGGTTGCAAATCACTAAATCTGGGTTTAAAACCTCAAATCCATTGATAGACTTTCCTAAATCACCAGCAGTAATAACCGTCTGACCTGAAACTTTAGCAACAACCTGCTCGTTAGCCTGGCCTTCTGCTGCAGCTTTTAATCTTACCTGCTTAAGGTTAAGAATAATTTCGGTAACATCTTCGATTACTCCTGGAATAGTTGAAAATTCGTGCTCTACACCTTCTATTTTGATAGATGAAATAGCGTATCCTTCCAGAGAAGAAAGCAACACTCTTCTCAAAGCATTACCGATTGTAAGCCCGAAACCTGGTTCTAAAGGTCTGAATTCGAATTGACCTTTAAATTCATCAGAGTTAAGTAAAATTACTTTATCGGGTTTTATGAATTGTAAAATTGCCATATTATTGGGTTGAGCAAAAATTTGATTAAAAAATTATTTAGAGTAAAGTTCCACGATAAGGTTCTCCTTAATGTCCTCCGGAATCTGGATTCTTTCAGGAGCAGAAATGAAAGTACCTTCTTTCTTCTCATCGTTGAATTGTAACCACTCATAGTTTGACTTAGAAGCCAATGCATTGGTAACAACTTCAAGAGACTTAGACTTTTCTCTTACAGTGATTACATCACCAGCTTTTACCAAGTAAGAAGGGATATTAAGAATTTCTCCGTTCACAGTGATGTGTCTGTGAGAAACTAATTGTCTTGCACCAGATCTAGTTTTAGCAAAACCTAATCTGTACACTACGTTATCCAATCTTGATTCACAAAGTTGTAATAGAACTTCACCTGTTACTCCTTTGCTTCTGTGTGCTTTTTCAAATAAATTAGCAAACTGTCTTTCTAAAATACCGTAAGTATATTTAGCTTTTTGTTTTTCAGCTAACTGAACTGCATATTCTGATTTTTTAGCACCTCTTCTTTTATTAGGACCATGTTGTCCTGGCGGTTGGTTTTTTCTTTTCTCGAAGTTTTTATCATCTCCGTAGATTGCAGCACCAAACTTTCTAGCAATCTTAGTTTTAGGTCCAATATATCTTGCCATAATGGGTAAATTCTAAAAATTAAACTCTTCTTCTTTTTGGTGGTCTACATCCATTGTGCGGCATTGGAGTCACATCAATGATTTCGCTAACTTCAATTCCTGAATTGTGAATAGATCTGATTGCAGATTCTCTACCTGCACCTGGACCTTTCACAAACACCTTTACTCTTCTTAATCCAGCTTCGTGAGCTACAGCAGAGCAATTTTCAGCTGCCATTTGAGCAGCAAAAGGAGTGTTCTTTTTAGAACCTCTGAATCCCATTTTACCGGCAGATGCCCAAGAGATAACCTCTCCACTTTTATTTGTTAAAGAAATGATGATGTTATTGAAAGAAGCTTGAATATGTGCTTCACCAATAGCTTCAACTTTTACTTTTCTTTTTTTAACTACTTTACTTTGTTTTGCCATAATTCCTAACGATTATTTACTTGCCTTTTTCTTGTTAGCAACTGTTTTTCTCTTTCCTTTACGGGTTCTAGAGTTGTTTTTCGTTCTCTGGCCTCTTAAAGGTAATCCTAGTCTGTGACGTATTCCTCGTTGGCATCCTATGTCCATCAATCTCTTGATGTTCAATTGCACTTCAGATCTTAACTCTCCTTCTACTTTAACGTTTTCAGAGATATATGTTCTGATTGCAGCCAATTCATCGTCATTCCATTCGTTGACTTTCTTGTCTTCGCTGATACCGGCAGCTTTAAGGATTTCAGAAGAAGTACTTCTTCCTACTCCATAGATGTAAGTTAAACCGATAACACCTCTTTTGTTTTTTGGTAAATCAATACCTGCAATTCTCGCCATAATTTAATGTTAGCCTTGTCTTTGTTTAAATTTTGGGTTCTTCTTGTTGATTACGAATAGTACACCTTTTCTGCGTACGATTTTGCAATCAGCGCTTCTTTTTTTAATTGATGCTCTTACTTTCATTTTGATAGTATTTATTTTTTACAAATGCCAAATGGAAAGTGTTTTCCATTTGGCTAATTGTTTTAATATCTAAATGTGATCCTCCCTTTCGTTAAATCATAGGGAGACATTTCTAGTTTTACCTTATCACCAGGTAAAAGTTTAATATAGTGCATTCGCATTTTACCAGAAATATGAGCGATAAGGATATGCCCATTTTCAAGTTCTACACGGAACTGAGCGTTCGAAAGTGCTTCCGTTATAACGCCGTCTTGTTCAATATGTTTTTGTTTTGCCATAAATTAATATCCAGTCGTTCTAGACAGTTTAGACTGCATTAAGCCATCATAATGATGATTCAGCAGATATGTATTAATCTGTTGAACGGTATCTAAAATTACACCTACCATAATTAATAGTGACGTTCCCCCGAAAAATAGGGCAAACGCATCTGTCTGAACAAAGCTTCCATGCACAATTGCTGGAAGGACTGCAAAGATAGATAAAAAAATTGCACCTGGCAAGGTAATTTTTGATAAAATATCATCTAAGTAATCTGCTGTCTCTTTCCCCGGTCTTACTTTCGGTACTAAACCTCCATTTCTCTTCAAATCATCAGCCATCTGGTTCACCGGAATTGTAATTGCAGTATAGAAAAACGAGAAGATAATAATTAATAGCGCAAACAATACATTGTACTGCCAGCTAAAAACATTCTTGAAACCTGCAAGAAAAGTGTTAGACTCATCGAATTTTGTTAATAATCCTGGTACGAACATCAATGCCTGAGCAAAGATAATCGGCATTACACCAGCAGCATTTACTTTCAATGGAATCCATTGTCTTGCGCCCTGCATAAGATTCTTGTTTACACCTCCTCTTGCTTGAGCTCTGCTTACATACTGAATTGGAATTTTTCTAACAGCCACAGATAAAATCACGGCTAGAAGAACAACTACCATCCAGAATAATACTTCAATAAGGATCATGATAGATCCCATTCCTCCTTTTCCGTTCTGCACGGCCATCTCCTGTACGAATGCTTCAGGTAGTCTTGAAAGAATACCTACCATAATAAGGATGGAAATACCATTTCCGATTCCTTTGTCGGTAATCTTTTCACCTAACCACATTGCGAATACTGAACCAGCAACCAAGATTACAATACTTGGCAACCAGAACATGATAGAATTTGGCTCTACAAAATATGCAGATTGGAACTGAGCATATGGTAAGAATAATTGAGTAATAGAAGTTAAATAAGAAGGTGCCTGTACCAGACAAACTCCAATTGTTAACCATCTTGTAATTTGGTTCAATGTATTTCTACCTGACTCTCCATCTTTCTGAAGCTTCTGAAGATAAGGAATAGCCATTCCCATCAACTGAACAATAATAGAAGCAGAAATATAAGGCATGATACCCAACGCCATTACGGAAGCGTGGCTGAAAGCTCCCCCCGTAAACGACGAAAGCAAGCCAAGGAGACCTGCTCCTTGCTTGTTACCGCCTTGATTTTTATAATGCTCTAAGAGATCTCCCACCTCTGCAAGGTTAATTGCAGGAAGTGAGATATAAGATGCGAATCTATACACAAGGATAATACCTAACGTAAAGAGAATTTTATCTCGTAACTCCTTTAGGCTCCATATATTTTTAAGTGTTTGTATAAATTCTTTCATTAGTAAGTATTATAAGGTAATTGCTTTTCCACCTGCCTTAGCAATAAGCTCTTCAGCAGATTTAGTGAATTTGTCAGCAGAGATTGAAACCGCTGATTTCAATTCTCCTCTACCCATAATTTTCACTAATTCGTTTTTAGAAACTATCCCGTTTGCTACTAAAACTTCTTTCGTGATATCTCCAGTGATGGATTTGTTCTCGATTAAAGTTTGAATAGTATCAAGGTTAATTCCTCTAAACTCTTTTCTATTTACGTTTTTGAATCCGAATTTAGGTAATCTTCTTTGTAAAGGCATCTGTCCACCTTCGAAACCGATTTTCTGAGAATAACCAGCTCTAGCTTTCTGACCTTTGTGTCCTTTTGTTGAAGTACCTCCTTTTCCACTACCTTGACCTCTACCAATTCTTTTTGAGTTGAAAGTAGATCCTGCAGCAGGTTGTATATTGTTTAAATTCATTTTAATTCTCTTTTATAAAATTATTTTTGAACTTCAAGTAAGTGGCTTACTGCAGCTACCATTCCTAAGATAGAAGGAGTAGCTTCATGTTCTACAACTTGGTGAAGTTTTTTTAATCCTAATGCTTCAAGCGTTCTCTTTTGGGTTTTTGTTCTACCAATAGCGCTTCTTACTTGTTTTACTTTAATTGTTGCCATTGTTTTAATATTAACCGTTAAACACTTTACTTAGAGAAATTCCTCTCATTCTTGCGATCTCTTCAGGTCTTCTGATATCCAATAACGCTTTGAAAGTAGCTTTCACCACGTTGTGAGGGTTAGAAGATCCTTTAGATTTTGAAAGGATATCGTGAATACCAGCAGATTCCAATACCGCTCTTACCGCACCACCGGCGATAAGTCCTGTACCGTGAGAAGCAGGTCTTAAGAAGATATCTGCACCACCGTATCTAGCAGTAGTTTGGTGAGGGATAGTGTGGTTCATTACAGGAACTTTCACAAGGTTTTTCTTAGCGTCTTCAACTGCTTTAGCAATTGCAGAAGCAACCTCTTTAGATTTTCCTAAACCAAAACCGATAATACCTTCTTCATTACCTACTACAACAATAGCAGAAAATCCGAAAGCTCTACCTCCTTTAGTTACTTTTGTTACTCTGTTAACAGCTACGAGACGATCTTTTAATTCTAATCCTCCCGGTTTTACTCTTTCTATATTATCTAGTCCTAACATATTTTCCGAAATTTAATGATTAGAATTTAAGTCCACCTTCTCTCGCACCATCAGCTAGAGCTTTTACTCTACCGTGATATACGAAACCGTTTCTGTCAAATACAATACTTTCGATTCCTGCAGCGATAGCTTTAGCAGCGATAGCTTTACCAACAGCAGCAGAAACTTCAGTCTTAGTACCTTTAGCGTCTACACCTTTTTCTCTAGAAGAAGCTGATGCTAAAGTTTTACCATTTTTATCGTCGATTAACTGAGCGTAAATTTCCTTATTACTTTTATATACAGATAATCTTGGCAATTCAGAAGATCCAGAGATTTTCCCTCTTACTCTTCTTTTGATTCTTATTCTTTTTTCTAATTTACTTAATGCCATAATACTTATAATTTATTAAGCAGATTTACCAGCTTTACGTCTAACAATTTCTCCTACGAATCTTACACCTTTTCCTTTGTATGGCTCAGGCTTTCTGAAAGAACGGATCTTTGCAGTAACCATTCCTAGAAGTTGCTTGTCGTGAGACGCTAAAGTAATAATTGGGTTTTTACCTTTTTCAGTCAATGTATCAACTTTTACTTCACTTGGAAGTTCTAATACGATACCGTGAGAGAATCCTAAAGCTAACTCAAGTTTTTGACCTGCGTGAGAAGCTCTGTATCCTACCCCTACTAGTTCTAGTTTCTTTTCGAAACCTTCTGATACACCAACGATCATGTTGGCGATCAACGCTCTGTATAAACCGTGAAGCGCTTTGTGTTGTTTAGAATCAGATGGTCTGTTTACATTAAGCTCACCATCTTTTTGTTCTAAAGTAATTCCTGCTGTAAGCTCCTGAGAAAGTTCTCCTTTCGCTCCTTTTACAGTTACTACACCGTTGTTTTCAGTGATTGTAACTCCAGCTGGAATTGTTATAATTGCTTTACCAATTCTTGACATTTTCCTCTGATTAAAAATTAATAAACATAGCAGATTACTTCACCGCCTACTTTCTCTTCTCTAGCTTTCTTGTCAGTCATTACTCCTTTAGAAGTAGAGATGATAGAAATACCCAAACCGTTTAGTACTCTTGGAAGTTCAGTAGAACCTTTGTACTGTCTCAAACCTGGTCTAGAAGCTCTTTGAATAGACTTAATAGCAGGTTTGTTAGTTTGCTTATCGTACTTTAAAGCGATTTTGATCACTCCTTGAACAGCGTTATCTTCAAACTTGAAGTTTAAGATATACCCTTGATCAAATAGGATCTTAGTAATCTCCTTTTTGATTTTCGATGCAGGAATTTCCACCACTTTGTGGCCTGCGCTTTGTGCGTTCCTTACTCTTGTTAGGAAATCTGAAATTGGATCTGTTACCATTTTTCTTTTATAAATTATTGGTTAAAGACAATCAGTATTGAAAAGACTTGAAGAGAAAAATATCAGACTTCAGAAAACTTCAGTCTGATATTATTGTTCTTTAGTATCCTGACAACTTAATTGTCCCGATTTTTAATTAGTAATTATTACCAACTAGCTTTTCTTACACCTGGGATAAGACCGTTGTTAGCCATTTCTCTGAAAGTTACTCTGGAAATACCAAACGTTCTCATGTATCCTCTTGGTCTACCTGTTAGTTTACATCTGTTGTGTAATCTTACAGGAGAAGCATTTTTAGGCAATTTTTGAAGTCCTTCGTAATCACCAGCTTCTTTTAAAGCTTTTCTTTTGTCAGCGTATTTAGCAACTAGTGCTTCTCTTTTGCGCTCACGCGCTTTCATTGATTCTTTAGCCATTTCTTAGTTCTTTTTAAATGGTAAACCGAAGTGAGTTAATAATGCTTTAGCTTCTTTATCTGTCTTCGCAGTTGTAACGAAAGTGATGTCCATCCCTTGGATTTTTTTCACTTTGTCAATTACGATTTCAGGGAAGATAATTTGCTCAGTAATACCTAAGTTGTAGTTACCTCTACCATCGAAACCATCTGCTTTGATACCAGAGAAATCTCTGATACGTGGTAAAGCAGAAGAAGTAAGTCTGTCTAAGAACTCATACATTCTGTGAGCTCTCAATGTTACTTTTGCTCCTACAGGCATTCCTTTTCTTAGTTTGAATGCAGCTTCATCTTTCTTAGAGATTGTACCTACTGCTTTCTGACCTGTAATGTTTGTCAATTCTTCTACAGCATAATCAATGATTTTCTTATCTGCAGTAGCATCTCCTAAACCTTGTGATACAACAATTTTCTCTAATCTAGGTACTTGCATGATAGACTTGTACCCAAATTCTTCCATCATTGCAGGAACAATTTGCTCTTTGTATATTTTTTTGGGTCTTGCTATAAATTCCATGTTAATTCAAATTATAAAGTTTCACCCGTTTTTTTGTTAACTCTCACTTTCTTATCTCCTTCGATTTTGTAACCGATTTTGATAGCTTTTCCGTCTTTACCAACTAAAGCTACGTTTGAGATATGAATAGAAGCTTCCTTTTCAGTAATTCCTCCTTGAGGATTTGAAGCTGAAGGCTTAACGTGTTTTTTAACGATGTTAAGTCCTGCAACGATTACTCTAGGGTCTTTTCCTTCTTTCTTAATCACTTCAATAACTTCACCAGTCTTACCTTTGATATCTTTCTTACCAGTAGTAATGATTACGTTATCTCCTCTTTTTATTTTTAACTTTGACATTTCTTTTAAAAATTTTAAAAATTAAAGTACTTCAGGAGCTAATGAAATGATTTTCATATATTCTTTGTCTCTCAACTCACGAGCAACCGGTCCGAAAACACGTGTTCCTCTCATTTCTCCCGCTGCGTTTAGTAATACACAAGCATTGTCGTCGAATTTGATGTATGAACCATCTTTTCTTCTTACTGCTTTTTTAGTTCTTACTACTACAGCTTTAGATACCTGACCTTTTTTAGCGTTTCCTGATGGTGTAGAATCCTTGATAGTAACAACGATTTTATCACCAACTGAAGCATATCTTCTTCTGGTTCCTCCCAGAACTCTAATAACTAGTACTTCTTTAGCACCTGTGTTATCAGCAACTTTTAATCTCGATTCTGTTTGTAACATTATTACTTAGCTTTTTCAATGATTCTTACTAATCTCCATCTCTTGCTCTTGCTCAAAGGTCTAGTTTCTTGGATCAAAACTGTATCACCTTCTGTGCATTCGTTGTTCTCATCGTGTGCAGTATATTTTTTCGTTTTCAAAACGAATTTACCGTACATCGGGTGCTTTACTCTTGTAGTTTCACTAACAACAATAGTTTTTTCCATTTTATTGCTGGAAACCACTCCGATTCTTTCTTTTCTTAAATTTCTATCCATTGTAAAATGAAATTATTGTTTGTTAGTTAACTCAGTGTTTAGTCTTGCGATTGTTTTTCTCAAATCTCTGATTTGAATCGGGTTTTCAATTGGGCTGATTGCATGAGCTAATTTCAATTTAGAATATTGAGCTTTTGCTTCAGTTAATTGAGCTTGAATATCACCCGCGCTTAAATTTTTAATATCAGCATTTTTCATTGTATTCAAAGATTATAGAGGTTTAACAAAATCGTTAGCAACGATGAATTTAGTAACTACTGGTAATTTTTGTGCAGCAAGTCTTAAAGCTTCCTTAGCGATATCGTAAGGTACACCTCCGATTTCAAACATAATCTTACCTGGTTTTACTACAGCTACCCAGTATTCAACAGCACCCTTACCTTTACCCATACGTACTTCCGCTGGTTTCTTAGTAATTGGCTTATCTGGGAAGATTTTGATCCATAGTTGACCTTCTCTCTTCATATATCTTGTCGCAGCAATACGAGCTGCTTCAATCTGTCTTGCAGTGATCCAAGCTCCTTCCGTTGCTTTGATCCCAAAAGTTCCGTAAGCAAGTTGACTACCTCTCTGGGCATTCCCCTTCATCTTCATCTTGTGAACTCTACGGAATTTGGTTCTTTTTGGTTGTAACATAATTTCTAAATTTTAGATTTTAGATTTTAGATTTTAGATTTTTTTTAATTTTAAAAAAGTAACGGTAATTTAAAATTCAAAATTTCTAATCTAAAATTTTAATTATTATTGTTATTGTTGTTGTTTTTTCTAGGTCTTCTGTTGTCTCTGTCTCCTCCTCTGTTTCCTCTGTCTGACTGACCTCCTTTTTTCTGTTGTCCCACTAGTGGAGAAAGTTCTCTTTTACCGTAAACTTCACCTTTCATGATCCAAACTTTTACACCTAGTCTACCGTAAGTAGTGTGAGCTTCTGCCCAGTGGTAATCGATATCAGCTCTGAAAGTTGACAATGGAATTCTTCCTTCTTTGAAAGATTCTGATCTTGCCATTTCAGCACCGTTCAATCTACCAGAGATTTGAACTTTGATACCTTCAGCACCCATTCTCATAGTACTTGCCATTGCCATTTTAACAGCTCTTCTGTAAGAAATTCTGTTTTCAATTTGCTTAGAAATACTATCAGCAACTAATACAGCATCTAATTCAGGTCTTTTGATTTCGAAGATGTTGATTTGAATATCCTTACCTGTAAGTTTCTTCAATTCTTCTTTCAATTTATCAACTTCCTGACCTCCTTTACCGATGATAAGTCCCGGTCTAGCAGTAGTAATTGTAACTGTTACTAATTTTAGTGTTCTTTCAATATAGATTTTTGAAATACCACCTTTAGATAATCTAGCCTCAAGGTATCTTCTGATTTTGTAGTCTTCAGCGATTCTGTCTCCATAATCGTTTCCACCAAACCAGTTAGAATCCCATCCTCTGATGATACCTAATCTATTACCAATTGGATTTGTCTTCTGTCCCATACCTTGATTAATTTTCTTTGTTACCTAAGATTAATGTAACGTGGTTAGATCTTTTTCTGATTCTATACCCTCTACCTTGTGGAGCTGGTCTTAGTCTCTTCAATTGTCTTGCACTATCCACGAAGATTTCTTTAACGATAAGGTTTGCTTCTTCAATATCAGCACCTTCGTTTTTAGTCTGCCAGTTTGCCATAGCAGAAAGAAGTAATTTTTCTAACTTGTTAGAAGCATCCTTCTTAGAATATTTTAGGATATAAAGTGCTTTGTCTACCTGCTCTCCTCTAATGATATCAGCAACTAATCTCATTTTTCTTGGAGAAGACGGGCAATTATTTAATGAAGCTTTTACAACGTCTTTGTTAGCTTCTTTTCTTGCGATTGAACTATCTTGTTTTCTTGATCCCATGATTATCTGCTTCCTTTATTTTTGTTACCACCATGACCTCTGAAAGATCTTGTTGGAGAAAATTCGCCTAACTTGTGACCAACCATGTTTTCTGTAACGTAAACCGGGATAAAAGATTTCCCGTTGTGTACAGCAATAGTTTGTCCTACGAAGTCCGGAGAGATCATCGATGCTCTAGACCAAGTTTTGATAACAGTTTTCTTGTTAGCTTCTATATTTGCCTGAACCTTCTTATCTAAAGTATGATGAATGAACGGTCCTTTCTTAAGTGATCTTGCCATAATTATTTTCTTTTAGATACGATGTAACGGTTAGACACTTTGTTTTTCTTTCTAGTTTTGTAACCTTTAGACGGCATACCGTTTCTAGATCTTGGGTGACCTCCAGAAGAACGTCCTTCACCACCACCCATTGGGTGATCTACTGGGTTCATTACAACCGCTCTTGTTCTTGGTCTTCTACCTAACCATCTGCTTCTACCAGCCTTACCTGATACAGTTAATTGGTGATCTGAGTTGGAAACTGAACCAATCATTGCCATACACTCAGTAAGGATCATTCTTGATTCTCCTGAAGGCAACTTGATGATTGCATATTTACCATCTCTAGAAGTTAATTGAGCTGAAGAACCAGCACTTCTTGCTAAAATTGCACCTTGACCAGGCTTCATTTCAACACAAGAGATTACAGTACCCAATGGAATGTTTTTCAATTTCATTGCGTTACCTACGTTTGGTTCAACGCTTTCTCCTGAAACTACTTTCTGATCAACTTTGATACCGTTTGGAGCGATGATATATCTCTTCTCTCCATCTGCGTACTCTAATAAAGCGATAAATGCAGTTCTGTTTGGATCGTATTCTACAGATTTTACAGTTGCTTCAACGTTTGCTTTGTTTCTTTTGAAGTCAATAATTCTGTATTTCTTTTTGTGTCCACCTCCGGTGTAACGCATGGTCATTTTACCTGTTTGGTTACGTCCACCTGACTTTTTAATACCAACTGTTAGAGATTTCTCTGGTTTGTTGGTAGTAATTTCCTCAAAATTGTTTACAATTCTGAATCTCTGTCCCGGGGTGATAGGTTTTAATTTTCTAACAGACATTACTATTATTTATAATTAATAATTAATTTACAGCAAAAATATCGATAACCTCACCTTCAGCAAGTTTGATTACCGCTTTTTTCAATTTGTTTGTCTTTCCTACTTGAAGACCTTTTTTAGTGTACTTTGAAGAAACCTTCGGAGCATAAATCATTGTGTTAACGTCTGCTACTTTTACACCGTAAGCTGCTTCAACAGCTTTTTTAATCTGGATTTTATTCGCCTTAGGATCAACTAAGAAAGAATAAGAACCTCTTAAATCTGTAAGGTAATTAGCCTTTTCTGAAATAACTGGTTTAATAATAATAGACATGACTTATTTCTTTAAATTTTCCTGGAATTTTTCAACTGCACCTTCGAAGAAAATAATTTCACCTGCATTTACTAAATCGTAAGAACTGATCTCGTTGAAGTTCATTACTTTAGTTTTAGGTAAGTTTCTTGAAGATAAATATACATTCTTGTTAGCTTCAGGAAGAACGAATAAAGATTTTTTACCGTTAAGTTCCAATGCATTTAATACATTGATGAAATCTTTAGTCTTAGGAGCAGCAAAGCTCACATCTTCTAAAACTTTAATGCTGTTGTCTCTCATTTTTTGAGATAAAACAGATTTTTTAGCTAATCTCTTAAGAGCTTTGTTCAATTTGAATCTGTAGTCTCTTGGTTTTGGTCCGAATACTCTACCTCCACCTCTGAAAGTTGGAGATTTGATATCCCCGTATCTAGCAGATCCAGATCCTTTTTGCTTCTTAAGCTTCTTAGTAGAAGCAGTAATTTCGCTTCTTTCTTTCGATTTATGAGTACCTTGTCTTTGTGCAGCAAGATACTGTTTAACTTCTAAGTAAACCGCGTGCTGATTTGGCTCAATTCCGAATACTGTTTCGTCTAGAGTTACTTTTCTTCCGGTCTCTTTTCCTGATGTATTTAATACTACTAGTTCCATTTTCTGATAATTACATAAGAATTTTTAGCTCCCGGAACAGCACCTTTTACTACTAAAAGATTTTGTTCTTGATCAACTTTTAACACTTGAAGGTTTTGAACAGTTACCTGCTCACCTCCCATTCTTCCAGCCATTCTCATCCCTTTGAATACTCTTGAAGGGTCTGAACCAGCACCGATAGAACCTGGAGCTCTAAGTCTGTTGTGCTGACCATGAGTTGCCTGCATTACACCTCCAAATCCGTGTCTTTTAACAACACCCTGGAAGCCTTTACCTTTTGAAGTTCCTGTTACATCTACATACTCACCTTCGATGAATAGATCAACACTTACTACCTCTCCTACTTTTGCTTCAGTAAATCCATCGTGGAATTCTACTAATTTAGCTTTAGGAGTAGAACCAGCCTTTTTAAAATGACCAGCTAACGCTTTACCAACGTTCTTCTCACTCTTGTCATCGAAACCTAATTGAACAGCTGTATAACCGTCTTTTTCTAAGGTTCTGACCTGTAAAATCGAGCATGGACCAGCTTGAATAACTGTACAAGGAATGTTTTTTCCTTCTTCGTTAAACAAAGACGTCATACCGATTTTTTTACCAATAATACCTGACATTGTTTATATTATAATAAAATTTATCCTTTATTTATCACCATTTTTGGGAAGTCTGAAGTAATTTCTACTTTTGATATAGGCATACTACGCTCCTAAAATGAGTGTGCAAATTTATGAATAATTTTATAACTGACAAATATTTTGAGTAAAATATTTTGATTTTTAATCGATTAGGTGATTTTGAAAAAATCCAGAACAGATTTCTCAAAGATTTATTTTGATTTTAAAAAAGAAATCAAGATGAAGGCCTTATTGAGCCATCACTTTTACCCCAACTTCTTCCAGCCCAGCCCTATCTTCAGCACAAATTCCATTATCAGTAATCAGATAATCCACCTGATCCAATCCTGAAATCTTTCCAAATCCTTTTTTATTCAGTTTGGAGGAATCTGCAAGAATTACAGTTTGATCCGCACATTCCATCATAATCTGATTCAGGTGAGCTTCCGCAGCATTGGAAGTACTAATTCCAAACTCCGAATCAATACCGTCTACTCCCAGAAAAAGCTTATTGCAGGAAAACTGTTTTAGAATTCCTTCAGAAATAGATCCTACTATAGAAGTAGAGCTTTTTCGCACTTCTCCACCCAGCTGTATAATATTAATATTAGGATTATTACAAAGCTCAATTGCTACCCTCAAAGAAGATGTGAGTACCGTAAGCGGCCCAAAGTTCACCAGCATTCTGGCAAGATAATGCATTGTTGTCCCAGAAGCTAATATAATACAGTCATTTTCCTGAATCAATGATAAAGCAGCTTTAGCAATAGCCTGTTTGGCTTCCACATTGATATTTTCTTTTTCACCAACATTTTTTTCATAAGCATATCTTACCTGCTTACTTGCTCCTCCATGATTTCTGAAAAGAAGCCCAAGACTTTCGAGATAATTCAGATCCTTTCGGATCGTAACTGAAGAAACATTGAGCTTCTCACACAGATCCTGCACAAGTACATGTCCTTTCTCATCAAGCTCTTTCAGTATTTCATCCTGCCTTGGTAATAGCTTTTCCATTTTATTCGTTTCATCAAAAATACCGTTTTTTTTTTACATCTTAAAATTTCATTTATTTTCTTTTTGCTTTCATTTTTAATTTATATATTTGAAAACGAAACATAAACGAAACATTTATGAAACGAAACGAAGAACTCAGTAAGTTAACCCAAGTAAAAGAATGGGACTTTATTGTCATAGGAGGAGGAGCCAGTGGTTTAGGTTCGGCATTAGACGCAGTAAGCAGAGGATTCAAAACTTTATTGCTTGAATCTCATGACTTTGCAAAAGCAACATCCAGCAGAAGTACCAAATTGGTACACGGTGGAGTTAGATATCTTGCCCAGGGAGATGTCGGATTGGTAAAAGAAGCATTAAAGGAAAGAGGACTCTTAGCAAAAAATGCAGCACATATCGTAAAAAATCAGTCTTTCATTATTCCAAATTACACATGGTGGGGAGGAATCTACTATAAAATAGGACTGTCCATTTATGATTTCCTTGCCGGAAAATTGAGTCTGGGTAAAACGAAGTATATCAGCAAATCAAAAACCGTTGAAAAACTTCCGACTATTGAACAAAATCACTTGATGAGTGGCGTTGTTTACCAGGACGGACAATTTGATGATGCCAGACTTGCGATCAACCTTACCCAAACTATCATTGAAAAAGGCGGAAGTGCGGTTAATTATGTAAAAGTAGTCAACCTTTTGAAAGATGCTTCTGATAAGGTAATCGGTGTGGTTGCAGAAGATCAGTTTTCTAAACAGCAATATCAGATTCATGGTAAAGTAGTCATTAACGCAACCGGAGTCTTTACGAATGACATCCTTAATATGAACAATCCTAAGCATGGTAAACTCGTTGTACCAAGCCAGGGAATTCATCTTGTATTAGACAAGTCTTTCCTGAAAAGTGATGATGCAATTATGATTCCTAAAACCTCAGACGGCAGGGTTTTATTTGTTGTTCCGTGGCATGACAGGGCTTTAGTAGGAACTACAGACACTCTTTTAAAGGATGAAAGCTTTGAACCTCGTGCATTGGAAGAAGAAATTAGCTTTGTCCTAAATACAGCAAGACAATATTTAGCTAAAAAACCTACTCGTGAAGACGTAAAATCTGTTTTCGCAGGACTACGACCTCTTGCCGCTCCTAAAGATGGCAGCAAAAACACAAAAGAGGTTTCCCGCAGTCATAAGGTTATTACTTCAGAAACAGGATTGGTTTCTATTATCGGAGGAAAATGGACTACCTACCGTAAAATGGCAGAAGATACCGTAGATGAAGCTATGAAAATTCATAGGTTGGGAAATAGCCAATCCAAAACCGAACATCTTTCCATTCATGGAAATGTAAAGCCAGAACAGGTAGACAGAACAAATCACCTATATGTTTACGGATCTGATATTCCAGCTATCAAAGCATTGCAGCAAAGCAATCCGCGTTATGCTCAGAAAATCCACCCAGATCACCCTTTCACAGTAGCAGAAATAGTATGGGCCGTAAGAACGGAGATGGCAGAAACTATTGAAGACATTCTGGCAAGAAGAGTACGCTTACTGTTCCTTGATGCAAGAGCTGCTATAGACAGCGCTCATAACGTAGCAAGAATCATTGCTGAAGAAAAAGGATATTCTGAAGAATGGGCTCAGCAGCAGGAAAATGAATTTATTGAATTAGCAAGAGGGTATTTATTAACACCCTATTCACCTAAAGTTATCAACCTAAATTAGCATTATATACATGAATGAAAAACTAATTCTCGCTCTAGATCAGGGGACAACTTCCTCCAGAGCGATTCTCTTCAACCACAGTGGAGAAATCAAATATGTATCGCAAAAAGATTTCGAACAGATATTCCCTACTCCAGGCTGGGTAGAGCACGATCCCAACGAAATCTGGTCATCACAAATCTCTGTAGCCGCAGAAAGTATAGCGAAAGCAGGTATTTCCGGACTGGAAGTTGCCGCGATCGGTATTACGAATCAACGTGAAACTACAATCGTTTGGGACAAAGAAACCGGGGAGCCTATTTACAACGCTATCGTATGGCAAGACCGCAGAACCTCAAAATACTGCGATGAACTGAAAGAACAGGGACACGCGGAAATGATCAAAGAAAAAACCGGACTTGTTCTGGATGCTTACTTTTCAGCGACCAAACTAAAATGGATTCTTGATAATGTAGAAGGAGCCAGACAAAAGGCGGAAGAAGGAAAATTATGTTTCGGAACTGTTGATACCTGGCTTGTCTGGAAACTTACCCGCGGAAAAATGTTTATCACGGATGTTTCCAATGCCAGCAGAACAATGCTTCTCAACATTCATACTTTAGAATGGGATCATGATTTATTAGAATTATTCAACATTCCGAAAACTATTCTTCCTACAGTAAAACAAAGCAGTGAAATATATGGTGAAACTGCCACAACCCTATTCTCTACCAAAATCCCGATTGCCGGAATTGCAGGTGACCAGCAGGCTGCTTTATTCGGACAAATGTGTACCACTCCGGGAATGGTAAAAAACACTTATGGAACAGGATGTTTCTTATTAATGAATACAGGGACTGAAGCAGTTTCTTCTAAAAACAATCTTCTTACTACAGTAGCCTGGAAAATCAATGGAGAAGTTAATTATGCACTAGAAGGAAGTGTATTTGTAGGAGGTGCAGCTATTCAATGGCTGAGAGATGGTCTTAAAATTATTCATTCTTCTGATCAGGTGAACGAACTGGCTGCTTCTGTAGAAGATAACGGCGGTGTTTATTTCGTCCCTGCATTAACGGGGCTTGGGGCTCCTCACTGGGACCAATATGCTCGTGGTACTATTGTAGGAATCACCCGCGGTACCACTGACGGACATATCGCCAGAGCAACACTGGAAGGAATTGCATTTCAGGTTTATGATATTGTAAAAGCTATGGAAGCAGATTCCGGAAGAGCAAGCCTTGAATTAAGAGTAGACGGTGGCGCTTCTGCAAGTGATCTTCTGATGCAGATACAGTCTGACCTATTCGGTTTTAAAATCATACGCCCTAAAACACTTGAAACAACAGCATTAGGAGCAGCCTACCTTGCCGGCCTTGCTGTAGGATACTGGAAAGATGTAGCTGAAATTCAGTCTCAATGGATTGTTGATAAAGATTTCCATCCTCAGTTGGAAAAAGAACATGTTGATAAAATGGTACACTCATGGAGAAGAGCTGTATCACGTTCTCAAAGCTGGATAGAAGATTAATTCACTTATCAAAAAAAACTTATATGACCCCATTTATCGCAGAAGTTATCGGGACGATGCTTCTTATATTATTAGGCAACGGTGTTGTAGCCAATGTTGTCTTGAAAGATACGAAAGGAAATAATTCCGGATGGATTGTTATTACTACCGCATGGGCACTGGCCGTATTTGTGGGAGTAACCGTTGCAGGGCCAATAAGCGGGGCCCATCTGAATCCGGCTGTAACCATTGGTCTTGCGGCTGCCGGAAAATTTTCGTGGGATTTGGTTCCATCTTATATCGCAGCTCAAATGATAGGAGGAATGCTGGGTGCATTTTTAGTATGGCTGTTCCACAAAGATCATTTTGCGATTACTGAAGATGAGGGAGCTAAACTGGCATGCTTCAGTACAGGTCCTGCTATCAGAAAAACATCCTCCAACCTTATCAGTGAGATTATCGGAACGTTTGTACTGGTATTCTGTGTCTTTTACTTTGCAGACCCTAGTATTTCTTTACAGGCAGACCCTACAGCCAAAGTAGGCCTTGGCTCTATTGGAGCAATCCCTGTTACATTTGTAGTTTGGGCGATCGGTTTATCCCTGGGAGGAACTACAGGATATGCCATCAACCCTGCAAGAGATCTTGCCCCAAGAATCATGCACGCCATCTTACCTGTAAAAGGAAGCAGTGATTGGGGATATGCCTGGATTCCTGTTATAGGCCCAATTACAGGTGCTATTATTGCAGCAGTTATATATGGATTTTTAAAATAAAACAAATGATGAAAAAAATCTTAAAGGGAATCTTTCTTCTTGCTATAGGCACAGGAAGATTATTTTCACAGGAAAATGGTGAAACCAAGGAAACCAAAGAAGGAAGGCTTGATTTTACAGCCAACATTCAGAACAATCACTTATGGAGAGGGCTTATTATTACAGACAAGCCTGTTGTGATGGGAAATCTTTCATATGCTTTGGATGCGGAGAAGAAATGGAAAGTGGGAATATGGGGAGCTTCTGCATTAGCGGATGATAAGGACAACACTCATTATAAGGAGATCAATTACTATGTTCAGTATTCTGACGGGCGTTTTTATATTGGATTATGGGATCTTTATAACTCCAGAAACATCAATACTGCAGTGGCCGCTGATGATATCTTCAGCTATTCACAGAGAAGAACAGCCCATATTATTGATTTAAGAACAAATTATACTTTCGGACCTTCTTTTCCAATCAATATTGAAGCTGACATTATGCTGTATGGAGGAGCCAATGCGGGAGAAGTCATTTTGGAAGCTGATGGAAGTTATAAGAAAAACAGATATTCTACGTATGTTCAGGCAAGTTATCCTGTCATCAGTGGTCAGAAAGTAAACCTGGATGCTTTTGTAGGAGCCGGATTTGCTCTTAACGACAAAACCTTTTTGTATGGTAACGGCAAGAACAGCTTCGACATTGTCAATATAGGTGTAAAAGCAGGTAAGGTAGTTAAGATCACAGATCACTACAGTCTTCCTGTATCAATGATGGCCATGTGGAATCCTTCTAACAAATACGCCAGAATTCAGCTTGCAGCAACCGTTTTTTAATCTGAATGAAACTAAATTATAGAAAAACCACTCCTTTTGGGGTGGTTTTGTGTTACACTGCTCTTCCTCATTATATGAATTTAAAATAGGGTAAAAAAACCACCAATAACCGGGTTTTTACGGAGAACATTTTGCATAAATATCTTTATTTTTGAAAAAAAATTAATGAAAAAGATTTTCAGTTTAATGATCCTGTGCATCAGTATTTTTACGTTGGCACAACAGGTAAAAGTCCCTTTTACCGGACACAGAAGCTTTGATATTATGAAAGGTTATAGTGGCACCGGTACTCCCCACTATTATCTGGATATAAAATCGAATGGCGATGTTCATTTTGGATATGTTCAGGTGAATCAGGCTGACGGAGAAAAGACAGAAGAGGAAGTAAATGCCGGAAAATACGCCCCCAATAAAGTAATGAAAGTAGTTTTTAAGAAATATGAAGAGACTTTTCTTGTGAAATTCGACAAAGACAAGATTTATCTTACCGATGAAAGGGGAAATATTTTACATCTTGATGGCTGCTGCTCTTCCAGGGAGAGCATCGATAAAGAGACCTGCAAATGTGAAAGTGAACTTTACAAGTAGTAAAATAATATATAGAGAGAGTCGCTCCATCCGGGGCGGCTTTCTTGTTATGAAAAGCAATCCCGTCAAATTAATCACCGGGATTTTACGGTTTACATTCTCCTTAAATATCTTTATTTTTGAAAAAACATATAGCTACAATGAATTGTCGCTTCAAGAGTGATTCGTATCAATGAGACATTTTAAAATTTTATTCCTATTCCTTCTTTTTCTCGTTGTATCATGCAGCGGGAAAGAGGATCATCCTTACACATTTTATTACTGGAAAACCAATCTGAAGCTGGACCGCGAAGAAAAGAAAACATTAGATCAGGCAACCGTTCCTTATTTGTACACAAGATTTTTTGATGTAGATAAAGTGAACAGAAAATTTCAGCCGGTGGCTGTCATCACAAAAGACAAAAGTTTTCAAACGGATAAGCAGATTGTTCCCACGGTTTTCATTACCAATCAAACATTTCTTGGTATTTCTGCAGAAGAGATAAGGTTTCTTGCGGAAAGCGTCCATCTTTTAATTCAAAAGAAATCGAAAGAACACCATTTGAAAACCAACAATGAAATTCAGATCGACTGTGACTGGACGGCCGGAACCAGAAATGATTATTTTAAATTTCTGAAAGAGCTCAAAAAGGTCTCCGGAAAGGAAGTCACCTGTACACTTCGTCTTCATCAGGTGAAAGATAAAAAGCAGACCGGAATTCCTCCCGTGGAAAAAGTATATCTCATGTGCTACTCCACTTCATCACCACTGGAAAAATCTGACAGGAACTCGATTCTGGATGTAAACATTCTAAAAAGCTATCTTTCAAAAATGGAAGACTATCCTATCAAAAAGATTGAAGTAGCACTTCCTATTTACTCCTGGGGAATTGTCACCAATCATTTGGGTAAGCATAAACTCATCAATGCTTTATCCAAAAGAGATCTTGAAAACCCAAATTTCAAAAAGATATCCGATCATGAGATTCAGATTTTGAAAGACGGATTTTACTTTGGTAGTTATTTAAACAAAGGTTTCAAAATAAAGGTAGAGGAAATCTCCGAAGAACAGCTTGAAGAGGTTATCGCTTTTTTACAGAAAAAAATCCCACATTTTAATATTATTTATTATCAATTAGATAGTAAATTTGTGTTAGATCGAAAATTTTAATCTCTCAGAGATAGAGGCACACCAACTGTCAAGACCAAACCATAAACTATTATAAAAAATCAAAAAAACACTGCGAATCCTATGAAAAAGTATATTCTTTCACTTGCGGTTGTATCACTTTTCTATACAAAATCTGACGCCTGTGCGTGGTCAGATCCTGATTATGATTACTTCAACCTTTTTACACAAAGCATTATCAAGGATAAGGCCTACCTTCCTTTTCTGCACAGTTATTCGAGCAGGTTCTATGGAGGGTACAACCCCTCTTTGATTCCTGATGATAATATTGAAACATGGAGAAAGTTCTTTAACAATCAGCTTAGCTATACCGAAACTCAGAATCTGGTATATAAAGTCAGCATGAACGACCTGAATGCCTTAAAGAATGGAAGCCCGACAAATCCACTCCTACAAAAGCTAGGAACAGGATTCTACCAAAAATATAAGGAAGGCCTTGATTATTTGATTGAAGCCAAGTATCTGGAACCTTATATGAGCATCAATTATGTTGAAAATGAGAATTCATTTTATTATGACAGAGATGCCAACAGGAAAAACGCCACAGCTCTTGATTATAATAAAACCATTGCTGCTTTAACTTCTTTGTACAATGCCGCGAGAAACCCGGAAATCAAACAACGTTACGGATATCAGCTGGTACGTCTGAATCATTATACAAGAAATTATGATTCTGCAGTGCAGGCTTTTAAAACCTATGTTGCCCCGATTAAACTGAAAGGATCAGTTTATTTCATGTCTCTGGATCAGCTGGGAGGAGCACAAAGAGGATTAGAAATGAACAGTGATGCCAATTGGAATTTCTTTCAGGTATTCATGAACAGCAAAGACCGTAAGGAATCTGCATTTGTTTCTATGAAACTGTCTGATACGGCATCTTTCAGTAATATCATGAAAAGAGCCAATACCAACGAAGAAAAGAATATGGCTTATTTTCTTTTAGGATATGAAGATTTCAACAATCCTATTCCTACGATGGAAAAGATGTATGAAATTAATCCTGATTCTGAAATTCTGAAGGTAATGGCAGCCAGGAGCATCAATGAACTGGAAAGAAGCTATCTGCCTACTTATTATTATACTTCAGATGCAGCCAATAATCCGTATATACAAAGAGGAAAAGCTGATAGCAATGCTGCTTCAAAAGATGCCAATACCACGACAAAAACTGAAGTAAAAGAGGAAAAACTTTCTTTCTGGCAAAAAATAGTAAAGTTCTTTAAAAATCTTTTCGGAGGTTCAAAATCTAAAGAATCTGCGGATGGAAAGAAAACAGATCAAAGCGATGATGAATTGCTGGACAATCCAAACAGGATTCCGTTCTATACTACTTCTGGCTATGGATACGATGATAAGATGAAGGACTATCTTGACGATCTTCAGAAGTTCACCGACAAAACCAAAGAAAAGTCTAAGGATGAATATTGGCAGATCGCAGATGCTTATCTTAAATTCCTGAAAAAAGATTACAAAGGAAGTACAGAAATCCTGGAAGACATCAAAACAACAAACCCTGAATATCTGGAAGAGATCAAAAGAATGAAAGTTCTGAATGACATTGTTTCCCAGCCAAGAATTGATGCCGCCTATGAAGATCACCTGATGAAAGATTATGCTGAATATTTCGTGGAGAAAAAGGTAGAGAAAGACACAGCCACTACTGATAATTTCGATTATTATGGTGAAGTGCCGTCTACTGCCGATTTTCTAAAGGATGTTATGGCAAACCGTTATTTCCTTCAGGGAGAAGACGGAAAATCATTCCTGATGAACAATAAGCTTTCGGATCTTCAGTACAACCCGAATTCTGGCCTTGTAAAAAGTGTGGAAGAATTTTACAGAAAGCCTAATAAAACTCAGTTTGAACAGCAGATTATTGCCAAAAACATGGACAGCGTAGGTAATATCGATGCCTTCTTCAGTACCATTTATGGGGACAGAGCAATGAGACTTGCCGATTTTGAAAAAGCGAAATCTTATTATGAAAAAGCAAAAAACTTTGCTGGTATCCCAAGACAGAATTATGAATGGACAGAAAAGAATGGACAGACCATCACAGCCAAACAATATGCTCCTGCTGAATACGACGGATTCAAAAATATTTCAGATCTTGTATTCGGGCATAATGTTTGGGAAAGCTTCGGAAGTCCGGATACAGAAAGTATGAAAGCTGAGAGCTATACTGATTTCCCTTTCATTAAAACCAGCATGGACAAACTTGAATTAGCAGACGCATTGATTCAGCTTAAAAAGATAGGAAACGGAACGGGTGAAAAGGCAGCAAAAGCCAACCAGCTTATCGGAAACCTATTGTACAACACCTCTATTTTAGGATATTACCGTGAATTGTTTGTAATGGATATCGACAACAGCAACGGAGGTAAATATGACTTCTGGAGCACAGACAGAAAGAATCCTTACAAGTATTATTATAAGAATTTCCTTGACACTTCTTATATTGAGCCTGATAATTTTGATCTGTCAATCAACTATTATCAAAAGGCGCTTAAACTTTCCACCAATAAGGAAGAAAAAGCAAGAATCTTATTCCAGATGGCAAGCGCTGAACAGGGTAAATACTATCAGTACGAAGCGAAGGCCCCAAAAGATTTTGATTATTCCGATCCTAAGTGGTCTGAAAAAGAAGATGCCCGCCAAAAGGAAATGGATAATCTTAAAAACCAGAAATACAGAACCTATTTTGCTCAGTTGAAAGCTCAGTATTCTGATACTGAAACAACGAAAAACCTGATGGGAAGCTGTAGTTATTTCAGCTATTTTATGAAATAATACAAACCATAAAAAAACCTCTGATGACTCAGAGGTTTTTTATTTGTATTTTGTTCAATTATTTTTTAACAAATTTAGTGGTAGTCTTTTCTTCTTTACCGTTGTTGATCGTAATAAAGTATACACCTTTTACAAGCGTACTGACATTAATTTTACCATCACCTATATTTCCATTTGAAATCAACTGCCCCGGAGCATTGAAGATTTCGTAAGATGAATTTGCAGATACATTCAGAACATTTAATACATCTTCTACAGGGTTTGGATAGATCTTAACGGATTTCACATCACTTTTTGCTTCAGAAACAGCCAGTGTACCGGATACTGTAGCTTGTTTCACTGCATAAAATACATTTCCAATAGCAGACACTCTCAAATGAATAGTCTTACCCGCCAATGATGCAGGGATAAAAACACTTGCCGATCCGTTATTCGGAACTGATGCTGCAAGAGTATTCCAAGTGGCTCCATTATCTTCTGTATAATCAATTTTAACATTGGCTGCATTGTATGGAGCGACTGCAGTTCCGGAAACCGTCCATGTAATAGTAGAGTTCACATTCGGGCTAAGTGATGTTGTATTGACAGTAAATGCTGCTGCAGATCCCACTACAATAGTTTGTGTTGCATATGCAGTCTGTGCCTGTCCCGGTCTGTTGTCTCTTACTGTTACTCTGAAATTAGTGGTTCTTGCTACGGTGCTTGCTGCTTCAAATTCCGCAGTATTTTTTACAGCTCCTCCCAAAACAGTTGTCAGCTTAGGAAAATATCTTGTAGGATTGGCTGTTGGTGCCCAAGATCTGAAGTTTGCTCCGGATGTTGTGTTTCCTATATTTGATTTTGTTACTCCACCTGACAGAGTACTTGAATTAACCTGCTCCCAACAATAGGTCAAAGCATCTCCATCCGGATCTGTTGCTGATGCTGTCAAAACAAATGCTGTAGATTTTGGAATAGTATAAGTAGTAGACATTGCCGCTACCACAGGTGCATTATTGGTAATTGGTGTTTCTACATCTGCTGTTACTGTTGCAAGATTAGCCTGTACCTGATCAATACTCACACTATTAAAATAGGCATCCGAATGAGGTTGTACAGACATACTTCCCCAAAGCCCTGCATATCCCATAATTGAGCTACCAGTTCCTGGCTCTACATATGTATTTGAACCAGTTCCTTGTTCAAATCTACTAAATGTATGATTATCTCCTAATTGATGTCCCATTTCATGCGCTACAAAATCGATATCAAAACTATCTCCTTGCGGTATATCATCTACCGGAGAAGTATATCCACTACCTTTATAATTTTGGGGAGAACTTGAGCTCCCACAGTTGGGATCAATAAGCGTAGATACATCATTACTTCCTATACAACCAATACAGCCAGCATTCCCGCCGCCGCCTGATGCACCAAATAAATGTCCGATATCAAAATCTGCATCCGTAACACCATAAGCTCCCCCATGTAATGTATTCATCAGCTCATAATTCCACTTACACATAAGATCGGAAATACTATAAGGATCAGTAGCAGCATTGGTAAAAATAAGATTAGGAGCATTAATTGCGTTAACATGCACATTAAATTCTTTTTCAAATACACCATTTACTCTGGATAAGGTAGCATTGATTTGCGTTAAAGCACCTGATACCCCACCAAAATAAGCCGTATACTCTCCTGTTACAGACATTGCCAATCTAAGGGTATGAAAAGTTTTGTTACCTGATTTTGCTGTAGCTCCGGAATTCATCAGCTTCTGAATATTAGCAACAGCTTCTTTATCCTCTTTTGTACTACATACAAATGCATGCCCATTTTTGCTTGTCTTTCCATGTACAGAATAATAAGATTTGTCAGCGGTTGCCGGTTCTATAAATTCATATTTCCCATCAGCACCAATGATCATAGATTGGAAATCATTTGGAGCAACACTAAATCTGATATACTTGGCAGGGTCATCAGTTCCTACTCCTACATAAGATCCAAGCTGATATTTGTTAGCCAAGGTTTCATCCATGACAGGAAAACTGTTTACTGTAAATTTCTCAATTTTTCCGTCCAGAGTAGGAATACTAACCTTTATGGGAGTACCTTCACCTATTTTAGGTGCTCTCAGAAGTTGAGTTCTTATCTGATCTATATCCAGTTTATAATAAACTGAGTGATCACTTCTCTTAATGACTTTCTGCTCTGGCAGCCCTCTGCTCCATTGTGCATTTGCTGATATTGCTAAAAATAATACCGGCAAACAAAATAATTTTGTTTTCATTTAATATTTTTTAACAAATTTAAATATTCGCTAAATAAAACACTAAAAAACAAACAAAAAGTCAAATAAAATAGCAATAAAGCAGTTAGAAAAGAAATAATATTGAAAAAATATTATAATTATTAAATTTTAAGAAATTTTTTCAATCAAAGTCCATTTACTTTTTTTGTTCCTGTTTCTGCATCCATTCTTCATGTCTTCTTTTAAAAAACTCATATTTATAATCCTGATTTCTCTGTGCAGCGTCAATAGAATGAGACATATGAATATCTGTATCTTTTTTGGCAAGCTGACCAAGTTTTTCATAATAGATATGCAGCTGATCAAGTTCTGCCTCTGTAAGATCTTCAATATCCACAATGCGGTTACTGGCTTTTTCGTGGGAGGCTAAAAGCTCATTCAGCTTGATCTGTATTGCTTTTGAATCTTTATTCTGAGCTTTCTGAATCAGGAATACCATTAGAAAGGTAATGATTGTAGTTCCGGTATTGATTACCAGCTGCCAGGTTTCTGAATAGTCAAAAAAAGGGCCGGAAACCGCCCATATCACCACGATAAGGAAAGCCCCCATAAAAGCATATGGACTCCCTGTAAATTTTACAGCCCAGTTTGAAAATTTCTCAAAAAAATGATGATCTTTATGACCCATAGCCTCTGTTTTTAGAATAATAAATGTATAAAAATTAATCTGAAAACAGGAAAAGATAATGAATATGAGGTATATAAATATTTCGGATTGATTTCACCTTCATTCTCTTATTTCATTTTTCTGAATCTATGCCACCAGATCAGAAATCCTGTTACCGGCAATGAACAACCGATAAGAGAAACTATAAAGTAGAGAATAATACTTGGCAGCCCCATGATCTCTCCTGTATGTAATGGTTTTGCCAAAGCTGTAAACTGTTTGTTCAAAGGCTTGTCCGAAAACAGTTCTTTTGTTTTGAAAACTCCGGTTTTATCAAATGTCACTTCATCCGGGAACATTATTCCCAGAGAGTTTTGTTTATTGATTTTGATAACTACATATCTCGGATTTTCTTTATTAGGAAGCTCTATACTTGTAACAGCAGTATAAGGAAGATGATAGTCTGCCAGCTTCAAAATTTTATCTACAGAAGCGGAAGGAATGTCTTTCAGGTTTTTCTTTTCGTCCTGTTTCTGAAGCATATCTTCCAGAAGCCCTCCGAAAGCATCATCTCCACTGTCTTTTTCTTTTGAAAGATTATCTATTGAAGATCCTCCCATACTTATGATAAGAGCATTCTTCACCCAGGGATAGGTCACATACAATCCGGTAATGGCAATAAAGAACAGTATCAGAAAGGTATAGAATCCCAATGTATTGTGCAGATCATAATTAACCCTTTGAAATTTTGCTTTGAACATGACGGTCAGCCCCTGTTTCAAAAACTTCAGTTTCTTCGGGAGCCAAAGAATCAATCCTGAAATCAGCAGAACACAAAACATAAGAACTGAAGCTCCTACAACCTGTCTTCCTGCATTTCCCATCATCAGATTTCTATGAAGATCAAGAACTATTTCAAAGAATTGAGCCGAACTAGTATTGGGCTGCCCCAGAAGTTGTCCCGTGTATTGATTATAGTAAGTACTTTTATCCAGGTTATTTTCACGGTAACCAACCACATAGCTTTTCCCTTTATCGTCTGGAATCATCAGGGAAGTAAGTTCTTTATTCTGTTTTAATAATTCTGCCTGAATCAAGTCTGGATTCATAGCTATTCCTGAGCCTGGACTGATATAAATTTTATCTCTGTTGCTAAAATCACTGATCTGATTTTTGAAAGCATAAAGACAGCCGGTGAGACACATCACAAAAACAACACTACTTGATAAAAGTCCCAGCCAGAGATGAGTGATCCACATCAGGTATTTTGCAACTGATTCGTTTTTTCTTCTTTTCCTGTAAAGGCTTTTCAATAATACTCTCATTATCTAACAGCAAAAACATTAAGACAGTATGACCGTCTTAATGTTTTAAATTAAAATTGATATGAATAAATTAAAAAAAGTTAATACAAATTCGGGTAAGGAAGCATGAAGCTTTTGATGGAAGTTATTGAGTCTAAAAGATTACTGGTTTAACTTTAATCTACATTCACCAAATTGAATAAGTTTTCTTAAAAGTAGTAAGAACTTTTGCCCCAATATCATATCTCTCTCCTTCTCCTGCTTCCAGCCCTCACTGGTATCAATGTCGTTTATTTTCTTCCTTTGAACTGAACTTCTTTTACGATTTCTTCAAACTTTGTAAAATGTTCAGGACTTAGTGCTTTCTGAATTGCAGCCTTTCTCTGGGTATCAAATTTCTCCCAGTATTCTTTGGCCAAATTGTTATTTCCGTGATATACATCATGAGCATCATTAAATGCTTTTTCAAAAGCATCATTCGCTGCATTTACTACTTTGAACTCATCTTCAGAAAGCTGTGCTTCCGTTTTGATTTTTTCTAACAATGCATTGTCATATCTCGGTCTCTTTCTGGAATTTTCATCCACAAACTTATTGAACTTTTCCATCTGAGGAGCATCCAAAACGGTAGCCATTTCAATAGACTGCTGTGCTCTCAGTTCTTCATTTTTTATACCTAAAGCTACGCGGTCCATATTACCACCCTGAGCTTTTGCCGCCTGGAAGTTCTGCTCCTGAAGCTGCTGATATTTTGCAGTGATCTCATTGAAGTTCTTTTCCTGTTCAGCAGTAAGCTTCACTTCTGTTTTAAACTGGTTATAGTCTATTCCTTTCTTTTTATCTCCTGAGCATGACATTGCAATGGCACTAAGAGCTAAAGCAAAGAATATTGTTTTGATACTTTTCATAATGAATGATTTTGTTGATTAGAATTTATAGTTTACCTGTACAGCAAAGTTTCTAGGCTGAATCTGATCGATATATCCACCTCTGAAATAAGAGCTATACCCTACACTATCAAAAATATTATTAAAGAACACTCTTACTCCCATTCCATTTTTCAGGGTATATCCTGCCTGGGCATCTACTGTAGTGTATTCCGGCATATCGAAAGGTTTGTCTCCAGGTTTCACACTGTTCAGGTGACCTGCTGTAAATGTTTTCTGAGTCCATTCGTCAACCGGTCTTTTTCCAACATAATAAATTCCTGCTCCTACATCAAGTCCTGATAAAGTACCTTTATTGAATTTATAATTCAGCCATCCGTTTGCAGTATGTTTAGGTGCGTTCATTGGTGCAGATCCGTTCATGTAAGCAGGGCTGTCCTGATACTGAGCATCCAGATATGCCCATCCGGACATTACCTGAAGGTTCGGCAGAATTCGTCCGATCAATTCTACTTCCACTCCTTTTCTTCTAAGGTTTCCTGCAAGACCGTACATTGTTTGTTTGTCTATCACAACAGGGTTGTAATTTTCATCAAGAATAGTGAAAGAAAGGTGATCTGTTTTAATGTCAAATACTGTTACGTTAAATCTTAAACGCTCATTAAACCAGTCTGATTTAATACCAGCTTCCCATTGTTTAGTCATTGACGGGCCTACTCTTCCACCGTCTAAAAGGAAATTATTAGAGGATCTTAAAGATGTTGTTGTTGTATATGATCCAAATACATTAACATTTGGAAGCGGAGAAACAATCAATCCAAAATTAGGATTCCATGTATCTACAGATTCATTGGCAGAACCATTAAGTCTGCTGTAACGAAGTCCCAAATGAGCTTTCACATATTTCCCGATCGTCATCACATCTTGAGCCATTGCACCGATACTTGGTGTCAATACTGCGTTTGATCTTCCCAGATTTTTATAGATGACATTTGCAGGAAGTTGGTTCGGAATGTTTCCGTTCACTACGTCTACAATATCAAGAGGGTTGGCCGCATAAGTTGTATTTCCGATTTTTGTAGCACGTGCAGTAATTAAATTCCCTGGTGCAATAGAGTTTTTGTATGCTTCAAATGTTGTAGAAGAGGTTTCTGTTTCTCTCCAGTCAAAACCAACCTGGAATGTGTGTTTAATAAATCCTGTCTTTATCTGCTCTCCAATAAAGTCTAACTGTAATACTTTGTTGATATCTTCTCCCTGTGATTTTCCTATAGTACGCTGTCTGATATTATAGTTGGTTTCACCAGCCGGCAGTGACACAGATGAAGCTTCAGAGTCTGTATTGCTTACGGAATTCACGAAAGCTGCTCTAACTTTTAATTTATCCGTAAGGTTACGTACAATTGTAGTCGCAAAATTGTATGTTTCAGTTTTTGAATAATCAGATGTATATCCTAAAAACTTACCTTTTGGCATATGATAGAGTGCTTCAACAGTTCCCGGTGCAAGGTTTATTGTTCCTCTGTCCGGTGTTCTTTTATCATGAAGATAATCCATTTCCACATTGATTAATGTTTTATCATCCGGACGGAAAGCGATGGATGGGTTTACATAAATCCTTTCTCCCTGTACATGACTTCTGAATGAATTATTATTCTGGTATGCTCCATTGAATCTCACAGCTACTTTTCCCTGAGAATCTAATACTCTCTGGAAGTCTACTGTAGGTCTGTAAAAATCCCAGCTTCCGTAACGGAATCCTACATTCGTCTGATCAATAAACTGAGGTCTTTTTGTTACAACATTGATCACTCCTCCTGCAGATCCCAAACCATTTCCTATTCCCTGACCAATAGCAGCAGATCCTTTAATAACCTGAATACTTTCTACTCCCTGCATATCAGTGATCATCCCTGCAGTACGGAAATCTGAATCCAGCTGAACTCCGTTTTTCAGTACAGGAACTCCACGATATCCTCTGATGGACATACTTTCGTTTCCTCCGCCATAGCTTGAAAATAGGGTTACCCCAGGAACGTTTTTGGCAACATCAGTGACTGTAAGTGCTCCTAATTCTTCAATTGCTTTATGAGAAATCACAGAAATACTCTGAATCTGATCTCTGGTTTTCAATGGCAATCTGGTAATTGCGTCCAGACCTTGCGGCTGTTTCTTTTTTTCACCAAACAGTTCTACTTCTTCAATTTTCTTGTGTTTAACTGAATCATTTACTTTCTGCGCATTGGCCAGAACTCCACCCAACAATAGCAGAGAAAAGGATACTACTTTATTCATCTGATAATTTTTAGCAAAATTATTATTTTTATTAATTCTAAATAAATAAACAAGCGTGACATATGTCACCTGAAAAAGAACTATTAATATCAGATCATTAATCATATCCAACGACCCTTTGCGATCTCCAAACAGATCTATAGCATCATTAAGGGTTGTCCTCCCAAGGCCTTTTATGGTTACAGAAAGTAAAATCAAAAAAAAGCAGATTTGTCGATATACAAATCTGCTTTTCTTCTCTTGATTGAACATTTTAGGTTTTATGCATAAAAAAATCCGTCCCTTAAAAAGGAACGGATTTGTATAATCATTGCAAAGTATGCAGTTATCACACTTTAATTTCAACGTCTACTCCTGAAGGAAGTTCTAATTTCATTAGAGCATCAACAGTTTTAGAAGAAGAAGAGTAGATATCCATTAGTCTCTTGTGAGCTGATAATTGGAACTGCTCTCTTGCTTTTTTGTTTACGTGCGGAGATCTCAACACTGTGAAGATTCTCTTATTTGTTGGCAATGGAATTGGACCGTTTACAACAGCACCAGTAGCCTTTACCGTTTTTACGATTTTCTCAGCAGACTTGTCTACCAAGTTGTAATCGTAAGATTTTAGTTTTATTCTGATTCTTTGTGACATTTCTTTAATTTAAAAATTAACCTTTTGCTTTAGCTATGATTTCTTCAGCAACGTTTTGTGGAGTAGCTTGGTATTTCTCTAATTCCATAGAAGAAGTAGCTCTTCCTGATGAAAGTGTTCTTAGAGTTGTTACATATCCAAACATTTCAGAAAGTGGAACAGAACCTTTGATTACAACAGCACCGTTTTTCTCTTCCTGACCACTGATAGTACCTCTTCTTTTGTTAAGGTCACCAATGATGTTACCCATATATTCTTCCGGAGTTACAACTTCCAGTTTCATAATTGGCTCCATAATTACTGGCTTAGCAGCACGTCCCGCTTCTTTAAATCCTAATTTAGCAGCCATTTCAAATGAAAGAGCATCAGAATCCACCGCGTGGAAAGATCCGTCTTTAAGAACAACTTTAATACCTTCAACTTCGAAACCAGCCAAAGGACCGTTCTTCATTGCAGCTTTAAAGCCTTTTTCAATTGCAGGAACAAATTCTCTAGGAACGTTACCACCTTTGATCTCATTGATGAATTCTAAACCAATTTTACCTTCTTCAGCAGGTCCTAATTCAAATACAATATCAGCAAATTTACCTTTACCACCAGATTGTTTTTTGTAAACTTCTCTGTGTTGAGCAACTTTTGTTAAGTTTTCTTTGTATTCTACCTGAGGCTGTCCTTGGTTAACTTCAACTTTGAATTCTCTCTTCATACGATCTACAATGATATCCAAGTGAAGCTCACCCATACCAGAGATAATCGTTTGTCCAGAAGCTTCGTCAGTTCTAACCGTAAACGTAGGATCTTCTTCAGCCAATTTAGCTAAAGCGTTACCCATTTTATCCTGGTCAGCTTTAGTTTTAGGCTCAACAGCAATACCAATTACCGGATCAGGGAAAACCATCGATTCAAGAACGATTGGGTTTTTCTCATCACACATTGTATCACCAGTTTTGATAGACTTGAATCCTACCGCTGCACCAATATCACCAGCTTCAATATATTCTACTGGGTTTTGCTTGTTAGCGTGCATCTGATAGATTCTAGAGATTCTTTCTTTATCTCCTGAACGAGTGTTCAAGATATAAGAACCAGCATCTAGTCTTCCTGAGTAAGCTCTGAAGAATGCTAATCTTCCCACGAATGGGTCAGTAGCAATCTTAAATGCTAATGCGGAGAAAGGCTCGTCTACAGACGGCTTTCTTGTAATTTCAGCGTCAGTTCTTGGGTCAGTACCTTTGATATCATCTTTATCCAATGGAGAAGGCAAGTATTTACATACTGCATCCAACATAAACTGTACTCCTTTATTCTTGAATGAAGAACCACAAGTCATTGGGATAATAGATAAATCGATAGTAGCAGCTCTCAATGCAGCATTGATTTCTTCTTCTGTAATTGAATCCGGATCTTCGAAGAATTTCTCCATCAAAGTTTCGTCATATTCAGAAACAGCTTCTACTAATTTCTCTCTATATTCAAGAACTTCATCTTTCATATCTTCAGGAATTGGTACTACTTCGAAAGTAGCTCCTTGTCCTGCTTCATCCCAGATGATAGCTCTGTTTTTAATTAAGTCAACAACACCTTTGAAATCTTCTTCAGCACCGATTGGTAAAACGATTGGAACTGCGTTAGATCCTAACATTTCTTTAACCTGGTTTACCACGTTAAGGAAGTCAGCACCTTGTCTGTCCATTTTGTTTACAAATCCCATTCTAGCAACTTTGTAGTTGTCAGCAAGTCTCCAGTTTGTTTCAGACTGAGGCTCTACTCCATCTACTGCAGAGAATAAGAATACCAATCCATCCAATACTCTTAAAGATCTGTTTACTTCTACAGTGAAGTCAACGTGTCCCGGTGTATCAATGATGTTGAAGTGGTAAGGCTTAGTTTCAGGTAAAGCTTTTCCTTGATCTGTTGGAAAGTTCCAAGAACAAGTGGTAGCTGCAGAAGTAATGGTAATACCTCTTTCTGCTTCCTGCTCCATCCAGTCCATTGTAGAAGCACCATCGTGAACTTCTCCAATTTTGTGGTTTACCCCTGTATAGAATAGAATCCTTTCTGTAGTGGTAGTCTTACCTGCATCAATGTGAGCAGCGATACCAATATTTCTTGTAAATTTAAGATCTCTTCCCATTTCAGATTAGAATTTGAAGTGTGAGAAAGCCTTGTTAGCTTCCGCCATTTTGTGAGTATCAGATTTCTTTTTGAAAGCAGCACCTTCTTCTCTTGAAGCCGCTACAACTTCGTTAGCTAATTTCAAAGCCATAGACTTATCATTTCTAGCTTTAGAATATTTGATTAACCATTTCATTGCCATAGAAATTTTTCTATCAGCTCTGATTGGCATAGGGATTTGGAAGTTAGCTCCACCTACTCTTCTAGAACGTACTTCTACGTGAGGCATTACATTTGTAAGTGCATCTTTCCAGATTTCAAGTGCAGTTTTTTCGTTATCTCCTTTTTTAGTTTCTACGATCTCTAATGCATCATAGAAAATTTTGAATGCGATTGACTTCTTACCGTCAAGCATTAAGTTGTTTACGAATCTCGTTACCAATTGATCATTAAATTTCGGATCTGGTAACAACGGTCTTTTTTTCGCTTTTGTCTTTCTCATTGCTTTTGTACCTTATTTAATGATTATTTTTTCTTTCCTTTTGCAGGAGCAGCAGCTGCTTGTCCTGGTTTAGGTCTCTTAGCTCCGTACTTAGATCTTCTCTGAGTTCTTCCATTTACACCAGCGGTGTCTAATGCACCTCTTACGATGTGGTAACGTACTCCCGGTAGGTCTTTCACCCTTCCGCCTCTAACCAATACTATCGAGTGCTCCTGTAGATTATGTCCTTCGCCCGGGATATAGGCATTCACTTCTTTACCGTTAGAAAGTCTTACCCTTGCTACTTTTCTAAGTGCAGAGTTAGGTTTCTTAGGTGTAGTTGTATATACTCTCGTACATACACCACGTCTTTGTGGACAAGAATCAAGGGCAGCCGATTTGCTCTTCTTGGCAAGCGTGGCTCTTCCTTTTCTTACTAATTGTTGAATAGTAGGCATTTAATTGCTTTTTATTTTAGGGTGCAAAAATAGTAATATTTTTTTAATCTGCAAACACTTATATAAAAATTAAAATCAAATACTTACAGGAAAATACAACCCGTTTCAATACAACAATTAAAGAAACTTAATATATAAAAGGAAAAAGGATTGAAAAAATAGATTTCACATTTAAAAAAAACTGTATTAAATAATTATGAAATTTACCTTATTAAAAAATTATCTATAAATTTTTAATCCAAAACAGATTCCGAAAACCTCATCCGATATATCCAAACTATATTTAAAAACTTTCTTATAGTTATGATCTATTAATAATCAGAGGAGTTAGGCACGATATTTCGTAAATTTGGGATATACAAAATGATAAACTTATCAATCACCATAACAAGTCTTCATACCACTGAAGCAGTGATTGTATCTGATCTTAAAAAAAATAAATATATACATATGAAAAATGCTAGTATTATTGGCCTTAAAGAAGCCGATTGCAAAAAAATCTCAGAAAAATTAAATGCACTTTTAGCTAATTATTCCGTATTCTATCAGAATACAAGAGGTTCTCACTGGAACATTAAAGGAGAACAGTTCTTCACCCTTCATCCAAAATTTGAAGAGTTGTACAACAGTCTTGTTTTAAAGATTGATGAAATTGCAGAAAGAATCCTGACATTAGGAGCTACTCCAGCACACAATTACTCAGATTATTTAAAGATAGCAACTATTAAAGAGAGTAAAGAAGTAACTGACGGTACCAAGAGCGTTGAACAGATTCTAAGTTCATTCAAAGTAGTCATTGATCTGCAGAGAGAACTTTTAGATATTACGGATGAAGCAGGAGATGAAGGTACTAATTCGCAAATGAGCGATTATATTACCGAACAGGAGAAAGAAGTTTGGATGTACAATTCTTACCTTGGAAAATAACTCCATCAAAAGCATTGAAATATTTCAAAAAAATCGCCTTACATTTAGGCGATTTTATTTTTTATTTTTATATTTGCGTTAAAATTACACATATTATGAACGACGTAAGACTAAACTCTATCCTGGATAATGATTTTTATAAAATAACCATGCAGAATGCAGTGGTAAAACTATTCCCAAGTTCTATTGTAAAATATGAATTTATCAACAGGGGGAAGCACCACTTTCCGGAAGGATTTGACGTTGCTTTAAGAGAGGCTGTTAATAAAATGGCTGAACTTAAACTTACGAAAGACGAAAAAAAGTTCATGGCAAGAACATGTCCTTATATAGATCTTCCTTATCTCGATTTTTTAGAAGGGTATCATTATGATCCGTCTGAAGTAAAAATTCATCAGGAGGGAGGCGACCTATCCGTAATTGTAGAAGGGCTTTGGTACAGAACGATTCTTTGGGAAGTTCCATTGCTGGCATTGATCAGTGAACTGCATTATGAAATGAACCACATGGAAAGAGATTCCAATGAAGTGGTAATGAGTAAAACAATAGAAAAAGCTGACTCATTAGGCAGACTAGGAGTAACTTTTGCAGAATTTGGAACGAGAAGAAGACATTCTTATAAAGTACAGAATCTGGTAATGGAAGCTTTGACTCAAAAAAGGGACTCAACTTTCATCGGAAGTTCTAATGTTCATTTTGCCATGAAGTATGGTGTAAAGCCCATCGGAACCCATGCTCATGAATGGTTTATGTTCCATGCTGCCGAATATGGATTCAAAATGGCCAATGAAATGGCTCTGGAACATTGGGTAGACGTTTATAGAGGTGATCTTGGAGTTGCTTTGTCTGATACATACACCACAGATGTTTTCTTCCAGCAGTTTGACAAAAAATTTGCAAAACTTTTTGACGGTGTACGTCATGACAGTGGTGATGCTTTAGAATTTGCAGACAAAACCATTGCTCATTACCAAAGGAATGGTATCAATCCTATGTTTAAATACATTATTTTTTCAGATGCATTAAATCTTGAAAAAGTAGAGGAAATTACGAATTACTGCAAAGGAAAAATTGGTATCTCATTCGGAATAGGGACCAACCTTACGAATGATGTAGGACTGAAACCAATGAACATTGTGATGAAGCTTATCGGGGTACAGGCTCCAAACAAAGAATGGATTCCTACGGTAAAACTTTCTGATGAACACGGTAAATATACAGGAGATCCAAAGATGATTGAACTGGCAAAAGAATTTTTAAGAATAAAAGATTAGTAACCTCATCAAAACAAATAGATAATAACCTCGTAACTATCGAGGTTTTTTTGTACGATATTATCATTTGAAATTCAGTTTTCAGAAATCTAAGGTTTTATTATATTTATCAAAATAAAACAAGATGAAATCAAGAACATTACTAACCGCATGCCTTCTCATATCAGCATTATCTTTTGCTCAGGAAAAGAAAGCAGAAAAAACAAAATTCAATCAGGAACTGGCAACTTCTTTAGGAGCTGATAAATATGGAATGAAACCTTATACTATTGTCATGCTGACAACAGGCACTGCTAAGATTGAAGATAAAGCAAAAATGAGCGAACTTATGAAAGGCCACATGGCCAATATCGGTAAACTGGCAGATGAAGGTAAAATTGTAGTTGCCGGACCTTTCCTTGAAAAGAATAAGGAAAACTACCGTGGTATGTTTATCTTCAATACCAAGTCTAAAGAAGAAGCTGAACAATGGGTAAAAACAGATCCCGCAGTACAGGCTGGTATTTTTAGTTATGAAATTTTCCCTTGGTATGGCTCAGCAGCACTGCCTTTGTATCTTAAGCATCATGATGAGATCTCAAAAGAAAATCCTTAAACAAAATAAAGTACCAATTCTACTTGTGCTTTTCTCTCTATTGGCAATGGCGAGCTGTGCAAAACAGCAGTCCTTTTTTCAGTTTACAACTGAAAAGGTGGACAGAGATATTGTTGATGATCTGAAAAGATTAAAAGCCCCGCCCCCTCCTGGATTACTTTATAATGATACAACATATGAAGTATGGAAAACCTGTTCCGGAGAATGGGGAGGAACAGTTTATTTTAAAAATAAAAAAACAGGAAAAATATATTGCGCAGAAGCAACCTGCCCAGTTTCTGTAAATAAAATTAATAATAACTATTATATCTCCAATTCTCTCTCACACCTCTTCGGAAGTTCGGATATTCTAGAAATTACCGATCCTGAAACAATGGAACAGGTTACTAAAATCCCTGTCTCCCCTTCTGACATCATTATGAGAAAAGAATATCACTCCTCAAAAGGAACAAAAAAACTGATAGATACCAGTGGAGTTATTATTATGTCAAGTTTTGTATATAAACAAAAGCTATATTCAATCTTATTAAACCACAGAACTAAGCAAGCTACAATTTCAGAGCTCCGGGACAATAAATTCTATACAATAAAGGAAATTGATAAAAATTTTTTTTCTGATAATCCATTTATTATAAAGGAATCAGAAACTTATCAGAAGATTTATCTTCAACAACCTAAACCAGCTATTATTGAAATTAAAAATAACAAGATCAGAATTATATTATACAGCCAAAAAAAATAAAGAGGTAACCTTCATATAATCTCCAGGAAACTTCTTATATATTTCCCTTTACATGGAAATAAATATACAATTTATTTTTTAATCCGTTACATTTCAAATAATTATCTATAAACAATAAGAAAATTTAAATCAATATCTCTTGTTTCAATGAATTGATTTAATTACTTTAGCTTATTAACAACGCAACTTATTTATCTAATTATAAGTGAGTTATCAACAAACCAATACCGTAATTAAAAATTAATCTCATGAAAAAAATGAATTTTACAAAACTTTCGAGAACAAAACTCAAAGATGTATTTGGAGGAACCCTTTATCCGGCAGAATGTCCTGGTGGATGCCATGGTGAAGGTATGATCAGATGTCCGGACGGCACTACCACAATGACTAATTTTATATGCATGGGAGGCACCTGCCAGCCGGCAGCAATGTGTAAACCACTGGTTCTTGAACCCTTCCCAGATCCGGTTATCATTACCCCATAATTTGAACGAACAATACATAAAGTGAGCTTTCCGGCTCACTTTTTTATTATCTTTAAATAAACAAAACTATCATGAAAACCATTGAGGAAGTTCTAAAAAAACTGGATGAAATTATCATCTGGTGCAAAGAAAACAAAAGCCCGGCAGGATATTTTGCCTGTACGTATCGGATCATGACTGCGCAGGTTCTGAAAGGAATTCAGCAGAAAAAATTTGAAGATAATCCAAGAATGACTTTGCTGGATCTTGCTTTTGCTCAAAGATATCTTCAGGCATGGGAAAATTATAACAAAGGAGAAAAATGTACAAACTCATGGTATATTGCCTTTGAAGCTACCAAAAATAAAAATCTCCTGATATTACAGCATATTTTCCTCGGCATGAATGCTCACATTAATCTGGATCTCGGGATCTCTGCGGCATCTGTTATGCCTTACCGGAAGATAAATCCGTTGAAAAAAGATTTTGAAAACATTAATAATGTCATTGCTTCCATTAATCAGAATGTACAAGATTCTCTGAACAAAATCTGTTATCCCGTAGATCTTATTGACAAACTTTCTAACGGAAAAGATAATGCTGTGCTAGATTTTGCCATTTCCAAAGCAAGAGACACTTCCTGGGCAACGGCAGTCATTGCTTCCAACACGCCTAATTTCTTAAGAGAGTCTGTAATCGGCATTGTGGATTATGCAGCCGCTAAAGTCGCTACCCAGATTCTGAATCCAAAGATTCTCACTCCTGCCCTTTTGAAACAACTTAAAAATTGTGAAAGCAGTGATGTGGTAAAGAATATTGAGATTTTAGAATCTACAAAAAACTCATAAAAAAAAACCGGGATCTTCCTCACGGATCCCGGCCTCATAATGAACAAAATAAAAGAAACTATATTGCTTCCTTATGCTTTTTGCGATAGGCATAATGGAAAATAATTGGCAGTATTGTAAATGACAGCAGCATACAGACAATCAATCCTCCAACAATCATAATGGCTAAAGGTTTCTGAATTTCAGAGCCCATTCCGTTTGACATCGCTGCAGGAAGAAGTCCCATAGATCCCATTAAGGCAATCATTACTACCGGACGGATTCTGCTTTTGACTCCCAGAGAAATAGATTCTTTGAGTGACATTCTGTTTTGCAGATTCTCTTTCATTACCCCAATCAGAACGATACCGTCTATGGTGGCGACTCCGAAAAGGATGATGAAACCGATTCCCGCTGAAATTCCGAAGATGGTTCCCGTAAACCAAAGGGATAAAAATCCTCCGATGAATGCAAATGCCAATGTAATGGAAGAAATCAGTGTGTCTTTTATATTTCCGAAGTTGAAATATAACAGCATCAGAATAAGAACTAAAGAAATCGGTACAACCATTGCAAGCTGTTTTGCAGCTCTTTCTTTACTTTCAAATTCTCCGGCCCATGTCATTTTATGATTTTTCGGAAGCTTTACTTCTTTATCTACTTTCGCTTTTGCTTCTTTGATGGTACTTCCAAGATCACGCCCTTCAATATTGAACCCAACTCCGATGTATCTGCTGTTTCCTTCACGGTAAATAAATGATGGACCAGTGTGATAATCAATAGTTGCAATTTCTTTTAATGGAACTTTTTTATTATCCTGAGTCGGAATAAGAATATTTCCCATCTTTTCCGGTGTATCTCTGTAATCTTTTTCAAACCTAAGCATTACGTCAAACATTCTTTCTTCTTCATAAAACTTTGTGGCAGCCTGTCCTCCGATCGTCATTTCAATAACAGCCTGCGCATCAGCTGTGGACACTCCATATTTTGCCATCTTGGAATCGTGAAGTTGTATTCTCAACTCCGGAAGCCCGATATTTTTGAAAACATTCACATCTGATATTCCGGGAACTGTTCTGATGGAATTGGCTACTTTATTAGCGTAATTTTCAAGTTCAAAAAGATCATTTCCAAAAATTTTAATGACCAGCGGAGCTTTTACTCCTGCTACATATTCTTCCACATTATCCTGAATCGGCTGGCTGAATCCGAAGTTGATGCCCGGATATTTTTCAAGGGAAACCCTCATTTCTTCAAGAAGTTCTTCTTTGGATATTTTTTTCTTCCATTCATTTTCAGGTTTCAGCTGGATATTAAATTCAATATTAAAAAATCCAGTGGGATCGGTTCCGTCATTGGGACGGCCTGTCTGGGTCATGACAAATTTTACTTCATCATACTTCATGAGAATCTCCTTCATTTCCTTAGTTAACCTTACAGATTCATCCAGATTGACACTGTTTGGAAGTGTTGCCCTTACATAGATTGCTCCTTCGTTCAGTTTAGGTAAGAATTCGGATCCATAATTGGAAAATCTCCAGCCACAAATGGCAAGCAAGGCAACGAACCCAATGATGAATCCTTTTTTGTGACGGTCACTGAATTCATAAATTCTATAAATATTGACTCTGAAGAATCTTGAAATAAAGTTTTCTTTCTCTTCAATATTTTTCGTCAACAAAAGTTTACACATGGCCGGAACGTAGGTCAAGCTTAAGATCAATGATCCTAACAATGCATATCCCAGCGTAAATGCTAATGGAGAGAACATTTTTCCTTCTACTTTCTGGAAAGAAAAAATCGGCATCAGGGCAACAATAAGAATCAACAGGGCAAAGAAAATATAACTTGCCACACTTCCTGCGCTTTTCTTGATGATTCCCAGTTTTGAAATTTTATTAAATCTCCGCAATCCAATCTTTTTTGCTTTAAGTTCGAGGGCGACAAAGACATGTTCTACAATCACCAGCGTTCCTTCCAGAAGCAATCCGAAATCCAGTGCTCCCATGGAAATCAGGTTGGCTGGAAGTCCTTGGATTTTCAACATAATAATTGCAAACAGGAAAGCCAAGGGAATTACTGACGCTACAATGAAAGTTGTTCTCCAGTTGTAAAGAAATATAAATACAATGATGGAAACAAGAATAACTCCTTCAATAAGGTTTTTGGAAACGGTATGAACGGTAGTGTTCACAAGCTCTGTACGGTCGATGATCGGAACAATCTGTACATCACCTGGAAGTTCTCCTCCGTTCAGCTCTTCTATTCTGTCTTTCAGCCTTGCAATCACTTCACTTGGGTTTTCACCACGAAGCATGATCACAATTCCTTCTACAACATCATTTTCTTTGTTATATCCTACCTGTCCTAGTCTTGGTTTCGCAGAAACTTTTACTTCTGCAACATGTTTCACCAGAATAGGCGTAGAACCTTTTACCTCGATCTGAATATTCTCAATATCTTCTTTTTTCTCTAAAAGACCAATCCCCCGCACTACATAAGCCTGATCACCTTTTGCTACTACATCTCCTCCTACATTGATATTACTCTTCGAAACTGCTTCATACACATCCAGGGGGGAAAGGTCGTAATTGTGTAGTTCCGTAGGATTAATTTTTATTTCATATGTTTTTTCTTCTCCACCAAAGCTTACCACATCAGCCACACCGGGAACGGCAAGCAATTCTCTTTCTACTACCCAATCCTGAATGGCTGTTACTTCTTTAATAGGAAGTTTACTTTTGATAATATATCTGTAGATTTCACCTGTAGCACCGGAAGGAGGCTCAATACTGTATTCTGCTCCGGAGGGGAGATTTACATTCCCGAGTTTATTGGAAGCATACTGCTGTGCATAAAAATCATTGACATGATCATCAAAAATAACTGTCACCACAGACAATCCAAACAGAGAAATAGAGCGCACCGATGTTTTATTCGGGATGGCATTCATTTCTTTGGAAATGGGTAATGTGACAAATTTTTCTATTTCTTCAGCACTTCTTCCCGGCCACTGGGTAATCACCCTCACTCTCGTATTGGTAACATCCGGAAATGCTTCAATAGGAGTATGCATATAGGAATAGATTCCTCCGGCCAGCAAAAGAAAAGTTCCCAAAAGAACAATCAATGAGTTTTTTAACGAGAAGGAAACTATATTCTGTACAAACTTTCGCATTACTTCGTGGAGTTATTTAATTGGTTTTTCAGGTTTTCATAGATCAGCAGTCCGTTGGAAGCAATGATGTCTTCACCTGGTTTTAAATTGCCTTCTACATAAATATACTGACTATTGGAAGCGATCTCTGTTACCGGTCTGATCTCAAGTTCACAGTCTTTTTTGTACACCACTACATAGCTTTGGTTGTTATCAAAGATTAAGGCTTTCGCAGGAATAGCTAATGCACTTTTATTTTGTGAATTCACTGGTAATACAACATCTGCAGACATTCCCGGTCTCAGCTTCATTCCGTTATTATCCATAATGATTTTAGCCTTCAGTACTCTTTCATTTTCATTAAAAACCTGAGAGATATTATTGATTTTCCCTGAAAAGCTGTCATCCGGATAAGCAAGCGTTTTTACTACTACAGGCTGATCTATATAAACATGTCTCATGTTGGTAGCATATACATTAGCCATTACCCATACTTTATCCAGATTGGAAATGGTAAACAGCTGATCTCCGCCGGCAGTAACAGGCATTCCTTTGGAAATATTTTTTGAAATAACATATCCGTCTGCCGGAGCTTTTATCTGAATGGTATTTCCACCCGCTGAATACAGCTGCATATTTTTCTGCGTTTTGGAAATATTGGATTGCAGTATGGCTACTTCGGAACGTGCTTCCTGCAAGTCTTTCTGAGAGGCAATATCATCTTTATACATAGCTTCTACAGAAGACAGTTTTCTTTTCGCCACCGCCAGCTGAGCCTGCAAGGTTTGAGTATCATCCTGCATTTCATTAACAGCTGTACTTTTTACACTTGCCAGCGTTTGTCCTTTTTTCACATAATCACCAAGGGAAAAATAAGTATCCATCACCACTCCATCCACAAGGCTTACAAAAGGAACCGTTTTATCAGAATTGCTTTCCACTTCTCCGGTAAGGGTAATGCTCTCTTCTATGGGAAGCATTTCTGCTTTGGCCAGTTTAATATCTTTTTTAAGTTCTTTGCTGATGCAATAGCCTTTTTCAGCTTCCTTATTTTCCTGTTTTCCGGCACAGCCTGTAAAAATAATGAGGGCAGACAGGTAAGCTGCGGCAATGTATTTAGTAATATTTTTGTTCATATCTTATAAATCTTGTCCTACAACATACTGCAGGTTTTCGTAGTATTGATTAAGTTCTTTTTTAGTATCCAGAATGATCATTTTATTTCCGATATAGGTATCCAGAAAATCCATGTATTCCAGCATGCTGATATTTCTTAGTCTGAAGTTTTTCTCGTGGCTTACCAGCAAACCATCCAGCGTAGATTCGTAATTGTCATCAATCTCTTCTGAAACCTGCTGTGTTCTGATATAGTTTCTGAAAACCGATACAATTTCGTTCTCAGATTTCAGCATATTCTTACGAGTCTCCAATTTGCTTTTCTCAATCTCAAGCCTGGCTTCCTGAATATTACCTTTGTTACGGTCGAAAATGGGAAGGTCCATAGAAACACCCAGCCCTATAAAGTCTTTCATGATATTTCCGCCACGGTCGTAACCTATAGAAACTGCAACATCGGGTGTTTTCATAGCATTTTGAATTTCAAGGTTTTTCGTAGCATGTTTCTCTTTATTTTTTGAGATCATGATATCCGGGCGGTTTTCTTTTGCCTTTTCTATCCATTGCGTCACTTCCAGTTCTGAAAGTTGTTTTTCAGGCATCACAAATGAATCTGACATCACCAGATAAGATGGGGACGGCAGCATCAATAGGACTTTAAGCTCTACCTGCTGGTCTTCAATTTCCTGTTTCAATGAAATCAGTTTCTTTTTGAATTCAATTTCCTGCGCCTTTAAGCGGACGTATTCAGCTTTACTGATATTGCCGAGATTTAATTGATTATTGTATGATTTTGTTAACTTCTCAATGGAAGCAATCTGCCCCTGATAGACTTTCTGCTGTTCCTGATTGTAAAGAATATCAGTAATGGTGTTTCTGAGTGTCTTCTTAAGTTCACGCAAAACTTCCTGCAATTCATACTTTTCTCCTTCCACTTCTATTTTCTGCAGTTCAATGTTTTTTCTTCTTTTACCCGCAGTCTGAATCACCTGTTCTATTTCAGCAGAAATCTGGGTATTCTTTCCCCAGTTTCCAATAAGTGCAGGCTGTTCTTCGATGTCGTAGGTTCTCCATAAATTCACTTCACTGATGCTTAATTTGGGATTAGGCCAATATTTTGCCTGAACAGCTCTTGCTTCAGCTTGTGAAATTTCAAGCTTCTGCGCAATAAGGTCGAGGTTTTTAGCCAGAAAAATAGTCTCAGCTTCCTTTCTGCCAATTTTCAGGGTATCTGAAATCTGTGCTGAAAAGAAACTGAAACAATGAATATAAAATAGTGTAAAAAATAGCTTCTTCAAGGTCTCTTATTTTAAGACTACAAAGCTATTTGTCTAATATTAGAGGGAATTTTAAACAAAATTAAAATTCGGTTAGTTCAACATTAGAGTTTGATTAGAACTTTTTTTATTCCTGAGAATTGTTTTTGAATTAAGATGTCTTGCCTGCTCCTATTGAATATTTTAATCTCTCACAGATTTCACGGATGACACAGATTTTTTAATATTTAAAATGAATCTAAAATCATCAATCTGCGGGATCTGGGAAATCTGTGGGAGAAAAAATCAAGAATTAACAGGAAATTCTAGGAGAACGCTTGTACCTACATTCACAGTAGAATCTATTTTCATCACAATATGATGATGATCAAAGATACTTTTTGAAAGTGATAAGCCAATTCCACTGCCCTTCACAGTATCTACATTTTTTCCTCTGAAGAAGGTTTCAGATATTTTCACAAGATCATCAGTAGGAATTCCTCTTCCTTCATCTCTGACCTCAATATACAAATGGTTGTCTTTCTCTGACAGTATAATCACCACAGGTTTATCAAAGGAATATTTGATCGCATTTTCTACAATATTGTACAATGCGAGATATAACAACGTTTCATTTCCGGGAAATTCCAGCAAAGCAGGTTTTGTTACCTGAAGTTGTATTTTAATGGATGAATTGTTTTCTTTTGCTTTGGGTTCTAATTTTTCGTAGATTTTCCAGATCAGCTCATCCACTCTCATTTGCTTATGGGAAGATTCAAGTTTTGTCATTCCGGACATCAGCAAAAGATTGTTGAGAATATTTTCAATCTCGTATACGTTTTCCAATGACTCTTTGGCCACTTCCTTATATTCTTCCGGAGTACGGTCTTTTTGAGCAAAAACTTCCAGATTTCCAGAGATAGCGGCTAAGGGAGTTTTAAATTCATGAGAAACATAATTGATAAAATTCTGCTGTAAGAGTACGTTTTCAGAAATTCTGCCCAACAGTTTATTATACGACTTTATAAGATCTTCAATTTCATCATTGGTATTTGTGGAAGTAATGATTGCTGTAGAGATGTTATTATATTCCACTTTATTGATGCGTTCAACAACGTTGGAAATGGGTTTATAAACCACCTTTGAAAGATATCTGCTCAGAAAATAAATTGCAAGCAATCCAATTAACAGTACGGAAAGCATGATAATCGCCAGCCTAAGGATCTGTGATTGAAAAGAATCATTTGAAGATTTTACAAAAACCACAAAATCACCCTGATTATCCGGATAAAAAATTCCATAGTAGAATTGATTATCAGACATAAACTGTATTCCTTTATTATTGCGTACAGCCTGTAAATGGGAAAGCTGTATATTCTTATCGTTCAGATTATGCCCAAAAGTCACTTCATTATTCTGGTTATAGACTGCAACCCTGTTATTCTGAATCAAGTGATTGTATTCTTTTTTGATCTGAGCATGGCGGTCTTTCGGAAGTTCATCTTTTTCGAGATAGTAAATAGCAGAAATAAGAGCTGTATTTCTCAGCTTTTCAAAATAAAAAATCTTGGTACTGTCATAATAGGCAAAGAATATCACCGCAGATGTGATGATAGAAACAATGCCGAAAGAAAGGCTTGAAATAAGGGTAAATCTGTTTCTGAGCGTCATTTTCAGTCTTTGATCAAATATCCGGTTCCTTTCACCGTATGAATAATTTTCTGTTCTGTTTCATCAATCTTGTTACGGACATAGGAAATATAAACATCCACTACATTCGTTGTATTATCAAAATCAATCCCCCATACCTTATGTAAAATCTGAGTTCTGCTCAGTACTTTATTTTTATTCTCCATCAGGAAAGTAAAAAGTTTGTATTCTGTAGGGGAAAATTCTATTTCCTTATCGTTCTGCGTTACTTTGTGAAGATCAGTATCAATCACGATATTTGCACATGATAAATATTGATCTTCCTTCTGATAGCTTAATTTATTTCTTCTCGTTAGCGCTTTAATCCTTGAAATCAGTTCTTCAAAATGGAAAGGTTTTGATAAATAATCATCAGCACCCATATCCAGCATTTTGATTTTATCATCAGGACTGTTCAGGGCGCTTAAAACCAAAATCGGGGTATAATTTCCTTTAAATCTGATAATCTGAGTAAGCTGCATTCCATCCAATCCGGGAAGCATAATATCCATTAAAATGAGATCAAAATCATAGGTATGAAGAAGTTCACGCGCTTTTTCCCCGGAATCTGCAAGGGTAAGATTGTATCCAGCCTCTGAAAGGCCTTTTATCAGGAAATTGCTGATTCTTTGATCATCTTCTACCAACAAAATATTCATCATTTTCTGAAATTTCCCATAAATATAAGTATTCTTGTTCAGAAAGGAAGCCAGAAGAAGGAAGAGGGAACTAACTTCCAACATCCTTCTTCCTTCTTCCAGCCTTTTTTCATAATTTTGGAAGATGGAGATGCTATATTTAATTATTGGGTTGATTGCCGGTGGTATACTTGGCGCCGTTATATTATATTTTGCGCTGAAATCATCAATGGTTTCAAGAAGTGTTTATGATGCGCTGAACACCTTATCTATTAAAACCCAGTCTGATCTCGAAAATTCAAATCTGAAGATTCAGGAACTTCATCAGAATATCAGCAAAGAAAGAGAAGCTAATATACTGCAGCAGGATCTTTTGGACGATCTGAAAAATGAATTTTCTAAAATCTCCGCCGAATATTCGTCTTTAAATATTCAGTTTCAGGAATTAAAACAAATCAATCTGAAACATACTTCTCAGATAGAAACTCATATTCTTGAAAAGCAAACTCTTTTTGCTAAAAACTCTGAGCTTTCTGCAAAAAATGAAGGTCTTCAACAATCTCTTGATACCCAGAAAGAAGAAATTATCAAGATTCAGGAAGATTCTAAACTTCAGTTTGAAAACCTCGCCAATAAAATTTTAGAAGAAAAAACAGAAAAGTTTACTACTTTAAATCAAAATAATTTAAAAAATATCCTTGAGCCTTTTCAGGAGAAAATTGCCGACTTAAAAAACAAGGTCAACGAAGCCTACGAAAAGGAAAATAAAGAACGTTTCTCCCTTGCCGAAAAAGTAAAAGAACTTGCAGAATTAAACCAACAGATCTCTGAAGATGCCAAAAAACTGACCCGCGCTCTGAAAGGAGAAAGCAAAACCCAAGGAAACTGGGGCGAGATGATTCTGGAAAGTATTCTTGAAAAATCAGGATTGGTAAAAGGAAGAGAATATTTCCTGGAACATGAATTACGTGATGAAGATAACAAAGCTTTATTCTCTGAATTTTCCGGAAAGAAAATGCGACCTGATGCTGTTGTAAAATATCCGGATGAAAGAAATGTCATTATTGATTCTAAAGTATCACTGACTGCTTTCACAGAATTGGTAGACGAAACTGACGCCGATATTTATGCTATAAAATTGAGCCAGCACCTGGGATCTATCAAAAATCATATTAATCAATTAAGTCAAAAAGCATACGATGACTATGGGAAATCACTGGATTTCGTAATGATGTTTATTCCTAGTGAACCAGCTTATATTGCTGCGATGCAGGCAGACCAGAATCTTTGGAACTATGCCTACGAAAGAAGAATCCTACTGCTTAATCCAAGCAATCTGATTACTTCTCTTAAACTGATTGCTGATCTTTGGAAACGTGAATACCAAAACCGAAATTCCATAGAAATTGCTGAACGCGGGGCAAGACTTTATGACAAATTTGTAGGTTTTGTGGATAACTTAGAGAAAGTTGGAAGAAATCTTGATCAGGCAAAGAATGTATATAATGATGCCTACAAACAGCTTCATACAGGAAATGACAATCTTGTAATACAGACTCAGAAACTGAAGTCATTAGGGATTAAAAACAAAAAAGACCTGCCTCAAAGTCTTATTGACAACAGTAATTTTATTGAGCCATCAGAAAGCTAAAACCTTGCTTTTATGTTTTCATTTGCAGCATATCCATATCCAAAATCCGAATCTTTCAAAGAAATCTTTGTTTCTTCTTTGGGAGCCGGAGTATCTGTATATCTGTTTCTGATTATTTTTCAGCCCTTTGGTACAGAAAGCTTTCATCACCCGTATAAATTTTTATTACTTTTCCCTTATTGCATTATTTTTGGAACAGCGTTTTTCATTACCAATCTTTTAACTTCTCGTTTTAGCAGCTGGAATATTGGTACTGAGCTTCTGAAAATAATATTCATTCTGTTTGTTGGATCAATTCTATCCTACTTTTACAATTCATTATTTCTGAGTCATGTACAACTTGACCTTGCTAATTATTTGTATATGTTCCTTTATTCTCTGGCTGTTGGTATTCCAGTTTCTATCATATATATTTTATCGCGGTATATCTATTTAAAGAATATCCATGAAAATACAGCGCAGAGTATTTCTCAACATCTTCCCGTTTCGGATCCTGAACAACAACAAAATTTGTTAAAAATATCAGCTCAGAATACAGAACTTAGCATCAATGAAAAAGATTTTCTTTGCGTTCAGTCCATGGAAAACTACTGTACATTTTACTTTTTAGAGAATAACAGCTTAAAAAAAACAGTAATCAGAATAAGCTTTTCCAATGCTTTACAACAAATCGAAACAACTTCTGTCAAAAAATGCCACCGTTCTTATATTGTTAATCTTAGAAGGGTAAAAAATCTCAAAGGAAATGCTCAGGGCTATAAATTAATTCTCCCTGAAATTGATTTTGAAATTCCCGTTTCAAGAAGTTTTATTCATTCAATTATTCCTCAATTACAACAACTAAATCTGTAAAGTTGTCATTCGTCACTATTACTTGCTACTCATCACATTAACTTGAAAGCATAGATTTTAAACCACATTTTTGCTCAAAAATTAACCAACATGAGTAAAAACATCCGTTTCTTCTTCATCTTTATTTTAGGTTTTACAATCTATTATTTCTCCGATTTTTTCTTTTTTAGAAACATTCAGACGTTCTCAAAAAATCTGTTTCACAACAAAGCAATAGCCCATGTAATTGCTTATTCAGTAACTTTAATTCCATTGATGGCTACATTAAAAATTCTGTTACCCAAAAGAAGCATTTCAGAGCTACTTTCATTAAATAAGTCCATTTTCAAAGGATTTACTTTGGCACTTATTGGAACTCTGCCTATGCTTATCGGATACATGATCCATTTTAAAGCAATCAGTAAAATAAATCTTGAAACACTATTTATTAACACCCTTTCGTCAGCATTTTTTGAAGAGATCATTTTCAGAGCTTTTCTTATCGGAATACTATACAGGTTTACCAGGCTTGGTTTTTTATCCTCGGCCTTATTAGGCTCTTTACTCTTTGCACAGGTTCATTTATATCAAAGTCAGAACATAACAGAACTTACTGAGATATTTGCCATTACATTTCTAGGTTCAATATTCTTTTCCTGGGTATATTTTGAATCTGAATATAACTTATGGACTGCCATCTTCCTTCATTTCTTTATGAATTTGTACTGGGAAATCTTTAATGTATCAGAAAATGTTTCCGGAAACCTCTATGGAAATCTGTATAAACTGATCTCAATTGCAGTCTTGATAGTAGTTATCATCTATTTTAAAAGAAAAAATAAAATCCCGTTTGAAGTAACATGGAAAAGCCTTTTTATCAAAACCAGAGAAGTTCAATCATAAATTTTGCATAATTTTGCAGCATGTTGATAGAAAGTTTTCAAAACGATAAAATAAAAAACGTCACTAAGCTCCTTACTGACAACAGATTCCGTAAAAAATCAAAAGTTTTTGTAGTAGAAGGCCAGCAGGAAAATGAAAGAGCTATGCAGTATGATTTTGAACCGCTGGAGTTCTTTATCTGTGAAAATATCTTTAAGGGAACCCTACCCGAGGGAAAAATCCATCATGTAAGTGAAAAAGTATATGAAAAAATAGCTTACCGAGGAAGTTCTGAAGGAATTATCGGGATCTACCAGGCAAAAGAAACTCCGCTTTCATCATTTGTTCCTAAAGAAGATTCTACGGTAATTATTGTTGAAGGCATAGAAAAACCGGGAAATCTTGGAGCTATTTTAAGAAGTTGTGAAGCGTTTGGAGTAGATGCACTGATTGTTGCTGACGGAAAAACAGATTTTTATAATCCTAATGTGATCAGATCCAGTGTGGGCTGCCTTTTTGGAATGGAAGTATATCAGGCTGAAAATGAAGAAACATTGGAATTTCTTCAAAAAAACAGTTTCAATATTTACACTACACTTATGGATGAAAGTGCTGAAGATCTTTATAAGAGAGATTTCAGACAGCGTTCAGCAGTATTATTCGGTACTGAACATTCAGGATTGAGTGATTTCTGGATAGGAAAAGGAAAAAACACTTTGATTCCTATGGCCGGAAGTATTGATTCTTTAAATCTAAGCAATGCAGTGGCGATTACTTGCTATGAATCTTTAAAACAAAAGAAAGGATAATAATTTTGGACTTTATCCTATGTAGCTTTTTATAAAATAAGATTGCTTCGCCTTCGGCCCGCAATGGCTAAGCATAAAAAAACCGTCTCACTGAGTGAAACGGTTCTTTTATTGTTAAGCGTATGCTAGAATTATTTCTTAGCAGCGTCTTTTGCAGCATCTTTAGCAGCATCAGCAGCTCCTTTAGCAGCATCAGCAGCTCCTTTAGCAGCTTCTCCAGCTCCTTTAGCAGCATCTTTAGCAACTTCAGCACCAGCAGCAGTTGTAGCAGCAGCAGCATCTTTAGTAGCTTCTACAGCAGTAGTTGCAGCAGAATCAACAACTTTAGCAGCTGAATCAGAAACTACAGCAGCAGAATCAGCTACAGTAGCAGCAGCAGAATCAGTTGCTCCTTCAGTAGAAGTAGCTTCAGTTTTTTTACAAGCAACTAGAGAGATTGCAGCGATAGCAGCTACGAATAATGACTTTTTCATAATAAATTAAATTTAATTTTGTTAATATTGTTTTATAAAATTTTCTTCTGTTCTGTTATTTGAACAAGACAAAGGTATAGCAGATAGAAAATTTGTTTATGAAAAATAATTGTAATACCTTTGTAAAATAGTTTTACAAAAAAACATAACTGATAATCAACAATTTAATTATTTTTTGAAAAATTGACAGATTTAGATCTATTACACTTTGAGCAGCTAAAAAAGGATGTTCAGGGTCAATACTTAAAAGAACATACCCCTTCGCAGGATGATATATCCAAGTGGAAGGGTATTGATATAATATATTTTCAGGAAGACCTGCGCAAAAAAGCAAAAGGTAACATCAGTGAAAAGTCATTTTATACGTATTTCAAAAGTTCGCCGGTTACCAAATTACCAAGGATAGATATGCTCAATTTACTGAGTATTTATGCGGGTTACGACTCTTGGTATGAGTTTAAGAAACTGCATCTTTTTGCAGGTGAACTGCTTCAGGAAAATGAGAATTTGGAGGAGGAAGAAATCAGTGAATTAGAAAAAACAGTTTCTGAAGCTCCTGAACTTCCAAAAACTGAAAATCAGCCTAAAAAAGTTGAAATCCGCACCCCGGAAAACAATGATTTACAAAAATCAAATACTGACAATCAACATATTACACAAAACAAAAGCACTACTCAGGAAATTGAAATTTCATCTGTTCCGCCTAAGAAAAATTTCTTCAAAAAGAACGCCTGGGCATTGGTTACTTCCGTTTTGATTACCATCACTGGTCTTTTAGGATTTAAAGATGTCCTTTTTTCAAAAACTTATAAATATTGTTTCATCGATAAAGACAGAGGAGTTTCCGTGATCAACACTTTAGAAATAATGGTGGTGAAGGAAAATGAATCCCCATTGATGTACAAAATAAAACCTGGTGAGTGTTTTTATTATTCTACTAAGGATAAAAATTTAAAAATGCGCATAAGTGCTCCTTTCTACGAACCTCTGGAAGTCAATAGAAACCTTGAGAATGCACCTGAAGAGGAAAAAATAGAACTAAAGCCGGACGATTACAAGATGGCAGTGTACTATTTCTCAATAAAAGACATCAAAGGAGGAAATCCAGACGAACAGGTTGCTCTTATTAAGCAGAAAAGAAATCAGCTGGAAAATCTGATCAGCAGTAATGCTGTGATCTATCAGGTATATGACAATGATACCTACGGAATAGAAAGACTGGATAAACAGAAATACATCACTCTGGTAACCACTCCTACAACTTCACTGAAAAACCTGAATGTAATAGAAATGAAAAAGGATAACAAAGGAAAGATTGTATCCATTAAATTTAAAATTGCTACCACAAATGAAAAGAATAAGTAATTTTTTAATTTTCACTGTGCTTCTGACATTATTTATTGCCTGTAATAATAAAACCTCAGAGGTAAGTGACCTCGATAAGCTACGAAACAGCAACAATGAAAAGAGTTATCCTGCAGTGCAGATGGACAGCATGCAAGCGATCAACTCAATTACCAAACAGAAGGTTCAGGAACTTTTTGACCTTTCTACTCTTTACCTGTCCGGAAACAGAAATACAGAAATAGATACCGTTATTTATTCACAAATGGAAAGCTATTTCCATAAACCGGATTCTTTGACATTTAAAAGATTACTAAAGGAACTGGATAGCATGAAAGTAAAAACAGCAAAGGTGAGCAATCTGAATGTTTATAAAGAGTTCTATAAAAAAGACACATTGGACTATGCTAAGTTTAATGTAGAGTACTTTGACAATAAGAATAAGTCCCTGGGAAGCTTTGAGAAGAATGCACAGTATATCCTGCTGTCTACTTCCAAGCTCAAAAAGGAATTTAAATTCTACTTTTTGGATTTTTATTCCAAACCGCTTAAGAAAGACAGCACTTCCGTAGGAGTAACCAAATAGTCAACGGGAATATCATTTTCCCAGACATCATCCACATATTCATCGGGGTCAAAATAATTGACTCCGATTTTTTTGGTATCTGTTGAAACGTTCCGGAATAACCAATCATAAAAACCTTTCCCATATCCTACCCTATTTCCTTTTCTGTCACAGTACAGCAATGGCGTAATCACATATTGAAAGTTATTTTCATCCGAATCTTCATTAGAAACAGGCTCAGAAATCCCCCAGCGGCTGGTTTCAAAAACAGTATCTTCAAAAATTTCAATATTAATAAGCTTATCATCTACAATTTTAGGGACATAAACACGGATATTCTTCGCTAAAAAATAGTGAATGAAGATTTGGGTATCAATTTCATTTCTTGCCAGGATCGGGATAAAAACATGTACTTTCTCTCCTTCCTGCGGGTTGAAGTAATGAATGAAATTTTCAAAAATCTTTTCAGATAACAAGAAAGCCTCATCAGTAGACAAGGCTTTTCTTTTTTGGGTATATTTTTTTCTAAGCTCAGCTTTTAGCATAATTATTAAGTTATTTTAACTGAAATAATTTTTACCGGACAAGCTTTTTCAGCTTTATCGTTTATTCCTGATTATGCGTTTTGCACAATTCTGTACAGCTTATCAGATAAACGAACTCTGAATGGAAGTTCGAAAGTGATCTGATCTCCAATTTTTGCTGTTTCACAAGGCCCTCCATTTGCATAGATTTCAGTAATGGTAATTTCCTGTTCTCCGGTTGTAGGACCAGAAATTAATACTTTATCTCCTACTGACAAATCTTTATTTTCAATTAAGAACTGTGCAATTTTTGATTTTGAAAAATAATGCTCAGCCTTTCCGATCAGCTCTTTTTTAACAGCAATCTTTTGACGGATATTCTTTGTTTCTGCTTTTGCTAAAGGCTTATCTGACAAATCACCTGAATTTTTAAATTTCAGGGCATCAGATTTTCCTTTTCTGAATACTTTATTTCCAACTTGTAACCCTTTTCTTAGCTTCACCTGTTCATCCCAAGGCAGATGTACAATATCCAGACATTCTGTAGAACAGCAGTTTTCCATTGCTGCTTTACATTCATCACATTGGATAAATAAAAGGTGGCATGCATCATTGGCACAGTTGGTATGGTTATCACAAGGTTTTCCACACTGGTGGCATTGTGCAATAATATCGTCTGTAATTCTTTCCCCTAAACGGTGGTCAAATACAAAGTTTTTACCAATAAATTTACTTTCTATTCCTTCTTCTTTAATCTGGCGGGTATATTCAATGATCCCTCCTTCCAATTGGTAAACATTTTTAAAACCCTGATGTTTAAAGTAAGCACTGGCTTTTTCGCAACGGATACCTCCGGTACAGTACATCAAAAGGTTTTTATCTTCTTTAAAGTCTTGTAACTGTTCATTGATAATCGGTAAACTTTCTCTGAAGTTTTCCACATCCGGAGTAATAGCGCCTTCAAAGTGGCCTACTTCACTCTCATAGTGATTTCTGAAATCTACAACGATGGTATTCGGATCTTCAAGTAAATTATTGAACTCCTGAGCTTTTAAGTGAATTCCTTTATTGGTTACATCAAAAGTTTCGTCATTCAAACCGTCAGCAACAATTTTATTTCTAACCTTGATTGTTAGTTTTAAAAAAGAATAGTTATCCTGGTCAACAGCGACATTCAAACGGATTCCTTTCATAAAATCATAAACTTCCAGCGTATTTCGAAAGGCCTCAAACTGATCCGCAGGAACACTCATCTGAGCATTGATTCCTTCTTTTGCTACATAAATACGGCCAAGTGCATCCAGTGCATTCCAGGCAATAAATAATTCGTCGCGAAATTTTTTGGGATCTTCAATTTTGGCATACGCATAGAAAGACAAAGTAAGACGGTCTTTACCGGCTTCATCAATAAGTTGAGCTCTTTCTTCTGCGCTTAAGGTGTTATACAGTTGCATGCTATAAACGTTTTAAGTGAGAATAAAATTTTTGCAAAGATAAGAATTTTTGAATTAAGTATCTTTATGACACAAATCACAGGTAATGAATAAGGAGGCACAAACATTGAATAATTGGTAATAAATAATGGGAAACGGAGTGTACTTTACACTCTGTAACCTGACATATTTTCTTTAATTTTATTTTAAGCTTTGTTAACTCTGACATTAACAATTATGACATAAGATATAAAATGACATAATAGCCGTTAAATTTTAGTTAAAATTGAAACATAGCATACTAATTGCTTACTTATTTAACATTAAATTTGTTTACTCAAAAACATAAAAAAGAAATTAATTAATAAACAAGAAAGATATACAATGAAGAGTACTTTAAAAAAACTATTACCATTTGCAGTAGTAGGAGTAATTTCCGGAGCTACTACCGTTGGAGCCATACAATATTTAGGACACAACTCCAACAATGGAGATCAATCTTATTTCACAACTTCAGCACCTAATACTTCATTTGCAGGAATGAATACGGGAGCAGTAGGTGACGATTTTGTGAAAGCAGCCAAAACAACTGTTCCGGCTGTAGTTACTATTAAAAATTACCAAAGCAGAACAGCAAGCAGAGCTTCAGAACAGGATCTGTTCGACTTTTTCTTCGGAGATCCTTTCGGGGGAAGAGGCCAGGGCCAGCAGAGACAGAAGCAGCAACAGGCTCCTGACAATATGCCATCGGGAATGGGTTCAGGGGTAATCATCTCTCCGGACGGTTACATTATTTCCAACAACCACGTGGTAGCAGGTGCCAATAAGCTGGAAGTGGTATTAAGCAACAAAAAATCATATATCGCTACTCTTGTAGGAACGGATCCCAATACAGATATCTCTCTCTTAAAAATTGAAGAAAAAGGTCTTCCTTATTTAAATTTTGCGAATTCTGATAATATTGATGTGGGACAATGGGTACTTGCAGTAGGAAATCCACTTGGATTAAACTCTACGGTAACAGCAGGTATTGTTTCTGCTAAAGGAAGAGGTATCGGAATTCTAAGCAGCCAGGGAAAAGCAGCTAATCCTATTGAAAGCTTTATCCAGACGGATGCTGCGATCAACCCGGGTAACTCAGGAGGAGCTTTGGTGAATACTAATGGCGAGCTTATCGGGATCAACTCTGCAATCCAGTCTACTACAGGATATTATCAGGGATATGGTTTTGCTGTTCCTTCTAACTTAGCCAGAAAAATTGTTGAGGATATCAAGAAATTCGGAATTGTACAGAGAGGATTCTTAGGAGTTCAGTCTTTAGATCTTTCAAATGATCAATTGGTAACTTCCTACAATCAGCAATATAAAACCAACTTAAAAATAGGGTCTGGAATCTATATTACAGGGTTTGGTGAGAACAGTGGTGCAGAAGATGCAGGTCTGAAAAAAGGAGATGTTATCACAAAAGTAGACAGCTACGATATCACTGACTTTGCAGATCTCTCTATGTCAATTGGAAGCAAACGTCCGGGTGATAAAGTACAGGTAACATATTTAAGAAACGGTAAAGAAGGTACTACTACAGTAACGCTTAGAGACCAGAAAGGAGGTACTTCTACGAGAACTAAAGCTGACCTGAGCGTAACTGAAAAGATTGGATCAGAATTCCAAAGCATTGATGACAGAACGAAGGCATATTACGGCTTAAATAGCGGTGTGGTTGCTAAAAATGTTATTGAAGGAAGCGAAATGGCTAAAGCAGGAATTGTAGACGGTTATATCATCACTGAAATCAATGGTAAGCCTGTAAATTCACAGAAAGATGTGGAAAGTTTACTGAATAAATTCTCAGGAACCGCACAAATAAAATACATGGACGATTACGGAAGAAATTACCAGAGAGGATTCAAAATGCCTTAATTAACTTTTTTGATTTACCATTAAAAAATTAACCATTCTTACTTAAGAATGGTTTTTTTATGGAAAAAACAAAGAGTTTTAATCCAAAATAGAAACCTATATAAAAAACACATAAAGGCCTGATGATTTATTTTTTTATAAATTTGGAAAAACCAAAATGTATGAAAAAAGCTACCTATAAGGATAGAGAAAAGGTCGTCAATATTTTATGCCAGGCTTTCATAAATGTTCTTATCCCTAATTCTATCAATTTTGTCATAAAGAATTCAGGCAACAGATATAAGAGATTGAGAGCATTAATGGAATTTCAATTTGATTTATCAATGCTAAATGGAAGCATATTTCTTAGCGACGATCATAAAGCGTGCATTTTATACTTAGACAAATTCCAAATCAGTTTTAAAAAAATATGGCTTGAAATAAAATTGTTGTTCAAATGTATTGGATTTGAAAATACGTTTAAAATTTTAAAACGAGAAAGACTCTTAGCAACGTTTCATCCAGAAGAAGAATTTGTTCATTTATGGTTAATGGCTGTAGTTCCTGGTGAACAAGGAAAAGGAATTGGAACAAAACTTTTAAAGGAATCTATGAGTAAATATGAGAATGAACTCATATATGTTGAAACAACAACATTAGAAAACAGAACCTTTTATCAACAAAATGGATTTACCATTTTCCATGAAACTTTTGAGTTGTCTTACCCTCTTTACTTTTTGAAATATGTTTAATACAGAAATCTGTTCCGCAACATTTATTTTATAATATTCTCCTTAAATACTCAACCTTATATCCTAAATAAAAACGCTGCAGAGATCTGCAGCGTTTTTTTATTATTTATTTAGGCTTATTCATTTTTTCAGCAATTCTTTTCTGCTTGTTCCGCTCATAAATAACTTCTACAATCTTACCCCCAATCCAGGAAAACGGAAAGAATGTAAGAAAAATAGAGATCTTATAAAATGTAGGATGGTAAGGAAATATAATTACATCCAGCATAGCGATAAAGAGCATAATAAAACCGATCAGAATAGCATAAGCTACTTTAGCGTATTTAACAATGATAGCCGTTGCAACACCTCCAATAGTAGTTCCCAATCCGGAAATAAACAACAGGAAGCCAAAAAATGCCTGATCATCTTTCATACTGAAAAGAAACCTCTGCCAGTGCTCAAACGGAGCAAAAGCCTCAAAAGTAACCCATTGCGGAAAAACCCTTATACCAAGAGTAATAATAAGCCCTGCAATACCAAGACCTACCAGAACCGCAATTGTATTTCTTATAAAATTCATTAATCCTGATGTGCGATCATAGAAATTTCGATATCCACATTTTTAGGCAGGCAAGAAACCTGTACTGTTTCACGGGCAGGATAGCTTTCTGAATCTAAGTAAGAAGCATAGATATCATTCATTACAGCAAAATCATCCATACTCTTAAGGAAGATGGTAGCTTTTACAACGTTTTTGAAAGTCATTCCGGCTTCAGTAAGAATGGCTTCAAGGTTTTTCATTACCTGGTGTGTTTCTTTTTCAATTCCTTCTACCAATTTACCAGTTGCAGGATCTACAGGAATCTGTCCGGAGATATACAAAACTCCGTTTGCCATATTAGCTTGTGAATAAGGGCCGATAGCTGCAGGTGCATTAACTGTGTTGATGATTTGTTTCATAGCGGATATTTATTTTTTTCTATGGTCATATGTCATCACTTTTGCCGGTAAGAAAATTCTGCCAGCAGTGATTTCATTAGAATTTATTTTGATTGCAAATATAAAATTTATATTCACAAATGCCAATCTGATATTAGAAAGGTGCATTAGGCTGGGTAAAGCTTCTGTCTTTGTACTTCAGTGCGTCACTTAAGATATTGGCTTTTATACCAATAAAGAAGTCATACACTTTATACTGTCCGAAAGGAACCCAGTTGAAATTGATTGTAAAACTTCGCTGATCTCTTGAGAAACCAATTCTTGTATATGCCAATTCCTTAGTCACCATATCATAATGCGTACTTCCGTTGATATTCCAGAAAGGAGTCAGCTTGATGCTCCCATCTAATCCTATAGATGCAATTTTATTGGCAAATCTGCTCAGGCCTTTTGAGTAAGCATAGTTCGCACTGATGTTTAAAGTCCATGCCTGATCAAAATGAGCATAATGATCATCATCAAAATAATAATTTTCGTTTCGGACTTCTCCTTTTGAGGAATATTTTTTAGCATAATCGGTCTTCTCTCCAAAAATTTCGCTGCTTAAAGGATAAGATAACTGAACATTGAATCCCTGTACACTGAAGTGCCCGAACTGCTCTGTTCTTACTCCTGAATCCTGACCTGAAGAGAAATCTATTTTATAAGGTTCCAGTGCAAGACTGGTATTCACCGTAAGTTTATTATTGAAGAATGAAGACTGTCCGTTGATTGAAAATACAGACCAAGGGTGATCATTAGCTGCAAAGTTGTAGCTTCCTGAAAGGTTTAAAGATTCAAATATCTTGATTTTTTTCACCCCTGTAGAATCACTCTTAGACTTTACTTTCATCTCGATATTGTTACCGATATTGAAACCTAAAGCACCCTGCATTCCGCTTGACGGGCTTCCTATGATTCCTTTTTCGAAAATAGAATAAGGAGTCAACGCTCCGGTTGCATTGTAATAATTTCTGTAATATCCGAAATTAGGACTTGAGAAATCAGGAGAATATGTGAAGCTTACACTTGGGGTCATCATATGTCTTACCGCTTCTACGGCAGATCCTTTTTTGAATTTCATCATCCCGAAAAGTGTGGTCTGAAGACTGGCAGAAGTAGAGAATGTAGAATATCCTGAGAAGTTTTTATTGATCTCATCCACTGTTACATTCTTTACCGGATCATAATATCTATTAAGCGTTTTCGTAGTCAAAGCATTATCGATATTGGCGCTTAAACTGAACGTGAAATATTTTGCCACTGTGGTATTGGTAGCCAATGCGATATTATTTTTAAGACCCGTCTGCATTTTGTCCCACATTTCTTTTTTAAACAGCTCGTTCTCCTGAGTATTCACAAAATTGGTAAGGTTGAAACCTGTATTCACTGTAATATTTTCAAGAAGCCCCTGTCTTATTCCTGTTCTTGATTTAAACAGGTAAAACTGGTTAATCGCTACGTTCATTTGTGGAAGACGAAGGTCTGCCAATCCTGTTGCAAAGTTTTGTGAATAAGAAGCCGTTCCTGTAATGGTTGCCGGAAGTTTCAGAAATCTTTTGGTAAGGGTTACCGTAGAATTCTGCTGGGTATTCAATACATTCTGGTTGAAAATATAGTTATTGTTAAGCGGGTTGTTATAAAACTTTGTACTTACGATGTCCACAGAAGCACTGAATGTAAGGAAAGGATTGGCTTTAGAATCCTGAGAGTGGGTCCAGTTAATTCTATAAGTACTGTTCTTGGTATAGTCATCCAAACCTTTAATACCTCTTACCATGGTTCCTACATCTGCTGTAAAGTTTCCAGAGTAACGGTACTTCTTCTGATAATTCACCTGAGGACGCAAATTCCAGCTTCCTTTTGTATAAATATCTGCTAAAACCTTAACGTCAAAGTGTTCTCCAATTGGCTGGTAATATCCTATTCCATTAAGGAAAAAACCTACATCTTCCCTTTCTCCGAAACTAGGAATCAGGATACCGGCTGCTCTTTTATCTGAAAACGGTAAAATGGCAAACGGAAGATAAAGAGGCGTAGGAACCTGCTCAATAAACATCTGGATAGGTCCTGTAACGATTTGGGATTTTGTTTTGGTTTTAATCAGCTTAATATTATAAGCTCTCATAAAATAATCCGCAGCTGTATCTTTTTTCTTAATGAAATAATCATCCGTTGTATAATCCGCTTTTCTCATCGCGAATACGGAGTCGTTATATTTTTTGGTCTTCTGAGCTATAATTACCCCTTCACTTTCTTCTGTTCTTGCATTGAAAGCAATCGCCTGTTTGGTTTTTGTGTTATAGCTGAATTCGTTGGTTTCGTATTTTTTTCCAGCCTGGGTGGTAATTACAGGTTCAATGATTTTTCCTAAGGAATCTTGTTTTCCTCTGGCATAAATCAGATTTTTATTATCATCTATTGAAATATAGTCTGCATCAATCTGCATATCCTGATACTTCACCTGTGCATTTTTGTTCAGAAAAGTCATCTTTTTGGGAATGTCTCTTCTCTGATCATCAGCTTTTGTGCGAAGAATATCATCCAAAGTTTCTTTTTTTACAACTATGGTATCCTTTTTGGAAATAGTATCATTAACCGCATTTTTAGGCAATTTTTCAGGAGTTTTCTGTGCTAAAAAATTGTTAAAAATTAGGATAATTAAAATTTGTAATATATTTTTGAGGACGGTTTTGGCCAATTTTATTATATATAATTAAGGCCCAAAATTAATATAATTTTTATAACTGTAAGATGCACAAACAAAATTTTAAAATAATTTTATCATTTCTCCTTATCCTTACCAGCAACTTTATTTTCTCTCAGAAGAAGTTTACTATCGTTCTGGATGCGGGACACGGAGGAAGTGATCATGGAGCCAACAGGACTTATTCCGACATTGGAAGAGTGGCAGAAAAAGACATTACACTTGCTATTACGTTAAAAGTAGGCGCAATGTTAGAGAAAAACAGAGATTTCAAAGTTATATATACCCGTAAAATTGACGAGTATCCTTCTCTATCTGACAGAACCAATCTGGCGAACAGGAGTAAAGCAGATCTTTTCGTATCAATTCACTGTAATTCTTCCCAAAGACCTACAGCTTACGGTACAGAAACTTACGTACAGGGACCTAACCAGAATAACGAAAATCTTGAGGTAGCCAAAAGGGAAAATGACGTAATCTTCCTGGATGAAAAAGATAAACAGACCTTCGGTTCTTATAATCCCGATTCTCCTGAATCATTGATTGCATTAAAACTTCAGCAGAGCAAATATCTGGAGTCCAGTCTTCTTTTGGGCGGATTGGTAGAAGATAACTTTGTGAATAAAGATAAACGTTCCTCAAGAGGTGTTTTCCAAAAGAACCTTCACGTTCTCCGTATGAATGCCATGCCATCTGTACTAATAGAAACTGGTTTCATCAATCATCCTGAAGAAAGTCACTACATCGCTTCGGACAAGGGGCAGACTGAAATTGCAGAAAGTATTTACAACGCTATTATTGATTATAAAAAAGCAGTTGACAGAAAATCAGGAGGTTCTATCTCAGTCAGAAAGCCGGAACCGGAAAAACCTGCAGAAGTTCCTTTGAAAAATGATTTCAGGATTCTATTGATGAGTTCGCCTACGAAATACAATGAAAATGATCCTGCTCTGAAAGGATTGAATTACATTCTTACTCTTAAAGAGAACGGACAATACAAATATTACTATGCTGTAACAAATATGTCCTCCATAAAAGATATTAATCTTAAAACAGCGAAGGATGCAGGATTTAGAAATGCTTTTGCCGTAGGATTTATGCCAAATCAAAGGATTAACATGGGTTATTATACGATAGAAGTATATACCGGAGATAAACTGAATGGCAATTCTTACATCCTTCAGAATCTGAAAGATGTAGAAAGAGAGAAAGACAATGGCGTTTTTTATTATACCTATGGAAAAGTATACACGCTGGAAGATGCAGCAAAACTTCAAAAGGAACTTGAAGCTAAAGGTGTCAAAAACACAGTGATACAAAAAGTGTATAAATAATTAAAAAAATAATTTTGAAGTTAAAAAGTTAATGATTACTTTTGCAACCTCAAAATTTGGCCTATTCGTCTAGTGGTCAGGACTCAAGATTTTCATTCTTGCAACAGGGGTTCGATTCCCCTATAGGCTACAAACTTACAAACCTTTAACGGCTCCGTTAAAGGTTTTTTTTACGGGTTATTTTTTCACCTTATTGTACTTTTAAAGCCAGCTTGGATATTTTCTGAAAACTCTGTTAAAGTTAATTTTCTTCGGATTTTTATAGTATCCTGAAAAAATTGTTAGGAATTGCAACATTCTAACAACTTGAAAATTACTATCATTATAATATAGAACGTTTACTTTTATTGTAAAAATTCATTCCATTTATGTTATATGTCACAAAAGCATTATATTTGCAAAAAATTTAGCCATGGTTGGTCACTCAAATATGGCAGCACTGATGAAAAATAATATTGATAAATCATTGTTTGTAGTTTTCTACAGGCTACCAAATTTTATATCATGCCGGATTTAAAAATACAAGAAGCGAAATTGCTTTTTAAGAAAATCCACTCTAACCCAAAAAGTTATGATTTACAAATCAATGAAGACGGGATTACAGGCAGAGATGATAAAATCAGTTTCAGACTTTACAGGGCTGGAGAAAGGGTTGCTTTTGAGGTAACAATTGACGGTCTCACTTTCACCAACACCACTGGAGAATGGAACAATGCATTGATCATGCTGGGAAATACGATCAAAAAATTAGAAAAAGAACAAGAAAATTTAAAAATAGAACAAGCAATAAATAAACTAAGAAAGTACCTTTCAGAAGAAAATTAAAATTTTTGAAAATAAATTTGGTAGTTTTAAAAAAAGTTTATAGTTTTGCACTCACATTTAAACGATATGGCAAATCATAAATCAGCACTAAAGAGAATCAGACAAAACGAAACTAGAAGACTTCGTAACAGATATTACCACAAGACTGCTAGAACAGCTTTAAAAGCTTTAAGAAATGAAGAGAACAAAGCTGCTGCTACAGAACAACTGCCAAAAGTTATCGCTTTATTGGATAAATTAGCTAAGAAAAATATTATCCACAAGAACAAAGCGGCTAACTTGAAAAGCAAATTGACAAAGCACGTTAATAAATTAGCGTAAAAATATAGCTGGCCCGTTCGTCTATCGGTTAGGACCTCAGATTTTCATTCTGGTAAGAGGGGTTCGATTCCCCTACGGGCTACTTACATCTTATAAGACCACTGTAACCACGGTGGTTTTATAAAGATCACAGTAGAAAAAGCTATATTAAAATAAATCTAACCGGCCCGTTCGTCTATCGGTTAGGACCTCAGATTTTCATTCTGGTAAGAGGGGTTCGATTCCCCTACGGGCTACAAGATTAAGAGTTGATACTTATAAAAACAAAAACTAACACATTACTTCGGTACTGGAAGATAGAGGGCCCGTTCGTCTATCGGTTAGGACCTCAGATTTTCATTCTGGTAAGAGGGGTTCGATTCCCCTACGGGCTACAAAAGGACTTTTTCGGAAGTCCTTTTTTCGTTTTTATACCTACATTCAGACAATCTTTACCTTGCAGTATTTTATTTATTTGATCACCAGATCTCATGAATTACCACGCTACCCTATTATTTTGGGAATTCTTTATTGAATTATACCCAACAATATCAACAAAAGATACTCTTCAATTTCTGCATCTGCCTCTTATACAATCCAAACAATCAATAGTCTTTATCATCCGACAACAGAGTTATATTAAATTTCATTAAAAATATCACCAATAATGGAAATATTATTTTTTACTTGATCTATTAATCCTTAAATTTGGCTAAAACTATTCACAATAAAATAAATAACATGAAAATTAATTTACTTTTGGGAAAACAATTCTCTTTTAAAGCCGGATTAATGGCTTTATTTCTATTTTCAGCCACCACATTATCTTTTGCACAAAACAGAATTTATGCACACGCCCAAAGCTCAGGTGTATTTGGAGTCGCATGCCTGGGATGCCGTATAGATAATCCTTTGAATGCAGTTGGGTATAACGAGGATGACTATTCAACAATGGTATTGGGAACAGTCTTATTAGGAGGAATTCAACAAACTCTGATTTTTCCTGACCTAAGATCAGACACAAGGCTGGTTGTAGGAATCGGGACAGACAACATTCCATTATCTGTACAGCTATTAAGCGGGGTAACTCTTGAAACTATGAATGGAGGTACTTCTAATGAAGACCGCAGAACAATAGATGTAAGTCTTCTTAAGCTGGGGGCAACACCCAACAGAGGAACAGTAGAATTCAAGCCGACAAAACCTTATGACGGAATAAGAATAGGCTTAACGGGAGGTGTATTAAGTCTTGGCGGCGGATTCAGAATTTATTATGCTTATCAGGATCCATTGATCAGCATTATGGCTCACAGCCAAAACGGGCAGGTTACTCTTGGAGGAAATATTCCGGTAGAAGGCTCAGAAGTCACGCTGTTCAATACTTCCGGAAAAGAAGTATATCGCTCTACACTAAAATCAAACACTTTTGAGCCAAGACAGTCTGAAGGTGTTTATATTATGAATGTACAAACTAAAGAAGGAAAAATATATTCCAGAAAAATTTTAATTAAATAATTCAATAAACAATACAATAAGTGCGGCAGACTTTTAAGCTGTCGTATTTTTTGTATTCATTTTCAATGAAATATAAAAACCAATTCATTAAGTAAAAATAAATTCATAATTGCAAATATCAATAAATCATTAACAAATCACATAAATATGAAATAAAATAATCAACATAATCATTTTATTTATAAATTTACAAAAAAGCTAAAACCCAAAATTTTTCTACATATGAAAACTTATTTATTACTTGGCCAACGCACAATGAAAGCTGCAGTTTTGGCATCGTTCCTATTTTTAACAAGCACAATATCTTTTGCACAGATTGTGAAAACCTATGCAAGCAGCCAAACCAATCAGGTATTGGGAGTATGTTTAGGCTGCGGAGTATTGAACCCTCAAAATGCGGTAGGAAGTAACGAAACCGACTACTCTACAATCCAGGTTTCAGTAGGCCTTTTGGCAAGAACAGAACAGACATTGATCTTCCCAACGACCAATATCGCAAACAACACCAATAAACTGGTAATTGGAATTGGTTCAAATGGTACTCCACTATCTGCTCAGGTATTGGGAGGTGTAACGATTGAAACATTTAACGGAAATGTTTCCAACAACGATTACCAAAATCTTACCAATAAGCTGCTCAACATTGGAGCTGGAGATCCAAGCTTAGGTGAGATTGAGCTTACCATGAATATTCCTTTTGACCGTGTCAAAATCAATGTGAATTCAGGATTATTGAATATTGGTGGAGAACTTAGAGTATATTATGCTTATCAGTACAAAGATCCGCACATCAATTTCATGGCTCACAGTGAGAATGGACAGTTTACCCTTGACAAAAATATTTCTGCACAAGGTTCGGAGGTTAGTCTAACCAATACTTCAGGAAAAGAGGTATTCCGTTCTAAACTGACATCGAATACATTTGAAACAAAACAGCCACAAGGAGTATATATTATGACCCTTCAAACGAAAGAAGGAAAAACATACTCTAAAAAGGTAATTATCAAATAACAAAGATCCGTAACAGATCAAACCCGGCAAGCTTTTCAAGCTTGCCGGGTTTTTTATACGAATAATTTATACTATTCTTCATGATCAATAGGGTTTCATCATCTCATTAAAAAAACCCTGACCAGTTTCGGTCAGGGTTATATTAACAAGATTTACTATCTGGAATAGTATTAGTTTTTGATCAGTTTTTGCTGATATACTGCTTTATCTGTTACAGCTTTTAAAATATAAATCCCTTTTGGAAGCACACTTACATTCATCTGGCCGTTGTTCAATTGTGCATTGACAACTCTCCCTGAAGCATCATAAACAGTAACACTCTGGATTTTCTCCTGAGTTTTAATGGTAAGAATATCAGTTACCGGATTCGGATAAATGCTGAATTCAAGTTTCTTAACTTCAGCAGTTGCTAAAGTTGAAGCAGTACTGTTTACAGTAAGTGTTTTTTCTACCAATTTACCATTTGAATTAAAGCTGATCATGATATCAGAAGTTCCTGAAACAAGCGGTGTCAACACCAGCTCATCACTATCATTAATCACTGCTGAAACTACTGTAGGGTTACTGTTTGACTTTATAGATTTCACCACAGATACTGCCATATTATCAGCATCGGAAACTATTGTTTTCAAATCAATCGTAGTGATATTTCCTGCTGTAACCTGTGAAGGTAAAACGCTGCTCACAACCGGAGCCGAATTATTGGTAAATACAGTCAATGCAGGGAACCAATAGTAATCATTCAAAGTTTTTGTACTGGTAAGAGTTCCGCTCATATTATAAGTATGGATCCAGTTCTTCTGGTAGTGTGCACCGTATCCGCTTTCTGTAGTGTTCAGAACAAGTTCACCGGTAACAGGATTTACACGAAGTGCCGCACCATAAGGAATTTGCTTAAATTGTCCTGTCTGCCCCGGAATTGCTGCAAAGTTTTCGTTAAATGTTTTCGTTGTAACATCAAATCTTACAATCTGTGTTCCTGAGCTCCAGCTGCTGATTGAATTGATCCAGTATAAAGCATTCTCTTTATTACTTGCTGAAAATTTACCGGCATTCCATGCTCCCCAGTCTCCAATGTACTTCGTTGTTGGAATGTTGTAAACCTGTGTGGCAAAAGTAGTAGGATTGATGCTGATCAGCTTCTGATCCTGAATTCCCCATACACTTCCGTCTTTAGCCTGAGCAACAGAATAGAAACCACCGGCAATAGTACTCACTACCGTATCTGTATTAGGATTAATTACTAAAATTCCTACCCCTTGCTTCACGGCAAATACATATTGTGATGTACGGATCATGTTTCCAATCTGACCGCTACCCCCAGTTCCGGTAATTAAAGAACCTACCTGTAAATTATCAATATTGAAAGTAACAATTCCTGTAGAAGTACCAATATATCCTTTATGTTCATTGACTCCTACGAATGATCTTCCATCACCACCTCCGATATTATTAAATCCTGCAATTTTCTGCATGGTCTGCGCATTGGCTACAACCAGTCTACCTCCGGGAGTATACTGAGTATCTCCTCCGTCGGCAGCCTGCTTGGATACAAAATAGAATTTATCTCCATAGATTGTTCCGTATTGGGTCGTCGCACCAAAAGCCTGGTTATTATTTGCGTTACTGTATACACGGTAATTGATCTGTCCATTGTTGTCAATAAAGTTTACAGAGCCATTGGTATGCCCAAACCATTCTTCGTTCACCATGAAATATCCATTGGTAAAATTATTGGAAGCAACATATGGGGAAACAGGGGTAAGCGTAGATGAAATTGGAGTAGTATTAAAGCCTGGATTAAAGTTCCAGACATCCCATGAACCGTTTTCCAATGCACGTGAAGAAGCTCCAACACTGGAATATCCAAAATCTGCATCTGCAGGGTTCTTTACCCAATAAGCCCAATATCCGTTAACCGTCCAGCCAGACTGCCAGTGATCATTAGCAGCATCTACGATGGTATAGCTGTCAAAATCATAAGCTGTAGTATTCACAAAACCATTTACCGGATATAAAGGATAAGTGGTATTTCCACTTTTGATCAATGCATTGGTACCCTGACCATTGATATCAAAACCTATTCCACCAACCGCTGATCCAAATTGTGTTCCTTGATACAGCAATGTGTATAATCTGTGGTCTGCTTTAGCAATAGCTTTAAGCATATCTTCTCCTGTAGCATTCCCATCCCACTTGAATCCCCAAACCATAGCATCAGGGTTTTTACTGTCATTCCATTGTACTACAAAAGCAGCCTGATTGGCTCCCGATCCCACCCAATACTGAATATCAGAAAAACTGATCGTTGTCGTATTAAGATTGCTGATCCCTGAAATATCATTTCTGGGTACACCCTGAACTTTTATCTGTGCATTTGATAAGCATGCAAACAGAAAAAGCATCATAAAAAGATAAAACTTTTTCATTTTTTATTAATTTAAATAGATTGAATTGTTATTTGAAATGTAAATCGTAGGCTCCTGCAACTTCTGTAGAAACCTCTCCTAGCCAGCCAGCTTCCTGATTGACTCCTGTATATATTTTCATAAAATCAACACCGGGAAGTTTTACGTATTTCCCACTTCTGTCTACCGCCCAGGAAATATCAATATTTGAGGCATCATCATTATTCGGGGCATTATCAGCATATCCGAAATCATATGATTTTCCTACCCAATAAGATCCGTCACCGTTCTGATCATGGAAATTGTTCGCCAGGCGTGTTCCAGAAAAACCGTAAGAACTATCTGTAAACCACAAAGGATAGTAGCTCTGTGCATGAAAAGTATTTTTTGTTTTAAAGCCCTGGTTTCCAAGGTTGTCATTCCACTTGATATATTCTACATCGGTTTGCCAGAATTCAGTTCCTGCCACAGGTGTTTTATTTTCATCAGGCTTATGATAAGTGATGCTGTAATCTTTTACGGTTGTATTTTTGAAATATTCGCTGCCTGCAATTTCATACCATTCATCATTATCAGGTTTTCCGTTTTTGTTTCTGTCATAGGCTACCATAATAATTCCCGGTTCACAGGATCCTGAACGTTGATCCGCGGCATCATTTCCAAAGAAAGCATTTCCCAGTACTTTAAAATCACGTCCATTCAGGTTCGGAATAGTATGGTCAAAACCGAAAACAACATATCCTCCATATCCTCCCAGGCTGATCATGGTAGAATTACCTCCCACCAAAGATTCGTTTGCTTTCTGAAGCATATTTGCAGCTGTATTTCCAGGTAAATATTCCGGAATTTCATTCATGAACTGTCCTACAGCGGGGCGGAATTCTAATACTTTCGCAATATATTTACTATAAGGTGTTTTTTCTTTGGTAACGATTATTTTAGAATGATAAACCTGTTCGTTTCCTTTATGGTTAATCTTCAGAGTTAAAGGATAAGCATCTGCATCGGGACTGATAAATTCAAGCTCTGAGTTTTGAGAGATAATAGAGTCATTGATACTCCACGTAACTGAACCTGAAGCATTGGTAGGAATACTCAAAACCTTTAACCGTTCAATGGTATAGGAATCGTCAAGACCGTTGAATGTAAATTCATCTTCATCATCATGTTTACAGGCTATCACTCCTATCAGGAGACATGATAAAAACCCGGTTTTTAAATAAGTAAAGGTATTTTTGTTCATTTCTTAAAGTTTGGTTATTTGTATAAAAAGGTGAAGTGAGCCGGGATATTTCCGCCCTCTGTTTTCCATTTAAAGTGTCCGTTTTTATCAAAGCAGTACACAAATCCCATGGATACGTAATTTCTGGCATCTGTCATGTAGATATCTTCTGTAATTGGGTTTACAGCAATTCCGTAAGGTGTTTTAATGGCTGTTTCGTATTCTTTGTCGAAAATCCTGTTCGCAATGATTTGTTCTGTTTTCACATCAATAATTCCAAAACTCTTTTTATAGCTGTGGGTATTGTAATTGAATTCATTGCCGTAGAAATAAAGTTTATCATTAACGATTGTCATTTCACTTACAGCAAGGTGGAAATCTTTTTTAACCATTCCCGTTGCTGCATCTATAAGATATAAACTGGAAGGAACATTATAGTAATCTCCTCTTGAACTCACATACAGATCACCATAATTGTCTTTTTTAATGTGGTGAAGATTGATCGCAACATTTAATTTTTTAAGTTCTGTGAAAGTGTTCAGATCAATTACGGAAACAGTATTATCGTAATCGGGAGCTTTATATCCTCCGGAATTGGCCACAAATAATGTATTCCCTACAATTTCCATTTCTTCAGGCTGATATCCCACTACCACTTCACGCTGAATGGAAAGAGAAGCTGTGTCAATTTCCACTACTTTTCCTTTTGGTGCTTTTGGGTTTATTGCTACAGGACCGGCATAACTGCTGGCATAAGCTTTCCCGTCTTTGAAGGCCAAATATCTGCAGTTTTGCAAAGGAATAGAAGTAATACGCTTTGCTGTTTTTGCGTCCAATACTTCAATTTTATTGGAAACATTGACAACGATGTACAGCTTGCTGCCGTAGACTTTAATATCATTTCCTACATCTCCCAGCTCTTTCACCACATTCGGGTTAATCTCAGCATAGATATTCCGGTAGTAGGTTCCTTTGGTATAATCAAAAAAGTCCAGCGTACATTTGTTGCTTCCCATATTTCCTTCATTCAGCATATAGAAACCTTTTATTGCCGTATTTTCTGATGGAAGTCCTTCTACCACTTCCTGGCGGACAATGATATCATCTGTACGGCATGAAGTAAGAAAAGCTAATACAAGAAATAAAAAATAAAAGTTTAGTTTTCTCATAGGGTGAAGTTTAGAATAAGTTTAAAGTTTCTTCCGGGCATCGGATAATTGATTACTACGTCATAGTATTGATTGAAGATATTATTCATCTCCAGGCTTACTTTAAATTGATGATTGGCCCAGTTGAATTTTTTCTGAACAGACAGATCATGAGTATACCAGGGCTGTACATAATTGTATTGAATGTTGTCCTGATTCACATCATACCTTTCTCCAACGTACATCGCGCTGTAATTGAAGCTCCAGTCTTTATAATCTGCCATCAGACTGAAAGACCCGCTATGCCAGGGCGTATAGGGAATCTGATTACGATAAAAAGTATCCTCCGGGTCAGTCATATCTCTTGCACTTTGATAGGTATAAGAAAGCAGCGGTCTGAGGATTACTTTTCCCAGCTGAAATTCTGTCTGTACATTCACGTCAGCACCTATGATTTCAACCATTCCAAGGTTCATCATCAGCCAGCGGAACATGCTTCCGTTTGGAGCTGCTACAATTTTATCCTGTACTTTGTTGTAGTAACCGTCTACTTTAGCATAAAAGGTCTTAAAGAGACGGTTGTTATAATTCTTCTGATAGGTAAATCCTACATCATACTGATTAGTAAACTCCGGTTTCAGGTAAGTATTGCCGATATTGGTATAATATAAATCATTGAAGGTTGGAAGTCGGAAAATCCTTTTATAGAAAGCTCTGAGGGTAAGCTCAGGAATTTTTTCAGGCTGATAGCTCATAAATACGGCAGGCGTCCACTCTCTGCTGTCTCCGGGTCTTTTGTTTTTTCTTACTTCTTCAAAAGTAAAAGTTCCTAAAAGGCTTCCCAGGATTTTGAACCTGTTCCATTGATATGTTGTTGCCAATGCTACCAATGTGGTGTAACGTGTAGGATAAGAAAAGTTATCCAGATTGGCATCCAGATTATTATACTGAAAATCTCCACTCAGGCTGACATCCCAATTGGGAGTAATAGAATAGATATTGGATGAGGAAAGATAAAGCTCTCGTTGGATATAAGTATTATCGGTATGAATAATGGATTGCGAACGAACTGTGTCCATAAAATGGGTATAATCGTAAGCGAATTTTGCTTTCAATTGGGTTTCAAACTTGGGAAACAGTTTTTTTCTCAGATTGGCCTGTACAAAATAATTTTCATCAGAAAGTCTCGCTCCTCTTCCTCCGAAACGTCCATTCACAATAGGTGCCGGCATTCCACGGTCTGAAATATAACCATAACCACGGATATTCCAGCTTCCGTTATTTAAAATTCCGTTGAAAGACGTTTCAAAACGCTTTGCTTTGATATCTGAATCCTGTCTCTTAGCAATGGTATCATAAGCCTGCTGGCCGTCAGGATATTTCTTGGCATATCGAAATCTGTAAATTCCGTCACTCTGCATAAATTCTCCACTGAAGCTGGCGGAAATTCTGTCTGAAATTTTCTGTTCCAATCGGAATGACGGATTAAAAAGATCAATGGAGGCACTTTTTGCTCTTATAACGAGATTGGTTTTTCTTGTTCCTTTAAATACAGGTGTTTTTGGCTGTAAATAGATAGATCCCGAAGACCCGAAGTCTTTTGCCGGTTGAAAAATCTCACTTTTCTGTCCGTTGTATAATGATATTTCTTCCAGATCGTCCAAAGAATATCTTCCCAGGTCAACAAGTCCGTTTTGGGCATTTCCCAGTTGAATTCCATCATAGAAAACCCCTACATGCTGGCTTCCCATGCTACGGATATTAATGGTTTTCAAACCACCCAATCCTCCATAGTCTTTGATCTGCACTCCGGAAAAATACCGCAGGGCATCTGCTACGGAATGACTGTTCAGCCTTTCCAGCTGCTCGCCCTGCAGGGTTTGCGCCGGAAGAATTTCTTTGAAATTTTTCTTGTAAAGGCTGATCACCTTGATGGATTCTTCCCGAACACTGTCTTTTTTCTTGATTTGAGAGGACAAAAGTTGAGATGTTATCACCAGTATTGTGAAAACAGCTTTATGAATTGCAGAAGTAGTTAGTTTTGCTGCCATTAGCTCATTTAGGATAATGATGACGCTAATGGATGTAAGAATACAACGACAAAGCACAGCTGTCACTGCACAGAATCATTGATGTCCTAAGCTTTATTCCACGAAAGCGTCAAACGATTATTTTCTGGCAGGTCTTCTGACTTACTCCATTTTTGAAATCCTTCCCATTAAAAAAACAGTGGATATATTCTTCAAAAACTTTGGTGCGGAGCTTACAGCAGCGGGTCTGTTCCGGATTTTCACCGGATTCCCTTTTAAGAGCTTTTTATGGCTCACCAAATTTCGGCAAAGATAAAGAATTATTCCTAACCCCCAATTAAAATCATGATTCATAAACAATTAAAGCTCCCGAAGGAGCTTTAACATCATTTCATAGAGGGCACCATCTTAAATTCCAATATTCAGGAAAACACTGAATCTTGATTTTGCTTCAATATCTCCTCCTGCCAGATGAGTATACATGGGAAGCATAAGTTCACTTCCCAGACTCAACTTTTTATAAGAGGCCTCAAATCCCAGTTTTCCGTACAAAGCACTTCCTGCAGTATTGGGCAAGGCTTCATCGAATTGTTTATTCTGGGCATAGACCTCTCCCTGAACTCCCGTTTTTATAGAAAAAATAGATTTTTTATTTCCTGCAACCTGATAAAATCCCGTCGCTGCATAGTTCCATTGGTTCCCAAAACGGTAATTTTTCTTATTCTCAGTTTTGATCGTGTAATCTGTATTAACCAATACAGCTACTTTATTTTTCTGAAATTTATAATTCAAAGCCGCCTGATAATCCCAGCTTCCGGTTCCCAACTGAAAACTTGGATTAACACCGGACGCTCCTTTTTCATCAAATTTCCCCAAAGGTATTTTTACTCCTAAACCTCCGCTCAGATGGTGGAAATTATCTTTAGAGCTCATCAGCTGGTAAATCCCCATTAGGTTCAGATCTCCGATTCCATTGATTTTGATATCTCCCTGCATTGTTTTCTTTTCATGGAAATGAAAGGGCAGGCTTGCATATACGCTCAGTTTTTTAGTCAGTGGAATTTTCTCCCAAAGCTGCAGCGTATTGAAATACTGATCCTGGGTAAGGTCTTTTACAAATAAATTTTCTTTGGCTTTATAATGCTGAGCAAAGTATTTGATTCCGATAAACTGTGGATTCAATAAAGACTCAAAGCCGGAAGATCCGTTTCCTGCTGCACAGCCGCACGCATCACAATCATCATCAAAATCGAATCTGCTAAAGGTATTCGGATCAATATAAGCACTGTCTCTAATAATCTTTGCCTGATACTGACTAAACAGGATCAAACTTACTATCACTATAATCTTCTTCATGTTTTCTATAAAATTATTCTGCAAATTTTGGATTGGATATAAAACTTTTATCCGATAATGTTTTCAGGAACGCAATGATTGATTGTTTTTCCTGACTATTCATAGCAATTCCCACATGACCATTCTGTTTTAATTGTGGATCAAGGTTGGGATTATCTTCCACCTGATCCGAGTAGAAATTGAGTACCGCCTCTAAGGTGTAAAATCTTCCATCATGCATATAAGGTGCAGTATATTCTACATTTCTTAAACTCGGAACACGGAATTTCATCCAATCTACCTGATTAAGGCTAACTCTGTAACGTCCCGCATCCTTAAATTCTGTATTGTAATACATTCCCGTATTTCTGAAGCTTTCATCAGTAAACAGTTCTCCGCTATGGCAGGAAGCACATTTCTGTCCAAACAAAGCTATTCCCTGAGATTCTGCTGAAGTCAGCTGTTCCTTTCCCTGTTTGAATCTGTCGTATTTTGAATCCGCAGAGATCAGTGAAGCCATAAACTGCGACAATGCTTTCAGAATTCTTTCTCCTGTAATGGTTTCATCTCCATAAGCTTCTCTGAACAGTTTTTTATACTTCTGGTCATCTTTTATCTTTGAAATAGCTTCCGGTATGGAGCTGTCCATTTCATTCACATCTGTAATTGGGCTGATCGGTTGTTCATTCAAATTATGAATCACCCCATCCCACATATACCTTTTCAAAAAAGCCATGTTCTGAATGGGTGGAGCATTCCTGATTCCTATTCTGTCATCCACACCATGACTTACAGTATGACCGTGATGGGTAAAGGCATTTTCCTGGATATGACAGAAGCCGCATGAAATGGTATTGTTCCGGGAAAGCCTTCCTTCATAGAATAATTTTCGTCCCAGTTCTACTCCATTTTTGGTTACCGGATTCATCGTTTTATCAAAAGTCATTTCCGGAAAATAAGAAGGAAACTGCAGATTGTATGCTTCATCTTTTTCCAGTGGCTGCATCACCTCATCAGAACAGGAAACACAGCTTAACATGAATACAAGCAGCACCAATAATGTCTTAATAAAAAAATTAATCATTGTGAACGTGATCTACTTTAAACATTTTTGTAAGGTTATTGGTAACATCTACCAGGTGCTGATTGGAACCCATCAGCATATCATTGCCTGTGGCAAGCGTAAGTGCTTTATCTCCGCTCAGAAACTGGTTCAGATCTGCCAGAATATGAACAGAAGGACGAATTTGCCCTGTCACTCTTGCTGTAGTAGGAAGATTCAATGTGATTTCACGGTATAGATCAGCCTGCTCATTAGCTGTAACATTTCCCATATTTCCGGTATGGTTCATAAATTCTTTTGAAGGAGCATCATTACCATATTTACCTTCAAGTTTTACAAAAACATAACCGGCAGCCCATGACCATGTCATTCCTTTCTGCTTGGCTTTTGTCCAGAATTCAGCTTGTCCGTCCTGCCCAAGTAAATACGCTTTCTGGCTCACTCCCAATCCGAATTTTATTTTTTTATAATTATTTTTCGGGATGCCATCCAGATTAAGGTATATAATTCCGGCTACAGCATCTGCCTGATCTACAATAAAAGCGCCTTTATCTGGATTGTTTTCATTGTATTTAAATTCGTTTCCGTTTTCGTCTATCAGTGTGACATTACTGATTATATATTTCAAAGCGGAAAAATTATGTTTCTGTCCGTTGGAAGAAGTCTGGACAGTTTGGTTCAAAACAATATCTCCTACATTATTAAATCCGTTTTCAAATTTGATCTGAAGTTTTCCAGGTGTTGTATCCTGTGGATCATCATCTCTGCTGCTTTCGCAGGCTACAAAAGAGAATAAAGTAAAGGCAATAAAGAATAGTGATAAAAATTTATAAATTTTCATTGTTGATTTTTTAAGTTGAATGCAATTTGAATGTGTTATTTTGAATGTGAAAACATTCTTTTTTTACCACAAAAGGCATAAAAGTTCTTACACTTAAGTTATATTAAGTGATAAGTTTTATTCGCAATAAGAACACTTAAGCTTTTTAAAAATCTTTGACTTTTAATTGCTATAAGCTTTTGTGGTTAGATAGCTATAATTTAACTTAAAAAAACCGGCGGTTTGAAAATATGGGTAAGAAACAGAAAAGAATAATCTGTTTTGTAGGTAAAATTGGAATTGAAAAACGATCGTTTTTCAGCAGTTATGATCTCTGCTGTTTCAGGCAGGATATAGATATCAAGGATTTTCTGTCCTGAGTTTTTTATTTTCTGAAAGGGTGAAGATTGTGAATCATTGGTTTTGGCCAGTTCTTTACTCAGGTAACATTTTCCATTACAGTGAATCTCCGGTCTGCTTTTATTAATACAGAGGACTTTAATGATATAATCATAATTTACAGCATACTCTACCATAGGTACTAAAGGTCTTAGCACCATATAAAAAGTAAAAAGTATGCTGTAAAATAATTTCATCAGACTATTTCTTGCTTAAAGCTTCGTCATATCTTCTGCTGATCTCTTTCCAGTTGGTAACGTTCCAGATCGCGGTAAGATAATCTGCTCTTTTATTCTGATATTTTAAATAATAAGCATGCTCCCAGACATCAATCCCGAAAATAGGAGTTCCTTTCTCTTCTACAACATCCATCAATGGGTTGTCCTGGTTAGGAGTAGAGGAAACAAACAATTTTCCATCTTTTCCTACAGAAAGCCAGGCCCATCCTGATCCGAAACGGTCTGCTCCGGCTTTGCTCATTTTCTCTTTAAAAGCATCCATGCTCCCGAAAGTTTCAGTAATCGCTTTTGCTAATTTTGCAGAAGGCTGCGTGTTTTTCTGAGGCGTAAGAACAGTCCAGAACAGTTCATGGTTGTAATGTCCTCCTGCGTTATTTCTTACTGCAGCTGGCAGCTTTGAAACATTGGATAGAATCTGGAACAAAGTTTCTTTTTCCTGCGGAGTTCCTGTAATAGCCTTATTCAGGTTGGCCACATACGCAGCAGCATGTTTTGAATAATGAATTTCCATCGTTTGGGCATCAATATTTCCTTCCAAAGCATTATAAGCATATGGCAAAGGCGTCTGCTTAAACTGAGCCATAGTAAACTGGGCCGCGAAAACTGCACTTAAAGCAGCTATTTTCAAAATCTTCATAATGTTTTTGTTTATGGTTGAACAATGTTTTTTTGTTAAGCAGGAAGATGGGAGATCGAAGCTGGAAGTAATTAATGTCATAACATAAAATTCTTCAGTATTTATCTGCTTTTACAGCGATCTCAAAAACCACCAGAGCTTTATCATCCGGAATAACTTCCAGCCTCTAGCTTCCCTCTCCCAGCTTCCTTATTTCAATAATTTCTTAATATCCTCAATCAGGATTTCTCTGTCAGGGTGATATTTACCAGTCAGCATTGGCGTTTTGCCTTCCGGATCTTCGTAATTCAATCCTGAATAATATAAGATTGGCATATTTTCTTTGTTGTATCTGCACCGGATATTTCCGTCCTGATCTACCAGAGCAATCATTCCGCTGTGGTTCAGGCTTTCCCCTTCATCTTCTTTATCGCCAACGTAGATATTAAATTTATCAGCAAGATCACCAATGTAGGTACGGTCTCCGGTCAGGAAATGCCAGTTCGGAGATTTTGCGCCTATCCTTTGAGCATGTTCTTTCAATGCTGTAGGGGTATCATTTTCCGGATCAATACTGATGGAGATAATACCAAAGTCCGGATCATTGATCTGATTCTGAATCGCCTTCATATTGGTATTCATCACTGGGCATATGGTAGGGCATTTGCTGAAGAAAAATTCTACGAGATATACCTTTCCCAACATATCTTTATTGGTAATTTTTTTGCTGTTCTGATCTGTCAGTTCAAAATCAGGAACCTTCATCACAGTATAAAGGTTCTTTTTAAAATACCCCATTCCTACCCCTATTCCCAAGAAAAGCAATGCAAATAAAGCAATGGGTATGATCACTTTACTCTTATTATTGGGCTTTTTATTTTTGGGCATATTTCTCAGGACTTTTTTTGAATTCATGTTTGCAGGATACACTGCAAAAACCATACGTTTTATTTTTATATACAGCGGTATCTTTAATCGATCCTGCAGTTTTCATGTGACAAATCGGATCTTCTTCATTCACTACCTGTACATTTTCTATCTTCTTTCCGGAAGAATCCATGTGGCTTGCATGCTTTACCTTAGGTGTTTCCTTGGCACACGACAGTAATGATATTGACAGCATAGCGGCCAAAATAATTGGAGATTTCATTTTAATATTAAATTGAAATTAATAATGTTAAATATAATTATGACACAATACATAAGTCTGAAAAACATAGAATTCCTCAAAAGAATCAGTGTATCTCTAACTGCGTACAATTGTTCATTTTAATTGTAGAATATGTCCTTAATGACTTATTGACGAAAGTTTCAGAAACCTTCATTCAACTAAAAACATAGTTTTTAATAAAAATTAAGCCAACGGAGGATGGAATATTCTGGAAAAGTATTCTGAAGAATGCGAATTAAAATAACTTGAATCAGGAATTTCAGAAAGTGATTCCGAATTCAAATGAGAAGAGAAAGAAAGTATATCATGAGAAATAAAAACATCTAATCCTGCAATCTTTATTGTTTGAGAGCTATTGGATTGTTTTTCTGTTTTTGCCAGTTCTTTTTCCACGTAGCATTTTCCCTTACAGGTTGATTGTGGTACATTTCTGTTCTCACAAAGGTTTTTCACAATATAATCATAATTCACGGCATAATTTACCAATGGCAAAACGGGACGTACTGCAACGGTAAAAATGATGAATATGGAAATAAATAACCTCAACGATTTTGTTCTCTGTTACAAATATACTACTTCAAAACTGTTTTATGCATGATTTATGATGAATGTCATTGTGATTATATACTGTTACCTACAAAAATTACAAAACTGTGCCTGTCATCGGAATAATATTATCCCGAACTTTGAGTAAACTTTAGACCTAAATAAAATTTAGTTCTTTATATACAATTTAATCTTGTTGATAAAAGCTTTGCTGATGTTTTTGGCAGAGCTTTTTATTTTTTTTAAATGTCTTGTTTTGTTGGAAATCGCAAAGACGAAAATTTCTTTTTGTTGGTTGATTTATCTCTCTAAATTCAAGAGATTTGTTTTTATAGAGATTCCTGCGGAATGACAAACTGAGTGTATCATTTTTATACTAATTGTAATTATCAGTCATAGTTTAGACAGAAAGTAAAGACAGTCTGTTTATGAATCCGTAGGCGTCTCAATAGCATATGGAATGACTGGCATGATACGTATTCTTTAAAAACAAAAGCCCTGCTGAAATTCAGCAGAGCTTTTATTGAATATAATTGAGTTGTGTTTATTATTTGCTTCTTAAAATTTCATTCTCTGAATTCTTACAGCATTTAAAATAGCCAGCAACGCTACTCCTACATCGGCAAACACCGCTTCCCACATGGTTGCCAGCCCGCCGGCTCCCAGGATAAGAACAACAGCTTTTACAGCAAAAGCAAGAATAATATTCTGCCAAACTATTTTTTTCGTTTGTTTTCCGATGTTGATCGCCATTGGAATTTTGCTTGGTTTATCATCCTGAATCACAACATCAGCTGTTTCAATGGTAGCATCACTTCCCAGGCCTCCCATCGCAATTCCTACATCACTTAAAGCAACTACTGGAGCATCATTCACTCCGTCTCCTACGAAAGCTACGGTCTGGTTTTTAGCCTTGATTTCCTTAACCTTATTTACTTTATCCTCTGGCAACAGATCTCCGAATGCATTATCAATTCCCAGCTGATCCGCAACATATTTCACAACGGTACTTTTATCACCGCTCAGCATCGTAGCCTTTACGTTCATTTTATGCAGGTTGTCTACTGTTTCTTTGGCGTCTGCTTTTATACTGTCTGCAATGGTGATATAACCTGCAAATTTTTTATCATAAGCTACTGCAATCACTGTATATACAATATTGGCATGGTTAAGATCATAAGTGATGTTGAATTTATCCATCATCTTAAAGTTCCCTACCAGAAGCTCTTTTCCGTTAATGGTTGCTTTCAGTCCGTGGCCTGCAATTTCTTCTACATTTTCTAAAGGAATGGCGTGATTGATATCTCCTACATAATTGTGAATGGCTGTTGCCACCGGGTGGGTACTTTTACTTTCAAGAGCATTGACCATCTGAAGGATTTCTTCTTTGCTAAATTCAGGGCTTATGCTTACCTCCTGAACTTTGAATACACCTTCTGTCATAGTTCCTGTTTTGTCCATTACTACATTCTGAATCTCTGCAATGCTGTCCAGGAAATTACTTCCTTTGAATAAAATCCCGTTTCGGCTTGCTGCACCAATTCCCCCGAAATATCCTAACGGAATTGAGATCACAAGGGCACAAGGGCAAGAAATCACAAGGAATATCAATGCTCTGTACAGCCAGTCTCTGAACTGATAGTCGTTCACAAAGAAATATGGCAGCAAACAGATTCCTATGGCAAGAAATACAACAATTGGAGTATATACTTTGGCAAATTTTCTGATGAACAATTCTGTGGGGGCTTTTTGGGCTGTAGCATTCTGAACCAGTTCCAGAATTTTGCTCAGTTTACTGTCTTCATAGGCCGTATTTACTTTTACCAAAGCAATACTGTTCATATTGATCATCCCGGCAAGAACAACCTCACCTTTATTTTTAGTATCAGGTTTACTTTCTCCTGTTAAAGCTGCGGTGTTGAATGAAGCTGAATCTGAAAGCAATTCTCCATCCAGCGCCAGTTTTTCACCGGGTTTCAGCTGAATGATGTCTCCAATTTTAGCTTCTTTAGCCTTCATTGTCTTTGGCTGATTATTTTCCATAACCGTTACCTCATCAGGGCGCTGATCCAATAATGCTTTTATGTTTCCTTTGGCTCTGGTAACCGCCATAGACTGGAATACTTCTCCTACAGCATAAAACAGCATTACTGCTACTCCTTCAGGGTATTCTCCGATAGCAAAAGCACCAATGGTTGCAATACTCATCAAAAAGAATTCTGAGAACACATCTCCCTTGATGATACTTTTATAGGCATCTTTCAATACCGGGAATCCTACAGGAATATACGCTGCCAGAAACCATACTAAACGTGCCCAGCCTGTAAACCATGCGGGTTTTATATAATTGTCAAAGGCAATTCCTAACAATAAAATGATAAAGGATATAATAGCCGGAAGAAACATCTGAAAGATTGTCTGATCTCCGGAGTCATGAGAGTGATCATGCCCGTCATGGTCGTGGCCATCTCCTTCTGCATGATTATGTTTGTGTCCTTTTGTATCTGGTTTTTCCGGGGTTGTACTACAGCATTTTTCCATAACTGAATATTTTTATACAAATGTAAAGATGAGACTGATGCAATGCTATTGCAAACTTTCAAGACAGTTTTCGCAGATTCCTTTGGCAAATAATCTTATTTCATCAATCCTGAAATTGGTCTGAATATTTTCAGGAAAGGAAATATCTTCTTTACAGGTGGTTTGCTTGCATATTTTACAGTAGAAATGGAGATGCCAGTCTTTGTGTGTTTTCTCATCACAATCATCTTCGCACAGTTTGTATTTTGTGGTTGTATTTTCCTGAATGCTGTGAACAATTCCTTTTTCTTCAAAAGTTTTCAATGTTCTGTAGATGGTGATTCTGTCAGCATTGTCGAAATAATTTTCTATTTCAGAAAGCGATAAAGCTGCTTCCTGAGAGCTTAAGAAATCATATACCAAAATCCTCATACTGGTTGGTTTGGTATTTTTATCAATGAGTTTGTGTTCTATATCTTTTTTCATTGTAAGCTTTTAAATTGTTACAGATGGACTTCATTTTCTTCATAACCTTCTTCTTCTATCTGAAAAGTTGTATGACTGATTTTAAAGTTATTCACAGTAGAATCCGTCAATGTTTTTAATAATTGATTCTGAGAATATCCGGACTCTTTTACCACATGAGCACTCATCGCATTGACACTGGAAGTCAGTGACCATACGTGCAGATCATGAACATCTTTCACTCCGGGAGTTTTCTCCAATGATTGACGAAGTGCATGTATATCCACATCTTTAGGTGTTCCTTCGAGTAAAACATTAATGGCTTCTTTCAAAAGTCTCCAAGTTCTTGGGAAGATCAACAGTCCGATTGCAGCTGAAATCAACGGGTCGGCATAGTACCAGCCTGTGGTCAGCATAATCACTCCTGCTATCATTACTCCTACAGAGGTCAGCATATCCGAAAGGACTTCAAAGTAGGCACCTTTCATATTCAGGCTGCCTTCTGAGTCTTTTCTCAGAATCATCATTCCGATAATATTGACAATCAATCCTATTCCGGCTACAATCAGCATTGATTTACTTTGTACTTCCGGCGGATTCTGAAACCGCTGATAGGCTTCAAACAATACATAAATCGAAATTCCCAGTAAAACCACTGCATTAATTACAGCTGCCAGTATTTCTGTTCTGTAATAACCATATGTTCTGGAAGGATCTGCCTTTCTTTCTCCTATTTTGATAGCGATAAATGCCAGCAATAATCCTACCACATCGGTCAGCATATGTGCTGCATCAGCCAATAGCGCAAGACTGTTGGTAACAATACCTCCTATTACCTCAGCAATGAGATAGGTTCCGCTAAGGCAGAGGACAATCAGGAGGCTTTTTTTGTGTCTGCTTCCTGCAGAAACGGTTTGGGTTGGTGTGCTTTCCATATTGTGTGTATGGTTTAATTACATTTCATAATAAGATGTATTTTCTTTTTTAGTGGGAACATTCTGATCACCGATCATCTGTCTGATATTGATCTCTATGGTCTGTGCAAGAGAGGTCATCGGAGTATCTACAGGACCGTTTTCAAACGGATCCTGCATGATGATGGATGTTTTTTCAATCGCAATGAATGTAACCGGAACCAGGAAAGTAATCGCAATTTCTACTACAAGCTGTGAATCATCAAGCCCAAACGGAAGAATAGCCGCAAAAACATAGATCAGAATATGGACTAAAACACTGTAAGAACGTGGGAAAACCGTATTCTTCAGTCTTTCACATTTCCCCATGCTGTCGCAAAGCCTTGTGATGATATCATTCAGCTGCATCTGCTGAAAATCGGTCAGTTCTTTGGAAGCGGCAATTTCTTTCAGCTGTCTGGAGTGTTCATCCAGAATAGCATTGGGAATATTCATTCCTTTAATCTTATGTTTATCCAGATACTGCTGAACTTTTTCAGAAAACGGCAGCTTTCTCAAAGATTCTCCAAGTGCATAGGTCCAGATACTCTGTCTTTCGGCAAACTCTTTTATTGCTTTATCTTCTCCTGCCGGCATAAACTGGATAATCAATCTCACAAAAGTTCTGGAATCATTTACAATAGCGCCCCAAACGGTTCTGGCTTCCCACCATCTTTCGTAGGACTGGGAAGTACGGAATGCCAGCAACAATGATACTGCCGTACCCAACAATGCAGGAATATTCAATGGTAATGAGATCTTACGAAACCATGGCAACATGTCCAAAAGGCCGATAGCTACTGCAAATATTCCGATAAACAGAATTTGGGTTTTTATTTCACGGATGAAATACCAGACTGATATTTTTTTGTTTAGTAACATAATCAAGCCATTTATTAAAAATTCGGTGAGATAATCTTTACTTTTTTCCTGCCGTTTTTATTCAATAAAAACTCCGTAAACAGCTCTAATTTAAGGATAAAAATCGACATTTTACTGGTTCCGGATGCTTTCATTAATGTTCGTGTTCTCCTGAATTCACCAGTTTCGCATTCACGAAAAATGCTCCTTTCACTACGATCTTTGCATTGTCAGGAATATTTCCTACCGGAGTTATCGCAGTATATCCCATATCGGAAGTTCCTTTTACCACTTCTATTTTCTCGAAGTTTAAAGTTTTCGGATGTGGTTTTCCTTTTTCTTCATGTTCTTCTTCCGCTTTTTTATCGGTCTGAATAAACACATAGTATTTTCCATCTGCTTCTACAATAGCTTCTGTAGGAACTGCCGGGGTTGTACTTTTATCAAGGCTTACAATTCCGGTGATATTCATTCCGTCAATCAGTCCGGATTTGTTTCCGATCACTTCGCAGTGCATGGAAATGGTTTTACTTTCGTTTTCAAAAGAAGATCCTATGCTGTAAATTCTTGCATCATATTCGGTTTCCGGATTATTGGTCAGTTTAAAATGAACAATCTGCCCTACTCTCATTTTAGGAAGATCTTTTTCAAATACCTGAAGATCAAGATGAATGGAGCCGTTATCAATTACGGTGGCAACAGGAGAGGAAATATCCACATAGCTTCCGATCTGTGCAGTGATACTGCTGATTGTTCCGCTGATAGGTGCTGTGATCACCAAACCGGATTTCATATTTCCGTTGCTTACCTTTCCCGGGCTTATTCCCATCATCTGAAGCTGTTTCAACAGGGAAGCTCTTTTTGTTCTTAATGTTTTCAGCTCAGCATCCGCGCTCTGAAGGTTTTTCTTAGCACCTGCATCATTATCAAAAAGTTCTCTTTGTCTTCTGTATTCCTGTTCTGCATAGGTTATTCTGCTGTTGGTCGTCAGATAATCTTCCTGAAGCTGGATATATTCCGGATTGGCAATGGTGGCAATAACCTGTCCTTTTTTCACGATACTTCCTACCTGAATATTGATGGTTTTGATGATTCCTCCATATAGGGAAGTGATGGTTGCTTTATTGCTGTTGGGTACGCTCAGCAAACCATTGGCTTTTATCGTGGATGTCAGCTCTTTCATTTCTACAGTTCCCAAAGCAACTCCTACAGACTTCATTTGCTCTTCTGTGAGTGAAGCTATAGTTTGCGGAGCTTCTTCATGCGCCTGCTCTTTCTGTTCTGTTTTTTCAGGAGCTTTTTCTTCCGAAGCTTCTTTTTTCCCACAGCTTGTTAGTAAAATTGAGATCAGGATAAGAGGGATGATATTATATTTGAGTTTCATAAGTAAAAATGTATTTTGTCCGATGCTGTGTGCCATTGCTTTCATTTGTCCGGCAGAAAATTTTATTAACAGCGTTTTCATATTATTTGTTTATAATGGAATTAATAGTAACTACAGATTGATTCACCTGCTGGATAGATTCCAGATATTTCAACTGGATATTTGTGGCAGTCTGCAAAGCAAAAAGATATTCCACATATGAAATTTCCCCTGTTTTATATCCTAGCTGAGCTGCTTTTACAATTTTCTCTGCATTAGGCAGTGCCTGACCTGTATAGTAATCGTATTGCTGCAAGTCTTGCTGATACTGGCTGAAGGCATTTTCTAACTGAACAGAGAGTTGTTTCTGCTGCATTTTAGCATTGGTTTCAGCAACCTGTTTTTCATATTCTAATGCCTGGATTCTTGCTTTTGTAGCTCCAAATGTCAATGGAATAGCCACTCCTACTGTTGCGGACTGAAAACGTTTCCCTGAATTATAAAAATTCTCCTGTCCGTTGATGGTATGAAGTCCTATCAAAGATTGGTTGGTATATCCTAAGCTAAAATCAGGCAGCCCGAGGGATTTTTCAACTTTCTTGTTTTTTTCAGCAATCTCCATTTCCTGATAAAAAGCTTTTACTGTAGGGTTGTTGGCAACGACTGCACTGTCAAGTACATTTTCAGCTTTTAAAGGAGCATAATCTTTATTAAACGGAACTTCAAGATCTTCTGACGTATTCATCAGGGTCTTTAAATTCTTATAAGCGTTATTCAGAAAGACTTCATTCTGTCTGAGCAGCAGATCAATTTCTCCTTTCTGGGTTTCTGCAGTACTGATTTCTATCTTTTTGATATCACCTGCTTTGAATCTTACGGTTGCAATTCTGATAAATTCCTCATAATATTGAGCCAGACTCGTAAGCTGGGCTTTATTATACTGAAGATATTCAATCTGATAATAATAGGTACGTACCTGTTTTATCAGTTCATTGGCTGTAATTTCTTTATCAATCTGCTTGCTTTTAATATTCTCATTGATTAGGTCTTTTCTTGCTTTAAACAATGTTGGAAAAGGAATACTTTGTGAGATGGCAAACGACTGGTCAAACTTCGGACTGTTGTATTGTCCAAGCTGAGCTTCAAAGCTTAATTTCGGGAGTTCTTTCGCGGTTGCTCTTAATGCTTCAGCAGATTTAATGCTTAAATCTTTTGACTGGAGGGTTAAGTTATTATTCATAGCCTGTTCTACCGCCTGCTCCACAGAAATTGGTCTGGACTGTGCTTTAAAAGTCTGCCCCAACATCATGAATCCTACAACAAGAACCGCTGTAAACATTCCCATATTATTATTCTTTCTTTTCAAAATCTTCGTGTTAAAAATGATATACAGCATTGGCAAAACAAATAGTGTAAGGAATGTTGCTGTTACCAGACCTCCAATTACTACTGTAGCCAAAGGTTTCTGTACTTCTGCTCCGGCTCCGGTGGAAATAGCCATTGGCAAAAATCCCAGTGAAGCTACTGTAGCCGTCATTAATACGGGTCTTAATCTGGTTTTTGTTCCTTCAAATACTCTTTTCAGAATATCAGTTTCACCATCTTTTTCTAATTGGTTGAACGTTCCTATCAAAACAATTCCATTCAATACTGCTACTCCAAACAGGGCAATAAATCCGATCCCGGCACTGATACTGAACGGCATATCTCTTACCAAAAGCGCAAATACACCCCCAATTGCACTCATAGGAATGGCTGTAAAAATCAATGCAGCCTGTTTGAATGAGCGGAAGGTAAAATACAACAGCATAAAAATAAGAAGCAATGATACCGGAACAGCGATCATCAGACGCTTGCTGGCTTCCTGAAGATTTTCAAACTGACCTCCGTAGGTAAAGTAGTATCCGGAAGGAAGTTTCACTTTATTTAATTTTACCTGAATATCTTTCACCACACTTTCCACATCACGGTCTTTTACGTTGAACCCAATTACAATTCTGCGTTTTCCCTGCTCGCGGCTGATCTGTGCAGGTCCTAGTTTGTAGCTAATATTCGCCACCTGTGATAATGGAATCTGAGCTCCGGTAGCAGAAGTAATCATCAGATTATTCACATCTGAAATATCCGTTCTGTGAAGACTGTCCAGGCGTACAACCAGATCAAAACGTCTTTCATTTTCAAACACCTGTCCGGCCGCTTTTCCTGCAAAGGCTGTACTTACTGCATTGTTGACATCTTCGATATTTAATCCATAATTGGCAATTCTCGTTCTGTCATACTGAACATTAATCTGCGGAAGACCGCTCACTCTCTCAATCTGTGGTGCTGTAGCTCCATCTACGGTCTGAATGATTTTCCCAACCTTATCTGCATATACTGCTAAAGAATCCAGCTTTTCTCCGAAAATTTTTACGGCAACATCCTGTCTGATCCCGGTCATCAGTTCATTGAAACGCATTTGAATAGGCTGATTTTTCTCAAAGAATACGCCAGGAATTGTTTCCAGTTTTTCACTGATCTCATCTGCCAGTTCATTGTAAGATTTCTTGGTTTTCCATTCGCTTTGCGGTTTCAATACTACAATCATATCGGTTGCTTCAGGTGGCATCGGATCAGTAGGAACCTCAGCAGAACCTGTTTTCCCGACTACCATTTTCACCTCATCAAACTGTTTGATAATTCTTGACGCCTGCATCGAGGTTTCTATACTTTGGCTTAATGAGCTTCCTTGTGGTAAAATACAGTGAAATGCAAAATCTCCTTCCTGCAGCTGTGGAATAAATTCGCCACCCATATTTTTAAAGATAAATGCAGAAAAAAGAAACACTACAGCAGTTGCTGAAACGACGATATATTTTACTTTGATTGCTTTCTGTAATAGTGGCTGATAAACCTTTTGCAAACGATTCATCATTTTATCGGAAAAGGTTTCTTTGTGGGATATTTTCTTGGATAAAAACAACGCGCTCATCATCGGAATGTAGGTCAGGGAAAGAATCAATGCTCCCAGAATCGCAAATCCTACTGTTTTTGCCATTGGAGTAAACATTTTTCCTTCTACGCCTGCCAGAGTAAGAATCGGGATGTATACGATAAGGATGATGATTTCTCCGAAAGCCGCACTGCTTCTGATCTTTGAGGCAGAAAGGAAAACTTCTTCATCCATTTCAGACTGTGTCAATGCACGGGTAGATTTTCTTACGCCTAAATGATGCAGGGTTGCTTCTACAATAATCACGGCACCATCCACAATCAACCCGAAATCTATCGCTCCAAGGCTCATCAGATTGGCACTTACCCCGAAAACATTCATCATTCCCAATGCAAATAATAAGGAAAGCGGGATGGCAGAAGCTACAATAAGTCCGGCTCTCAGGTTTCCCAGGAAAATTACAAGAACGAAAATAACGATCAATGCTCCTTCGATTAGGTTTTTCTGTACGGTATTGATGGCTCTGTCTACAAGATCTGTTCTGTCCAAAAACGGTTCAATGATAACATCATCCGGAAGAGATTTCTGAATGGTTGGAATTTTTGCTTTGATATTGCTCACCACTTCATTGCTGTTTGCTCCTTTCAACATCATCACTACTCCACCCACGGCATCTACTTTTCCATCATAGGTCAATGCTCCGTAGCGAACTGCACTTCCTAAACGGACATCAGCAACGTCTTTTATAAAAATAGGAACACTTCCGGTTTCGTTTTTAACAGCAATGTTTCTGATATCCTCCAAAGAGGTAACCAGACCAATTCCACGGATAAAATAGGCGTTGGGTTTTTTATCAATATAAGCTCCTCCTGTATTCTGATTGTTTTTCTCAAGGGCTGTAAATATTTCGGTGATGCTTGTTCCCATTGCCTTTAAGCGATTTGGGTCAATAGCCACTTCGTATTGTTTTAATTCGCCACCAAAACTGTTAATCTCCGCAACTCCCGGTGTTCCGTTCAGCTGTCTTCGGACGATCCAGTCCTGCATGGTACGAAGTTCTTTGGCATTGTATTTCTTCTCACTTCCTTTTTTAGGATGGAGAATATACTGATACACTTCACCAAGACCTGTACTTACGGGAGCCAGCTCGGGAGTTCCTACTCCTTTTGGAATCTCTTCTACGGCATTTTTCAGCTGCTCGTTAATGAGTTGTCTTGCAAAGTAAACATCTACATTTTCTTTGAACACTACTGTAATTACCGACAGCCCGAATCTTGAAATACTTCTTGTTTCCTGAATATCGGGAACATTGGCAATGCTCTGTTCAATAGGAAAGGTAACCAACTGCTCCACTTCCTGCCCTGCCAATGTAGGGCATACGGTAATAATCTGCACCTGATTGTTGGTGATGTCCGGCACAGCATCTATAGGCAATCTGGTGGCACTCCATGTTCCCCAGATGATCAGTACCAGAGTCATCAAGCCAATGACAACCTTATTTTTTATACTGAATTTTATGATTTTATCTAACACGATTGATATTTAATTTTTATTGAAAATGAATGCATACAGCATTAGAATACTGCAGCAAAAATATCCTGAAAACCTCTGCAATGGTATTGCAAAGTTTCAAGCACAGTTAAGTATTAGAAAGCATAACTTTCTAAAAATCAATAAAAATTAAATTTTAGGAGGCTGCCAGATAGGATCGTAAATCTGGTAAGCAAAGTCGTTTTTGTGGAATAGGATCTTCTTTGAAAAATAAGCCGGAATCTGCTCCGGAATTTCCAATAAAGGATCCATTTTAAATGCTGAAACGGTCATCTGACAACAGCTGCAAGCACACAATGGAGAACATATATCTCCTTTTTCTGTAGAATGAGTATTATTAATACTTAATGAAATCTTATTCCCGCCTGTATTCAACGGATGGGACGTGTCTTCACATGGCATCAATGATAGCGCCATGAAATAAATTGCCAGTATCCATCTTAAGAGGTTCATTGTTACAAAGGTAGAGATTTTTTCTAAAATGGGTAGATTCTGAAATTTTAAATATATGACAAAAATCAAGGTATCCTATCGGAATACCTATTTCCCAATAATCATTTTTTCGCAAAAATCATTAAGCATTATTCAAAATAAAGGCCATTATTTCTAATGTATTCCCTATCATAATTCACAAATCAAAAACTCAATTCAAAAACTCAATTAACGAAGTATTTAAGACACCTAATAGTGTCTATTCGTTATCTTTGCAAAACTTAGATTACCATTTTAAGTGATAAAACCATTCACAATTATTTAGAAATATTCTTATTTCATTCAACTTCAAAATATTTACAAACTAATTTATACATTATGAAACGTACGTTACTATTTGTTTTTGCGATGGCAACCTCAAGTATTTTTGCACAAAGCTGGAACATTACCGGAAATTCAGGAACCAATCCTCCAACTCATTTCATTGGAACAACAGATGACAAACCGCTTATTTTCAAACAGAACAATCAGCAGAATTTCAAAATTGAAGGACAAAGCATCAATATCGGAAGCGGTGCTCCCGGAACAGGAAACCTTCAGTTGGCATTATCACCTTGTAACAGCTGTTATTCAGGATGGGCTAAACCTAACGATGGTGTGATGAGATTATTAGGTGGACATAACCTGAATATTCATATGGACAATGATAATGCTATTGATCCCAATTCTGACACCAGTACTCCGAATTCATCAGGAATTTCAAGGGTCCGTTTTTCTGATGCTGTACATAAAAGCCTAATGGTACTTTTTAATACAGGAAAAGTAACCGTGGGAACAGACCAGTATGACAATGATGCTAACTTTATTTTTTATGTAAGCAAAGGAATCAAGGCAGAGCAGATAAAAGTTGAAAGCCCTGCGGCTAATGGCTGGGCAGATTATGTATTCAAAAAAGAGTATAAGCTTCGTTCTTTAGAAGAGGTAGAACAACATATTTCAGAAAGAGGCCATTTACCAAACATTCCATCAGCAAAAGAAGTAGAACAAAACGGAATTAATTTAGGGGAAATGGATGCAAAGCTTCTTGAAAAAATTGAAGAACTGACTCTTTATTCAATACAACAAAATAAACAGCTTCAGGAAGAAAGTAAAGTTTTAAAATATCAATCGGAGAAAATTGAACAACTAGAAAAACAAATTCAAAAACTTTTATCCTCTCAAAAATAAATACAAATGAAAAGAAAACTACTTTCCGTATTTTCTTTATTGATCGGTTTTCTAGGCTATTCACAAACGGAAGTCTATTTCAAATATGACGAAGCCGGAAACCAGCGATACAGAGGAACTAACGCAGCAGGTAAAAAAGCTGAACAGTCTATTCCAAAAGAAATACAATTACAGGAAGCAAAGGTAGCAGCGGCCAGCCAACAAGCAATTTCCATTGATGAAAAAACGTTCTGGAAACAAATCAGACTCTACCCTGTGCCGGTAAATGATTATTTAACCATCGACTGGACAGAAGAAGTAGACGGGCTGATTGAATCCGTTTCATTGTATCAGCATAGTAATGTTCACTGGAAATTCCAGCAGCAAAATCTGCCGGATCTAAACAATCAGGTGAAAATTAATATGACCGGGTATGACTGGGGTATCTACATTCTTCGATTCACTCTAAAAGACGGAAGAGTCTTTGGCAGAAACGTAACCAAAAGATAAAAAACAGGAAGTGGAATTCAGAAATTAAAGCATTGAAAGACTTACAATCATTCTGTCATTTTATTCCCTCTGATTCCAGCCTATTGATTATTATTCATCAATCATTCATTAAAAACAACTAATAAAAACAATGAAATTCTTTTCATCATTGATGTTATTCCTGTGCTCAGTATGGGGGTTTTCACAGACCATACTTTACCGGGCAGAATCTACCTCGCGGACCGTTCAGGACCCGCAGTCGGTAATTATGACACAGGGATTTCAAGCCAAGTCGGGTGTATCGAATCCGTTTCTGGCTAAAATAGGTCCTGCCACAGATAATCCAGGTGGTGGACCAACAAACTCGCAGGCAGGTATTAATAATCCTTCCCGAACCATAGAAATAGATAGTATCAAATTCCATGATACGAAAGGAAATATAGAGGTAAATGGAGGTGGACAACTACAATTCACCTTACCTATTGCGCTGCCTCCCGGAATAAAAACCGTAGCACCACAAACAAATCTGGTGTATACCAGCAGTTCAGGAAATGGAATTGCCGGATATGGTTGGAATTTATCTGGATTAACATCAATTTCCAGAGTCGGGAAAACCATTGAAAAAGATGGGAAACCTCAGGGAATCCAGTGGGATTATACGGATTACTACTCTTTCAACGGAGAGAGATTAGTCTTAAAGTCAGGCGAATATGGAAAAGATGGAGCAGAATATGTTCCCGCAAAATATTCTAATATTAAAATAAAATCTGTAGGAGTAAATCCCGAACAGAACGGACCATTGTATTTTGAAATTACATTTGAAGATGGTTCAAAAGCATGGTATGGTCTTAATGCTGATTCAAGAACTTCAGCGGAATATAATATCAGCAAATGGAAAGATGTACAGGGAAATTATATTTCTTACAACTATGTGCAGGGAAAAGGAGTTACGACCATACATAATATAGCATGGGGCGGCAATGAACAGCAGAATAAAAGCCACTTTAACTCTATTGAATTTACCTATGCTGACAGAACTTTAAAAGAGCAAGCCTACACAAAAGGGCTAACATATACTCAAAGTATGATCTTATCTGAGATCAAAGTAAATTCAAACGGAAATCTGTTTAAGAAATATTCACTTGAGTACGTTCAAAATAAAACAAACTATCAGTTTTTAAGTAAGATTACCGAATCTAATTCTGCCGGGGCAAATGCCAATCCAATAAACATTCAGTATCAGCAGGATCCGTCTGCTACCAATACCCTTTGGCAAGACAGCAGATATGATGATCTTTATGACCGTTATCAGGAGGTCATTTCCGGGGATTTTAACGGGGATGGAAAACTGGACTTCATCAAGGACAAGACCTTAATGATTAACAGATTGGAGAATTCCGGACAGTTTTATAATTTGACCTATCAAGGTAAATTTTTAGGTGTTGGAACTGGAATTAAAAACAATATCCTGCTAAATAAAAGTGTATTTTTTACTTCTCAGACTTCATTTGAAGAAAAAAATGTTTTAATTCGAACCTATGAAGTAATTGATGGCAAGGCTGAGTTGGTATCCTCAAAAAAAATTGATCTGAGCAGCTATCCGCAGCTATTCACAGAAATCAGAGGAACACTGTATAACAACCTCATCATCGAATACAATGATCTTAAATGCAAAATCAAAGAAGCGGATTTTGACGGGGATGGAGTTTCAGATTTTCTGTTGAGCATTGAAAATGTAGCATATGGTTACCCCAATGGTCCTGGTGAATGGTCTGAATATTTTGATTCACAGTATCTTTCAGAAACGTTCTATTACAATACAAGAACCGGAGTGCTGCAAAAACAAGATAGTGATGAGTTTGAGAAATTTAAAATAGCCGACTTTAAAGGCGAAGGTAAATCGAATCTGCTTAAAATTCAGGACAATAATATTTACATCTATGAATTAAACACTCAGAACAAATTTGTACTGGCCTTTTCCACTACAAAAGAATCCTACAATGATGTTATTTATCTGGGTGATTTTAACGGAGACGGAAAAACAGATATCATGGCTCCCATCGCAGATGCTTCTTCAGACTGGAGAATGTATCTGTCTACAGGCGCAGGGTTTGTAAAACACTACTATTCTAATCTTTTCCTGTATGAACCCTGGTGGGAAGGAAGTTTAAGAAAGAACAGACAGATTCAAAGAACATATAGTACCTCTGACTTAAATAAAGATGGAAAAAGCGATCTGTTAATTTTTGAATCTCAGAGGTGGAACCGAGACGGCTGGACTGACTGGAACAATCCTGATTCGGGTTATGGCTTTAATTTTCTGAGAAATGATGGTGTTGACAGTAATGGTAAACCCATATTTAATAATGCTCACAGTCTTGCTCCAGTAGAATTAAACTGGGATGGAGAAATAGGCAATTATTCGATGTATGGCGAGCAATTCAGACCTCTATTCGGTTCGTTTCGTATAGCCCAGCTCAATACAGACTTTGCCATTATTCATAAAACAAAAATGATTACCTGGGACTTGGGAAGTAAACTTAATGTAATTTCCAAAATTAAGTCAATACGTCAGGCCGGAATCAAAACCGCTGTAGAGTATTCACCATTAACCAGTTCAGGAAACATTTATCAGTCTTTCTATACTACCAATCCAATTGCATATCCTTACATCAACATCACCGAAAATTATAGTTATTTTGTTGTTTCAAGACTGATTCAAGGGGATCGTAAACAGGAATTCAGATACAGGGACTTAATTGGAAACCTTCATGGAAAAGGAATGATAGGTTTCAGGCAAATGGCCAGATCAACGTTTTTCAGTGATGCATTAGTGAATACCAAAGTTTGGAACGGCTTTGAAATCAATCCTGCCAACGAAGGATTACCTTATAAAGACTGGAGTATACGTACAGCGGATGAATCAAAAATATTCCCTGCAGATATTTCATTGAACAATACTCAATTATTATCATTTAAACAGTATGACTACAAAATAGATAAGCTTTTGAACGGAGCAGTAGTTCCGGTAATCCCCGATACGGAAAAATCTAAGGCTGTTCTTGCGATCAATCCATACATCACTACATCAAAAGACTTTTTAAAGAACATCAAAACGGTACATACTGTAGAAGAATATGATAATTTATACCTTCCTAAAAAATCTACCGTAAATATTAATGATGGGTTTTCTGTTTCAACATCTGAATTAGAATATTTCCCTCATGATACAACCACAGGGACCAATTATAGTATAGGAAAACCTAAGACCAAAACAACAACTGTTAAAGCTTATGGTGACACTAAGTCAACAAAAGAGGAATACATTTACAACAATAATCTTCTTAAAATCTATAAGATAAGTAACAGAGATAATACAGGAGCTCTTACTGAAATATACAATTATGATAATTTCGGAAATGTTATTCAGAAGGTTAATTTAAATAGTGTTGATTCCCAAAAGGAAATTACCAATTATCAATATGATGATAAAGGCAGATTTGTTATTAAATCTACAGATGATCTGGGATTAGAGACCAATACTCTTTACAATGACTGGGGATTAGTGACTAAAAAGACGGATGCTCTGGGGAACACTTTAGAAAATGAGTACGACGCATGGGGTAAATTAATGAAATCCAAAACAAATATCTCCGGAGTTACCACCTATGAATATGTAAAAGATAACTTATATAATTCGGCCGTTATAGAATATGACCCTAGTGGAAATATTTCAAAAAAATACACCAACAAATGGGGGCAGGACTATAAAGAATCTTCCAAAGCGTTTAAGCAGGGGCAATATATTTCTCATGACATTGTATATGATGTACTGGGAAGAAAAACAGCTGAAAGTGAGCCTTATTTTGAAGGACAAAGCTCTAACAAATGGAACACTATTTCTTTCGATGATTCAGTATTCCCAGCCAGGATAACAACAACAGCATTTAATGGAAAACAGGTGAAATTTTCAGTTTCCGGCAACACAGCAACAGAGGAAGAAATTAACGGAAATAAAAGGATTACTACCAAAACCACCGATGCCTTAGGAAATGTTATTTCCACCACCGATAAAGGAGGAACAATCCAGTTTTCATACAATGCCGCAGGAGAACAGATTCAAGCGAAATATAATGAGAATATTGTTACTACTAAGTATGACACATGGGGTAGAAAATCAGAATTTAATGATCCTTCCAACGGATTATACAAATATGAGTATCATGGGATGGGACAGCTTAAAAAAGTCACAAGCCCAAAGGGAACAAAAGAATATACCTATAACAATCAAAGGCAACTAACATCTCAAAAGGAAGTTTCAACTACAGATAGCGGTCAGGCCACTAATAAAGTTATTTCTTATAGTTATGACAACAAAGGAAGGCTTACTTCAAAGTCCGGCACATCAAACGGGAGAAATTACAGTTCAAACATTGTATATGATCCGCAAGGAAGACTACTTTCATCCTCAGAAAGCAGTAATGGCAAATATTTTATACAGAAAGGAATTGTTTATGACGACAAAGCAAGAGTTGTTTCTTATGAAAAACAGCTATATTCTTCAGGTATTCTGACAAAAGTAGACATTGAAAACGTTTACAGCGACTGGAATGGTGAACTGTATCAGATAAAGGATAAAAATTCCGGTAAAATACTTTGGCAACTGAACGAAATTAATGCAAAAGGCCAGGTATTAAAATCCAAACTGGGAACAACAGAAATTATTAATGATTATGATCTTACCACTAATGTTCTAAAGGAAACCAAACATGGGTCACCTGTTAAGTCTAATCTTTTACATATCAAATATCTGTTTGATGCATTAAAAAATCAACTTGACAGTAGAATTACAGGAGGAGATTTCAATATCAACGAGATTTTCAAATATGATGACAACAATAGATTAATCTCATGGACAAATCCTGCAAACGGACAGGAAAACTCTAACGTTTATGACAACAAAGGGAGAATCCTGGAAAATAATCAGATTGGAAAAATTAAATTTGAAAATTCTACTAAAATTTATCAGGCAACCGGAATGACTCTTAATCCTGCCGGAGAACAAAATTATCAAAATGACCTCATCCAAAGTATTTCTTATAATGAAAATAACGATCCTGTTTTTATTGATGGAGAGAAAGGAGATGTAGCCTTCCAGTATGGCTTGGCCTCGATGAGACAAAGAGTAACTTATGGTGGAAATTTTGACACGGATAAAGATGGTAAATTCACAAAATATTACAATGAAGACGGAAGCTACGAGATTGTAAGAGACAATACTACAGGTAAAGAAAAACACATCCTTTACATTGATGGATCTCCTTATGAAAGCAATATTATATATGTAAAGAACTACACTGAGGAAAACGGATCCTATAAATTCCTGCACAAAGATTATTTAGGCAGTATCTTAGCAATAAGTGATGAAGCCGGAAATAAACTGGAACAACGACATTTTGATGCATGGGGGAATTTCACCCATCTTCAAATAGGAAGCGGAGCCGTAGAAACCGACATTAACAAAATTAAGCAAATTGCAAACAGTGGAGGTCTGCTGCTGGAAAGAGGGTATACTTCTCATGAGCATTTTATGGAAGTAGGAATCATTCACATGAACGGAAGACTTTACGACCCATTATTAAGACGATTCTTAAATGCTGATGAATTTATTCAGGATCCTTATAATACCCAAAACTATAACAAATATGGATATGTAATGAACAATCCATTGATGTTTAACGACTTTACCGGAGAGATCATGGGATGGGATGATGCCCTTATTGCTATAGGAATTGCTATATTTACCTCTGTTGCTACAGACTATTATTTAAACAGACCAATTAATATTGGCAGCATGTTCCAGTCTGTCGCAATGTCTATGATGTCTATGGGTATCAGTAATGGTATTGGAGATATTTTCAAAGCGGGAGGTGAAGTCGCAAAAGCTCTCGGAAAAACAGGAACCATTATCGCCAGAGCCGGTGCGCATGCATTAGCACAGGGGACATTATCTTTTGTACAGGGAGGAAATTTCTGGAGTGGATTATTAAGTGGAGCTTTTGCAAGTATTTCTAATGATTTACTAAATTTTGCTTCAAATAATGTAGGTGATAACAGCATTTTAAAAAGTGATGGTTTTGCTTTACTTAACGGAGCTGTTAGCGGAGGTGTCGGTTCAGTACTAGGAGGTGGAAACTTCTGGGTAGGAGCTGGACAAGGACTTATGGTTACAGCCTTTAACTATCTTAAACATAAACCACCTACGACGGATAATTTAATAGACGACATGGAAAAAAGCAAGATAGATCCAGCAGGAGTCCCGGATTATTCCAAGTTTGATGCTGAAGTAGCAAAAATGAGAAAGTTAAAAACAATTGCTAAATTAGCAAAAAAAACAGGATACATCCCTATTAAGGATGGTGGCAGCTCTGGCAGTGAAACTAGGGCTAACACCTCATATAAAACTGATAAAATTAAATCTATACAGCTTGGAAAAGTCATCAAAACAGAAGTTAAAACAACAGTAACCCAAATTACTATATTTAAAGAAGCTTTTACATCATATCTTAATCTGGCAGGAACATTTGTTCACGAATACACTCATGCTATTGATTATATAAGTGGTTATTTTGAAGGAAAGCTTAGTAAATTGGGTAAGCGTGAAACGGAACGCTTAATGGAAGAAAGAGCTTATGGAAGTGGTGCCAAAGCAGGAGATTTAATTCAAAAACAACAATATCAAGATTGGCTTAAAAGAAATGGATACTAAAAGAATATTATTACTACTGTTAATTTTTCAGTTTATCGTTATTTTTTCTCAGAAAAACTGCATACAGATGACTCTTCATCAGGATAAAAATGATAGTCTTAACGTAAGATTTACAAGTAAGTGCAAAGAAAAAGTTGTATTGTACCAATACAGTAAAATGATGAATACAACGCTTAATAACGGTTATGATCTTGAAGATATCACCCTATTAAAACAGGATCGATATAAAATAGAAAATATTAAATCAGATCAAAATCATAATTACCCGGTAGATTATGAAAAAGTAAAAAATAATTTTTTCATCCTCAACCCGAATGAATCTTATGACTTTGCTTTCCCTTTGCTCATATTTTTAGAAAAAAATAAATCTGTTTATGAGAAATATCAAAACTATTATTTGATTAACAACAAACATAAAGGGAAAACTGTACAGTTTAAATTAACGTATAATGCTCAATTTATCAATGAAGGTATTATAAATTTAAAAGATAATGTTTCATTGTATCCTATCTCGGTTGAATCCAATTACCTTAAAATAATTTTAAAATAATTGTTAACTTAATTTAGAAAAGCCGGCTCAAGCATTAGTTTTGAGCCGGCTTTTCAATGTTATAAATTACCCCGGGACATTTATCCTTCCCTTTTCCTGACAAGAAATCTGAATTTCGGTACAACGAAAATAGTATACACACTATATTGTTTCAAAACTAATAATGAAGCCAATCAAAAAAGCCACCGCAAAAGCAGTGGCTAAAAATCAAATCTAATTATAAGTATGTCCCCTTATAAGTTCGGGTTGTTTTCAGATTCTCTTTGTGGAATACTGAATAAATAATAATTGCTGTTGGGTGTGAAGGCTGTTTTATCCGGGAAATCAAGAACAGAGTGCCCTTTACCGTCTACTGTTTTCACGGTACCTTCCGGTGTAGTGATCTGAACTTTTATAGGTTTACCATCTGCATCTACAAAAGGTTTTCTTACCACAGTCCCCTGCGTCCTGATAATATCTGAAAGGGAGAAACCTTCTCCGAACAATTCTTTTCTTCTTTCAATCAGAACTGCTGCTACTACTTCATTCTGTGATAGTGATCCAGTATAAATATTAGCATTTCTGGCAGATTTTAATTGGTTCAAAACCGCAACTGCCTTAGAAATATTTCCGTTTTTGGCTTCAGCTTCAGCTTCAATCAGATACATTTCTGCAGCTCTCATGTAGACAATATCTGCAATAAGGGCTGGCTTAAACTTAAACTTTGCATACCTCAGCAAACCTTCTCTTCCTTTCTGCCCATCCCATGAAAATAACTGAGATCTGATATCATTGGCATCAAAAAGGTCTTTAAAATAAGGATCTGCCATAAAGTTGTAATAATAGCTTCCTGATGAAGATACATCCAAAAAATGGAATGCATAACTCGCACCCGACTGTTCCTGTGTCTGCCCATGTCCCCAGATCCATTCTGCATTATTGATATCATTAAAGCCCTCTTTATATTTTTCCGGAGCCATCAAAGGGAAGCCTTCTCTTGCAATTTTCGCAGCGGCAGCTGCTTTGCTCCAATCACCAATATTCAGATAGGTTCTTGCTAAAAGTCCGTTCACTACAGAACGGTCGATTTTATCTTTATTATTTCTGGTATAACTTTTCAGCAGATTGTCTGCATCGGTAAGATCACTTTTAATCAAAGTATAAATTTCTTCAAGGCTTGCTCTTTTCTTCCCTACCGTACTTGTTGTGGTAGGTTCAGTATAAACAGGAGCCGTTAAAGCTGATTTATCTTTAAAATAACTGAACTGATAAAAGCTAGCCAGGTTCAGATAACAGAAAGCACGTAAAGCCTTTGCCTGTCCTTTCACCTGATTCTTTTTCTCCTGACTTCCTCCTGTTCCATCAATTCTTGCAATAACATTATTCATATTATTAATAGTGGAATACAACATATTCCATATAAACGACGGTCGCCCCACTGTACTGTTTACCATTTCTGTGAAGGCATAGGTGGGACCGAAACCATATTTATTAGTCAATACGGCAACATCACTTCCCATTGCATCACTGGTTCTCAATACTGTTGAATATCCGATGTTGGCATAATTTGTCCCCTCGTCATTAAAGTTAGCCCAGGTTCCGTTAATTACTGTTTCCGCGCTTTCTGCCGTTTTAAAAACTTCTTCCTCATTTGCCTGATTGGTAGGAGCCGTTTCCAAATCACTTTCACAGCTTATTAAAGACAACACTGTGATTAAGGCAAAAGACAAATATTTTAATTTTTTCATTATTTTCATTTTAAATGTTAAAGAGTTGCCTGTAAACCGAAAGTAATCGTTCTCATCGCAGGATATCTGTAATATGTTGTTCCGTCTAATGTCTGTTCCGGATCCATTCCTTTATGTTTGTAGAACGTTAAAAGATTTTCTGCCTGAACATAGACTCTGAACTTCTTTAATCCTATTTTTTCAAAGTAATCCGTCGGCAGTGTGTATCCCAAGCTTACATTTTTTACTCTCGCATACGTCCCTGAGTATAAAAACCTTGATGAAGTTGAAGTCCAGTTATTAGTTGTGGTACTCAATGCAGGAACATCCGTGTAAGGGTTTTCAGGAGTCCATCGGTTTAGCATTTCTGAGCTCCAGGAACGGCCTGCAGAGCTTCCGTTATGCATAATCATCGTATAATCATTATCCAGAATTTTCCCTCCGATACTGAATGTTATCAATGTTGAAAAATCAAAGTTTTTATACGTCAAACTTGTCGTTAATCCTCCCATTACTTTCGGAAGCGATGAACCCTGCAATGTTTTTGTTGCTTTTGCATATTCTGAAGTTGTTCCTTCTAGCGTATTTCCGTTTGCATCTGTTGTTATTGTTTTCCAAAGTGGTTTTCCGTTAGTTGGATCTACTCCGGCCCATTCCGGGATGAAGAAATCATAAATGGATCCACCTACCTGCAATAATTTTGTTCCACTTACAATGGAACCTTTCGGAAGCTTTGTAATTTCATTTTTCAACGTGCTTACATTAAGATCAACATTCCATTCAAAATCTTTCGTTTTAACCGGCGTAGTGAATAATGAAAACTCAAAACCTGTATTTTTCAATTCCCCAATATTGGCCTGAAATCCAGTAAAACCAAGTGAAGGAGCCAAAGGCATATTAAATAAAAGATCTTTGCTCTGACGCTGGAAATATTCTACATTCCCTCTAATTCTGTTTTTGAGAATCGCAAATTCTAATCCAACATTTAAGTTTAAATTCGTTTCCCATTTCAAATCCGGGGTTGGTAATTTACTGGCAACCGTTCCGCCTTCTCCTAAATTATTGTAAAAAGCATACAAACTCTGGTAAGCATAATAATTACTTAGCTTGTCATTTCCCTGACCTCCATAACTTGCACGAAGTGTCAACTGGTTAAAGAAATTTAACTCTTTAATAAAATCTTCATTGGATGCTTTCCATGAACCACCTACTGACCAGAAAGTTCCCCACCTGTTTTCAGGAGAGAATCTGGAAGAACCATCTGCTCTCACCGATCCGGAAACAAAATATTTATTCTGATAATCATATTCCGCTTTTCCTAAAAAGCTCAACAAACCTAATTTGTCACTGTTTCCGCTAAAACCGCCTAACAAAGCTGCAGCATCCGGTTCATAATAATAAGGCAATGAAAACTGACTTCTGTTTCCTGAAATTGTCTGATATTCATAATGATAAAATTCCTGCCCTCCCAAAAGATTGATATGGTGCTGGCCAAATTTTTTATCGTAGGTTAAAATATTACTCGTCGTATAGGAAAGTGTTCTGGAATTTGTTTTCGTCACAGAACCACCAATTTCTGTACCTTGCCCTAACAAAGGATTGGTATAATAATGACCGTTATAATTCACCAGATCAACAGAGAAGCTTGTTTTGAATTTCAGCTCAGGCAAAAATGTAAATTCAGCAAAACCTTTCCCCGAAAAGTTATCTTCCCGGTTTTCATTTTTATCTAAAGGTAAGGTTGCAGCGGCATTTTCATTTTGCAAAGCATTTGTTGGTCTGTATTTTCCAAAATCATAGATGTAATTTCCAATTGCATCCAGCTTGTAACTTCCGTCCGCATTTCTTTCATAATAAGGATAAAAAGACGGGATCACTCTCGCTGCATTAATGATATTATCCGTTCTGGAATCTGATGAAGGAGGTGCTTCCTGAAGACTGTTTGTATACGCTAGGTTTGCTCCTACATTTAACCATTTTTTAACTTCAGAATTGATTTTTAATCTTGTACTGTACTTCTTAAAACCAGATCCGATGGCAATTCCTTTATCATCCAGATAGCCCAAAGAGAAAAAGTAATTGCTTTTTTCACTTCCTCCGCTGAAATCCAGATCTATCTGATTTCTCGAAGCTACTCTTTGCAGAATATCTTTCCAGTTGTCATTCCATAAAGCAGTTGCCCCCGGCAAAAGCTTCCCATCTGTTCCTACTGGTTTTGCATAATTTGATCCATAAGGATTAATTCCCAATGAATTTATCAAATTGTCAGTTGCCATTTGTGCAGCCTGCTGAGACGAAATCTGGCTGGATTTATATCCGTTTCTCAATGCTTCCCAATATAACTGAAAATATTGATCTGTATTTACCTGTTCATAATCTTTTACCGCTCTGCTTGAGAAACCCTGGCTTATATTAAAGTTTACTCTTGCATCACCTTTTTTACCAGATTTTGTGGTAACAATGATCACACCGTTTGCTCCTCTGGAACCGTATAATGAACTTGCCGTAGCATCTTTCAGAACACTGATCGATTCAATATCGTTTGGACTTATAGAATTGATGTTTCCATCAAAAGGCATTCCGTCAACTACAAATAATGGACTACTCGAAGCACTTACAGAGCCAATTCCACGAATTCTGATTGATGCTGTATCCCCCGGCTGTCCTGAAGAGCTTACCGCCTGAAGTCCGGGAACCTGTCCTTCCAGTGCTTTTGTTATATTTGTAACAGGTCTGTTATTAATCTTATCACTTGAAATTGTAGCTACAGAACCGGTATAGCTATTTCTTTTAGCTTTTCCGTACGCTACCACTACTACTTCATCAATCTCTTTTTCATGAAGACTATCTTTTTCCGGTCTGGAATTTTGTGCACTTATACTGGTCACTCCCAGAAAAAATGCAGCAACCGGAGGTATCCAGGCTTTAGAAGTGAATAAATTATTACTAATCATAATCAATTTTATTTATCATATATTAAAATTTTGCCCTTTGCAGAAAAGTCAGCAAAGGGCATCGATAAATACGATAAACCAAATGCTTATTTTTCCTAAAAAGGCTGAACGTAACACCTTGCCCATTGGGTAGGTTGTCAAGATATCATTGGGTCAGTTCCCTCCATCTTTCTTTATAAGCCGATCGAAATATGGTTGCAAATCTAAAAACTTTTAGTCTACAAAACAAGTAGACTTATATTTTTTTCATGATAAATTTTCAAAATTTAACATAAGATTATAATAAAACCCATTACTATAAGGAGTTGCAGCCGTTATCATTTTATCAAACATGACAAATATCATTATTAATAATATAATTAAACGAACGTTAATCTATACTGAAATTTTTGATCATTTAATTCAAAAAAGTTTTTAATTTTATAGTATGAAAATTTTAATTATAAACGGACCTAACCTCAACCTGTTAGGCACCAGAGAACCTGAAATCTATGGAACTGTTTCTATGGAAAGCTATATGGAAATTTTAAAATCCGAGTTTCAGTCTCATGAATTAAAATATTACCAGTCGAATATTGAAGGAGAGCTTATCAACAGACTTCAGGAAGATGATTTTGATGCTGTAGTGATTAATCCGGGAGCTTTTACCCATTATTCTTATGCCATTGCTGACTGTTTGAAAAACATCAGAAAACCAAAAGTAGAAGTTCACATCAGCAATATTTATAAAAGAGAGGAATTCAGACAGAAGTCTGTGACGGCAGCTAATACGGATGCAGTTTTATCCGGCTTTGGAATGGATGGATATAGGCTGGCCATACTGAGTTTGAAGTAATTATAGTTTATCCTTTTCCCACAGATCGCACAGATTTTCATAGATAATTATAGATACAAGAAAATAATTCACTCAATTCTTATCCATTTAACGCGTTAATATTTGAGAAATAAAAAACCAAAATAAAAAAGCCTCATCAATGATGAGGCTTTTCTGTATGGTATTGATAAACTATTAGATAGTTTGTTCCTGTAACTGAGGTCCTGAAGCCACTAACTTCTTACCTTCTTCAGTATCACAGTACTGCTCAAAGTTTTTGATATATCTTGCAGCAAGATCTTTTGCTTTTTCTTCCCATTCTGAAGCACTTTCGTAAGTCTCTCTAGGATCTAAAATACCTGTAGAAACGTTTGGTAATTCAGTAGGAATCTCAAGGTTCATAATTGGAACCTGAGTTTTAGGAGCATTATCGATAGAACCATCAATGATGGCATCAATGATTGCTCTTGTATCTTTCAGAGAAATTCTCTTTCCTGTACCATTCCAACCTGTATTCACCAAATAAGCTTTAGCTCCGTGCTCCTGCATTTTACCGATCAATGTTTTAGAATACATTGTTGGGTGTAATGTAAGGAATGCTTCACCAAATGCTGGTGAGAAAGATGGCTGAGGTTCTGTAATTCCTCTTTCTGTTCCGGCTAATTTAGATGTATAACCGCAAAGGAAGTGATACTGAGCCTGGTCTTCATTCAAGATGGAAACCGGAGGAAGTACCCCGAACGCATCTGCTGAAAGATAAACAATCTTCTTAGCATGACCTGCTTTAGAAGGCAAAACAATTTTGTTGATATGATAGATTGGATAAGAAACCCTTGTATTTTCTGTAATAGATCCGTCTGTATAATCTGCTACTCCATTGTTCACAACAACGTTTTCAAGAAGAGCATCTCTCTTGATTGCAGCGAAGATATCCGGTTCTTTTTCTTCAGATAAGTCGATAACTTTAGCATAGCATCCACCTTCATAGTTGAATACTCCGTTGTTATCCCAACCATGTTCGTCATCACCGATAAGGTATCTTTTCGGATCTGCAGACAAAGTAGTTTTTCCTGTTCCTGAAAGACCAAAGAATAAAGCAACGTCGCCTTTTTCTCCTACGTTAGCGGAACAGTGCATTGAAGCCATACCTTTTAATGGAAGGTAATAGTTCATCATGGCAAACATTCCTTTTTTCATTTCACCTCCGTACCATGTACCTCCGATGATCTGTAGTTTTTCAGTAAGGTTGAACATGATAAAGTTTTCAGAATTCAGTCCTTGAGCTTCCCAGTTCGGGTTTATTGTTTTAGAACCGTTGATTACTGTGAAATCAGGCTCTCCAAAGTTTTCAAGCTCATAGTGAGAAGGACGAATGAACATATTAGTAACAAAATGCGCCTGCCATGCTACTTCAACAATAAATCTTACTTTAAGTCTCGTATCTGCATTCGTTCCGCAGAATGTATCTACTACATAAATCTTTTTAGATTCAGCAAGCTGGTTCAGCACTAGTTCTTTACAAGAACCGAAAATTTCTGCGGTAGTAGGTAAGTTTACTTTACCATCCCAGAAAATTGTATCTCTTGTAACATCATCCTGAACAATATATCTGTCTTTAGGTGAACGACCTGTGAAAATTCCTGTTTTTACTGATACCGCGCCAGATTCTGTAAGTTCAGCTTTCTCAAATCCCTGATTTTCAGAAGAAACTTCAGCCTGGTATAATTCTTCATAAGAAGGATTATACACTACTTCATAGTTTCCTTTAATCCCCAATTTCTCTAAATCCTGGATGATTTTAGTGTTTTTCATTTTACTTATATTTTCTATTTCTTTATTGACTTCAACAAAAATAATATTAATTATTTGTTAAAGGTGGTTTAAATATACTGATATAAGTCAGAATGACAAATAAAAAAACGGAATCGTAAGACTTTGATTATAAATTGATTATATTTTCCCACTCAAAAACAGTAGGAAAACCTTTCTCCCAAAAATAGTTCTTATAGTCCCCAAATTTGGCACTCATTACAAAATCTCCTCCCCATGCACCTAAACTTTTGACAAAGGAAGGGCAATCTGAGAATATTTTTTCTTTAACTGTGGAAATTTCAAGGAAATCAGCAATTTTATGCTCATGAATCATCATTAATTCAGAAAAACATTCCAATTCATTGCATAACATTATTTTCTTTGTGATATCTGAAAATTCATCAACCAATTCCGGAGACTTCTTTTTTGATTTATAAAAGTTGATTCCTTCTCTGCTATCCTGCTTCTGATTTAAGTGAATAAAAACCAGTTCATTTTTAAACGAAGGATTGAAATCTACCTTCTCATATTTAATCTCAGGTTTACTCTGGAAAAGAACTGCGGATTTTTCTTTTGCTACCGCTATATCATATCCACTTCCTCCTAAACTAATCGTATTCAGATGAAAAGGATCAATCTCGGCCCATTCTGCAAGATTATTCATCAAAGTAGAACTGCTCCCAAGACCATAGTCTGCAGGAAACTGAAGGTTAGTCTTTAACTGATAGGTAAGGTTGGTCTTGAATTTAGTAATAGAAAGCTGCTGAACATTCTTTAATGTTTTGACAATAAACTCAGCGCTTGATGGAATGTTGGTTTCTAAGATCTGCCAATTTTTATAATCAATAACAGCTTTCAACCATAATTTGTTTTGATGATAAGCTTCCCAATAAATAAGTGACTTTCCATCTTCTTTTTCTTCAAAGAAAAACTCTTGTCCCAGCTTGGTAGGTACCGCTAAGACAAGAGCTCCATCGATTGCGAAATATTCTGAAGTAAGCATAAGCTTGCCCGGTGAAAATATCGCGTTCATATATTTTTAATTAGATTGCAGAAGCAGCATCTACTGATCCGTCGATTTTTTTGATCAATCCCTGAAGGGTTTTTCCTGGTCCTACTTCTACGAAGTTGGATGCACCATCTTTAATCATATTCTGAACAGACTGTGTCCATTTTACAGGACCGGTAAGCTGAGCGATCAGGTTTTGTTTGATCTCGTCAGGATTCGTTACTGCTGTTGTAGTGATATTCTGGTATACTGGAATAGTTGCTTTTCTGAATTTTGTTTTTTCGATTGCTGCTGCCAGTCTTTCTTGTGCAGGCTGCATCAATGGTGAATGGAAGGCTCCGTTTACCGGTAATAACAATGCTCTTTTAGCACCCGCTTCTTTCAGTTTTGCACAAGCTTCTTCTACTGCAGGTGTTTCTCCTGAGATCACCAATTGTCCTGGACAGTTATAATTTGCAGGAACAACAATTCCGCTGATCTGTGCACAGATTTCTTCAACCTTAGCATCATCTAATCCTAAGATAGCTGCCATAGAGCTTGGATTGGCATCACAAGCGTCCTGCATAGCTTTTGCTCTTTCGGAAACTAATTTCAAACCGTCATCAAAGGACAGAACTCCATTGGCAACCAAAGCTGAAAACTCTCCTAAAGAGTGTCCTGCAACCATTTCAGCACCAAGACCGTTTACGGCTTTTAATGCTGCTACTGAATGTATAAATATTGAAGGCTGGGTAACCTCTGTTTTTTTAAGATCCGCGTCCGTTCCGTTAAACATAATGGAAAGAATGTCGAAACCTAAAATTTCATTGGCAGATTCCATCAGATCTTTAATATCTTTTCTAGAATCATACAATTCTTTTCCCATTCCTACGAACTGAGAACCCTGCCCTGGAAATACAAGTGCTTTCATGTATTGAATTAAATATTATGCAAATATAACTATAATGTTAACAATATTCTTTTTAAAGAGCTATAAATCATGTTAAGGTACCAGCCTGATTACTCTGTAACCAGTGTTTACATAAGCACCGTTAGCTTTAGATTTTACAAACTCAAATTTTGTAGCAAGCTGAGTCTGAACTTTATTCATCTGCTTGAAGATCTCGCCTTTTTTATTTTCTCTGGTTAACATGTCGTTTACTACATCAAAACCTACGATAGCATATTTTGGAGGAGTTTTACAGTATTTGCTTTTGTAAGCAGCCAGAATTTCTTTTTCAAAGCTGCCGTCTGTATTGATCTTTCTATCCATCAGATATACCAGGCTGGCCTGGCTCAGCTCGTCAACTTTTTTCTCAAAAGTTGGAGAATAAAACATACTGAATGCTTTTACTCCCTGTACTTCTTTAGAAATAGCTATGATTCTGTTGGCAAAAGCATCTCCTGCTGCATTATCATCATTCGCCAAAATGGCAATAACCGGTGCAGACTGACCTGTCATCATATTCTGATCTGGCTGAATATCTGCTGGTGAGTTGACAATAATAATATTAGGGTTTTTCACAGCTTTTTCAAGCCCTGCTTTAATGTAATTGGCATTTTCTTTCTTAGCATCTGCCACTACATATATTTTTTGGTCAGAATAAATTCCTTTTACTTCTTCTACAATCTTATCCGCATATGTCTGATTATTCGTTTCAACGATAATCAGATTACTGTAGTTATATAATTCCGGAGTGTTGGCAAATGGTGCTACAATCGGAATTTTTTGATTTTTGGTAAAATCAAGAACATCAATTACATTAGATTTAAAGAATGGACCAATAATAAGATCTGTATTATCAGGATTAATCTGTGTCAAAGAGTTTTTGAATGATGCTTCATTTCCTGAATCTACTATTTTGATATCCAGTTTCTGTCCACCTCTGGCATTCCTTTCAATAGCAAGTTTAGCCCCTGTTAAAAAGTCAAGTGCCATTGCTCTGTACTGGGTTTCGTTTGTACTGTACCCAAATGGAAGCATTAGGATCACACTAAGGGCGTCACCGTTTTTCTTAATGTATGCTGCATCCTGTTTTTTGATCTTTAAAACCATTCCGGTTTTCAACCCATGAGAAAGGTCCGGGTTAAGAGCAATAAGTTCATCTATCGAAACACCGAATTTATTAACGATGGAAAATACAGTATCTCCCTGCTGAACGGTATAGGTTACATAATCGTCTCCTGCAGCAACATTGGAAGAGATCGTCGATTTCTCGTTCCCTGAATCCATTTTTGCTTTTGGATTTGTGGTCTCAGCAACGTTATCCGTATTTGTATTAATATTGGATGTTTTTATTTTAATGGTTTCACCAGGTTTAAGTCCTTTTTCTTCCAGTCCTGGATTTAAAGCAAAAAGGTCCTGCTGGCTGACTCCAAACTGTTTTGTAATTCTGTAATAATTATCTTTAGCCTGGATCACATAAGATTCTCCTTCTACAGCAGTGGTAACCGTTGTAGGTGTAATTGTCGTTATATTTTTTTCTACAGCGGGTTCAGCATGTTTTTCTGCTGTTACAGTCTGTTGAGTGCCTCCATATTTTTTGATGCTGGCAAGAGGCAAAGTAATTTCATCTCCGATTTTCATATGAGAATCCAGTTCAGGATTCAGTTTTCTCAAATCGGTTTCAGAAATTCTGTATTGTTTTGTGATGCCATAGATCGTTTGCTTTGGCTGCAAAACAATTTTACCTGTTGAAGAAGTACTTGTACTTGAAGTTACTTTTTCTACCGGAGCTGTTTTTGTGACAACCGGAGTGGCTGTTTTATCAGATTTTATGGTTAAAACATCTCCGATAGCCAGTTTGCCATCTTTATGTTTTGGGTTTAGCTTCAGCAATTCATCTACAGTCATTCCATACTTTCTTGCAATGTTGTAAGGATTATCACCTTGCACAACCGTATGTGATTTTTGGGCTGAAACTCCCAAAACCATACATAAACTGGATAGAATAAAAAACCTCTTTATCATATTCGATAATTATAATTTACAAAAATACTTCTTTAAAATTAAATGGCAACAATTATTAATTTGGAATCTTGAACCACCATTTCTTCCAAACAATTTTCAAGCCACGAATAGCCATAATCTGAAAAGAATACACTAAAATTATAAACTCTCTCCTGCCATGTTTTGGCGGGATGAACATCTAAAAACAGATTTTCAAGTCTTTCCAGCAATTCATTTTGTTTTATTTTTTCAGCATGGAGCAGACGTTTTTTCATTCTTTTGAAAGACTTCAATTGTCTTACTTCTTCTGCCTTCACCATATTTCCAAAAGATTTCTCAGTGGTTTCTGCTGAAGTCCTCAACGCTGAAAAACTGTTGATCAGCAACTCTTCTTTCTCGTCGAGCAATTGTAAAATCGGATTATCTTTTAAAATCTTCTGATTGGTAAGTACTGTGAAGTTCTGGAAAAAATCTTCTATTTTAAGATTCAGTTTCTCAATTTTCCCTAATGTTTTCTCTTTCAGGAAAAGCATTGAGTTTCTTGGAATAAGAATAGGAAAAGGAGTAGCAATTTTTGAGAAATAATCTTTCAGCTCCAGCCAGTACATAATTTCGGCATTTCCTCCGATATAAGCCAGATTCGGAAGTACATTTTCCTGATACACGGGACGCATTAAAGCATTGGGACTGAATTTTTCCGGATGATTTTCCAATTCAGCCAGTATTTCTTCTTCTGTAAACTGAATGGGTTTATCTACGATGATATATTTCTGTCCGTTAAATTCTATTCTATCTCTGGTTTCAGAAAGGTAGAAAAGGTTAATTTCACGAGGATTTACCTGCACTTTTCCATATTTTTCCGTCAGAAAATCTACTTTCTTCTTAGACGTTTTCTGTAAACTGAAATGAAGAAGTTCATCTTTAAATACCTCCTTCATCTGATTTTTAAGTTCTTTAGAATCTCCATCCAGAATCAAAAGTCCGAATTCTGAAAAAAGACGATTAACAAGAATCTTAATAGCCTCCGTTAAAGTGTTTCCTGTTTTATAAGCTTCCTTCATCATTAAGATCAGCTCGGTTCCAAAAATAGAATCTTTGAATTCTTTTTCAAATTCAGAAATAAAATAGGTATCACTGATCTCAATTCTCCCTACCGGACCGCCGGACTTCTCATTAGTCTCGTAATAATTATTTTCGGTTTTAAAATGATTGATCTCGGCAAAATCATGATCTTCTGAGGCCATCCAATATACCGGAACAAAATTAAAATCCGGAAAATTTTCTTTCAGATAGGTACATGTCTTTATGGTCTGAAGAATTTTATAGACAAAGAAAACAGGTCCCGAAAACAGGTTCAGCTGATGTCCTGTTGTAATGGTAAATGTATTTGGCTGTTTAAGATTCTCAAGATTTTCTTTCTGTTTTGAAGAAAGCGAGAGGTTTGAAAGCTGGCCTTCTAATACTTCAGATAAAATTTCTCTCTTCCCTGATGAGGAAGAGTCTTTTTTCAAATGAATCTGTTGTTTAAAATGATCTAAAGAAAATGTATTATTTTCAAAACCCTCAATTTTCTGATTTAAAAAATCTTTTACCAATTGAGGAATGCTTTCTATATCGTTGAATGATATTTTATTTATTGTTTTCAACCTGTACAGTTTTTAGTTGAACAAATACCACACGATCCCGATGTTCAGTCTGAAATCATATACCGGATAATGTGGAAATGCATATGCTTTGTTATTGGAAATAACAGTTCCTATCTGCTGACCTTCTATGAAAAAGAACATCTTTTTCACCTTCATATTGATATAGATATCGGCGATAGGCTGCCCCCCAATTGAAAATGAATCTGCTCTTGGAAGGATATATTCATTAAGAACAGGGAAATAATCCCTTGACGCAAATTTAGAGAAGTAATATACTTTAACACCTGCCTGAATTTCTGCTGCTTTTTTGAATGCCTGTGTCTGATAGAAGAAATTGGCTCTCCCAATAAAGCCTGGCATAGGAAGCAATTCTTTATTCGTTAGAGTATTTTGGAAATGCACCCTTGTATTCAGATGGAATTTATTGAAGCTGAATGTAGCATCGCCCCCTATTTGAGAGATATTCACAGAATTATCACTTTGCTTCGGGCTTCCGTTACTGTCAAAATAAGTATAGTTATCTATTCTGAAATAGTTGGCGAAAATCTCTGTTTTAAACCATTTCAGATTGATGCTTCCTCCCACTTCCATTACAGACTGATTCTTTGCATTTTCAAGATAATAATTGAAATTGTTGTAAACAGAAGTGTTCAATAAGTAATTAAATGAAGGATAAGCACTTTGGAAATTCACTTTAGCATTAACGAAATAATCTTTAATAGGCTCGAACTTCAGATTGTTGGTTGTTTTCAGATAGCTTTTAAACTGGCTTCCGTTTGAAAATTCCAGGAATGAGTTCAATTGAATTTTGTCCCAAAGTTTTACCTGCAGATTTCCTACAGCTCCGATTCTGTTTTCTTTAAGCTCACCAGGAAAAGGTACGCCATTAAGGACAACAACATCTCTTATTCCCAATTTGATCATCTGATAACGTACACCAGCATCCAATTTGAATTTTTCATTATTAAAAATCAAGCTTACCGTATTGCTGAAGTTTTCAGAATATTTTTTTGTGGTCAATGGGAAACCATCAACCAGTTCAGTAGGAGCATCATACCAATAAGATTCCAGCGCTGTCTGATTATAGTAATATTTATTCCCTTGATGAGAAATAATATGTCTTATACTAAATGGAAATTTCCCGGAATTGAATGGCGTAAACTGGTGGCTCAGGTAGTATCTTCTGTAAGAAAACTGTGAGCTGCTGGATGCCAGGTTTACCTGAGCATTTTGCCTGTTACTATAATTACTGTCACCATTCATGAACAGATTATCCTCGGTAATACCACCACTTTCCTGATTGTTTACATTCTGGTGAAGATAATGTGCGAAGATTTCATAGTTTCCGCTTTTTGAAATATAGTGCCCTGAAAATAGAGTATTATTATTCGCAGCTAATGAATTTCTGTAAAGTCCCTGAGAACGAAGTCCCATATATTCAAGAGCAAAATTGAATCTTTTCCCAATATTTTGAGTGTAAGTAGAGGTTAAAGCCGCACCGTTTCGCATTGCATTATGATATACAAATGAAGCGGTAGGAGTTTTTACGTCATAGTATTTCACATCATTTGCCCCAATGATCATATAAGATTTATTGGATGGCAGTAAGGAAAGATTCTGTTCGTCATTTACCTCAAATACCAACGGATTGAATCCCGATCCTATATTGGCAGTCTGTACTCTTCCAAAGTTATCCTTATTATTTTGTTGTGAAAAGATATAGGTTTTATTAAAAGTCATTACGGTATCAAAAACTTTCTTTTCAGAAAACTGAGTTTGATATTGGTAATCATTAATAGTAGGCTTGAAAATCTTCAGGGAATCTTTTTTCCCGGAATCTATCACAAGAGTATCTTCTTTTTTAGGTTGAGGCTTTGTATCAGCTTTATTAACGACCTGCGCTTTGGCTACAAAACTTAAAGAGAAGAGTATGAAAAGGATGTACTTCATTATTCATTATTGTACAGCAAAAATAAGAAATAAAAGGACATAAAAAACCCCACAATAAATGTGGGGTTTGAGATATTTTTATTAGAAAAATTTTAGTTTTTCACTAAGACAAATTTATTACCACTAGAAGTACCTGCATTACCTGAGAAAGTAAGAGCAGAAATATTTATACCACTAGTACAAAAGTTAACTGTCCCTGTACCAGATATATTCATATTACCCGTAGATCCTCCATAACTAAAAGCTTGATTGGAAGCTACTGTGATACTACCATTATTCTGAACAGTAACAAGCATGTAAGATGTAGTCGGGTTGCTAATATAAGGATTGTTGGTTGACAATATCTTAAATTGGTTAGCGGCAGGACCTGGCTGTATAGTAATTAGATCTCCTGGTGAATAATCTTCCCAAGTATCTGTTACAACCTTATACGTTCCAGTGAAACCTGACATATTAAATGGACATTCTAATGAATATTTCAATGTGTGAGTTTGATTGAACGTAGCATTAGGCACTGACGAAGAAATCTTAAAAGTAATCACTTTTTGTGTTTCCAAAGCACCACTTTCTAATAATTGTACTTTAAAGCTTCCAACCTTTTGTCCAGCAGGAAGATTATCCGTTTTATTTAGAATCTTAAAATCAACACCTTCTACTGCTGTAGAATTAGCGGCATCAACAGCAATTTTTACTTCTGTATTTTGCTTTGCTTCACTTAAAGTGGTATATACTACTGCAACCTCTCTAGATGTTGTTCCTTTTACTACTGTTGCCTCAGAGCTTTCAGCACCAAAACTCACAAAATTATCACCGTCATATACTGCATCGTCTCTCTCTGAACAAGCAGAGATCATTAATGCAAAAAGGGGAATACTTAAATATTTTAAAATTTTCATAGCTAAAATTCGCTTTTAATTATTAATAACCAGGGTTTTGTTGCACTTGAGGATTTAAATTAATCTCCTGAACCGGGATAGGCAATGTATACTTATGGCTATTGTTCGGAAGGTTGGTAACCGTAACAACATCATCTGTTTGGTTTCTATCCATAGTAACACCTGCTGCAGTAGCCAATCTTTTTAAATCTATATATCTGTGTCCTTCTAACGCAAGATCTACTCTTCTCTCCTTTAAAATATCAGCATATGCAGCTGTAGATGACGCATATACAGGAAGAGGAGCTATTCCACTGCTGTATCTTTTCGCTCTTACTTGTTGAATTAATGTTGCTGCACCTGTAAAATTATTAGCAGCTGTTTCACATTCCGCTAAGATGAAATACATTTCTGATAATCTAAATACCTTTAAATCATTTCTTGTAGCAGCACTTGTTTTACCTGGGTATTTATCTACTACCAGTTGATCAGTATCTCTAGGAGAAGTACTTGTTAAATAATTAGGATCAATTATAGATGAAGGATCAACATATACTGATCTTCTAACATCACCTGGAGTTGTATCAATGATATTATATAGATTTCTTCCTAAAGCCCACATTGGATTTCCTGTAATACTAGAACTGTTGGTATTCCATCTTGTTCCAATTGAACTTCCGTTTCCTGTAGCTAATCTGTTTAATGCAAAAATAATTTCTCCTCTTGCTGTGTCATTCCACATTGTTGGATATGCTGAAGCAGCAGTTAATGACAATCCAGCATTAGATATTACATCCTGTGCATATTGCTTAGCTAGAGTTGTATTACCTCTGTAAAGGTTAAACCTTGCAGAGACCGCATTTACAAATCCCTTATCTACATAAAATCTACCTGCTGGAGCATTATAAGCTAATATACCTCTTGCATAGTCTAAATCTGCATTAATAAAATCATAAACATCTTGATTTTTGCTTCTTGGAAGCTTTACATCAATTACTGGAACATCTTTTAGAAGCAAAACACCTAAACCGTTTGCATCTTTCATATCCGGAGCGAAAAAAGTCTCTAATTGAAGATAGCAGAAAGCTCTTATCGCTCTCGCTTGCGCAATTATTGAGTTATATTGAGCTACTTCAGTAGGAGCTGGAGTAACTTTTGCTGCACCAGCAAGCAATCTGTTCACACGGTTAATTACCAAATAATGCTGAGCCCAGATTCCGGTAGTTAATCCCGTAGTAGGATCTATAAAATAACGGTGAATTTCATATTCCTGACCACCACTACCTGCTCCTGGCTTTACCTCGTCAGTAAATACTGCAGAGAAATAAATATCATTATTAGTATCCATGTTGGCATACACAGATCCAACTAAATAATCATTCAGATTTGATACACTTGTAAATAAAGTGGCGTCATCCAGTAATCCCGGCTGCTCTATATCAATAGCATCCTTACAACTGTTTAAAGTAAAACCAACTGACGATAGACATACTGCTATCACTAATGCTTTTTTATATATTTTATTCATTGTTTCTTTTTTTAAAAATCTACATTAACCCCTACAGAATATGTTTTGGGATTTGGATATACGTTAAGTGAATACGTTGTAATCGGCTCCACATCAAAACCTTTCCATCCTGTGAAAGTATAAATGTTTTCAGCTTGTGCAAAAACCTTAATAGAATTAATTGGTAAATTACCTAATGCTTTTTTGTCGAAAGTATATCCAACGCTTACATTCTTCAATCTAACAAAATCAGACTTGAAAAGGAATCTGTCAGAAGAACCTTCTAATGTTGAATTTACAGCTGATAAACTTGGTACTGTAGCATTCGTATTATTTGGAGTCCAAGCATTCAATAGATCAGCTGAAACGTTAAGTCCAGATGCAGCATAAGAAGGATTCATTACCCAAGAATATAGGTTATCATAGATATATCCTCCTTTCTGATAAGAAAATAAAGCGTCTACGAAGAAACCATCATGTTGGAAATTAAATCCAAATCCACCTGTATACTTAGGCATAGGGCTTTTTCCTGTAAGTCTTCTATCACCTGCAGTTGGCGTTTGAGTTACATTTCCGTTGATATCTAAAAATAGCTGTTCTCCGTTAGCTGGGTTAACACCTAAATAAGGATAAAGCTGCCATTGATCTGCTGGTCCTCCAACACCATCAACAAAATCACCTGTAAGATCAGGAGCTTCCATGCTGATAATCTTGTTAGAGTTATACCCCACATTTCCAAATACAGATAGTTTTGTATTCGCTTTTCTTAGTAGGTGAATTCTTAGTGATCCTTCAACCCCTTTATTATCCATAACACCATTATTTCCTCTTAATGAACCTTGACCTGTAACATAAGTTACCGGAATAGAGTTAAATAGTCTTGATGTTCTTTTTTGATAATAGTCAAAAGTACCTTCTACCAACCCTTTATAGTTGAAATCTACTCCTAAATCGAGTTGTTTTACCTCTTCCCATTTTAGATTCTGGTTTCCAAGGTTTGCCAAATAATATCCAGGTAAGCTTTGGTAAGCCGGAGCTGTAGTAGGGTTCGGTCCATTATAATCTAAATATGAAGAAGGACCTACTGTTAATACATTGGTATTGTTAGCAACTGTAAATAAGTTTTGGTTACCTGTTGTTCCTAGTGAAGCTCTTAGTTTCAATAAATTGAACCCAGATCCTTCCATAAAGCTTTCTTTATCAATATTCCATCTTCCTGCTACTGACCAGAAAGTTTCCCATCTGTTATCTTTAGGGAATCTATATGATCCATCTCTTCTTATCACCCCAGACACACCATATTTTCCTTGGTAGTCATAATCTACAGTTCCAAAATAAGCCAGCGTTCCTGCAGTAACTTTCAATGCACTTGCAGAAGGACGGTAGATATTTGGTGTAGCAGGGTTAAAAGGAACATATCCGGTTCCTGCACCGAATTCCCAAACTAAAGGATCAAGACCGTTCTGCTGTTGAGTATAACTTTGCCAGTTTACTTTAATATAATCTAGATAAGCAGCAGCAGTAATAGTATGATCACCAAATGAATGGTTATACGTAATATTTGTAGTGGTATTGAAAGTTAAATCGTTTACTGTATTAAATTGCTCAAATCCACCATATTTTGCCCCTTGTCCTGCAGCTACTACTAAAGATAAGTAACCGTTTGCTGCTCTTGCAAATTGTCTTTGATAATTTTTATAGTCAACACCTGTTCTATTTCCAATACTTAAATCTGACGTAAGTTTGTAATTACCACTTACGTTAGCTGTTAAGCTGGTTTCCGTAAACTGGTTTCTAATACCCCCCATGATATTATCATAAAGAATATATGCTCCGTTTCCGTTACCACTAGCCTGTCCAATCTGATTGAATAATCCCAATCCATTGCTAAATGTTGGCGCTGCTAAGTAAGGTGCAGAAAGCACTGTTCCAAATAATGGATTCTGTACAGTGTTTGCATTAATAGCAGTATTGGTTTCGTCGTCCAACTGATTTCTTTTAGAAAATCCTAAACCAATGATTGCACCGAAGGTTAATTTTCCATCGCTGCTTTTTCCATTAAGGTTATTTCTCAGAGTAAATCTTTTGAAATCTGTCCCACGAATGTTACCTTCGCTATCAACATAACCTAATGAAACAAAGTTACTTATGTTTTCTCCACCTGCACTTACCGATAATGTATGTTGCTGGCTCATACCAACTCTGGAAAACAGATCTCTCCAGTCTGTATTGGTAGTGAAATTATTTATATCATTTTGAGACATTGTAGCTCCTTTTCCACCTCCCGCATTCTTCTGAACCTGTAATAATTCTCTTCCGGAAGACATGTTATAATCCGTTTTTGGCAAAACAGAAAAAGAAGTTAATGCATCATAGGAAATTCTAAGCTTTGAGTTAAACTTACCACCTTTAGTAGTGATCACAACAACCCCGTTAGCAGCTCTGTTTCCATAAATTGCAGTAGCCTGTGCATCTTTTAGAATACTAAACGTATCAATATCATTAGGGTTTAAGTTTCTAAACTGTGATCCAGATGTAATGATCCCGTCTATAACATATAAAGGATCCGTAGAACCATTTAGGGAACTAAGTCCTCTGATGATAATATTAAACTTACCAGAACCCGGAGATCCAGATGCTGAGTTCGCTACTATACCAGGTGCTGTACCCTGTATAGAGTTAAGAACAGAAATATTTGGTCTGTTCTCTAATGTTTCAGAACCAATGGTTACTGAAGAAGCACTAGATTTAGCCTTAGTAGATGTCTTGCTATAACCTAACACAACAATTTCATCAATTTTCTGTTCTTTGTCCTTTTTAGAACCTGTTGTGTCTTTTTGAGCAAATACTACCTGCCCTGTGAAAAATAACACACCGGCTGTCAGTACACGTAATTTAACATTCATATTAACAAATTTTAATATATTTAATGGGCAAATATGTTAATAAATATTAACATCTACAAATTAAACCCTCGTTTAAACTACGCTTTTTTTAAATATTTCATTTAAATCCTACATAAATCAAATAAGATTCCATAATAATAGATAGTTTTTATTATGTGAAAATTATTTTTTTTACGCATTTAGTTCGTTTTAACAAATTATTAATAACTTAAAAATTATTATTTAGAATTATTATAAATTAAGCAAGTCTAGAAAATAAAAATACCCCTTATAAAAAAGTGGTTTTCACCTATTTAGGATATAATTATTTAAATTTTATATTGGACCCTTTTTTCGTAGACTACAACTATAGTCCCAATTATGGTGTTACAGTAATATTTCAGAAAACATCATCTTTGAAGCACATACTCCACATTCCATCTAATTTAATGATATTGCTCCCTTACTATTATTTTTGAAATAATAAATACAATTCCTCAAAAGAATAATCTATTAGAGTTTTATGAATTTAGAGATTTCAGTCCTGTTAAGATCTGTGCAAATTTAACTTTCTTTATTAATACCATAATAAAAATAGTAAGAATGTAATAATCAAAGACAAATTATAAAGAGAAGTCTAAAGTACTAAAAAGTTAAACTTAGCTAAAAATGCGTATAAATTTTACCATTATAATTTGAACATTTTCAAGTGGTTCAAATTATGTATTTTTTTCCTGACAGATATCCAAAAGGTCATTTGCACAAAATAAGTTAACAAATCCTAAAAGTACATTATAGCATTCATCATTTTTTACTAACTTTACCAAACAATAACCAGCTAATTATATAAATAATTAGAAATAACTTAAAAAATGAAAAAAATCTTATCCATCGCTTTATTTTTACCGTTTGTATTTGTAGATGCTCAACAGTCTTTAAATATAAACAACATAACCGGTAGCCAATCTGTCTTTGAAAGTGTAGTAGCTTCAGGAACCGGAGCTCCAATAAAATATGAAGATATACAAGGATCTCCTTATCAATCACCACTTTTTCAAAAAGCTTCTGTGGGAGAAAAATATGGAAATATCGATGTGAGGTATAATGCTTACACTGATGATATAGAGTTTTTAAACAATGGAAAAATTGAAGTTTTACCTAAACAGGACGATTTCTCCAGAATTGAAGTTCTTTCGTCTAAACAAGCTTTTGTTTATTTTAAGAACTCTACAGAACCGAAAGGTTACCTTACCGAGATTGCAAAAGGAAAAAATTCCGTTTATAAAAAGGAAAAAACTATTTTTAAGGATGCAGCTGCAGCTGCTAACACCTATCAGACAGGGAAACCCGCTATGTTTGTAAAACAAGATCCTGTTTACTATATAAAAACAGCTTCAGGAAGCACAAGTAAGGTATCATCATTAAAAAAAATAACAGATCTTTTTCCAGAAAAAGAGAAAGAGTACAACACATATATTAAGTCTAATAATTTAAAATTTAATGATTCTGATATAGCTAAACTAGTAGATTTTATCAATCAATAATTAATAGATATTTAATTATTCTGAAACTTTATAAAAATCCGAGTATAACTTATTTATACTCGGATTTTATATATATCACATTTAGTTTACTACAAACATCATAGGATCTCTTCAGCGTTTTGTATGTAATTTTTTCTTACAAAAGCATTTCCTTATTTTAATTTTTAAAAGCATTTTGACATTACCAACTATATTTTAATCCCCACAACCACAAATCTTTAAGAACACGGATAATAATAAAAAATCCACCTCACAAGTGAGGTGGATTTTTTATTATTTATTGTAACTATTAGTTTCAGACTAATATCATCTATTATTTCAGTTTTTTCTTAACTGCTACTTCTTCGTAAACCTCAAGAATATCTCCGATTTCGATGTCATTATACCCTTTCAGGTTCAGACCACATTCGTAGCCTTTTGTGACTTCTTTAACATCGTCTTTGAAACGCTTCAAGCTTTCAAGTTCACCGTCAAATTTAACAATACCATCTCTTAATAGACGTACTTTCGATTGTCTTGTAACTTTCCCGGTAAGAACCATACATCCGGCAATTGAACCAACTTTAGAAATCTTGAATACCTCACGGATTTCAACATTACCAATTACCTGCTCCTGAATTTCCGGAGAAAGCATTCCTTCCATTGCTTCTTTCACCTCATCAATTGCTTTATAGATGACAGAATATGTTCTGATTTCAATTTCTTCACGGTCTGCAAGTTCTTTTGCATTAGCACCTGCTCTCACATTGAATCCAATGATAATTGCATCTGATGCTGCTGCTAAGTTGATATCAGATTCCGTAATCTGTCCTACACCTGAGTGAAGAATTTTTACGCTGATTTCCTCTGTTGACAATCTTTGCAACTGATCAGAAAGTGCTTCCACAGAACCATCCACGTCACCTTTAAGAATAATGTTCAATTCTTTGAATTCTCCTAAAGCAATACGTCTTCCTAATTCTTCAAGTGTTGTATGTTTTTTCGTTCTGATAGAAAGTTCTCTCTGAAGCTGTTCTCTCTTGTTAGCAATGGCCTTACCTTCACTTTCGTCAGCATATACACGGAATTTATCACCAGCAGTAGGTGCTCCGTCTAAACCTAAGATTGTTGCAGGAATTGAAGGACCTGCTTCTGCAAGGTTTTTCCCTCTTTCATCAAGCAAAGCTTTTACTTTACCATGATTTTTACCAGCTACTACATAGTCTCCTACTCTCAATGTTCCGGTCTGCACCAACATTGTAGCAACATACCCTCTACCTTTATCTAGAGATGCTTCAATAACAACACCATTTGCAGAACGATCAGGATTCGCTTTTAGTTCAAGCATTTCAGCTTGTAATAAAACTTTCTCCAATAATACATCTACATTATTACCAAATTTGGCTGATATCTCCTGCGCCTGAACATTTCCTCCCCATTCTTCAACTAAAACCGGAGGATTTAATCCTGAAAGTTGTTGACGAATGTTATCAGGGTTTGCATTTGGTTTATCAACTTTATTGATCGCAATAATCATTGGTACCTGTGCAGCCTGGGCGTGAGCAATTGCTTCTTTCGTTTGTGGCATTACATCATCATCGGCAGCAATTACAATAATAGCGATATCTGTGATTTGTGCACCTCTCGCTCTCATTGCTGTAAAAGCTTCGTGACCAGGAGTATCCAAGAATGTAATTCTCTGACCATTTTCCAGTTTCACGTTATAAGCACCAATGTGCTGAGTAATACCTCCAGATTCACCTGCGATTACATTAGTTTTTCTAACATAATCCAATAATGAAGTTTTACCATGGTCAACGTGTCCCATTACGGTAACTACCGGTGCTCTTGATACTAAACTCTCTTCGCTGTCGATTTCATCTTCGCTATCGCTTTCTTCAAGATCAGCATCCGAGAATTCAATTTTATAACCAAACTCATCTGCTACCAATAATAAAGTATCAGCTTCAAGTCTTTGGTTCATGGTAACCATTACACCTAATGAGAAACAAGCAGAGATTACTTCAGTTGGAGAAACATTCATTAAACTTGCCAATTCACCTACAGTGATGAATTCTGTTACTTTAAGAGTTCTGTCTTGTGCTTCAAGCTCCTGCTGACGCTCATCCTGCTCTCTACGGAAAGTTCTTTTATCTTTTCTGTGTTTTGCAGATTTAGATTTACCTCCTTTATTAGTAAGTTTTTCTAATGTTTCCTTGATCTGGTTTTTAACCTGCTCGTCAGTGAGCTCAACCGGCATAACTCTTTGTCCAGGTCTGTTGTTGTTCTGGCCTCCTTTTTTGAAGCCGCCACCTTGACCTTGTGGACGATTTCCGCCACCTTGATTATTTCCGAAACGGTTTCCTCCTTGGCCACCCTGACCTTGCGGACGGTTTCCTTGACCACCTTGACCCTGGCGGTTTCCACCTTGTCCACCATTGTTATTATGCGGACGGTTACCTCCTTGACCTTGGCCTTGTCCGCCTTGGTTATTATTATTTCCTGAGTTTTGGTTATTCCCCTGACCTTGTTGGTTATTCTGGCCACCAGGTTTTTCAATTCTCTTTCTTTTCTTTTTTGCTCCAGAACCTGGTTTTGGTGCAAATTGAGTCAAGTCAATCTTTTCTCCAACAATCTTAGGACCGTCAAGTTTCTGATACACTGTCTCAATTTTCTGAGGCTCCTGAGATTCAGGCTCAGCCTCTGCTTTTGGAGTTTCCACTTTTTTCTCCTCTACAACAGCAGGTTTTGGAGTTTCTTTTACGGGTTCCACAGGTTTCACTTCTTCTTTTTTCTCCTCCATTTTTGGCTTGTCTTTTTTCACAGGTCTGTTTCTAGATTCTATTTGAGACAAATCAATTTTATCCAAAACTTTGAATTCCTGTTTTTCAGGAGCTGCTTTTACTTCCGGCTGTTCTTCTTTCACAATTTCTTCTTTCTTTTCTTCAACCGGTGTTGCAACAGGAGCCACAGGAACTGCAGGAGCTTCCTCAACTTCAGGCTTCTTAGGTTCTAGATCAATTTTACCTAAAATTCTAGTTTCTGGTTTATTTGCTTTAGCTCTTATCACTTCAGGGGTTTTCTTTTCTTCAATTTCCAGTTTTTCTTCCGGAACTTTAGTGATCACCACCTCATGGGAAGCCTTTCTTTGTTCGCCGTCTTTAGCAAACTCAGCCTCCAATGCAGAATATGCCGATTCTTCCAATTGAGCGTTAGGATTGCCTTCAACCTCGAAACCCCTTGACTGTAAAAATTCTACTAATCTGGACATCGAAATGTTGAATTCCTTAACCGCTTTATTTAATCTAATTTTTGGCATCTATATTATTTACTGTTTTTTAATTTTTAAAATTAAAGTATTTCCTTTTTACTGTTTATTAAAATTTATTTAAATCTTAATCTTCAAATTCTTCTCTCAAAATACGTTTTACCTCTTCGATTGTTTCTTCTTCAAGGTCTACCATATTTAAAAGACTTTCAGTTTCTTTATCCAATACTGATTTTGCAGTTGTAAGTCCTACTTTCTTAAACTCATCCAAAATCCACTGCTCGATATCGTCATTAAATTCTCTCAATTCAACATCGTCATCCTCGCTGGACTCTCTGTATACATCAATTTCATATCCTGACAACCAAGAAGCCAGTCTAATATTCTGTCCTTGTTTTCCAATCACTTTAGAAATCTCTTCAACAGGAGTATATACTAGTGCATAGTTTTGATCCTCATTGATGTCAATTTTATTGACAGTAACGTTTCCTAAAGCTCTCTTCACCAAAATCTCAGGGTTTTTAGACCACTGAATAACATCGATGTTCTCATTTCTCAACTCTCTTACAACCCCATGAATTCTGGATCCCTTAACACCCACACAGGCACCTACCGGATCAATTCTGTCATCATAAGCATCTACTGCAATTTTCGCCTTTTCACCAGGAATTCTCACTACCTTTTTCAGCATAATTGTTCCGTCCTGGATCTCAGGAATTTCCAGCTCTAATAATTTCTCAAGGAATTTAGGTGCAGTTCTGGAAATAATAATCTGCGGTTTAGAACCTTTAAAGTCTACTGTTTCAACAATAGCTCTGATATTCTCACCCTTTTTAAAGAAGTCGGATGGGATCTGGTTTTCTTTTGGTAAAATAAATTCATTTCCTTCATCATCCAACAAAATCACGTGTTTGTGACGAATATGGTGGATTTCTCCCACAACAATTTCCCCAATTTTATCTCTAAACTGCTCGTACAGCATTGCATTATTGTGCTCCTGAAGTTTTGTAGCCAGAATCTGCTTAAGGGTAAGAATATTTCTTCTTCCCAATTGAGCAACAGGAATTTCCATTGTAAAGTCCTCACCCACTTCAAAGGTAGGATCAATCTTCTTTGCTTCAGAAATTTCAATTTCCAAATCATCATCTTCAGACATTTCGTCCTCTACAATTGTTTTATTTAAAAATATCTGAAAATCTCCTTTATCCGGGTTTACAATCACATCAAAATGATCATCTGAGTCAAATCTTTTTCTCAAAAGAGTCTTCAGTGAATCTTCAATAATTGCCATAAGATCAATTTTACTGATCCCCTTTTCGTCTTTAAAATCACCAAAGGATTCAATCAACGCTATATTATCCATCTATTCTTTTTTCTTTTTAAAATTTAATTACTACTAATGCTTTCTTGATTTCGGAGTAAGCAATTTCTTTCTCCTCTTCTACATCTACTTTTCCTTTTCCGATATCTTTCGGCTTACGGTAACGCAAAGTAAGTGTGATCTTTTCATCATCTACTTTTGACAATTCTCCTTCTATTTTAGAAGAATCCTCCAGCATCACCTCAATCTCTCTTCCAATGTTTTTACCGAACTGTCTTGGTGTGGATAATGGCTCGCTCAATCCGGCAGACATCACCTGAAGACTGAAGTCATGCTCTTCACGATCCATATTGAATTCTATTGCACGGCTTGCATCAAGGCAGTCCTGCAGTGAAACTCCGTTATCACCATCTAAAATCACTGTAATATCATCCCCTGCAGAAATTTTAAGATCAATAAGAAACAGATCTTTTCTGGTCTCAAGGAATTCATTTAACAATTCGTCAATTCTTTTTCTAAACTCCATATAATTTTATCTTGATTTACAGTACGAAAAAAGGCTTTCTTCCGAAGCCTTCCCATTTTTTCCCGTAAATCCATTGCAAATATAAGCATTTTTTCCAAAAACACAAAATTATCTTAAGTATCAAGCAAATAGCGCCAGATTCATTTACAATAAATTAAAGGAATATGTCACAGGATTTTTATTACTTTTGTCTTTAGAATTTTAAAACAAACATTTTGAATATAACGATTGTAGGAACAGGTTATGTAGGACTAGTTACAGGAACTACTCTGGCAGAACTTGGCAATTCAGTATACTGTGTTGATATTGATGAAAAAAAAGTAGAAGGTTTGAAAAACGGCATTGTTCCCATCTATGAGCCGAACCTTGAAGAGATGTTTTTAAGAAACATTCAGTCTGAAAGATTATTTTTCACTACCGATCTTAAAGAAGCCTTAGACAAAAGCGAAGTAATATACCTGGCATTGCCAACTCCTCCGGGAGAAGACGGCTCTGCAGATTTATCTTATGTACTTCAGGTAGCCAACAACATTGGCGAGATGATGAGGGAATACAAAGTTGTTGTCAACAAAAGTACGGTTCCCGTAGGAACTGCAGACAGAGTAAGAGAAACAATCTCTTCCAAAACAAACCTCCCTTTTGATGTAGTTTCAAATCCTGAATTTTTAAGAGAAGGTTTCGCCGTTGAAGACTCCATGAACCCCTCAAGAGTAGTGGTAGGTGCCAGCTCAGAAAGAGCAAAAGACATCATGTCTAAAATTTATCAGCCTTTTACCAATACGGGAATTCCAATTATCTTTATGGATGAGAAATCATCGGAGCTTACAAAATATGCTGCGAACTCATTTTTAGCAGTAAAGATTACCTTTATGAACGAAATTGCAAACTACTGCGAAAAAGTGGGCGCAGATGTAGATAAGGTAAGACTGGGAATGGGTAGCGATGACAGAATCGGGCATAGATTCTTATTCCCTGGAATCGGATATGGAGGAAGCTGTTTTCCTAAAGATGTAAAAGCACTTATAAAATCCGGAAAGCAGGAAGATTTTAATTTCCAGATTCTTGAAGCTACTGAAAATGTAAACACCACCCAAAAAGTAATTCTAGTGTCTGAAATTGAGAAATATTTCGGAGGCAATATAGAAGGAAAGAAAATTGCCATGTGGGGACTTGCGTTCAAAGCAAATACGGATGACATCAGAGAAGCTTCATCTCTGGACAATATTGCTCTTCTTCTGGAAAAAGGCGCAGAAATTGTAGCATATGATGCAGTTGCAGAAAGCAATGTTCAGAAACTCCTTGGCAGCAAAATACAATATGCCAAAGGAATGTATGATGCACTAGAAGATGTTGATGCATTATTTATTGCCACAGAATGGCCGGAGTTTAAAAATCCTAATTTTGAGCTTATGGCTAAAAAAATGAAAAACAAAGTCATTTTTGACGGCAGAAATATGTACCCATTGGAAATCCCTGAACAAAACGGGTTTCATTATAAAAGTATAGGAAGAAAGACCATCTCAAAATAAATCAATGAAAAACATTATCATTACAGGAGGTGCCGGCTTCATTGGCTCCCATGTTGTAAGAGAATTTGTAAAAAACAATCCGGATACTACGATCATCAATCTTGATGCTCTCACCTACGCCGGAAATCTTGAAAACTTAAAGGACATTGAAAATGAACCTAATTACGTTTTCGAAAAAGCAGATATCACAAGCCCGGAAGAACTTAGAAGGGTTTTTGAAAAATACAACCCGGATGCTGTAGTACATCTGGCAGCAGAAAGCCATGTAGACAGAAGTATTACTGATCCTATGGCATTTATTAACACCAATGTAAACGGAACAGCTAATCTTCTGAATCTTTGTAAAGAGTTCTGGACATTAAACCCTGATCATACTCATGGTAGATTCCCGGATGAAAAAAGAACCAATCTTTTCTACCATATTTCTACCGACGAAGTATATGGAAGTTTGGGTGAAACAGGATTCTTTTTAGAAACAACTTCATACGACCCACAATCTCCATATTCTGCTTCAAAAGCAGCTTCCGATCATTTGGTAAGAGCTTACGGAAATACATACGGAATGCCGTTCATCGTATCCAACTGTTCTAATAATTACGGACCGAATCATTTCCCGGAAAAACTGATTCCTCTTTGCATTTCAAATATTATCAACGAAAGACCGCTTCCTATTTATGGTGACGGGAAATACACCAGAGACTGGTTATTTGTAATTGATCATGCCAAAGCAATTCATCAAATCTTTAAGGAAGCAAAAACCGGCGAGACTTATAACATCGGAGGATTCAATGAGTGGCAAAATATTGATCTTGTAAAAGAACTGATCAAACAAATGGATGCCAAACTGGAAAGACCGGAGGGCTATTCTGAAAAACTGATCACTTTTGTCAAAGACAGACCAGGTCATGATAAACGTTATGCTATTGACGCCACAAAACTGAATAAGGATTTAGGCTGGAAACCCTCAGTAACCTTTGAAGAAGGTTTAGGAAAAACCATCAACTGGTATCTTGAAAATAAAGAATGGCTTGAAAATGTAACTTCAGGAAATTATCAGGATTACTATAACAAGCAATACAGCTAAAGATCCGGCTATTGAGAAAATAAAGAATGAACTGAAATAATTCTCATTCTTTATCATACCCCTGAATAGCAAAAGAAATTCAACTTATAACACAAAAGAAATAAGCGTAATACGCACCACCAAATGAAAGGAATAATATTAGCCGGAGGATCCGGAACAAGACTTTACCCTCTAACGATTGCAGTGAGCAAGCAGTTGATGCCTGTTTATGACAAACCCATGATCTATTATCCACTTTCCACACTTCTTTTAGCAGGAATCAAGGATATTCTGATTATCACCACACCACACGACCAGGAAGGTTTTATTAAGCTTTTGGGTGATGGTTCTCAAATTGGCTGTAATATAGAATACGTTGTACAGCCAAGCCCCGATGGCTTAGCACAGGCATTTATTTTGGGAGACCAGTTTATCGGCAATGATTCTGCTGCGCTGGTATTAGGTGATAATATTTTCTACGGTTCCGAAATGGGAACTTTACTGAAAAACAAAACCAATCCGAATGGAGGTGTTGTTTTTGCCTATCACGTTGCAGACCCTGAAAGATATGGTGTTGTAGAATTTGACAAAGACTTAAAGGCAGTTTCTATTGAAGAAAAACCTCTCAACCCTAAGTCAAATTATGCGGTACCCGGTCTTTACTTTTATGATAACGATGTGGTAGAAATTGCTAAAAACATCCAGCCTTCTGCAAGAGGTGAACTGGAAATTACAGATATCAACAATGTTTATTTAAAAAACGAAAAGCTTGAAGTTGCTGTTCTTGACAGAGGTACTGCATGGCTGGACACCGGAACTTTTGATTCTCTTCATGATGCTTCAGAATTTGTAAGCGTGATAGAAAAAAGACAGGGATTTAAAATCGGCTGTATTGAAGAAATCGCGTTCAGGAATAAATTCATCAATGAAGAAAAACTGCTTGAAACTGCGGCAAAATATGGCAAAAGCGGCTATGGTGAATACCTGAAACAACTTATCGGAAAATAACAAAAACAATTTATAAAAATCATAGACTATTGGCTTTATGGCCAATAGTTTTTGTTCATACCGCCAATTATCAATATATTAGTTGTTGATTTTTAGTTTTATTTATCATGAAAATTTACAAACTAAGAGATACGGTAAGAATTAATTATTATAAATTTGCAAAAACTTACACAGATGAATGAACCACAACAGAAGTGGACTGAAACGATTGATGCTGATCATTCGTTGTTTGACTTGAAGCTGAAAGAAGTCTGGAAATACAAAGATCTTGTTTATATGTTTGTAAAGAGAGATTTTATATCCAGTTTTAAGCAGACTATTTTAGGACCTATATGGTTTTTTATTAATCCCATTCTAACAACCATCGTATACCTGGTTATTTTTGGAAGAATTGCCAAGCTACCAACAGATGGGGCACCACCTCTTCTTTTTTATCTGGCTGGCGTTACTCTTTGGAATTATTTTTCTTCCTCTTTACTGGCTACATCCTCTACTTTTACAGGGAATGCCGGCATTTTCGGAAAAGTGTATTTTCCAAGACTGGTTACCCCACTTTCTATTGTCATTTCTAACCTTATGCGATTTGGAGTACAGTTTGTTCTATTCATCCTTGCATGGGCTTATTATTACAATAAAGGAGAGGCTCATCCTAACATCTGGATTCTGGCAACCCCGTTTCTTATATTCCTGATGGCCCTTTTTGCATTAGGAGTTGGAATGATATTTTCTGCCCTTACTACGAAATATAAAGATTTGGCAATGCTACTCGGTTTTGGGGTAAGCTTATATATGTATGCAACTCCAGTAATATATCCCGTCTCTTCATTACCGGGATTCTTTAAAAAACTAGCATATTATAATCCTTTAACAGGTATTTTTGAATGTTTTAAATATGCATGGATCGGTGTGGGAGATTTCTCCCCTACTATGCTTGGGATCAGTACAGGTATTATTCTTGTCCTTTTAATGATTGGAATTGTTATATTCAATAAGGTTGAAAAAACCTTTATGGATACCGTGTAATTATTTTCTTTTTAAAATTTAAATTAAAAAAACATGCTGGCTTTAAAAGCAGAAAACATATCTAAACAATACCGTCTGGGACAAGTCGGGACAGGAACTCTTTCTCATGACCTTAACAGATTCTGGCATAAAGTAAGAGGAAAAGAAGATCCTTATCTTAAAATTGGAGAGACAAACGATAGAACTACAAAAGGTGATTCTGAATATGTATGGTCCCTTCGCAATATTGATTTTGAAATCGAAAAAGGAGATGCTGTAGGAATTATCGGAAGAAACGGTGCAGGAAAATCTACACTATTAAAAGTTTTAAGTAAAGTTACAAAACCTACAACAGGGCAGATTTATACCAACGGAAGAATTGCCTCTCTATTGGAAGTAGGAACAGGATTCCACCCTGAAATGACGGGAAGGGAAAATGTCTTTCTTAATGGAGCTATCCTGGGAATGACAAGAAAGGAGATCAAGAGAAAATTTGATGAAATTGTAGATTTCTCGGGTGTTGAAAGATATATAGATACTCCTGTTAAAAGATATTCTTCGGGAATGTATGTCCGCCTTGCTTTTGCCGTAGCTGCTCACTTAGAATCTGAAATTCTTATTGTAGATGAAGTATTGGCAGTTGGTGATGCTGAATTTCAGAAAAAATGCCTTGGAAAAATGAATGATGTAACAAGAGGAGAAGGCAGAACCATTCTTTTTGTAAGTCATAATATGACGGCCGTTAAAGAATTATGTACAAAAGGAATTCTTTTAAACCATGGACAAATTGATTATCAAGGTGATATCCTCAGCACAATTATAGAATATCAAAAAAGCAGCGCAAGAGAAAGCTCTTATATTTATAACGGAAATCTTGATGAAGCTATAGGTAATGAAAATATTAGGGTAAAAGAATTTTCAGTATCTCCTATAAACGGGGACTTGTTAGATATTGATTCCGGAGTGCATGTAAAACTTGTTTTTCATAATTACTGTCCTGATATTACACTTGATACAACCTTTGAATTGAAAAACTACGATGAGTTGGTGATTTTCCATGTTGGGAAATTTGTTTCGGCAAAAGGAGATGCAAAAGTAGGTGAATATACTGTAGAATTTGATATTCCGACAGGGCTTCTGAATGCAGGAAATTATTATTTTAGACTTTACTTTGGAAAAGATCAGAAAACACTTCTGTATGGAATTGACAATTTTATTGGATTTGAAGTAGAAAATGTAAAAGTAGGAGACATCATGTATGTTTACCCTGGAGTGACCAGACCTCAATTTGAATATAAAGTACAAACACCATAACTGCCTATAACATTCGTTTTATAGTCTTATCAAAAACAACTTTATGACAGGCCCTCATATAATAAATTTGAACAAAATAGGTTCTCCCGAACTCGGATATATTACTATTTCTGAAGCACAGAAAGATGTACCTTTTGATATTAAAAGGGTATACTGGACTTATTACACCCCACAGGATGTAAGCCGTGGAGGACATGCCCATAAAAACCTTCAACAGCTAATTGTTGCCGTAGCAGGAACAATTACGTTCAATACAGAAGATAAAGATGGGAAAAAAGAAGTTTTCGTATTAGACAGTCCCAATACAGGTTTATATATTCCTAAATTAGTATGGAGAGATATAAAGTTCAGCCACAGTGCCGTATTATTATGTCTGGCATCTGAACTATACGACGAGGATGACTATTTCAGAAATTATCAAGACTTTAAAGATTACCCAAATGAAATTTAACAATAAGAATGTATCTATAAGCGATAAAGCCAGAATAGGCAAAAACGTAAAAATTGGTGACAACACCGTAATTTACGACAATGTTATTATTGGTGATAATTCCGTTATTGCGAATGATTGTGTCATTGGAGAACCGCTTAATGATTATTACTTTAAAGATGATTATGTAAATCCTGAAACTATAATTGGCGAAAATGCATTAATAAGAAGTCATACGATCTTATATGCAGGTTCCCGTTTCGGAAATAATTTTTCTACCGGGCACAGGGTTACGATAAGAGAAAACTCTGTTTTCGGAAATAACTGCAGACTGGGAACGGTCACAGATATACAGGGGTACGTTACTTTTGGTAATAACTGCTGGCTTCACAGCAATGTACATATTGGTCAAAAATCTACCATCGGAAATTTTGTTTTCATCTATCCGTATGTAGTCCTTACCAATGATCCCACTCCTCCTTCTGATGTATGTATAGGTGCCACCATCGGAGATTTTTCTCAGATAGCAGTAGGTACTGTTCTACTTCCAGGAACAGTAATCGGAAAGCATTGTCTGGTGGGTGCACAATCTCTGGTTGGGGGTAATTATGAAGATTATTCTTTAGTTCTTGGGAATCCCGGAAAAAAAATTAAGGATGTCCGAGAAATGAAATCAAGAGAAACAGGAAAATCCCATTATCCGTGGCCATATAATTTTTCAAGAGGTTTACCTTGGGAACAAGAAGGCTTTGATGAATGGAAAAAAGAAAACGGTTACGAAAACGATTAAGAAAAACAATTGAAAAACAATAGTTTCAGATACGACATTTCTTTTCTGCGGGCATTTTCTGTACTCGCAGTTCTTTTCTATCATTATAAATTTCAATGGTTTAAGTCCGGATTTATCGGTGTCGACATCTTTTTTGTTATTTCAGGTTTTTTAATGACCAAAATTATTTTGTCTTCTTTTGATAAAGGAAGCTTTAATCTCTGGGATTTTTACAGAAGAAGAATAATCAGGATTATTCCTGCACTTTTAGGATTAGTTGTTACTTTTTCATTGGTCATATTCTTTTTTCTTCAGCCGCAGATTGTCAACTTTTTCAGAAGTGCTTTTTCCAGCGTCCTGTTTTTTTCTAATATTTATTATTACTTAAACAACGGATACTTCGACTCATCGTCCCAATACAACTTTCTATTACATTCATGGTCGCTTTCCGTAGAATGGCAGTTTTATTTAATTTATCCGCTCATATTACTTCTCTTAAAGAAATTATATACCACAAAAAAGAACAGCTTTACTGCAGTCTTTTTAGCATTAGCCTTTATTTCATTTGGTGCTATGCTCATTCATAGCAATTATGACTCTGATTTCTCTTTTTACATTTTTTATCCCAGAGCATGGGAGATGATGTTGGGTGGACTTGCATTTTTGCTGGAAGATAAAATGCAGCATATTCCGAAAAAAGTTAAGCTAGTCCTGGCTTTAACTTCTCTTTCAGCGATAATATCTTTTATTTTTCTCTTTCATGCATCTTCATGGCCATCGTTGTACACCATCATTCCGGTATTCTTTACAGCATTGCTTATCAGCCTGAATTATGAATTCACAGCATACAAAAATAAAATAGTTACCTACCTTGGAAATATATCTTATTCCCTGTATCTGTATCACTGGCCATTGTATGTATTGATCCTGTTTTTTGAAGTAGATACCAGTTTAAAATATCGTGTTCTAGCCATATTTGTTTCAGTTATTCTTGCCATACTTTCCTACGAGGGAATTGAAAAAAGAAACTATTCTAATAAGGCTAAATCAGTTCTGACAGCGAGTCTGATTATATTTATTTTTTCATTTTCAATTACAAAAGTAGATGCTGAGAATTATACGGATGAAAATAAAAATCTGATCAATACTACTTCAAACTATAAGTATAGTAAAAAAGCTGAAGATCAATATAAAATTGACACCAAGCACCTCACCCATAAAAAGGATTATAAAACAATTATACAGAATTTGGATGTTCCTGTTGCTGATAAAAAAAATGTCGTTCTTTTAGGAGACAGCCATGCAGGAATGTTTTCAAAAACAGTTAATAATATCTTTGCAGATAAAAAAGATATTAATCTTATCCAGATCACTGCAGATGCTACCTATCCTATGGAAAATTCCAAAGGTATTTATCCTAACCCTGTACAATATTTCAATTATATATTCACGGAATATTTTCCAAAATACTATAAAAATATAGACCTTATCATTATTAATGCTAATTATTCGGGATATCCTGAAAAAGAGATAAAAAATAATCTCAAAATAACCGAACAGTATTTTTCAAAATACAAAGTGCCTACTCTTTACATAGGCATGACTGATTTCTACGTAATAGATTTTCCAACATACTATTACATCAAGAAAAAGTATAGTGCAAATATGTACACAGAGGAAAAGAAAATCAAAGAGACTGAAAAATTCAATGCTTTTTTAAAAAACTATCTGGGTGATCAATATATTGATCTGCTCAATGTAAAGATTAACAAAGTATCTCCGGACAACTATCCGTATATATATGATACCAATCATTTAACATTGTTTGGTACAGAACAATACAAAAATATTTTATCACAAAGAATATACAAAATACTGAATATCAACACAAATAAAGATAATTAAAGAGATGATTAAATTTTTAGACTTACAAAAAATCAATTTAAAGCATCAGGAAGAAATAGAAGCAAAACTTTCTCAGGTATTCCGTTCCGGATGGTTTCTAATGGGACAGGAACTTTCATCTTTTGAAAGTAATCTTTCTCAATATATTGGAGCCAAACATGCTATTGGTGTAGCCAATGGGTTAGATGCTTTACGCCTTATTCTGCGTGGATATATTGAAATGGGAATTATGAATCGTGGAGATGAAATCCTTGTACCATCCAATACTTATATTGCCTCCATTCTTGCTATTTCAGACAATGGTCTGATTCCTGTTCTTGTAGAGCCTGATATTAATAATTATAATATTGACATCACAAAAATTGAAGAAAAAATCACTTCAAAAACAAAAGGGATCCTGATTGTTCATCTCTATGGGCGAACTGTTTTCTCAAATCAACTTAAAGATTTAGCAGAAAAACATCAGTTAAAATTAATAGAAGATAATGCTCAGGCAATCGGTGCAATATGGAATGGACAAAAAACAGGGAACTTAGGAGATGCAGCAGGCTTTAGTTTTTATCCTGGAAAAAATTTGGGAGCTATAGGGGATGCAGGAGCTATTACAACCAATGATGAGGATTTAGCTAAAGTAATCAGAGCATTGGCCAACTATGGATCTAATCAGAAGTATGTCAATATTTATCAGGGATTAAATTCAAGATTGGATGAAATTCAGGCTGCCGTTCTGGACGTTAAGTTAAAATATATTGATGAGGAAAATACAGTAAGAAAAAATATTGCAAAAAAGTATATTGCAGAAATATCAAACCCCAAAATAGTTCTTCCGGAAAACCCGGCAGATGTAAATGAGCATGTTTGGCATTTATTTGTCATCAGAACAGAAAACCGTGATGAACTTCAAAAATATTTAACTGAAAATGGTATTCAAACACTGATCCACTATCCTATCCCTCCCCATAAGCAGCAAGCTTATAAAGAATGGAATGATCAGTCTTTCCCCATCAGTGAAAAAATCCATGAAGAAGTATTAAGTTTACCTATCTCTCCTGTAATGACAGAGGAAGAAATTAAAAAAGTAATAGAAATTGTAAATAGATTTTAAGTTTTTAACGCTTATAAAAGCTTGAAATCAATAAAGTAAAATATCATGACAGAATTGCCTCTGGTTTCAATTTTATGCCTTAGCTACAACCAGGAACGGTTTGTAACAGAATCTTTAGAAAGTTTCAGATCTCAGAAATACAGTAATATTGAGATTCTGATTTGTGACGACTGTTCTAAAGACAATTCTGTAGAAGTCATCAATAACTGGATTAAAAATAATCCCCAGTTAGATATCCAGTTTATTCCTCATTCTCAGAATAAAGGAATCTGTAAATCATTAAATGAACTATTGAATATATCAAAAGGGAAATATATTATTACCATAGCTCTTGATGATCTTATGGAGCCAGATAAAATAGAAAGACATGTGGCTATTCTTGAAAATTCGTCTCCTAATGAAGCATTGGTATTTTCAAATGCTTACATAATAGATGATAATTCAGTACGCTTCCAAAATACTTTTATCCCTTATTTCCACAGATATCTGAGTATTGAATCAGGAAATTTTTACAAAAGATTACTTGAAGACAATTTTCTTCCTGCAATGTCATGTGTCACAAAATCGTCTATCATAAAGGAGATTGGAGGATGGGATGAAACCTTAACTTTTGAAGATTGGGATATGTGGCTGAGACTGAGTCAGAAATATGACTTCATCTATGATGATACCAAATCATGCAGCTATAGAATGCATGCTACAAATTCTCATAAAAAGAAAAACTTTTTAGATGTCTCATTTTTTGATATCTACCTGAAACACAAAGAACAGCCTGAAATGAAAAAGAGAATCCTAAAACTTATTCATGAGGCCTATAAAGAAAACAGACTGACTGAAGGTCATAAAAAATACCTTAGAGAACTTGATAATAAAACACTAACCGAGAAATTGATTTTAAGAAATGTAGGAAAGTTTACTTTCAACACACTACATTATCTTCAAAAAGTTTATTATAAAAGTTGGTAACATTATTCTTAATCAATTATGAAAAAAATAAAACCCCTTGCATTCTACCTCCCTCAATACCACCCTGTCCCCGAAAATGACGAATGGTGGGGAAAAGGATTTACAGAATGGACGAATGTAGGAAAAGCCCAACCTTTGTTTGAAGGACACGAACAACCTATACATCCCGGGGAACTGGGATATTATGATCTGCGTGTTCCTGAAGTAAGAGAACAGCAGGCTCAGATGGCTAAAGACTATGGAGTACACGGATTTATCTATTATCATTACTGGTTTGGTAATGGCAAACAGTTGTTGGAACGTGTTGCCAATGATGTTCTGAAATCAGGGAAACCGGATTTTCCATTTTGCTTCTGCTGGGCCAATGAAACATGGTCTGGCATATGGCACGGATTATCAGAAAAAATTCTGGCGCAGCAGGTTTACCCTAATGAGCAGGATTTAATTGCTCATTTTGAATATCTTCTTCCTTTCTTCAAGGATGACAGGTATATAAAAGTGGATAACAAACCTCTTCTCATTATCTATGATCCCAACCATTTGAATGATGGAGATCCTCACTATATTTCTAAATTCAGAGAGCTTGCAAAAGAAAACGGATTTGATGGCTTATACGTCATGGCATCCAATAAGCTTCGTGATGATTTTGACTTTAAATCTATGGGGTACGACAGTAAGATTTCCAATGCTTTTCAGAAAGCATGGCTCCCTCATATTGACAAAAAAGAATATATCTCCCATTCTCAATATTATAAAAACAGAATCAAGGGATTAATCGGAATTAAGAAAAAAGAACAGCCCAAAGTCAGAATTCAGGATGCCCAGGCGGTAGTGAATGACTTAAAGTTTGAAGAAAGCAACGTTCCTACCTATCCATGTATCCTGCCTAATTGGGACAATACTCCAAGAAGCGGCTACAGAGGCATCATATTGGCTAACAATTCTCCGGAAATATTTGAACAGCAGGTTGAAAAAGCGGCTAAATATCTTGAAGAGAAAAAAGACTACCCGGAACAGTTTTTAATTGTTAAATCCTGGAATGAATGGGCAGAAGGAAATATTCTGGAACCGGATAGAAAAAATGGTTTCGGGTATCTGAATGCATTAAAGAAAATCTTGAATAAACACAGTCGAAATGAGTAAATTCAGTATACTTATTGCCAATTATAACAATGGCCATTTTTTTGAAAAATGCTGTCAAAGCTTAGTTGCGCAGACTGAAACGGATTGGGAAGCAGTAATTCTGGATGACGGCTCTACTGATGACTCTCTTGAAGTTATAAAAAAAATCATTGGTGATGATTCCCGGTTTAAAATACATCAGAATGACCAAAACAGAGGAATCGGATATACAAAAAGGAGATTAATAGAACTTGCACAGTCAGAAATATGCGGTTTTTTAGATCCTGATGATGCTTTGGCTCCTCATGCTTTGGAAATTGTTTTAAAAACACATACTGAATATCCGGAAGCAGGTTTGGTTTACTCCAATTTTGTACGTTGTGATGAGAATCTTACTCCTCTGTCTGTACACAAAGCAAAACAAATCACAGCGCTGGATCAGGCTTATTATAATTTCAATGCTGAGATTTCACATTTTGTCACCTTTAAGAAAAAGATTTACGAGAAAACATCCGGTATTGATCCTTTCTTAAAAATTGCTGAAGATAAAGACTGGTACATGAAAATGTGCGAGGTTGCTCCTGTAAAATATATTGATGAAGATTTATATTTATACAGAATCCATGACAGTGGGATCTCTACTACGAAAAATGCAGAAAAAGCATTGTTCTGGCACTGGGTTGCCCTGATCAAAATGGCAGAAAGGAGAAACATCAGTGTGGAGGACCTTTTTCTTCAGAGTTATGTCCCGAAAAAGAAATATGAGCAGGCACTCAACCAATTGAATCATGTAAAAAATTCAAGATGGGCAAAACTGGGAAATACACTTGGACTTTTTAAAATCTTTAAAAAACTTTAAATCTATTGAAGCCCTTAAAAGATTTAAAAACTAACATCTTAATGAGAAAAGAAGCATATGATAATTGGTAGTGGAATTCTGGCAAACGCCGTAAGACTTTATGATAAGGAGGATGTTATTTTTTTTGCATCAGGAGTTTCCAATTCGCTGGAAAAGAATCCTGCGGAATTTGAAAGAGAAATATCCCTGCTGAAATCAGTTATCAGCCAGCATCCCGATAAAAAGCTGATCTATTTTTCAACATGCAGTATTTATGATCCCACCAAAACCGACAGCCCATATGTCCTTCATAAAATGACGATCGAAAAAATAATTGCTGAGCATTGTTCAAGCTTTATTATTTTCAGAGTAGGAAATGCTGTAGGCCGTGGAGGAAACCCCAATACACTGATCAACTTTCTTAAAAACTCAATATTATCTGAAAATAAGCTCACAATTCACAGCAATGCAAGAAGAATCCTGATTGGTACAGATGATATTGCATCATTTGTTGGAAAGTATATGCAAAACCTCAACAACGAGATTGTAAATCTGGCTTATCCTTATCAGTATTCATTACCGGAAATCTTATCTCAGCTGGAGAATCATCTTGCCAAAAATGCAGATTATGAAACAGTGAACGAAGGTTCCTTTTATAATATAGAATTCAACAGTCTTACAGAAGATTTTTTTGCGGGTCTGTCTCCTGATGAATACCTGAAGAAGCTCTATTCATCATATCTATAAAGGACAAAACATGGCAACTCCCCAAAAGATACCATTCTGTACCGGAAAAAATAATTTTGTACCTTCGACCAGGAAACTTCAGAGATTTAAGGTCGAGAAAATAAGCCACTGAAGAATAAAAAACACATTAAAACCTATTGAATAAAAAATGAAAATGAATCCCAAAATATCCGTAATTGTCCCCTGCTACAAACAGGCTCAGTTTTTAGATGAATGTCTGCAGTCTATACTGGATCAGACCTATGAAAACTGGGAATGTATCATTGTCAATGACGGATCACCCGATAATACAGATGAAGTAGCTGATAAATGGGTAAAAAAAGACAGCCGTTTTAAATATCTTTATAAAGAAAATGGTGGTCTGTCTTCTGCAAGAAATGCAGCACTGGAAATCGTTACCGGAGATTATATACAGTTTTTGGATTCCGATGATCTGATACACCGTGAAAAGTTTTCAAAAAGCCTTTCCGGAGACAAAGAATATCCGTTGATTGTAAGCCAGTATACCATCTACAGAAATCAAACCCATCTTCCGGGCTATAAAAATGTTGAGCAAAATTTCGTAACCTTTGAAGGAATTGTATACGATTGGGATCTTAAATTTTCCATCCCGATACACTGCGCTTTAATCCATAAAAAACTTCTGGAAGGTTTTCTTTTTGACACTACCCTTACCAGCTGTGAAGACTGGGTAATGTGGATTTATATCACCAAAGATCATCCTGATGCCCTTTTGATTAATGAAGCTCTTGCCCATTACCGGAAAGACGTCAACGATAATATGTCTGCTGATCCGATCAAAATCATGAAGCAGCGTCTTAAAATTTTACCAACCTTAAAAAAACTATACGGGGAAGAGGTACATGACAAACTGGCCTACCATATCATAGACGTTCGTACTACCCAACTTATACAGCAAAGACGCGAATTTCAGAAAATGATTCCCCTGGCCGTAGTTGCAAAATATCTTTCTTTCAAAAGGTTTTATTACAAGCTTTTTAGAAAAAAAGTAGATGGCTAAACTTGAAGTTCAATGTACTTCAGACAACTATATTTCCATAAAAACTACACAAATGAGTTGGGTGCTGCCAGACAGATATACAGCAGAAACCCTGTAAATTATATAACTTAAAAATAAATTTATTTAGATGAGTCAATTTGTACACGTAATCATGACAAGATTCAATGTTCCTACAAAAGGCTGGAACGAAACACGTTCAGGATATAAACCGCTTACTGAAGAATGGCTGGATGACCGGTTCAAGCTATTCAGAACTTACGTGCTTCCTTCTTATAAAAATCAGACCAACCAAAACTACGTCTGGCTTACTTTTTTCGATACCAATACATCTGATAAGTTTAGAAAAATCATCAAAGAAATTGAAACAGAATACCCAACTTTCAAAGCGGTATTTGTGGAAGATTTTGATGTTATGAAAACGAAAGCTGTGGAAATAATCCCTCAATATTTTACCCCTGACACAAAATTTGTGATCACCAGCGAACTGGATAATGATGACATGCTTCATCAGGACTATATAAAAACCGTTCAGGAGCATTTCAAACCGGTTCATGACCTGGTCATAGATTTAAGAAGAGGATACCAGCTTACCATGCTTCCGGACCGTAAAGCGGTAGTGAATGTGTATAACGCTGTAGTAAACCCGTTTGTAAGCTTAGCGGAAAGTGTAGACAACTTCAAAACAATGCTGAAGGAAAGAGCGCACAACAGCTATCGTCATTACCCGAATTTTTCTGTGGAAGACAGTAAGGAGATGTACATCCAGGTGATCCATCAGTACAACTTAATGAACGTTACCTTTAAACATAAAGCCGTTCCTGAAGTAGATTTTTCTGAATACGGAATGACAGAAGACACCAAATTTACAATAGACGGGTTCAAGACACTTCAGCATAATATTGCCAGAGTACCGTTTGTAATGGGTCTTATTTTGAAAAAGATATTTAAGAAATAAGATTCTTCCAGTCATGAAGCTTAACAACCTCCAGATATTAAGAGGGATTTCAGCCTTATTGGTATGCTGCTTTCATTTCCGTGAAACAATAAATCTGCCTGGGCTGAATCTTGGCGATATTCTCTTTAAAAAAGGGAGTATCGGAGTTCCCGTATTTTTTATTATCAGTGGGTTTATCATGGCTTTCACCACTCAAAAAATAAATTTCAGTAAAGATTCTTTTCAGCAGATTACTTTATTTTACAAAAGAAGAGTAATCAGAATTGTTCCGCTGTATTATCTTCTGACTTTCACTGCGATGATACCCGGAGGGAGTTTTCTCCTCTATTTTCATGGTGCAGGGCTTTATGAGCTTATCCATTCATTATTATTCCTTCCCACCAAGAAAGAATTTCCGGTCCTTTTCTTAGGCTGGTCCTTAAATTTTGAGATGTTCTTTTATCTCATATTCGGTCTCTCATTATTTTTTAAAGAAAAAAGGTATTACTTCATTGCAGGTTTTTTCATCCTAACATCAATCCTGGGATATTTTATCCATTTTGAAAATCCGTATTTAAGGATGGTAAGTCATTCTCTTAACCTCTATTTTGTTGTGGGAATTCTTTTTTCACTTTTACTGAACAGATTTACAATTCCAAAGATCTGGGCGGGATTGCTTTCTGTAGCAGGAATCATATTATTTATATTGGTACTGCTTAGCATTATCCCTACAGATAATGATTTGATAAAGCTGGCTATCATCTCTCTGTTTGTGTTTTCTTTCTTAACCTTTGATTATGTATTTCAGTTTAAAGGAAACAAGGCCTTAATTTTTCTGGGAGATATTTCCTATTCGCTTTACCTGTCACATCCTTTTGTAGAAATTGCTTTAAAAAGATTTAAAGTTGAAGGCTATCTCAGCTTTCCCTTTTTCCTGTTTAAGATTGCTATGGTCATTATAGTGGCATCACTTCTGTATTATTTTGTTGAGAAAAGAGTAACCAATTATTTAAAAATTAAATTAAAAGCATAATCCGATACAAATGAAAATTTCAGTAATTATTCCCGTTTACAATGCCGAAAAATATGTTTCGCAGGCCGTAGATTCAGCTCTTCAGTTTGAAGAAGTGTATGAAGTAGTATTGGTAGAGGACAAGTCTCCGGATAATGCATTGCAGGTCTGTAAGGAACTTGCTGAAAAACATGATAGGGTAAAGCTTTTTCAGCATCCTGATAAAGGCAATCATGGAGCAGGTGCCAGCAGAAATTTAGGGCTGGAAAAAGCGGAAGGAGATTTTATTGCTTTCCTGGATGCAGATGATTACTACCTTCCCAACCGTTTTGATGCAGAAAAAGAACTGTTTGTCAATAAAGATGTAGAAGGAGTTTATGGTGCCATCGGGGTTCATTATTATTCGGAGAAAGCAAAAGAACAATATTATAAGGTCTTCGGAGACCGCCTGACTACGGTTTACAAGAAACATCCTCCAAAAGACGTATTTCCGGGACAGCTTAACATGATAGGAACTTTCGGACTTTTCAGCATTGATGCATTGACGATCCGAAAAAGTTCTCTGAAAAACATGGAATATTTCTTTAAAACACATTTAAAGCTTCATCAGGATACTGAATTTTTATTCAGACTCTCCTACTATCTGAATTTATATCCGGGAATTCTTGATAAGGCAGTAGCCGTAAGAGGAGTTCATGAGAATAACAGAATTACTAAAATAGATTCCAGAGAAGTTAAGCCGGCTTCAACAAGAGTTGTTTTGTGGAAAGAAGTCAATCATTGGGCAGAGACTGAAAATACCATCCCCGATGATGTTAAGCTTCATATCAAAAGAGTATACAGAAGTTTCCAGATCGCCAATGCTCCTCTGCTCAAAAAATGGGGAATGATTACAAAGTATTTGTTTACAGACTATAAAAGTATACGTTCGGGACTGTATAATATTAATTTCAGAAACGATTTGTTCTGATTGCAGAATTAAACTAAATATTTAGTTTTGAAGTAATACTTTAATTTTATTGTTTGGTAAAATGTATCTTCCTTAAAAGATCACGCATTGGCTTTTCAATAAATTGATAAAAAACTGCTGAGCTGAGCAGCATAACAATAATGTAAATCACAAATACAATATCAATACTGAACGTGTATTCCTGCCATTTTAAAAACTCTCGTACCAGGTAAAGAACAGGGATATGAGTGATGTATATCCCATAACTTATTTCTCCAAGATATTCCAGAGGTTTCAATGAAAAGAGCTTACTTACTTTTCCGTTATTAGCCGAAATCAAAAGAATTGCAGGGACAAAAAGTAAAGCCATCAATCCGTTGTGGTAAAAAAGCGGAACAAACATCAGAGATACAAGGATCAGTAAAAAGACTGCGATCGCCTGACGGTCATAGTTTTTTTGCTTGTAATTTCTTACAAAAAATATTCCTGCCAGATTTCCGATCAGAAATTCATTAAGATGCCAGAAAGGGAAATAATAAAGAAACTCATGGCTTTTCGTGTGTGGCCCTTCATACGCTCCATATACAGGATACAGATTAGAAAACACCTGAGTAATCAACCAGAGTCCAATGGCAAATACCCAGATCATTTTATTTTTCTTTGCGTAAAAATAATTATATAAAAACGGAAAAAGCAGGTAAAAGAAAAACTCTACAGAGATAGACCATCCCGGAAAGTTCAGAATCATGGCTTCTCCCGGTATCCAGCTCTGAATGCCCAATCCGTATAAAACCAGCTTATACCAGTCAAACATTTCGTATCTCGTCATGAAATACAGCAGAAGCCCAAGCATATAAAGCGGATAAATTCTGGCAAACCTGTTTTTATAAAACTCCAGATAATCAATCTTATCCTTCTTATGGTAAGCAATGATCATGATAAACCCTGAGAGAATAAAGAAATAGCTTACCCCTACATTCGCTCTCAGAAAAAGATTGGAAATATAATCTATCTTATATAAAAACAGATCTTTATTGAAATGGGAAATCACGATTGCCATAGCGGCAACAAACCTGGTAAATGTAATCTGACTTATCTTCACGGAATCGCAAAATGCTTTACTTTATCAAAACACGGCAGACTCTACGCTGAGAGCTGTATTTATTTAATATAAAGTATTAATTTTAAGGCACAAAAATAAGATTTATTATTATAATTATGTAAAACAAATTATATTTGTAGGCTACAAATGTGAAAATAAATTCAGGTATGCTTTATGAAATTTTAGCAAAACTTCAACGGAAAAGCCAGATTTCGCTTCTCAAAAAACACCCTCATGTTTCTTTCAAGGGGATAAAACTTGGGATCAGTGATCATTTTATTCTGCATGAAAATGTAAAGAAAGTGACGATTGGCCACGCGGTCAGTTTCAGAAATTATGTACACGTTCTTGTGCAGCAGAATGCCACTTTAGAAATCGGAAACAACTTTTTCATGAATAACTTCTGTTCCATCAACTGTCTGGACAGTATTTCAATAGGTGATAATACATTATTCGGAGAAAATGTAAAGCTGTATGACCACAATCATGCCTATCAGACTCATCCGGATTTTAAACTGTCTCACGCCGAGTTTACCACAGCTCCCATCAGAATCGGAAGCAATTGCTGGCTCGGAAGTAATGTTACCGTTTTAAAAGGAGTTACTATCGGAGATAACTGTATTATTGGAGCAGGATGTACCATTTACAAAGATGTTCCTTCCAATACAACCGTCATCAATCATCAGGAATTAATATTTAAGGACCATTAATGAAGTTTTCTATCCTTATTGCCCATTATAACAATGCGCATTTTTTCAAAGACTGTTTTGAAAGTATCCTTCAGCAGACGTATACAAACTGGGAAGCGGTTATTCTGGATGATGCCTCCGCTGAAAGCGAAAAGACAATGATCCGGGAAATGATTTCAAATGATAAAAGGTTCAGGTTTTTTGAAAATGAAAAAAATTCCGGTGTAGGCGTAACGAAAAGTAAACTTATTGAACTGGCAGAAGGGGAAATCTGTGGATTTTTGGATCCTGATGATGCTATAAACCCAACAGCTATTCAAAAGTGTATGGAGATCTTTCAGACTAAAAAAAACACGGTCCTTACCTATTCCAGGTTTATGACGTGTGACCAGAACCTGAAACCTATTTCTCCGTTCAGATCTGCCATGCAGGTACCGAATGGTGATCCTTATTTTTTTAATTTCCCGATTCAGATTGCTCATTTTGTAACCTTCAGAAAGGCAGTCTATGAGCAGACAGAAAAAATGAATCCGGATTTGAAAATCGGGGAAGATCAGGATCTCTACCTTAAAATGTATGAAAAAGGAAAAGTTCAGTTCATTAATGATACCAATTATCTTTACAGAACTCATCAAGGTGGAATCTCCCAGAATGACAATAAAAAGAAATCCCACGAGTATTTTGCACAGGTGATTTTCAATACAATGAAACGCAGAGGGCTTGCAACCATCAACGGCCAAAAAGTTCCTGATCATTATACGGGTGCGGATGAAATATTCAGTCTGTTACAATATCAGCACAAGATTCCTTTCCGTATCAAGAAAAAAATAAAAATTACTTTACAATCAATCTTCGGATAATGCTAGAAAAAAAAATAAAAATTTTGTTCAGACACCGCTCCATGGAAATGGGTGGCGTAGAAAAAGTATTGTTGGGACTTCTCAACAACCTGAATCCTGACAAATTTGAAATGACGGTATGTCTTACCCTAAATCAGGGCAAGCTGCGTGATGAACTTCCGAAACATATCAGAAAAATATATCTTACCGATGGAAAAGAAGACTTTTCTGACAATGCTCTGCTTCAAAAACTTCAGCTTGTCAAGAGAAGGATAAAGCTTCGTAAGCTGAAAAACAACCCAGCCATTGCAGACCGGCTTATCAATGATACTTTTGATATAGAAATCGGGATGGATTATAGGGATTATGATGCTATTCTTAGCTCTACCCATAAAAATTCAAAAAAAATCGGATGGTTTCACTCTGAAATCAATGTCCCTAAATTTCAGCCTTTGGTTCCGGATATTTTAAAGAGTTTTCCTCAGTTTGATCATATGGTGTATTGTTCTCACAAAATAAAGGATATGATGCATCAGTATTATCCGGATCTCAATTATCCCTCTGAGAGCGTTATTATCAATCCTATTCCTATTGAAGAAATCAAGCGAAAGGCAGAAGAAAAGCTCGACAATTTTCCTGAAGGACCTGTTTTTGCGTCTATAGGAAGACTTCATTCAAGAAAAGGATACCATAAGCTTATTGAAGCACATACAAGGCTTATCAACGAAGGATTTCAGCACAGCATCATTGTCATTGGTGATGGTGACGAAATGAAGAACCTTAAGGCTCAGGTCGCAAAAAATAATGTTGAAAATACGTTTATTTTAGCTGGAAATCAGATGAATCCTTATCCATACATCAAAAAGGCCGATTATTTCATCCTTCCCTCAGAATCTGAAGCATGGCCATTGGTGATTGCTGAAGCATTAATTCTTCAGAAACCTATTATTGCCACCAATGTAGGTGACGTAGGTCTGATGATCAAAGACCGGGAAACGGGATACCTCATCAGTTATGAGATTGATGAAATGTATTCAGCAATGAAGACATTCTTTACCGATCCCAGCCTTGTTCTTCATATCAGAGAAAATCTTAAAAATATTGAAAGTCAGTTCGACAATAAGGAAATATTTGACAGTGTAGAAAATATTATAGAGACGCTGTACAAAAAATAAGTTACTGTGCGGAGTATCCTCCGTCAATGACAAGATTGGTTCCTGTGACCCATCTTGAAGCATCAGACAATAGAAAAATACAAGCATTCGCTACATCTTTAGGATCACCTATTCCCAGCGGATGCTTTTTTATGATTTCTGAGGAAGCTTCTTCACCAATATCTTCAAACATTTTTTCCAGAATCGGGGTATTCACCATCGCGGGGCTTACGCTATTGACACGGATATTACTTCTGGAAAGTTCCATTGCCAATGAACGGGCACCTGAAATGACTGCTCCTTTGCTGGCAGAATAAGCCGCTTTTCCAGCCTCTCCCACCATTCCCGCAACGGAAGAAATAAATACAAAACTGGATGTCTCGTCTTTATATTTTTTCAAAGACAGGATTTTGGCAATTTCAAGTCCGGCAATCACATTCACTGCAAATATATCCTGGTACAGCTGAGGATTATGTTTTTTTAACGGTAATGTTTTTTCGATACCGGCACAGTGTATAAATCCTGAAATCTTGCCTAACACTGAAACTTTGTCTGCAATAATTCCTTCAAGGTTGTCAGATTGGGTAATATCTTCGGCAATAATCTCAACTTTTGTTTCAGGATTCAGCAGAGAAACGGTTTTCATCAGTTCTTCCTGGTTTCTTCCCACAAGAATCAGATCCGCACCGCTTTTGCTGCATTCTACAGAGCAGCTTCTCCCGATCCCGGAAGAAGCGCCTGTAATGAGAATAATTTTATTTTTTAATGAGAAAGCATCCATTAATCTTCAAAATTTTCTTTTCCTATAACATTCATCAGATCTGAAACGGTTTCGATATCTTTAAAGTGTTTGGTATCAATTTTCTTGCTGAAATTTTCATCTACAAACGCAATAACAGAAAGCAAGCTGATAGAGTCGTAGCTTTCTAAAGATTTTAAATTCGTTTCAGTGGTCAATGTTTCATCTTCCTCTAATTCTTCCTGTAATTTTTCTAAAAAAACGGATGTTTTCATATTCTATAATTTTAAATGTTTATTATCTTAAATCTCCATAATGGTAGCTCCCCATGAATATCCTACTCCGAAGCCTGCCATTAAAACTTTATCTCCTTCCTTCAGCATTCCTTTATCCATCATATTTTTAAGGGCAATAGGAATGGTTGCAGAAACAGTGTTTCCGGTGTTTTCCATATCAATATAGAACTTTTCTGCCGGTATTTTTGTTTTCTTTCTTAAATAATTCAGCATAAAAGAATTGGCCTGGTGAAAAACAAAATGATCAATATCATCCATAGTCATTCCGTTTACTTCAAGGGTTTCTTTTACCAATCCGGGGATATTTTCAATCGTAAAATTAAAAATCTCAGGACCATTCATATAAATATTTTCAGGGCTGAATTCATGTTCGGGGTTCAGTTCAAAGTCTTTTTTGAAAGCACCTTTCTTCACGATTAGGTTTTCTGCACCGCTTCCGTCTGTCCCCAGACAGAACTGGTAATCATTGTTTTCTGCTTTTTCAACAATTGCTGAAGCTGAAGCATCTCCGAATATACTTCGGTTCCCTTTATCATCAGCATGAATATGTTTGGTGTACGTTTCTGAAGTAACCAAAAGAATGCTCTTTGCAATTCCTGCAGCAATCAATCCTTTCGCAAAAGCCAGTCCATACACAAATCCTGAACAGCCAAGATTGAAATCTATAGCTCCGATATTTTTTCTAAGCCCAAGTCTGTCCTGCAAAATACAGGCCGTTGTAGGCAAAAAATATTCCGGACTTTGGGTACAGAACAAAATAAAATCTACTTTATCCCGGTCATAGGTTTTGAAAATTTTTTCTGAAGATTGTACAGCCATATCCAGCACCGTTTCGTTGTCTGAAGAAATATGACGTTGAGAAATACCTACTTTCTCTTTGATGCGTTCGGAACTCCATTCGGGGAAGAGTTTTTCAAGATCTTCGTTAGTTAACACCTGCTGAGGCAGATAATATTCTATTTTTGAAATTTTTATCATATTAATAAATTCTCTTTCTTTGCAAAAGTAACGAAAACAAATTTACACTTGTGATGATTTTTATATTCAGAATCCTATTAAAAATAGATGCTCTCTATCATTCTTTTTTGAATAGAGGCAGTCTTGAAGTGGCTAAATATAGGGGTATGAAGGTAGGAAAAAACTTCAATATGCCTGATAAAGTGTATTTTGGAACAGAACCTTACCTTATCGAAATTGGTGACAATGTGAATATTGCCGGAGACGTAAGGTTTGTAAATCACGGCGGAACCACTACCCTGCTGAGAAAACTTCCCGGGTATGAAGATGCCAGAATTCTTGGAAGAATAAAGATTGGAAACAATTGTACAATTGGCCTCAATGCTGTAATCATGCAGGATGTACAGATTGGAAACAACTGTATTCTGGGAGCCAACTCTGTATTGTCACAATCTATGCCTGACAATACAGTCTTTATTGGAAACCCGGCTCAATTCTTGTGCACTATTGAAGATTATGGTGATATTGTCCTTAAAAACAATCCGGAATATCCCCGTGAACTGGAGAAAGACAGAAAAAAGCTGGATGCCTATATCAAAGAAAATCTTCCCCACAAGTATAAAAAAGCAAGAAAAATTAAATAAATTTAATCTTGTAAAATCATAAAATAAACAAATTGAAAAAGAAAAAACTCCTCATTCGTATAGGTTCATTACGTCATGGTGGTGCAGAAAAAGTATTAATCAACTTTTTGAAAAACCTTCCTTCTGATAAATATGAAGTAGATCTTCTGGTGAACCTATATTCAGGATTATACATTAAAGAAGTTCCGTCGTGGGTAACTTTATACTATCTGACAAAAGGAGAAATGATAACGACCAACAGGCCGCAGGATATTCCTGTGAAAGCTTACAGGGTTCTTTATCAGAAAATGTTTCTCTGGTTCCCTTCTCTTCTTTATAAATTTGTTTTAAAAAATAAAAAATATGATGTAGAGATTGCAGCTATTCATGCAATGCATCAGGAAATACTGTCCAGCCCTCAAAAAGATTCCAAAAAGATTATCTGGGTACAGAATGATATTTTCAATTTAAAAGAATACACTCCGGAAGTCATCAGACAGTTTTTTAAGTTTGACAGAATTCTTGTGATCTCTAACAAACTTCAGGAGGGAATGCACAATCTGGCTAAAAATGAGGCTGAAAAGGCTTCTGTAATCAAGATTTTTAATCCAATAGACAAGAATGACACATTAAGAAAGGCCGATATTGAAGTCAATGATTATCCTTTCAACAGTGACCTTCCTACTTTTGTAACGGTGGGAACGGTATATCCTCAGAAAGGGTATGACAGATTGCTGAACGTTCATAAAAAACTGATCGATGAAGGATTGAAACATCAGCTTCTGATCATTGGTGACGGCTATGATTTTGACAAAACTCAGGATCAGCTCAATACACTGGGGCTTCAGGATACTGCAAAAATGCTCGGTTTCAGCAGTAATCCGTACCCGTATATGAAAAAAGCGGATTTCTATATCATGTCTTCCCGACATGAGGGATTCCCTACGATCATTGCCGAAGCGCTTATCCTCAACAAACCTATTTCTGCAACGGATATTTCCGGTATCAGAGATCTTCTGCAGGATGGAAAACTGGGCAATATCACCCCAAATTCCGAGGAGGGAATATATGAAGGAATGAAAAAGTTTCTTACCGATAAAAATATAACTGAAGAATATAAAAAACAGATCTCAGCAACAGAACTGCCGTTTGTGCTGGAAAAATCCGTGGAACACCTTCAGAAAATAATTGATGAAGTATAAAAACATTGACAATGGCTGATTATTCTATCATTCAAAAAGACTTTTACCGGGAAAGCGGAAAGTGGCTTTCAACATTTCAGATCTGGAAAAAATGTATTAATCCCAATCTCCATTTTGTGTACATTTTGAGAAAGGCTCAGAAATATCAGGAGAATCCTCTTTTGAATATTTTCTGGAGAATTGTATTAAGACATTATCAGATCAAATACGGATTTCAGATTTATCCTGAAACTCAGATCGGCGAAGGTTTTTATCTGGGCCACTGGGGAAGTCTTGTCATCAACCCGAAAACAGTTATTGGAAAAAACTGTAATATCGCACAGGGAGTCACCATCGGCCAGCAAAACCGTGGAAAAAATGAAGGTTCCCCAATTATAGGTGATGAAGTATGGATAGGCACCAATGCCGTTATTGTAGGGGCTATTACTATTGGGAATAATGTGTTGATAGTTCCTAATTCTTATGTCAACTTTGATGTTCCTCCCAATTCTGTTGTTATAGGAAACCCTGCAAAAATCATCCCTACCCCTAATGCCACAATGGATTATATCAACCGTAAAGTGCAGTAATTCCAGCCACTTATAGTAAAAATTCTACTTGCATTTATCGGTAATTTCGTGTACATTTGTAAAAAAGGCATTGTTTAGTTATGAAATAACGATATGATTGTCCGGCTTTAAAATCTGGATGGAATCAATTCTTCAATGTTACTTGTTCTGAAAAAAATCGCTTAATATTAAAAACACAACCCTGGCTTATTACTAATTTAAAAAAATATTTTTTTGATGAAAGAAACACACCCTCATTATTCCCATTCTTTATCTGCAATATCAGCTCTATAGTTACGTTTTCTACACTCATTGAAAATTTAAACGGAAAGAAATAACTCTCCATATGTAACTGTAGCAATTTATCTTTCAAAAGTTTCTTTTTTGAGTTGATACAATATCTGTAAACCGTAAGAATTATTATCTAACATTAATTCTTCTCATGCAACACATGACTCTGATATTCAGCAGACTCTCATCCGGAAGACCCTTAAGAAAGATTATTAAAAAATGATCTTAACAGCCCTGAAAACATATATACAACCATGCTCAAAAAAATAATTCCAATTCTTCTCATTATAATATACCTAACAGGTTTTTTGGTTTCATTCCCTTATATCTTTGATAATCTGTTCGGGGCCGAAAAATTGGATAGTATCCGAAATATTTTTGAGTATGGAATTATGTTTTGTTCGTTTCTTGTATTCAATGCACTTCTTTTTAAGAATAAGTATACGTCTGTAATTGCTGTTATTCTCTGTTTACTATTAAGCATTAACTTTCTGATATCAGTATCCTGTTTTCTTATCTACCATTCCGGATTTAATGTAGGAATGGCTATCAGTATTCTTGAGTCTAATCCTGATGAGGCAATGAGTATGTCTTATATGTTTATTCTTCCTGGTATTTTGTTTTTCGTTTTTCTGGGAATGGTACTGTACTCTGTGAATTACCTAAAGAAAAATATAGTCAAGATTGATGCTAAATTTATCATCATTGCATTACTGTGGCTTATTTTACCATTCGGGTATCACCTTAAACATACCTATGTAAGCAATAAAGGAGGTGGTAAGATGATTAAGAATGTTTACTATCATTTATCCGATTTCAATACCGCTTTGAATATACAAAGAGACATTAACGCAATCAAAAAGAATGTTCCGGTTTTCAATATCAAAAAAATACAGCCCGGAATAGAAAACGTAATTCTTATCATTGGTGAGTCTGAAAGAAAGCAAAATATGTCATTATATGGCTACAACAAGAAAACTACTCCTTTTACAGATGAGCAGGCCGAAAATATGATGATTTTCGACAATGCTGTTTCTCCTGCAGGAATTACCAACCTAAGTGTTCCTTTAATGCTGTCCAGCATTCATCCGGATGAATTCAGATACCGCTATGACAAACTATCCTACAACATCATCAATCTGGCCAACCAAACCGGATATAATTCTTTCTGGCTCAGCACACAGGCGAGCGCAAGAGGAATAACAGCCATCGCTTCTATGTCTAAAAATAAAAAATGGGTAAACGGCTATGATGAAGTGATTGTTCCTGAACTGGAAAAGGTCATTCAGAAAAAAGAAAATAAATTTGTGGTTCTCCACATCATGGGAAGCCACCCCAATCCATGCAACAGACTTCCTCCCAACTGGAATTCTGAGAATCTAAACTGCTATGACAGTTCCATAAAATATACAGATTATGTTTTTAATAATATTTTCCGCACTTTGAAAAACACCAATTCTGTAGTCATCTACGCTTCAGATCATGGACTAAAAATACAGGGTGACAAATTACTGCATATAGACTCTAAAGAATCTACCCAGGTTCCGTTTTTTGTATGGTATGGTGATCAGGTTCCTGCAGCATATAGGATCACAGGACATGAAACCAAGCAGACCCAAACGACTTACATCTATCCTCTGATTATGAAATACATGGGCCTTGAGGTACCTCAGCATTATAAAAATGAAGGAAATAAATATTTAAATTTAGAGATGAAAAGTATGGAATATGGAGAACTGCCAGAGTAAATATTCCCTCTTGTGAAAGAAGAATTATCTTACAGCTATTCTTTTATTGATACAATAAGCAGTCAATAGATTAGGGACCCAGCACAACCATGCAACGGCAATATAAGAATTGTCAGGATCACCGGTTATATTTGTCAGCAAAGGATACCACAATCTCAGTGTCACCGCAGCAAAAGTACAGGCGTAACTGTAAATCATGAACTGTTGATGCATTACAACATTCCCTTTTCTTATCTGCCCAACCGCAGCAAGAGTTGTCATCAGCCAGATACATCCCAAACTAATAAAGCCCATTGCAGAAATCAGTCCGCCATTAGCATAAAAACCCATATAAACAGCGGATACAGAACTTATAACCACTGAAATTACGTAGATACTTCCGATTTTTCTATGAATCCTGATATATTTATTCCTGAATGAGCTACCAAACTGACGCCAACCTATAAAAAGAGCCACCCCCCCGAAAATAATATGGGCAAAAAAAGCTGTTTTCCAGATAATATTATAAAGTACTTCAGGAGATTTGGAACCTAAAAAGGTATGTTTGTGTTCCACAAAAGCATAAATAAGAGGATAAGCTCCAATTAGTAATGCCAGCACACACATGATTACAAACAGTAATTTTTTCATAGAGATCTGATTAAATTTTTTTGTAAAAATGAGGATTATAAAAGCTTCATCTGTTCCAAAATGAAAGGCGGCACCTATTTATAAAATACTCATAATAAGCTGCTTGACATGAAATCATCAAAATATCAGCAATAAGTTATTCCATATGGATACTTTGGCTTTTTAAAAACTCCGTTGGTGAACAATTCATATAATTTTTAAAATTTCTATTAAAAGAAGTTTTGGAATTGAACCCACAATCAAAAGCTAATGAAAGAATCGTGTATTTTTGGTTTTCCGGAAGCACAACAGTACGCTTAAATTCTTCAATACGCTGTCTGTTGATATAATCATAAAAGTTTTTATGCTCCATAGAATTAATAACCTGAGACAAAAGATTGGGATGAACATCTAATAGTCTGGCAACAGCGTTCAGATTAAGTTCCGGGTCTTTGTATAGCTTTTCCTGTACCATTTTATACACAAGTTTTTTATAAATAGATTGTATAATCTCATCTCCAGGAGAATTTTTCTGATATTTAACAACTTCATTATCAGTCTCTTTTTCATCCGGTATATTAGTAATAACCGGTATATCTAAAATCCCTACACGACTGATTCCAAAGTAAGCCGCCACTACAATAAAGAGAACAACTAAGGAAAAAATAAGAATATCATTTCTTATAATCACGGCTATCCATATCAGAGCTATCCCTGCAATAAGATAATACAGCCAGTTCAGATTGATTTTCTCAGTATTGGAATATTGGTTGGATATACCTTTTGTATATCTTCTGACAGCAAGAAGGCTTAAAGAAACATATATTATTCCTGATAAGATCATAAGATATTTGAGGATCCTGCTCAATAACTTATACCTGTTATTTCCGCTCTGATAAGCAGCAAGTCTATCCCATGGAGACAACATCAAAAGCTGGGATAGTAGCAGGCAGATCATCAGAACAGGAATACCATGCAGCAGCCATATCTTTACACCTGGATTTTTTCCTGTAACACACAGAACATACAAATACAGCATTGGCCCGTGAATAAAAGGAAAAATAACTTCATATCCCAGGAAATAAGGAAATTTCAAATAGTTACCAGAAAAAAACAGAATAAATAATATGAGATGTAGCCCTATAATCAGAAACCATGCAGCCAATACATAATCTGCCATTATTTTTTTACGCTTTCCTATAATCAGAAGAGAAGAGAAACAAGCAGCAAAAACTCCTGCCAGATAAAATATTGATGGTAAAGATTGTAATCCAGAATCAGACATTCAGTGAATAGATTTATCAAACCTTTAAATTATTCATTTTTTACACAATGTGATCGTTTTTTAACAACTCTTCTCAAGCATATTAAAAAATACGGATAAATAATTAAGAATATTTTAATTCACAAATCTCAAATTTTAATTTATACTTCGTAATTTTATCATGTTTTTTAAACGTTTGGATTACCATATAGAGCCTAATGGCCGTAAAGCAAAGTATATCGGAATATTAGATATGATTTTAAGCATATTTTAATATTAAACTTTGTTAAAAGTGATTGACTTTTTAACAAAAAGTATATTTTTGCACAATTATTGATTTAGTCTATTGATTTTGGAAATAATTTAAACGAAATAAATAATTATAAACTTTTAAAAATTTAAAATTATGTCACAATCGTACGAGGTTATTTTTGAAAACAACAAAAAATGGGTAGAATCCAAAGTAGCTGAAAATCCCAGCTTCTTTCAGGAACTTGCAAAAACTCAGCATCCGGAATTCCTTTACATAGGATGTTCAGATAGTAGAGCTACTGCAGAAGAATTGATGGGAGCAAAACCGGGTGAGGTATTTGTTCACAGAAACATTGCTAATGTTGTCAATACTTTAGATATGAGTTCCACAGCAGTTATTCAATATGCTGTAGAACATCTGAAAGTAAAACACATTATTGTATGTGGACATTACAACTGTGGTGGTGTAAAAGCAGCGATGACTCCTCAGGATCTGGGATTATTGAATCCCTGGCTGAGAAACATCCGTGATGTTTACAGATTACATCAGGTAGAGCTGGATTCTATTGAAGACGAAAACAAGCGTTATGACAGACTTGTAGAACTTAATGTTCAGGAGCAGTGCATCAACGTGATCAAAATGGCCTGCGTACAGGAAAGGTATATTTTAGAAGAACAACCTATTGTGCACGGCTGGGTATTTGACCTTAGAACAGGTAAGATCATAGATTTGGAAATTGATTTTGAGAAAATTTTAAAAGACATCCAAAAGATCTACAACCTTACAAGTTCAGATTGGGTAATGAGCAGAAAGACGAAGTAGTTTTTCTAAAAAGAATGTAAAATGAAATTCTGGAGTATTATTGTATTAACGTTTTTTCTGAATTTTACAGCGCTGCCAGGCATTGCTGCGGTAGCGGGCTGGGATATTGCAAGAACGAATATCATAATCAACGAAGAAGAACCACATTCTCACCCGTCTTCATTTATTGTTTACGAAAAGACGATTCCGAAACCTTTAGATGTTTTCGACTATCTGAAGTTTTCTGAACCTGACACTCAGGGCATGTCTTTTGTGCTGATAGATGATTCTTTTCATCTTTCACCCTTACTTACTATATTTTCTCCCCCTCCGGAAGCGTAACTCCTATAGTTAGATTTTTTTGATACTATTTCCATATCATTTTTTGATATCGGATACCCATGTACTTTAAAAATTATTTTTTCTCAACTCTTATAATTGACTTATTTAAAAACAAATAAGGCGGTTATACTTTACAGCTTCACATTATGAAAAAGACATCATTAATAGGAGGAATCAAGGAGAATTTTCCTTCAGGACTCGTGGTATTTTTAGTAGCACTTCCGTTGTGTTTAGGAATTGCTTTAGCATCAGGTGCTCCCCCATTATCCGGTATTATTTCCGGTATTGTAGGTGGCCTGGTAGTAGGAACAATCAGTAATTCTAATATTTCAGTTTCCGGGCCTGCAGCGGGTTTAACGGCAATTGTTTTAACAGCTATAACAGATCTTGGCGCATTTGAACTTTTCCTTTGTGCAGGGATTATTGCGGGACTTATTCAATTGATTTTAGGATTTGTAAGAGCCGGGAGTATTTCCAACTATTTCCCGAATAACGTGATTGAAGGAATGCTTGCCGCCATAGGAATCATTATTATTTTAAAACAGATTCCGCATGCTTTAGGATTTGATAAAGATTATGAAGGTCATGAATCTATCTTTGATAATGGCTTAAATTTCGGATATTTTACAGAATTATTTGGAGCGATCCATCCGGGAGCTATCGTTATCACTTTGATTTCTGTAGCTATTCTTATCGCATGGGATAAAATCCACGTTCTGAAAAGACTGAAAATGCTTCCGGGAGCTTTGGTTGCAGTAATTGTAAGTATTCTGTTGAATCAGCTCTTTAAAATGTCCGGGAGTTCTCTGGCTATTGAAACCCAGCATTTGGTTTCTTTACCTGTTCCGCAGTCTTTTGATGATTTCAAGAACCTGATTACCACTCCTGATTTTAATGGTTTTACCAATCCTAAAGTATGGATCGTAGGTGCTACTATTGCTATTGTAGCCTCTATTGAAACGTTACTTTGTATTGAGGCGTCAGACCGATTAGACAGACAGAGAAGAATTACGGATACCAATCTTGAGCTTAAAGCTCAGGGAATCGGGAACCTTATCAGCTCATTTATCGGCGGGCTTCCAATGACGTCTGTTGTGGTAAGAAGTTCTGCCAATGCTAATGCAGGAGCAACTTCTAAAGTTTCAGCTATTATTCACGGGATCTTTTTATTGATCTGTGTACTTTCTATTCCTGTTATTTTAAATTTAATTCCATTAGCTACTTTGGCTGCGGTATTAATTTTAGTAGGATATAAATTGGCAAAACCAGCTACATTCAAGCATTTCTGGCATTTAGGAAAATTCCAGTTTATCCCTTTTGTAGCAACGGTTGTAGCTGTTGTAGCAACAGATTTATTAAAAGGAGTAGGAATCGGTCTTACCATCTCTGTTTTCTATATTCTTCAGGGAAATATGAAAAGAGCTTATTATTTAAGCAGAGAAAGGCTGGATGATGCGGATGGAATTAACATAAAACTGGCTGAAGAAGTTTCATTTTTAAATAAGGCAGCTATCAAAAAAACACTTAAAAATATAAAACCAAGTTCTACAGTCATCATTGATGCCAGAAGCACTTCTTACATTGCAACAGATGTACTGGAAATGATTCAGGATTTTGCCAATATCCGCGCAAAGGAACAGGACATCAACGTCGAACTTCTAGGCTTTAAAACTTCATACAGAGATTACGAAAGAAGTGAGGACTCCCATATTCTGGTTACTCACAAAAGAGCCATGTAATCTCCATTTATAATTAATTTTTTTAACTTTAAATTTGATAATAATACATAACATGAAAGCACATACATACGAAACCCAGTCTACAATCACTCCAGAGAAAGCATTAGAATTCTTAAAAGAAGGAAATCAAAGATTTGTAAACAACCTTAAGGCAAACAGAGACCTTCTTGAACAGGTGAATGCTACCCGTGAAGGGCAGTGGCCGTTCGCTGTAGTTTTAAGCTGTATAGACAGCCGCACTTCTGCAGAGCTTATCTTTGACCAGGGATTAGGAGACGTTTTCAGTATCAGAATTGCCGGTAATTTTGTTAATCAGGACATTCTTGGATCTATGGAATTTGGCTGTAACGTTGCAGGCTCTAAACTTATTGTAGTTTTAGGACACACGAAATGCGGAGCCTTGAAAGGAGGTCTTGACGCAGCACAAATTGAAGGATTGGGAATGGATAATCTTAACCACCTGATCAATCATTTCAACCCTATCATCGATGATATTATCGAAGAGAATGAGGAACGCTCATCAAAAAACAGCTCGCTTCTGGAAAGGCTTAATCAACAAAATGTAAAAAATGCAATTGATGATATCCGTAAACAAAGTTCAACACTTAAAAACCTTGAAGCAGAAGGTAAAATTAAAATTGTTGGGGCCAATTACGATGTTGAAACAGGTGCAGTAAGTTGGTTATAAAAGATACACTCATTAAATTTCAATTATAATTTACAGAAAATGCCATCGAAATTCGATGGCATTTATTTTTTATCATGATTTAGATCCGGGCAAATAAAAGTGAGACTCTCCTGTTACCTGGAATCTGCTATCTGTTTTCTATTTCCCATTAAAGGCAGACATTGTATTGTTCAAGCCTGCAAAAACGAAAGAAAGGCTCGCCTTGGAAAAAGTTTCAATTCTTTCTGTAAGCTTTTCTGATTCTTCTTCATTCCAGGTTCCTAATACATAATCTACCTGCCGCCCTGCAGAAAAATCAGCAGAGATTCCGAAACGCAGCCTTGCATAGTTTTGAGTCTGCAGTACTTCATTAATATTTTTAAGCCCATTATGGCCCGCATCAGACCCTTTTCCTTTCAATCTTAAAGTTCCGAAAGGTAAAGCCAGATCATCTGTAACGATCAGTACATTCTCCAAAGGAATATTTTCTTTCTGCATCCAGTATTTCACAGCATTTCCGGAAAGATTCATATAAGTATCAGGTTTAAGGATAAAAACTTTTCTGCCTTTATGTTTTCCTTCTGCCAGCCAGCCAAAGTTGGAGGTATTGAATGGTACTTCAAGAGTTTCCGCTATTTTTTCAGCTACTTTAAAGCCTATATTATGTCGTGTATTTTCATATTCTGAGCCTTTATTACCAAGCCCAACGATTAAATATTTCATCAGAAATTTTTTGCAAAATTAAGGGATAAAAAATAAAAAACTCAACCTTATGAAAGATTGAGTTTGAATATTGTTAAAAAAGTCTTCTATTGTGGTTTGTAGATGTAATTAACGCCATATCCTTTTGTCATATAAGTCTGAGGATCATAAACGTAATTGGTACTCTTTACAATCGGAGTTGGGATAGGTGGCGAAAGATCTGTCACCGACCATCTCTTAGGATTGTTTGGAGATAAAATAAGACTTTCTTTATCATTGATTACTGTAGATAATAGTCTTGAAATCTTGTATACATGTGGCAACAAAGTGAACGGGCTCACCTGATCGTCATAAGCGTAGTATTCATAGCTGTACTTTCCTGTAACAGCACCGAATGCACCTCCAGTCATTGTTCCATAGTTTCTTACCACTTTAGATACATTGTCTCCTACATATGTGTAAGCTGTTTTAGAGTAATCTGTGAAAGCAAGTGGCACTCCTGCTACATCCGGACCATTCTTCATGATGATAGAATCAAGTTTCCCAGTAGCTGTACTATATTTAATAGTATAAAGGCTTTTCTCTTTTTTCAGTAATGTCTGCGGACCCGGAGTAGTTGCCGGTGGTACTGGCGGAGGTCTTCTGAAGATAGCACGGTTTTCAGAAATCAATTGTAGCTTGCTATTGTTTCCGTAAGTGAATAACTGAGTGTATGATACACTGTCTTTATCCAGTTTTCCGTTTCCGTCAAGATCCAAAAAGCCGTTGAAATTAATCTGGCTGATTTTATCTCCACTATACATAATATTAGTAATTGAGGCACTGTCTGTGATTACTTTGGTCACAAGAAGTCCGCTATACTGATATTCTGCGATAGTATCTTTATCTGTAATTTCTCTGTATAATGCTCTGGGGCCGCTTAATCCTCCTGTATTGTTAAGATCTAACAATGGATTTCCATCCTCATCCAGCATATCCTTGCAGGAATGTATTGAGGAGAACCCTGCGATTAGTAAAATAAAATAGAAAATTTGCTTCATTTCCTTGTAATTGATTATTTTTTTGACAAATATAATTTTTTTTTACCTAAAAATTATATGATTATGTTATATTCTGGTAAGATTAATAATTATCTTTCTCTTATAAATTTTTATAAGTAAAAGTAACATTCTGATTTTTTTCAATCACCACATACCCCTGATTATCATAAGAATAACTCTGAGCTGTATTAACAGGAGCAGTCGGTGACGGCAGTTCTATGAACATTGAAGTAGGATTATTCGGAGAAGTCTTATAGAATTGAGCCGGGTTTATCAGACTTCGTGTGATGAAATACACCGTTGGAAGTGTAGAGTAAGGGCTTTTCTGAGAGTCATAGTTCTGAAAGCTATACTTGCTTACCACTGCTGTACCCATATTCGGGGCTCCATTGATATCCAATATTCCTTTGGAACAAACTACCTGAATAACATTTTCTCCGTTATACGTAAATGTATAGTCTATAAACTTGTTATAAGCACTGATTCCGCCTTCTTTTCTCTTCTCAAGAATCTTAGTAAGTTTATTGGTAGTTGGATTATAAGTAAAAGTATAGTCACTTATAACAGAGGCTGCTGGAGTGGCACCCGTTGTAGTAGAAGTGGCATTGTAAATCTTTTTACCTGTAGCATCAGGAACAATATTAAATTCATAAGCAAGACTTGATGCGGCTGAACTTACATATTTAATTTTAGTAATATTTTTATTGGTATACGTTATCGTTCCTGTATAAAAAGCACCTGAAGCAGATTCATCTTTAGAGACTGCAGTCTGTAGATCTCCGGTCACTGCTGCTGTAACATATTCTTCCTGAGAAATATTATTGGCACTAACCTTTGCTAAAACCTTTTTAGGCGGCGGTCCATCATCAGGGTTCGGGATAGATTCTGTGGGATCTGAAGTAGTAGTACATGCTGTCAGAAGCCCAAGAAAAGCAATACCGGCAAATATTTTAAAAAAATAGTTTTTTACCATATAGAATTTTTTTAGCTTGCCCAAATATAATTCAATTTTCGATAATACACTTCAATTTATATGGACAAATTCACAAGAAATAGAGTTAATAAACAAAAAAAATCTAAAAACATAACGTTTTTAGATTTCTAATTATTGTATTATCATAAAAATTAATAAGGCTGAAGGATAGATGTTGTCAAAACGGATTGTGACATATCACTGTTAAGATAAGTAGCATCAACAGCTTTTCCTATTCCAAGAGTTGTTCCTGAGATCGCTCTTTTAATGCAGGCCACTTTCACACTATATTGGTTTTTAGGAGTAAGATTTGCAAGAGTAGCATTAAGATTAAAAATCTTGTATGCACCACTATCTCCTAATAAAACATCTGTTCTTACCGCTCTAAGTTTGTCATCTATAAAAATACCGCAGGCAAAACTCGCAGAACTTGTTCCTGTTTTTTGAACCGTAGTCTGAAAAGAAAATGTAGCTTTATTCACCATATTGGTTACAGAAAATGTATCCACTGCTCCGGGAAGCACAGTCCAGTTCCCTGCTAAAGCATCACCATCGTTATAAGGAGTAGTAGCTCCGTTTGGTGCAACAAAAGTAACTCCTGTTTTATCAGCAACGGTATTAATTGAAAAAACAGACATACTTCCCTGCCCATCTGCAATTTTTATCGCCTTCCAGTCATTTGTAATCAGTTCTGCGTTATTGTGAAATATATCACCTGCTGTTCCGGCAGATCCTCTCAGTACATCTGTACCTCCTGTTCTTAATTCTTTTCTAACATTCAGGTCTCCGTTTATATCCAGCATATTAGTCGGATTAGGAGTGTTAATACCCACTTGGGCAGTAGTTGCAACAGCTAACAGAAGTGATGCTACAAATAATATTTTTTTCATAATCCGCTTTAGTTTATAATGGTGTTAAACACTTCTGGAACTTCATACACATCTACTTTAAGAGATGACTGTGAAATAAAGCCATTAATATTACTATATACATTAGTACCTATCGTAAGGGTATTGCTGGCTGCTCCATAAGAACCCAATCTTGTACAGGCCACATCTACGGTGTGATCTCCTTTCGCAAGATTATCTACAATACCAATCTGAGTATGGGTAAGAAAAGGATATGAAGTACTGATTGCTTTTAAGTTTCTCTGTCTCAGATTCACCAGTTTGTTGTCTACAAAAATACCACAGGCATAATCTATTGAAGTATCTGTAGACCCTACTGCTCCGAAGTCTGCCTGTACAACAGTTTCAAATTGAAAATAAGCCTTGCTCTGAGTACTGAATACACTGATCACCTGCGAAAGATTATTTATTTTTTTAAAATTAGTAAGACTGCTGATCTCTTTTCCTTTGGTAAAAGTCCCTCCTCTTGAGGCCAAACTTACTGAGGAATCATCAGAAGAAGTAAATGAAATCCCTACTTTATCTGAAAAAGAGTTGTTGTAGATCAGATAAAATTTATTAGGCTCATATTCAGGAATACGAAGTGATTTCCAGATCGGGGCATAGCCTTCTCCCTGGGAAACCAGTAATTGGTCGTTATTTCCTTGAGAAATTGAGTTATCTGTAGCGTTAAGGACCGCAATTTTATTTCTGAAGTTAAGATCTCCGTTCACATCAAGATTTGCTTTTGGAGCCTCTGTTTTTATTCCTACCTGAGCTGAAATCAAAAGCCCAATGGTCAGAAACAGTGTTGATAATAGTTTTTTCATCATTAGTTTGTTTTATAGCTCACGTATTCAATAACGTCCATTTTCATTGTAGATTCCAAAGTAAATGCACTGGAAGCTCCATTTGAAGCCTGTACATCACGTCCGATAGCAAATTGTGATGTAGAATTTGAAGTATCAATTTTTCTGCATGCAATCTCAATCGTATGCGCTCCAACGGGAACGTTCTGTTCGGTATAATTAAGGGTAAAGATATAGTCCTGAAGACCATTTTTTCCGCTGTTGTTGTTGGAAGCAATTCTATCCGGGCGTACAGCTACCAGCGTTCCATTTCTGAAAACACCGCAGGTAAATCTTACACTTTCTATTGTAGTAGACGTAGGTGCTTTTATTTCAACTCCTGTCTGAAATTGATAGGTAAGTCTGTTTTTACCATTTTTGATGGTAAAGGTATTTTTAAGACCATCAATCTTTTTCCAGACTCCTTTTGTTGCATCAGTAATATTATCTCCAACACTGTTTTTATAAATACCATCACCAGCAGTACCATTGGTAAGTGATATAATACCAGCTTGATCTGACGACAGATAAGAGTTGATCAACTTATACTGTCCCTCTTCCATAAAGGAAATGTTCAAAGACTTCCACACGGGAGGCAAACCCTCCCCCTGAGAAACCAAAACCTGGCCGTTTAACCCGGCATTTCCAGCCTGAGTTGAAGTCCCGCCTACTCTAAGTTCTTTTCTTAAGGTGGTTTTTCCATTCACATCAAGAACAGATTTAGGTTTCGTAGTACCTATTCCCACCTGTGCATTGGCATAGAATGAAAGAAGTCCAGCCACGCAGCAATATATAATTTTTTTCATAATAAGGACTGCAAAGGTACACAATGAAGTCCTAAAAATTCCAGTTACATATCCATAAACCTATAGAAATAAACACATTACAACATAGAATTAATCACACATAAAAGTAGAATTATTTCTACATAACTCCACTTTTTACATTTAAAAAAAATCCATTAACGTCTCAAACCCTTACTGTACGGGAATCCACAGAATATTTTTAATCATTAAAAAGTGATTTTAAACCCCTTACAAAGGCCTTAATTCCCTTCTCAAGGAATATTACTCAACAAAAACATGATAACAATCACAAAAAAGCGTATAAAAATTTAAGATTTTTATACGCTTTCTACTCCTTTTACAGATTTGTTTACAAAAAACAAAACCTATAATTTAATTATGTTCAATAATAGCTTTCAGTAATGTATTGACCTCATCTACATTTTTTATCCTTTCTTTCCTCATCATCAGCTGATTACCTTCTTTTCCGGACTTTTCTTTAAGCTGGGCTTCGGCAGGATTTCGGGTTAGATAATTAATAATATGTCTGAATCTATCCGTCTGGTAGAATTTATCCTGAGGATTCCCCGGGAAGTACCCTAAGAACACTCCGTTTTTCATAACAATCTTCTCAAAACCGATATCAGCAGCAAGCCATTTCAGAGAAACGCTTTTCAACAGATTGACTGCTTCTTTCGGCAATGCTCCAAAACGGTCAATCAGCTCAAGTTCAAACTGATGAAGATCTACTTCATTATTAATTTCTGCAATTTTCTGGTATAGCATTAATCTTTCTTCGGTATTGGAGATATAGAAATCAGGCAGCATCAGCTCAAGGTCAGTATCGATATTGACATCTTTTACAGATTTGAAAAGCTTTTGTCTGTCTTCCTCGTTTTCAAACAGACTTTCAAAGTCAGCATCATCTTTCAGTTCTTCCAGTGCTTCCTGCATTAGTTTCTGATACGTTTCAAACCCCATTTCATTGATAAACCCGCTTTGCTCAGCACCCAAAAGGTCACCGGCACCACGGATTTCAAGGTCTTTCATTGCAATCTGGAAACCGCTTCCAAGATCAGAAAACTGTTCAATGGCTTCCAGACGCTTTCTGGCATCCGAAGTCATCATATCATAAGGAGGGGTAATCAGGTAACAAAACGCCTTTCTGTTGCTACGTCCTACCCTTCCTCTCATCTGATGGAGATCTGCCATACCAAATCTTTGTGCATCATTGATGAAAATAGTATTGGCATTTGGGACATCCACACCACTTTCTACAATGGTTGTAGAAACAAGGACGTCATATTTTCCTTCCATAAAATCAAGCACATTCTTTTCAAGCTGCTTTCCTTCCATCTGTCCATGTCCTGTAATCACTCTTGCATCCGGAACCAGTCTCTGAATAAGTCCGGCAATATCTTTCAGATTTTCAATCCTGTTATTAATGAAATAAACCTGTCCATCTCTCTGAAGCTCATAAGAAACGGCATCACGAAGAATCTCTTCATTGAATCCAATTAACTGTGTATCTACAGGCTGCCTGTTAGGCGGTGGTGTTTTGATAACGGATAAATCCCTTGCGGCCATTAATGAGAACTGTAAAGTTCTCGGAATAGGAGTAGCTGTCAGCGTAAGCGTATCAACATTATTTTTAAGTGTTTTCAATTTATCCTTTACGGAAACTCCAAACTTATGCTCCTCATCAATAATCAGCAGACCCAGATCTTTAAACTTCACGGAACCACCTACCAACTGATGTGTTCCAATGATAATATCCACTTTTCCATTCTTTAAAGCATCTAAGGTTTCTGATTTTTGTTTCGCCGTTCTGAATCGGTTTACATAGTCAACATTTACAGGAAAATCCTTAAGTCTTTCTTTAAAACTTCTGTAATGCTGAAAAGCAAGAATGGTTGTAGGAACCAAAATCGCAACCTGTTTACCGTCTGTTGCTGCCTTAAATGCCGCACGAATTGCAACTTCTGTTTTACCGAAACCTACATCACCACAAACCAGTCTGTCCATAACAGTATCAGCTTCCATGTCTTTCTTTACATCTATTGTTGCTTTTTCCTGATCCGGAGTATCTTCATAGATAAAACTTGCCTCCAGTTCATTCTGAAGATAAGAATCCGGTGTATAAGCAAAACCTTTTGCTGTTTTTCGCTGTGCATATAATTGAATAAGGTCAAAAGCAATTTGTTTTACCTTCGCTTTCGTTTTTTGTTTCAATGATTTCCAGGTTGGAGAACCAAGTTTGCTCAAAACGATTTCTTTTCCATCCGGTCCGTTGTATTTTGAAATCTTATGCAAAGAGTGAATACTTACATATAATAAGTCTCCGTTTTTATAAGTTAGCTTAAAACATTCCTGAATCTTACCATCATTATTCACTTTTACCAGCCCCATAAATTTTCCTATTCCATGATCAATATGGGCAATATAGTCTCCAATCTTTAAAGACATCAGGTCTTTCAGAGTAAGCTGTTCTGATTTTGCAAAAGTATTTTTGGCTTTATATCTCTGATAACGGTCAAATATCTGGTGGTCTGTATACACAAGCAGCTTGTGCCCATTATCTACAAATCCTTCATGCAGTTCAGATTTAAAGCTTTTAAAAGGAAGTTCGTGTTCAAGTTCTTCAAAGATAGACTCCAGCCTTTCTTTCTGTTTTTCTGTTGAAAAGGAGATCCATGTATCAAACCCACTATGTTGCTTTTCTTCGATATCCTCAATCAGCAGTTCAAAGTTTTTATGAAAAGACGGCTGTGGAAGCTGCTCCATTTTGACTTCAGTAATCTCCTTCAATCCTTCAATCACTGATCCACCAAAGTCAACTGTTTTGAATTTTTTATAATCAAATAAAAACTCCTGATCAGAAATAAAAAGTTCCTGAGGAGTTCTGTGGGCAATATCTTTACTTAATGTATCATACTTTTCCAGGGACTTTTCATAGAACGTCCTGATCTTCTGCATTCCTATCACTCCATTTTTAGAAACCACAAAACTTTCATTGGGCAATAGCTGCAGCAATGACACTCTGCTGCCTGTAACAGAAAAATTCATATTGGAAACCAATTGAAAATCCTTTACTTTATCTACAGAAAGCTGAGTTTCGATATCAAAAGTTTTAATACTTTCCACTTCATTACCAAAGAATGTAATCCTATATGGTTTTTCATATGAATAAGAAAACACATCTACAATTCCCCCTCTTACAGAAAACTCTCCCGGTTCTGAAACAAAATCAGCCTGCTGAAAATGGTAATGAGTAAGCAGTTCGTCTACAAAATCGAAATCAAGCTGATCTCCTACTTTTATATGATGAGAAATGGCTTTAAAATCTTCTTTTTTCAGCACTTTTTCAGACAAAGCTCCGGCATAGGCTACAATGACTTTCGGAGATCTCCCGGAATTGATTTTATTTAAAACTTCAGTTCTTAAAACCAGATTGGCATTTTGTGTTTTTTCCACCTGATAAGGTTCAAGATGGGTAGCAGGAAAATACAGCACCTTATCCTTACCAAGAAGGTCTTCCATTTCTGTATTAGCATACAATGCATCTTCCTTATCATCTACCAGATAAAGAATATTTTTCTTTTGAACCAAAAAAAGTTCAGCCACAAAAACAGAAACTGAAGATCCCGCACTTCCTTTCACAGCAATATGCTGACCGTGTTCTAACTGAGTGAAAATTTCTTTCCCGAACTCTTTCTGCATCAGATCTGGAAGAAACTTTTCGTTGATGGATTTTAATTGCATAAATAGTAATGATATAAACGACAAAAGCGATTTCGGGAGTTTTCCGAAACCGTTTATGATATACAAAGGTACGGATATTTTTTTCTTCCGATTAAACCAGGATTGACTTTCTGATTCAAAATGAATGATTTAGCTAATAAATCTTAATTTTTTACAATTTTATCTAATAACCCGTTAAAAAAATTCAATTATCACCTAATGGCATAGTGTTTGGCATTTCAAGCCTAACCAAACATTAAGTATTATGAAAAAAGCAATTAAAATCTTAGGAGTGATGATGATGCTGGTATTTACAGCATTATCTTTTTCGTCGTGCAGCAAGGATGACGACCCGGTAAACAATGAATTCTTTGCAGGAACATATAAAGGGAGTATATCTTATAAAGACGGTGGATCTACTAATGTAAGCACAGATAACGGAAGTGTTTTTGTAACGAAGATCGCCAGCGGCACCAAGTATAATTTCGCTTTCTCAAACAGCATTCCGGATCTTAACGGAATAGAGTTTAATCAGGAAGGAGATCATACTCTTGTTATGATTGGTTCTACAGCAACCTCTTATATCAGAATTGACAACAATACGTTAAAAATCCTATACGCAAAGGATGGTAAAACGTGGACAGCCAACTGTACACGCTAGCCTCCTGTCTATTTATATATTATTGCAAGCCTGTTTTCATCTGAAGACAGGCTTTTCTATTGGAAATGAAGTGTTTTAATTTTTTTTTAAGCAGTAATAAACTTTAGTTAAGTTTGAAAATCTCAATTTTCTAGCCTGCTTTTTGTATATCTTTATTCAACAAAAAACAAACATTAATTCTTATGAAAAAACTATTATCTGCAATGTCATTGATCCTTGGATTAGGACTTGCAACTGCTCAGCAGACTGCTCCCGCTACAAGCACTCAGGCTCATCCTCCTGTAAAAACAGCAGTGAAAGCCGCTAAACCAGCAGAAGTAAAAGCTGCAAAACCAGCAATGGATGCAAAAGCAGCAAAGCCCGCTGCTCCTGCCGCCAAAATGAAAAAAGACGGCACTCCTGATAAGAGATATAAAGAAAACAAGCACCTGAAAAAAGATGGTACTCCTGATAAAAGGTACAAGGTGAACAAATAAGCATAACATTAACATATAGTTGTTATTTTCATAATCAAATTTCGAAAAGCCGGTGGAACTTGTTCCATCGGTTTTTTTATGTGAAGCTTCGTAAAAAATGATTCCATATTCTCTACTTATTTATAAATTTGACCCATGTTAAACTTCTTCAAGAAAAATGCAGCGCTGATCTGGGCAAAGAAACATGTTCTGAAAGCAGAGGAATTCAAAAAAAATGCAGAGAAAAACCAGGAGGATTTATTACTTTCTCTAGTTAATACGGCTCAAAAAACACTTTTTGGCCGGGAACATGATTTTGAAAACATCCGTTCTGTGAAAGATTTTCAGGACAGAGTTCCCGTAGCAGATTATGAAGATCTGAAACCTTATATAGAAAGAGTAAAAAAAGGACAAGCCAATATTCTATGGACAGAAACTCCTGAATATTTTGCCAAAACTTCGGGAACAACTTCCGGATCTAAATACATTCCGATTTCCAGAGATGGAATGCCGCTTCAGGTTGCCGCTGCCCAAAGTGCCCTGTTTCATTACATCAGTAAAAAGAACAATGCCGACTTTGTGAACGGGAAAATGATTTTTCTGCAGGGAAGTCCTGAACTGGAAGAAGTTTTTGGAATAAAAACAGGAAGATTATCCGGTATTGTAGCGCACCACATCCCGAATTATCTTCAAAAAAACCGTCTACCAAGCTGGGAAACCAATATCATGGAAGACTGGGAAGCCAAAGTAGATAAAATCATTGAAGAAACGGAGCGTGAAAACATGACCCTGATCTCAGGAATTCCGCCATGGCTGATCATGTATTTTGAGAAGTTAACAGAAAAACATGGTAAAAAAATCAAACAGCTTTTCCCGAATCTGCAGCTTATCGTTACCGGAGGGGTCAATTACGAGCCATATCGGGACAAAATGGAAGATCTCCTGGGAGGGAAAGTGGATATCATTCAGACATTTCCTGCTTCTGAAGGTTTTTTTGCTTTTCAGGATGATTATACAAAAGAAGGCCTTCTGCTATTGACCAATCATGGAATTTTCTATGAATTTATTCCTTTGGAAGAATATGGCAAGCCTGGAGCTAGAAGATTAACGTTAAAAGAAATTGAACTTCATAAAGATTACGCCTTAATTCTCACAACCAATTCCGGACTTTGGGCTTATTCTATCGGAGATGTTGTAAGGTTTATCGGCAAAGACCCTTACAGGATTCTGGTAAGCGGCAGGACCAAACATTTCACTTCGGCATTTGGGGAACACGTGATTGCTTTTGAGGTGGAAGAGGCAATGAAAGCTACTCTTGAAAAACATCCGGCACAGATTACAGAGTTCCATCTTGCTCCACAGGTGAATCCTGACGAAGGGCTGCCATATCATGAGTGGCTGATTGAATTTGAAAAAGAACCGGAGCATTTAGATACATTCAGAGATGAGCTGGATGCACAATTGAGAGCAAGAAACACCTATTATGATGATCTTATTTCCGGGAATATTTTACAGAAACTGCATATCACCAGACTTAAGAAGAATGCCTTTCACGAATATGCCAAATCTCAGGGGAAACTGGGAGGGCAAAATAAGACTCCGAGATTGGCTAATGACAGAAACATTGCAGATCTCTTAGAAATTTACAAAAATTAATCATATTTTTTCAATTCCAAAAACGTATATTCAAAAAAAATTATAAATTTGAAAAACTAAAAGAAAATAATGAAAGCATCTGTACTGTTGAAATCGTCTTTACTAACATCTTTATTTGTTATTACATCTTGTGCTACTACAAAATACAGCGAAGATATTTCAAAAAACAATTACTCCAATCTTGAAGCCGGAAAGATATACAAAGTAACTATGAGAGACGGCTCTCCAAAGCAGACCATCCTGTTCAGAAACGTTGTTGGTGATAATCTTGTAGGTACGGCAGGTAAAAAAGACAGCACAGAAGTGGTAATCCCTAAATCAAATGTAGCAGCTGTAAAAGACAGAAGGAAGGCAAGAATTGCTGCCGGAGCTACTATTATTGGAGCTGCGGGTGTTGCGGCAATTGTAATCAGTTCTTCAAGAGCAGACTAAAATAGATTTTATCTTTCAGGATATATTTAATATATCTTTTAAAAATCAACATATGAATAGTCCTAAATAAATTTTTAGGGCTATTTTTGTTCATGATTTCCTTTACTCCGTTACAAACATTACAAAATGTTGAATTCAGAAATCTTCTCACTGGGAGATTTTTTATTGTTTTAGCTTTCAGAATGCTGGCCACTTTATTGGGATGGTGGGTATATCAATTAACAAAAGATCCTTTTTCAATAGGCCTTATCGGCCTGTCGGAGGTAATTCCTGCTGTAAGCTGTGCGCTGTATGCCGGACACGTTATTGATATGAATGAGAAAAAGCGACTTCTTCTTATCTGCAATTATGCTTATATTTTCCTGATCGGGCTTCTTCTGGTACCTGCATTTTTTGATGTAGAGATGCATTTCACCGGCCATCAGATCACCTATTATATTTATGGAGTTATCTTTTTTACTGGGATCGCAAGAGCCTTTATCGGTCCTATTGTTCCTTCCATGATTCCTAAAATTGTAAAGAAAGAAAATCTTCCCAATGCGGTAACACTGAACCAGGCCACTTTCCTGATCTCTTCTGTCTGCGGACATGCAGTAGGCGGTATTCTTATTGGATTTATTGGGGTAAAGTGGACATTGGTCGCTATTTTATCATTAATATTTGTTGCTTCATTATTTTTCTGGCAGCTTCGTAAACAGCATTCGGAATACAAAAAGGAAACTGTAAATGTAGTGGAAAGTATGCGTGAAGGAATCTCTTATATTTTCAAAACCAAAGAGATTTTAGGAGCTTTATGTCTGGATATGTTTGCCGTACTTTTTGGTGGTGCAGTAGCGATGATTCCGGTATTTGCTACAGATATTCTAAATTCAGGAGCCGAAGGTTTCGGATTGCTGAACGCAGCATCTGATATTGGTTCAATGTGTATTATTACTATTTTATCTATTGTTCCACTCCGAAAAAATCAGGGAAAAATACTTCTTGCCGTTGTTACCGGGTTCGGACTTTGTATTATTGGATTCGGTTTATCCAAATTGTATTGGCTGTCTTTCATGTTCCTTGTAATGAGCGGAATGCTTGATGGAATTTCTGTAGTTATCCGAGGTACCATTGTACAGTTAAAGACACCTGATCATATAAGAGGACGTGTTCTCAGTGTAAATTCAATCTTCATTATGTCCAGCAATGAAATGGGACAGTTTGAAAGCGGTGTTATGGCTAAATTACTGGGGGTTGTACGTTCTGTGGTATTTGGAGGCTGTATGACTGTTCTAGTTGCTTTACTTGTGGGGAGCACCAATCCTAAACTAAGAAAAATGCAATATTAACTTATTCTTTATCAATCTATTTCAAATTCCAAACGGTAAAAATAAAAATCCGAAATACTTAAAATCAGAATAGAACGTTTTCTATTCTGATTTTACTTTTATAGACCTTTTTTAAAAATAATTTAAACGATTAGATTTCAAATATTCATTCAAATCAATAATATCTTTACGATCTCCATATAATTTTAACCAACCCATAAAATACCATATTAAAAATCAATATATTACTTTCTTTAAATATATCTCAAAATCTTTAATTTAACGTTAATAATTTTTTATATTTGCCTTATAAAATATCCCCCTATGTACAAACTTTTACTAACTTTGAGCTTTTTCGTCACAGGTTCGCTGATGAATGCCCAATTTTTTTCAGATCAAACCTTACAGCAATCTGTATTGCAATTGAATAATGCAAAAACAGAAAACGACTATGATACTCTTTTTTCTAAGTTTTCAGAAACTAAAACTTCAGAAAAATGGCAGGCCAACTATTATGCTGCTGCAGCATTGTATCTTAAAACAAATTTCCTTTTAAAGAACAGCCCGAACAGCCCTCTTGGAGAGTCTAATGAATCTGCAAGAAAACTTGCTATGCAGGCCCTTGCTTCTGAAAAGAATAACGGAGAAGTAAATATTCTTCTTGCCCTCATCCACTTTCAGAAAATCAGGATAAAAACGGCTACAGATCCCCAAAAGGAGCTAAAGACAGTTACAAGTTTTATGACGAAAGCGGAAACCACTGTAAAGAACAATCCAAGACTTTCTTTCTTAAAAGCTGAAATGGCTGAAAAGCAAGGCAACAAGACAGAAGCGATCAAATTATATCAAAAAGCAGTCACAGAATTCGAAATATCAAATGCCTCATCCAGCTCACCTAACTGGGGAAGACAGCTGATCGGAACAAATTAACAGTAAGAAAATGTATGATCTCCTGAGTGAATCGGGCGGTCAGTTTTTATTTTGACACAAAAGACTTTAATGTTATATAATGTTCACAGGAACCTTTTGTATCAGATAAAGCACCACATTTTTTTAGTAATTAAACAATTTTACTATTTGTTTTTAAAATCAACTCTTATGAAAAAAGCATTACTTGTTTTCTCAATTATATTTTCACATCTTTTATTTGCCCAGTCAGACTGTCCTACTGCAATGGCAGTCTGCGGAAACTCGGATATATCATATACTCCGGGCGGGCATGGAGACATTGCAGAAGACCTGGGCGGATGTTTATCTTCCGATGAAAAGTACTCTGTATGGTACTCGTTTACGGTAGCTACAGCCGGAACCCTTACTTTTGAAATCATTCCCAATGATCAGACCGATGATTATGACTTCGGTGTATATGGACCTAACAAATCATGTGGTAACCTTGGAACTCCAATCCGCTGTTCTTATTCCGGAGCAGCTGGAAACACAGGACTTAACATGACAGCTACAGACCTTAGCGAGGATGCTTCAGGAGATAAATGGGTGAAATACCTTGATGTATTACCTGGCCAGACGTACTATTTAATTGTAAATAACCACAGAGAGACCGCTAACGGATTCAAATTATCATGGGGTGGAACAGCTACTTTATCTTCTCCATTTACAGATCCGAATATACAGCCTCATCCATTCATTCCACCGGGAATTCCAGGAGCAAACCCTACAGATCCTAGAGAAGTAGTGGTGTGTGCAAACCCTGCAACTTTTGATTTCTCTTCATTAACAGCAGGAATTCTTAACGGTAACCCGAACTTCAGTATTAGTTACCATACAAGTCAAAATGATGCATTAACAGGTAACAACCCTCTTGTTGGCCCTCAGACAGTTACTCCTGTAGGTGTTTATTTCTACAGTATCAACTACACTGATCCTACTAATCCGAACAGTCCTATTAATAAATGTAGACAGACTGGTAAATTTAAATTTAAAGATGGGACGATCAAGGCAACAAACGTTACTTTAACAAGCTGTAACAACAACAATGCAGGTACGGCAACTTATGACCTTACAACAGCCGCTGTTTTTGCAGATCCTACGGCAACAAAAAAATATTATTATACTTTATATGATCTGAATAACTCAATCAATGAGATCACCAATATCTATCAGTTTGTTTCTGCAGAGGGTAAAATATATGTAAAAGTAACTTCTGTATTCGGATGTACTGATATTGCAGAAATTACTCTTAAGTTTTATCCGCAAATTATTGCAAAAGATGCTGAGCTAAGATCATGTTTTATTGAAGCAAATCCTTCCACAGCTTTATTCAACCTTGATAACGCTGCCGTCATCACGCCACAGGCAGGTATCACGAAAAAATACTTCCCTTCACTGACAGACGCAATAGATGGGACCAACGAGATTTTAAATGCTAATTATATTGCACCAAGCGGCCTGGTATATGTAAGAGTATCTGATACCAGAGGATGTTTTGTAGTTGTAAAAATCGGTCTAACAGTTATTGCACCGGTAACATCCAGTGTTCTGAAAGACAAAATCATCTGTGTAGAAGACACTACCACATTAGATGCAGGTCCTGGATTCAAAAGCTATGAATGGAGCACAGGAGCTACAACACAATCTATCAAAGATGTAGGAGTAGGAGTTTACTGGGTAAAATTAAAAACGGGAGAATGTATTGCCACTCAAAAGGTAACAGTATATCCTTCTGAGCAGCCGGTAGTGACAAACATTGATGTTTCCAACACTACATTAACAATCAATGTAATAGGAGGAACTCCGGATTATCAGTATTCTATGGATAAAATCCTATGGCAAACCTCCAATACATTCTCTAATGTAGCAAGAGGAACATACAAAGTATATGTAAAAGATGCTTATGACTGTGAACCTATCGAAGTGACAATAGTAGTTCCTAACCTGATCAATATCATTACGCCGAACGGAGATGGTGTGAACGATGTTGTAGATTATTCTGCCATTGCAGACAAACAAAATCTGGTATTGAGTATCTTTGACAGATATGGAACAAAAATCCACCAGGGAGATAAATCCAACGGATACAAATGGGACGGAACAATTGCAGGAAAGAAGATTCCGACAGGCACATACTGGTACTCCATAACATGGAATGAGAATGACAAGAAGAATACTCCTTTCAAGTTTTCAGGTTGGATCGTTGTAAAAAACAGAGAATAATCCTTATACAATATGGAAAAGCCGCTTTGGCGGCTTTTTCTTTTAGCAAATCATGATAAAATATATTGATCCCAATTTTGTTTAACAAAAATCGTTTCAACAATGAAAAAAATACTACTTCTTTTTATTTTATTGATAACACAGATAGTCTACTCACAGTCAGATTGTATCACAGCAATTCCTATCTGTGGTAACTCTGATATTTCTTACACCCCTTCAGGACCCGGAAACATTATAGAAATTCTTAATGCAAACGGAGGATGTCTTAGCACCAATGAAAGATATACCGTTTGGTACACTTTCACTGTATCTACACCAGGTACACTTGCATTTAAAATAAAACCTAACGATCAGGGCGATGATTATGATTTTGCTGTATATGGGCCAACAGCCAATGGCTGTGCTTCCTTACAGAATGCAGATCATGTTTTCATACAACCCATAAGATGTAACTATAGCGGTACTCCGGGAGATACAGGTCTGGATCTTACTCTTGCTCCACCCGCAGTATTCCCTACCAATCCTCCTGGTACTACAGCGAGTATGAACAATGGTAAATGGAGCCCTTACATGGATGTATTGGTAGGTCAAACCTATTATTTAGTTATTGACAACTTCAGTAGATCTGTTAATGGTTTTTCTATGGAATGGTCAGGTACTGCAAGCTTAAGCTCTGCATTCAACGATCCGGTTCTTTCACCGAATCCATTCATTCCTCCGGGAATTCCAGGAGCTGCGCCTAACGATCCTAGCCAGGTGATGGTTTGTGCGTTACCAACTCAGTTTGATTTTTCAACACTTTCAGCAGCTATTATTAACGGTAACAATCCTAATTTCCAGGTTACTTATCACAAAACTACCAACGATGCTCTTACAGGAGAAAATCCTCTTACTATAGCAACTGTAGATGGAACAACAACATACTATTACAGAGTAGTATATAAAGACCCAACCAACCCAACCAATCCCGTCAACGGATGTTTCATAACCGGGAAATTTAAGTTTGTCAATGTGGGCATCTCAGCCAATACTGCCACTTTATACTCTTGTAACAATAATGGAGCAGGCACTGCAATGTATAATCTAACAACAGCCAATGTATTTGGAGGAACCGGAGCAACGATTAAGTATTATACGACCGTTACCGATATGAATGCAGAGGTGAATGAAATTACAGATCCAACCCATTATGTTTCTGCAGAAGGGACAGTATATGTAAAGGTTGTTTCTACTTTCGGATGTGTTGCAACCACTACAATCAGATTATCATTCTATCCAACAGTTGTATTGAAAGATGCTGTACTCCAAAACTGCTATATTGATACTGACGTTACCCGTTCAACATTCGATCTTTCTAAAGCTGATATCGGAGTAGCCGTTCCAACCCCTACAGGAACTATTATTAAATATTACACATCAGTAGCTGATGCCAAAGCTCAAACCAACCCTATTACAACACCATTAAATTATCTTTCGGAAAGCAAAACGGTATATGTAAGAGTAGACAATGATAAACAATGTTATTCGATTGCTAAAATAGAGCTGATAGTATTACCTCCGGTAAAATCAGCCGTATTAAAAGACAAAACAATTTGTGCTGAAAGCAAAACAACTTTGGATGCAGGACCTGGATTTGCAAACTACGAATGGAACACGGGCGAAACTACACAGTCTATCAGCAACGTGGGAGTTGGTGTTTATTGGGTAAAACTTCAGACTGGAAAATGTTTCACGCTTCAGGAAGTACGTGTTCACGCAAGCCTTCAGCCAGTAATCTCAGGAATCGAAATTACCAACAACAACATCACAGTAACAGCTATAGGCGGGGTTCCTCCTTACAAATATTCTGTAGACGGTGTTAACTGGCAGGATTCCAACATATTCACAGGACTTCCAAGAGGTGAGAATACGATATATGTAAAAGATACGTACAACTGTACTCCTATTCAGGTGACAGTGACAGTTCCTAACCTTATTAACGCAATCACTCCGAACGGAGACAATGTAAATGATGTTATTGACTACTCAGCATTAGCTTACAAGAAAAACCTTATCTTCATTGTGTATGACAGATACGGAAACAAACTTCATGAGGCTAACAGAATGAATAACTTCTCTTGGGACGGAACAGCCTTTGGTAAGAAAATCCTGACAGGAACTTACTGGTACACGATCTCATGGAACGAAAACAATAAAGACAATACAGAAACCAAATATTCAGGATGGGTATTGGTAAAAAATAAAGAATAAGCTATACTTAATCTTCTTGAAAAAATCACCTCAGACCGAGGTGATTTTTTTTATCAACAAGATCAACCTCCTGTTTACAGCATTTTCCGAAAGACTGCTAATAATTTGTTGAATACTATTTTTTTATTATTTTTTAAATAAACTATCTTTGCACCATGGCGCAGAAAGAAACATTATCATCCCTGACACACGGAAACTTTGCAAAAGAATTGTCTATTGCGGATGGCAAAATGCCTCCCAATGCAGTGGATTTTGAAAGACTTGTTATCGGAACTTTTTTGATTGACAAAAAGGGGCTTGACCATTCCATCGACCTTCTTACACCAGAAGTATTTTATGATCCGAGACATCAGGTCATCTTTTCTACCATCCTGAAGCTTTATGAGGGAAACCAACCGGTAGACTTAATGACCATTATTCAGAATTTAAAAAAAGAAGATAAACTAAGCCAGGCAGGCGGTGACCACTATATCATCGATCTGACGATGGGAGTAAGCTCATCTGCCCATATTGAATATCATGTACGTGTTATTCTTGAAAAATATATTTTAAGAAGCCTAATCAATGTTTCTGCCAACGTAATAGATTCTTCCTATAAAGAATCTACAGATGTTTTTGAACTTCTGGATAAAGCAGAACAATCTTTCTTCGAAATTACCAACGGAACAATTAAGAAGGGTTTCGATACAGCCAATTCATTGGTAAAACAGGCTATTGATACAATTAAATCTTTAAAAGATAAGGAGGGGCTTTCAGGGGTTCCTTCAGGATTCCGAGATGTAGATAAAGAAACCGGTGGATGGCAGAATTCTGACCTTATTATTATTGCCGCACGTCCCGCGATGGGTAAAACAGCATTCCTTCTTTCCATGGCAAGAAATATTGCAGTAGGACACAAAGTCCCTATGGCTCTTTTCTCTCTCGAGATGGCATCTGTACAGCTGATCACCAGGATGATTGCTTCTGAAACAAGGATTTCTTCTGAAAAATTAAGAAAAGGAACTTTGGATGATGAAGAATGGCAGAGACTATTCTCCAATGTATCTGAGTTGGAAAACGCTCCTTTATATATTGACGAAACTCCTTCCCTTTCCATATTCGACTTCCGTGCAAAATGCAGAAGACTTGTAATGCAGCATGGAGTAAGAATTATCATGGTCGACTACCTTCAGCTGATGACAGCAGGAAGCAGCGGCGGAAAAGGAGTTGGAAACCGTGAACAGGAGATTTCCATGATTTCACGTTCATTAAAAGCGATTGCAAAAGAACTTAACGTTCCGGTAATTGCTCTTTCACAGCTTTCGAGAAGTGTGGAGGCCCGCCCGGGAAAAAGACCTCAGCTTTCAGACTTGAGAGAATCCGGAGCGATTGAGCAGGATGCGGATATTGTATCTTTCATCTTCAGACCAGAATATTATAAAATTACCGTTTGGGATAATGATGAAGAAGGACAGGAAACTTCTACTGAAAATCAGGCTGAGCTGATTATTGCAAAGCATAGGAATGGTGCCACAGCAGATGTCCGGTTATCTTTCTTAAAACATTTTGCAAAATTCGGTGATATTGAAGCTGCAATGGACGGAGCCGGAGGAGGATATCCTTCTAACTTTGGAGAACCAAGCGGCTTTGACAAAATCAAAACTACCATTCAGCCAGGGGCAGCATTTGACCTTCCGGACAGTTCAAAACTTTCCGGCTCATCCATGAATGACTTTGATGATGATGATGATTTTCCGTTTTAAGTCGAAGACTAATCCAAATTCAGTTTAAATTCACAACCCATAATTCAATTTTTTAAAAAGCAGATTTGAGAATCGAAATTTATACCGACGGGGCTTGCAGCGGAAATCCGGGAAAAGGCGGATATGGAATTCTCATGCGCGTTCCTGAAAAAAATTACCAGAAAACATTTTCCAAAGGGTTTCGGAAAACCACCAACAACAGAATGGAACTTCTGGCTGTCATCACTGCATTGGAGAAACTAAAATCCACAGAAAATGACATCCACGTGTATACAGATAGTAAATACGTATCTGATGCAATCAACCAAAACTGGATTGCGGGATGGATCAAACGAGGCTGGAAGAATGTAAAAAACCCCGACCTCTGGAAAAAATTCGTTGAACTATACAATAAACACACTCCTAAAATGCATTGGGTAAAAGGGCATGCGGGCCATTTTGAAAACGAGCTTTGCGACAAGTTAGCCGTTGCAGCAGCCAGCTCTCCTGATCTTGAAATTGATACCTATTTTGAGAATCTGGATAACAATTCATTATTTTAATTCGATTAACACAAACACATCATTACCACTATAACTTTCTTTATTCTATCATAAGAAACGTTATTTATTAAAAAATAATTAAAATATTTAACAAAATTAACATTAAATATACATTAATTGATTGGGATTTAATATCTTTACACATTAATCAAAGTCCCATTTAAATGAATAAAAATCTATTATTGTATTTATCTGTTTTTTTACTTTGTATAGCTGGGAAGTCCTTCGCCCAGACTTATCAGCTTATCGGAAACCCAGTAACTACTACAGGATGGACGATGGTTTCCCCTACCCAGGTAAACACAGATTTTATTCAGCTTACCCCGGATACCAATGACCAATCCGGTTCTATCAGGCTGAATGACCCTATCAATTTAAAATATTGTGATAAATGGAGAGTGGAATTTGATTTCAGAATGGATTCCAACCAAACCTACAACGGAGACGGAATTGCTTTCTGGTATCTTGCCAATCCGCCTGTTGCAAGTGTATTGGGTTCCGGCCTCGGAGTATCTCAAAATGCGGTAGGTCTTGTCGTAGGATTTGACACCTATAATAATACTACAAGCACTACAATGAGCAAGGTTCACGTTGCTTATGGGCAGGTTCAAAATACGAGTGATACCAATAATGTTGAGTTCTTTAACGTTGCAGGAAGCTCTTTTCACTCGCCAGATCTGAATACCACCCAGCCATTTCAGGGGACAACTTATAAACATGTTGAAGTAACAGCACAGGTAAATCCTGCGGCACCTACCAGCTGGATATTAAAAATAACAATAGACGGTAATGTAATTTGTAATCAGTCTTTTGCTCCTTCCGGAACGGCTGCCGCAATGACTGTAGGATATTTTGGATTTTCAGCTTCCACAGGTGGTGCAAGATCAAGACACTCTATTAAAAATGTAAAAATTTATACTGATAAAGTTCCTATTTTACAAAACTCAGCCACCCAGTCTTTCTGTCCCAATCCTACTACCGGATACGGATCTGTAAACCTGACATCTTTCAATTCGCAATTTGTCAATAATCCTTCAAATTACACATTTACTTATTATCCACTGGGAAGCTCCACACCTATTGCTAATCCTGCCAATTATCAATTCAATGCTAATACAACAGTTACAGTTGTCATTAAAGATAATGCAGGCCTGCTTTGTGACAACCCGGATGGTAAGATATTACTGGTTCTTGCGCCTTTCAAAGCTGAAGACAAAACCATTACGGTATGTAATAATAACAAAGCCGGGACTGCAACTTTCAACCTGAATACTGCAAATGTAACAGGTGTTCCGGGAGCTGTTAAAAAATATTATAAAACGTTAGCAGATCTCAATGCAGATACTAATGAGATTCAAAATCCCGGCAACTACATATCTGCTCCGGGAGTTGTATATGTAAAAGTAACAACTCCTCAGGGATGTACAGGTTCAGCAAAAATCACGCTGGAATTTTACCCTGACACTCCCGTAAAAGAAGCTACATTGAGATCATGTTTTATTGAAAACAATATCACCAGTGCTATTTTTAATCTGACGACTGCAGATGTTACCACATTAACCACAGGTGTATCAAAAAAATACTACACTTCCATTGCTAATGCCCTTGACGGAACCAACGAGATTATGAACCCTCTTCAGTACCTATCCACAAGTACTGCCGTTTACGCAAAAGTAACAGATGCCAACGGATGTTTTAATATTGCTAAAATCAACCTTATCGTATTACCACCTGTACCATCATCTGTTCTGAAAGACAAAACCATTTGTATTGGTGAAAAGACAGATCTGGATGCAGGCCCTGGGTTTGACGGCTATGAATGGAGCACCGGAGCAACCACCTCATCTGTTAAAGACCTTGGAGTAGGCGTTTATTGGATAAAGCTTAAAACAGGTAACTGTATCACTACACAGATTGTAAAAATAAACGCATCTGCAAATCCTGTGATCTCCAGCATTGACATTGATAACAACACGATAACGGTAAATGTAGCAGGTGGAAAACCCCAGTATCAATTCTCTCTGGATGGAGTCAACTGGCAGACCAGCAATATTTTCACCGGATTAGCGAGAGGAGAAGTAAGAGTATATGTAAAAGATTTCTATAACTGTACTCCTGTTGAAGTTCAGATCACTGTACCCAATCTGATTAACGCCATCACTCCAAACGGTGATAACGTAAACGACTTCATTGACTATTCTGCACTTGCTTACAAGAAAAACCTGATATTCATTGTTTACGACAGATATGGTAATAAATTGTATGAAGCCGGAAAGATGAGAAACTTCACCTGGGACGGAACTGCTTCCGGTAAAAAAGTTCTTACAGGAACTTACTGGTACACCATCTCATGGAACGAAAACAATAAAGACAATACTGAAACTAAATACTCAGGCTGGGTATTGGTAAAAAACAGAGAATAAATTTTACTATCAGAAACTACCTCATTTTGGGGTAGTTTTGATATTAAAAACAACACCTGCTCAATCAGAGATTGGAATCAGATATTGTTATTAGCAATTCAAACATTCAAAAAACAATTTTATTTCTAAGAACAAGTATAACATCACAATCCATCCACTATGAAAAAAGATATACTCATTTTTGTACTGACTATCTTATTATGCTTGCCGGGAAGCTTATTTTCACAAACCTACCAACTTACCGGAAACCCTGTAAATACAACAGGCTGGGATCTTGTCTCTGATGCTATCGTAAGCGGAGACTTTGTAAGACTTACAACCGACCAGACCAGCAGATACGGGGCCGTAAAATTATCCACCCCTATCACCCTGAGCTATTGTGATAAATGGAAAGTGGAATTCGATTTCAGAATTGACGGAAACGGAACTACTCAGTTTGGAAAAGGAGATGGCTTTACCTTTTGGTATCTTGCCAACCCGCCTACAGGATTCGTTTCAGGAGGAGGACTTGGTATTCCTGCGAATGCTTCCGGACTAATGGTTGGTTTTGATATTTTCAACAACACTACTGAAGGCCAGATGAGTAAAGTTCATATTCTTTATGGCACCAATAATACAGCAGGTAACAATATCGAATTCAACACCACTCCTGGAAGCACATACCATTCTCAGGACCTTATCGCTACTCAGCCGTTTGTAGGAGACACCTACAGACACGTTGAAGTAAACGGAGAAACAGACCTTACCAATCCAACAAACTGGATTATTAAAGTAAGGATAAACGGCGTACTTATTGTAGATCAGTCTTTTGCTCCTTCTGGAGGTGCAGTAGGAATGTCACAAGGGTATTTCGGTTTCTCTGCAGCAACCGGAGGAGCCAGTGCAAGACATTCTATTAAAGATGTTAAAGTATTCGTAGATAAAGTTCCTATTTTAAGTAATACGGTAACTCCTTTCGTATGTACCAATCCTGCTACCGGAAATGGTGTAGTAGATCTTACTTCTTTTAACTCTCAATTTGTAAATAATCCTGGAAACTATATTTTCACTTATTATGTTTTGGGAAGCTCCACGCCTATCGCCAATCCTGCGAGTTTCCAATATTCTGGAAATACCACCATCAAGGTTGTTGTAAAAGACCCTACTTCCACTCTTTGCGATAATGGTGACGGAGTCATTCAGCTTAACCCCACCCCATTTGCAGCAACAGACGCCAGCCTTACCGGATGTAATAACAACAATGCCGGAACAGCAACCTTTGATCTTAACTCTGCTGCTGTAACAACTGTTACCGGAGTTACAAAGGAATTCTACCCTACTTTATATGACCTTAATAATGGTACAAACCAGATTACAAACCCTTCAGCCTATGCTTCTGCAGCTGCTACAATATATGTAAGGGTAACTACTCCTCAAGGTTGTGTAAGTACAGCTAAAGTTACTCTGAACATCTACCCTGTTGTTGTTGTCAACGATGTTGAAATAAAATCCTGCTTTATAGAAACCAATCCATCTATGGCATCTTTTAATCTTACAGGAGCTATTGTTTCCCAGGGCGGACTTACAAAAGAATATTACCCATCATTAGCTGACGCCATCAGCGGAACTAATGCAATCTCTACTCCGGCGGCATACATTGCTCCAAATGGGGTTGTTTACATTAAAGTATTCAGTGCAAACGGATGTTATTCAATTGCTAAAGTGACTTTAACTGTCATCCCTCCAGTTTTCTCAAGAACATTACTAGATCAGACGATCTGTATAGAAAATACAACAACATTAGATGCAGGTGCTGGTTTCAAAAGCTATGAATGGAGCACGGGTGCCACCACTCAATCTATCAAAAATGTAGGAGTAGGCACTTATTGGGTGAAACTTAAAACCGGAGATTGTATTGCCACACAAAAAGTAACAGTATATCCTTCCGACAATCCGGTTATTACCACGGTTGATATTTCAGGAAGTACAGTAACAATATATGCCAACGGAGGAACCCCTCCATACCAGTATTCAATGGATAATATCAACTGGCAGGATTCCAATGTGTTTACCAATATTACCAGAGGAGAAGCTAAAGTATATGTAAGAGACGGCTATAATTGTGTTCCTGTGGAAGTCAATATTACGGTCCCTAATCTGATCAACGTGATCACTCCTAATGATGACGGTATTAATGATTTTGTTGATTATTCTGCACTTGCTAATAAACAGAATCTGGAAATAGGGATCTTCGACAGATATGGCTACAAATTGTTCCAGGCTGATAAAACCAATGGTTATAAATGGGCAGGTACCACTAATGGAAGTAAAAAAGTTCCTACAGGAAATTACTGGTATTCTGTTTCATGGAATGAAAATAATAAAAACAGTACTCCGATAAAATTCTCAGGTTGGATTGTTGTAAAAAACAGAGAATAATTACACTTTCCATCACATCAAAAGAATCACCCTGCCAGTCAGGGTGATTTTTTGTATTAACGGGGCGGAGATATTTCATTTTAAAGACTCTTTATTCATATTCAATTCTTAAATTTGTCCTATGAATTATTTGGAAGCTTTAAGCAGAAGATATTCTGTAAAAAAATTCAATCATCAGATTATTCCTCAGGAAACCCTTCACAATATTCTTGAGTCAGGAAAGCTGTCTGCCAGTTCGCTGGGACTTCAGCCGTATAAAATTGTGATTGTTGAGAGCGAGGAAATGAAGCAGAAACTGATTCCGGCTTTCTATAATCCTTCTCAGATATCTACCTGTTCTCATCTTATCGTCATCATTTCAAAGAAAATCATTGAAGAGAACTATATCCGCGGATATTTTAATCATATTTCTGAAGTAAGAGATACTCCTGTTGAACAGCTGGATCCTTTTAGAAATAGTATTAATCAGCATATCACCCAGAAAACACAGGATGAAATCTTCAACTGGGCAGAAAAACAATCCTATATAGTATTGGCCAATCTTATGTATGCCGCTGCTATTGAAAATATAGACTCCTGCCCTATGGAAGGCTTCCGCCAGGATCTTATAGAAGAAATTCTGAATATCAATCCCGAAACAGAAAAAGTAACCGTTACCCTCGCTTTAGGCTACCGTTCTGAAGAAGACCTTTTCCAGCACATGAAAAAAGTAAGGAAACCAAACGAAAAATTGTTTAAATTTATTTAATCGTTTTTAAACGATTGTACCTAAAGCAAGCATATGATAAAAGCGGATGTATTAGTAATCGGTTCCGGCATTTCCGGACTTTCCTATGCCATTAAAGTTTCTGAACAGCTCCCTGATGCCAAAATCATTATTGTAACAAAATCTGATGAAGATGAAAGCAATACCAAATATGCACAAGGAGGTCTGGCTGTTGTTACAGATTTCCAGAATGACAATTTCCAAAAACATATTGACGATACAATGCGTGCCGGTGACGGAGAAAACAAGCGCGATGTCGTAGAAATGGTAGTAAGAGAAGCTCCTGCAAGATTCAACGAAATTGTAGAATGGGGCGCCCAATTTGACATGAAGAACGGCAAATTCGCTTTAGGAAGAGAAGGAGGCCATACTGAAAACAGAATCGTACACCACAAAGATATTACAGGTTTTGAAATTGAAAGAGCTTTGTTGGAAACAGCCAATAGCAGCCCGAATATTGAAATCCTCGACCATCATTATGTAATTGATATCATTACGCAGCACCATGTGCCCGGAAAGGAACTCAACGAAGGAGATATCCATTGCTATGGCGCTTATATTCTGGATGAAAAGTCCAAAACCATCAAAAAAATCACTTCCAAAATAACACTGGTTGCCACAGGAGGAGCCGGACATGTTTATAAAAACACCACCAATCCTACTATTGCTACAGGAGACGGAATTGCCTTTGTAGCCCGTGCAAAAGGAAAGGTTTCCAATATGCAGTATTACCAGTTCCACCCCACAGCTTTGTACAGCAAAATGGATGGAATGTTGTTTTTAATTTCAGAAGCAGTTCGTGGAGACGGAGCAAAATTAAGAACCAAAAGGGGCGAAAAATTCATGCACAAGTATGATAAACGTGAAGAATTAGCATCCAGAGATATTGTTGCAAGAGCCATTGATGCTGAAATGAAAATTACCGGAGACGAATTTGTTGGCTTAGATTGCAAGGAAATGAACCATGAAAAATTCTTAGAACATTTCCCCAATATTTATAAAAAATGCAGAGATGAAGGAATTGATCCCTTCACTCAATTAATTCCTGTTGTACCCGCATGCCACTATTTAATGGGAGGTATTGAAGTAGACCGGGACGGACAATCATCCATCAGAAACCTTTTTGCTGTGGGTGAATGTACCAACTCAGGACTTCACGGAGCTAACAGACTTGCTTCCAACTCTCTTCTTGAAGGCTTAGTTTTCGGGCACAATGCAGCTATGAAAACTGTGGAACTTCTGAATGAAAACAGTTTCAACTTTGATGACCTGAAGGCAGTTCCTGAATGGGATGAAGAAGGAATGAAAATCATGGACGAAATGGTCATCGTAAGCTATCTTAGAAAACAGCTTCAGGAAATGATGAGCGACCTGGTAGGTATTGTAAGAAGTAACAGACGTCTGAACATGGCGCTCCAGAAACATCAGGAGATTGCTGCTGCTGTAGATGAAATCTATCACTACTCTATTCTTTCCCCTCAACTGTCAGAATTAAGAAACTTAACAACCGTTGCCCATCTCATCATTACCCAATCTATGGAAATGACAGAGAATAAGGGTGCATTTTATAATAAAGATTTGGTTTAATAAAAATTAAATCAATGAAAACCCTGAATTTAAATATTCTTACAACAGTCAATATTTTATTCTATTCAAGAATGATACTTTCATTGATCTGTGGTTTTATATTATTGAGTTTTTGGGTGAAAGAAGGAAAAACTGATAATTTTTCAAATATAGTTATCCTTGCAGGAATAATATTCTTAGGACTTCTTTTGGGGGTATTTGGAGTAACATTATTAAAAAAGATTATTATCCCCAGATCCAAATATCCTTTAGCTTTAAATCTTTTATGCAATATGAAAGGTTTGGGAAAACCAGATTATTATGGAAGTTTAAAATTCGATTTAAATAATATAATTAAAGATAATAAATTACGCTTAACTCTATATTATGTCAATAATCCTCAATATCCGATTTTAACATTTAATAGAGAAAAAATTATTTATTACACTCAAGAATATAATTGGGATAATTTTAAATGGAGCTATAAAGTTATACCACAAGGACGAAACGAAAAACAAATATTAGAGTTTCAGGGTATTAATCAAAACAATATAAAAATAAAAGACAATATAGATTTTGAAAAAATAGATGCAAAGGAAAATGAAGTCCTTTTGCTCTTTATTATTCACGATTTATTGTTCGGAAAAAGATCTTCCTTTTATTACTAAAATCAAAAATATGAAAAGACCAGCATACGTAACCGATAAAGCATTAAAAACATTTATAAAAAGTGCCCTTGAAGAAGATATTCAGGATGGTGACCACTCTACGTTATCTACCATTCCCCAGGATCTTATACAAAGCGCAAAGCTATTGGTAAAACAGGACTGTATTCTCGCAGGTGTTGAGCTGGCTGAAATCATTTTCAATACTTTTGACAAAAACCTGAAAGTGGAAATTTTCATTAAAGATGGAACTCCTTGTAAATTTGGCGATGTAGCCCTTATTGTAACTGGAAGTGCAAGATCCATCCTTTCCACTGAGAGATTCGTTCTTAACTGTATGCAGAGAATGAGCGGTATTGCCACCCTTACCCATGATTGGGACTCAAGGTTAGTAGGTACAAAAACTAAACTTTTAGATACAAGAAAAACGACTCCAAACTTCAGAATGTGTGAAAAATGGGCAGTTGCCATAGGTGGTGGAACCAATCACAGATATGGTCTTTATGACATGATCATGCTGAAAGACAACCATATAGACTACAATGGAAGTATTACCAATGCAGTGGCAATGGCAAAGGATTATGTTAAAAAGAACAAGAAAAAGTTAAAAATAGAGGTTGAAACAAGAAACCTTCAAGAAGTTCAGGAAGCTATCAATGCAAAGGTCGACAGAATTATGCTTGATAATATGGATGTGGAAACTATGAAGCAGGCTGTACAAATGATCAACGGCTCATGTGAATCTGAAGCTTCAGGCGGAATTACCCGTGATATGCTGAAAGAAATTGCTTCAACAGGGGTAACATTTATCTCTGTAGGAGCCCTTACACACTCTGCTGAGAATATAGATTTGAGTCTCAAAGCAGTGAAATAGCGTTGAATTTTTAACAAAAACACCCCCACTTTGTTAAAAATTCAATAACATGACTTTTTTCATAAAAAATTTCGGTTTTTAGTCATAATACTGAATTTCAACCTATTAACATTATTAAGACTGATTAAAAATTAACATTGAGTTAATAATAGTTAAATTTTATTTCGCGAATTTTGCAGAAAATTAAATCTAATTATTACTAATTATTACTAACGATTATGAAATTAATCAACAAATCGATACTAACTGCGGTTATTACATTATCTACAGCTAGTGTTTATTACGCTCAACAAGTTCAGGACACAGTGCAAAAGTCCAAAGATATTGATGAGGTAATTTTAAGAGGTGTAACGGATATCGCTAAAGATAGAAAAACACCAGTTGCAGTGTCTACAATCAAAGCTGCTCAAATCCTTGAGAGACAAGGAAACCAGGAGTTGGTAGAATTGTTAAACACAACACCGTCAGTATATGCTACAAAAGGTGGTGGTGGATTTGGAGATTCTCAGATCACAATGCGTGGTTTTGAATCAAGAAATATTGCAGTAATGGTAAACGGTATGCCTGTTAATGACATGGAAGGAGGTACTGTTTATTTCTCAAACTGGACCGGACTATCTGATGTAACAAGTACGATGCAGGTACAAAGAGGACTTGGTTCTTCGAAATTGGCAATTGCTTCTGTAGGAGGTACTATGAACTTCTTAACAAAATCAGCAGATATGAAAAGAGGTGGAATTCTTAGATTTGGAGTTGGTAACAATGACTATCTTAAAACCTCTTTTGCTTACAACACAGGTAAATCTGAAAATGGATGGTCTTCATCTATCTTGATGAGCAGACAGGCTGGTAGCACTTATATAGAAAACACACAATACGAATCTTATGCTTATTATTTTGCATTAGGTTGGGAACCAAATAAAAAACACAATTTCCAATTTACCCTAACTTCTGCACCACAATGGCATAATCAGAGAACATTCTCTCCAACAATCCAAAATTATATCAAGTACAATCCGGATCAAGACGGAACACCATACAGACAATACAACTCTGATTATGGTTACTACACTGATGCAAATGGAAATAAAGTATCATTAGCTAACAGAGCAAACTATTACTCTAAGCCGGTAATGATGGTAAACTGGGACTGGACAATGAACGAAAAGTCTAAGTTAAGTACAGTTTTATACATGTCTAACGGTAGAGGTGGTGGAACTGGTGAACTTGGTAGAGTTGGCGGAAAAGGAATCACTGATGCTTCTTTCATTGATGGAGGCGGTCATTTCAACTACGATGCTATTTTTGCTGCGAACAAAGCTGTTAACGTAAATACTGCTGGTGCTGGTAGTACTTTGATCCGTAGATCAAGTATCAACTCTCACAACTGGTATGGTATCTTGGCAAATTTCCAACACAAAATTAATGATAACTGGAACTTCTCAGTAGGTACAGATGACAGATATTACTACGGATACCATTATCAGGTAGCTTCTGATTTATATGGAGCTTCAGGATATAAGGATAGCAATAACAAAAATATTGCTCCTAATATTGTTAACAAAACTTATGATTATCAACAGCTAGCTTGGAATCCTTTTGGAGGAAAAACAGCTCCTATCCAAGATCAGATTGGTTACAGTAATGACGGTGAAGTTATCTGGTACAGTGGTTTTGGTCAGGTTGAATTTAATAAAAATGATTTCTCAGCATTCTTGCAAGGATCAGTTTCTAATCAAGGATACCAAAGAATTGACAACTTCATCCAAGATGGTGTAACGAAACAACAAGGACAGGTTGTTAATACAAAAACAGGATTCAAAAACCTTTTTGGATATAACATTAAAGGAGGTGCTAACTATAACATCAATGCTAATCACAATGTTTTCGCAAATGTTGGATATTATAGCAAGCAGCCATTCTTCAACTCTGTATACCCAAGTAACTTCCAGGTAGTTAACCCAACTTTAACTAATGAAAAAATCTTCTCTGCTGAAGTTGGATATGGTTTCAGATCTCAAAAGTTAAGCGCAAATGTTAACATATACAGAACCCAATGGGGAGACAGATGGTTAAGAAGAACTAACCAGACGTTTACTCTACCTGATAATACAACAACTACAGGATACGCAGAAATCAGTGGTATTACTGAAGTTCACCAAGGTGTTGAATTTGATGCTGTTTACAGACCAACTAATTATCTTGAATTCCAGGGTATGTTCTCATGGGGAGATTACTATTATAAAGGAAACGCTACAGGTGCTGCATTTGACGACAACAATAATCCACTTACTTTAGCTGGTACTTCTACATCAACAACTCTTTATTTAGATAAAGTAAAAGTAGGAGGAACAAGTAATAACAGTATTCCTCAGATGACTGCATCATTAGGTGCTACTGTAAAACCAGTAAAAGATCTTAGCATCTTCGGAACTTGGAGATATGTAGGTAAACTTTACTCATCAATTGATATTGCTACATTCTCTAATCAGGCTGCACAAGAAAAAGGAGTAATGAAGTTACCGGATTTCAATCTGTTTGATGTAGGATTCTCTTACAAAATCAGATTAAGAGACAGCTCTCAATATTTCACTATTGGTGCAAATGTTTACAACTTATTTGATACTACTTATATCTCTGATGCTTCAACAAACGTATTCACAAAAACTAGTGATCAGTTTGCTACAGCAGCTCAATATGAGGCTTATCAATCTTCATTATACAAAGGAATTGATCCTACTAACCGTGTACTTTTCGGATTCGGAAGAACATGGGCGGCAAACTTATCATTCAACTTCTAATAATATCACAATATTAGATTTTATAAATATCAATCCCGGCTTTGAGCCGGGATTTTTGTTATCTTTGTGTACAAAAAAATAGGATTATGGATTTTTACAACATTTTACTTAATGCCCACAAAGGTTTCGGGTATCTTGAAATTCTTTTGGTAACATTATTTGTTATTGCACTTTTAGCTACCATGTTCGGTTTCAGTGGAAAAGTGAACAAATTTTTGAAGAAAACTACTCTATTCACGATGATTTTCTTCCACGTTCAGTTTTTATTGGGAATCATTATGTTGATCACAACTTTTAGCAAAGGATTAAACATGGGAGAAGTAATGAAAAATGCAGCATTAAGATTCCAATATGTTGAACACCCATTCTCTATGCTTATTGCAGCCGTTTTGATGACTATCGTCAACAAAAAGGTAAAATCCAATGATACTATTTCTTTAGGAGTAGTGATTATGGGACTGATTGCGGTAGGTTTATTTGCATTCGCGTTCCCTTGGACAAGAGTCTTTGGAGCTTAAAACAGACAAAGAAATTATATGCGTTATAATTTATAAATAGTTTAATCTTAAATTTTTAATTAAATCAATGAAAGTAGCTGTAGTAGGTTCAACAGGAATGGTTGGACAAGTTATGCTTAAAGTTTTGGAGGAGAGAAACTTCCCTGTAACAGAATTAATCCCGGTAGCATCCGAAAGATCTGTAGGCAAGAAGGTGAAGTATAAACAGAAGGAATTTACCATCGTAAGCATGAAGGACGCTATAGCTGCCAAACCGGATATTGCAATCTTCTCTGCAGGTGGTTCTACTTCCCTTGAATTTGCCCCTCTGTTTGCAGAAGCAGGAATCACAGTGATTGATAATTCTTCAGCTTGGAGAATGGACCCTGATAAAAAATTGGTAGTTCCTGAAATCAATGCTGATGTTTTAACAAAAGAAGATAAAATCATTGCAAATCCGAATTGTTCTACCATTCAATTGGTAATGGTTCTGGGACCATTGAACAAAAAATATGATTTAAAAAGAGTAATTGTTTCTACCTACCAATCTGTAACAGGAACTGGTAAGGCTGCTGTAGATCAGCTAAACGGAGAAATCAACGGAGATGATTCAGTTGCGAAAGTATATCCTTATCAGATATTCAAAAATGCATTGCCACACTGTGATGTATTCTCTGATGATGATTACACGAAAGAAGAGATTAAACTGATGAAGGAGCCTAAGAAAATTCTAGGAGATGACACCTTTAACTTAACAGCAACAGCTGTAAGAGTTCCGGTTCAGGGAGGACATTCTGAAAGTGTAAACATTGAATTCGAAAATGAATTTGAACTGGATGAAGTAAGAAAAATCTTATCCGAAACTCCTGGCGTAATCGTAATGGATGATGTGAAAAATAACCACTACCCGATGCCTTTATATTCGGAAGGAAAAGATGAAGTTTTCGTAGGAAGAATCAGAAGGGACCTTTCACAGCCTAAAACGCTCAACCTCTGGATCGTAGCAGACAATCTGAGGAAAGGGGCAGCAACAAACGCTGTACAAATTGCAGAATACCTTGTAGCAAACAACTTAGTATAAACTAACAAAATAAAAAAGAGTCTCAAAATTGAGATTCTTTTTTTTATCAAACTTTATATGAATACCCAGAAAAATACCCACAAAGAGAAAATAGGATTCCAAAAACTCATTGCAGTGTTTGGAGTTATCCTTTTTATCGGAAAGATTATTGCCTGGAAACTCACCAATTCCGATGCAGTATTTTCCGACGCCATGGAAAGTATTGTCAATGTCATCAGTGCATTCATGGGACTTTATTCCCTTCATCTTGCAGCCAAGCCTAAAGATGAGGACCATCCATACGGTCACGGAAAAGTAGAATTCGTAACTTCCGGTATTGAAGGAGCTCTTATCGCTATTGCCGGCGTTATGATCATCTATGAAGGAGTTCACAGCCTTATCGTAGGGAAAACCCTGAGCAAAATAGATCTTGGGATATGGATTATTGCTGCCACTGCAATTATCAATTATCTGCTGGGGTATATTTCTATAAAGAAAGGAGAAAGAGAAAATTCTCTGGTTCTTATTTCATCCGGTAAACACCTTCAGTCCGATACTATTACCACTCTTGGAGTAGTTGCCAGCTTAATTATTGTTTACTTCACCAAAATTTATTGGCTGGACTCTGTAGTAGCACTATCTTTCGGGCTTTATATCATATTCGTAGGCTATAAAATTGTCCGAAAATCTTTAAGCGGCATTATGGATGAGCAGGATCCTGAAATACTAAATCAGGTCATTAGAATCCTTGAAGAAAACAGACACATAGAATGGATTGATGTACACAATATGAAAATCCAACAGTTTGGTTCTTCTCTACACATTGATGCTCATATAACATTGCCATGGTATTATGACCTTCGTGATGCCCATGGAGAGATGGAAAAAGTAATTATTCTTCTTGCCAAAAACATGAAACGAACTATTGAGTTCAATTTCCATATGGATGACTGTAAACCGATTTCATGTCCGGTATGTCAGATCAAAGAATGCCCTGTCCGTGAGAAAGACTTTGTGAAACGCGTAGAATGGACTCCTGAAAATGTAACCAGTGTAGACAAGCATACCGTAGAATAATAGATAAATTCACTTATCTAACCTCTTTATTCATCATCTGTTTTCTGTAATAAAACATGGGAACAATCAGAAGTATAATCAAAGGTTGGATCACAAACCTTCTCATATAAAAAGAAAAAAGATATCCTATCTCGAATCTGTCAGAAATACAATACAGATAAATTGGAAGAGAAATCATAAACACAATAACCATCATTACAGCGCCCTGCAATGTCCATTGTTTATTTTTAAACAACCCATGGATAATCAGGCAGGAAAACAAAAGGTTTAAAACAAATCTAAATAGATGTCCGCCAATCAGCTTTCCCCATTCAAATGCAGGGAATTCGATATTTTTATTTGCTTCATGAAAGTAGTCCAGAAACGGATCATAAAAAATAGTTCCTTCCAGAACTCTTACACCTATCAACCCGCAGATTCCTGCTATAACCAGAAGCCAACTAAGAATTTTCATGTTTTAAAGCAAAAAATTTAATCCAGACCAGCCAAAGTACAACGACACTTCCATAAATAATGGCAGGAAAAATAAAATCATGGAACATTTTACCATATTCCTTATGATCTGTCATGACGATATTCAATCCTATAATTCTCAGAAGATTCATTATGTACAGTATAATCAACCCTGCCCCGACAAAGACAAAAGTCTTCATTCCTTTATAAAAAGCAAAAACGAAAGAGACAAACAGAATGATAACAGAAACAGCATTGCAGCCCTCCACCATTCTCGTCTCATAACGTTGTTTAACATAAAACCAAACCTGTTCATTCTTTACATCATCATAAAGTTCCGTAGGATAACCTATGGCATTCTGCAAAGCCGCCGCCTGATTGGCAATTACTCTTGAAAAAGAATCCAACCCGGAACTTTTACCGCTATTCAGATAGAACTGATAGGCAAAAAGAAGTACCAGGTAAATAATAATGAAACGCAATAAGATACCTAAAACAGGTTTAAAGTCTTTCAGCATTCTGCAAAGATAAAAATTAGCCTGTAATATCCTGAATTTGAATTAAGAAACTTAAAAAAACACCCATCAGATTCTACAATCGCACACATAATACTGAAAATTTTTCTTTAAAATACTCAGTAAAATAAATATTCAACACTTCTTTCAGATCCTCATTACAGCGGTCTCTTCTCTTCACATTTTCACTTCTTTAAACTATAATTCCCAACTCATGTTAATTTAGTATATTTGTTTCCATATTATGACTTCTGAAAACGCAAAACGATTTTTTGAAAACCATTTAGGTAAAAAATCTTCCGAATTCGTCACATTAGCTCAAAGCGGCTCTGCGAGGGTAAATTTTCTGGCCACTGCCGGCACTGAAAAATACATCATCACGTACAATGAAAATATCCCAGAAAATGAAAGTTTTCTTTACTATTCTGAAGTATTTTCAAATTTGAAACTTAATACCCCTTCTATTCTTGCTGTTTCTGATGACAGAACAATGTACATCCAGGAATTTTTGGGACAGCACACCCTTTCGGAGATTATTACAAAAGAACAGCAATCCCCGGCTGTAAGGTCTTTGGTACAACAGACACTGAAGTGTCTTTTCCAAATGCAGACACAGACACAGGGAAAAATTGATTTTTCAAAAACCTTCGAGTATGAAAGTTATGATGAACTGCCTGTGATTCATGATCTTTATTACTTTAAAAACTTTGTAGCTGATTTTCTGGAGCTTGAATACAACAAATCGACACTCTTAAAGGAATTCAAAAAGATTGCATTACTTATTGAAAATCTTGAGCCTAAAGGAATCATGATCCGGGACTTCCAGGCAAGAAATATCATGATAAATGAAAAAAATGAAGTTTCTTTCATCGATTACCAGTCTGCAATGAAGGGCCCGTTAATGTACGACGTCATCTCTTTTCTTTTTCAGGCCAAAGCCAACTTCACAGAAGACTTCAAACAGGAAATGCTGGAATTTTATATTCAGCAGTTTGAAGATCCTGAAACAAGAACTCAACTAAAAGATGCGGTGATGCCTATTCAGATGATGAGATTTTTGCAGGTTTTGGGTGCTTACGGATTCAGAGGATTGATTCAGAGAAAACAGCATTTTATGGCCAGCCTTGAAAAAGGGATTCAGAATATTACGCAATTTGCCGACTCATGGGAGCAGATGAATGATTATCCGGAGCTGAAGAAGGTAATTCAACAGTTGACATCAGAGAAAGCAAAACAAAAAATTGAAGAAACAATTAATTTAAACCATTAAGAAAGTTTTAAGCTATTAAGAATATTAAGGTTATGACCAAAAAAGAAATTACTCAACTGTCATATGAAATTACTGGCTTTGCCATTAAAGTCCATAAGGCTCTTGGTCCTGGTCTCCTTGAAAGTGTCTATGAAGAATGTTTAAAGATTGAACTTCTTAAAAACGGTTATGAAGTTAAGCAACAGTTGTATTTTTCCATCAATTATGAAGGGATAGAAATTGAAACAAAACTTGTTGTAGATCTCCTCGTCAATGATACAATTATTATAGAGTTAAAAGCAGTAGAAGAAGTCTTACCAATACATGAGGCACAACTACTCACTTACATGAAAGTTCTTAAAAAGCCACAGGGCCTTCTTATTAACTTTTTTACGAACAATATTACCAAGTCAATGAAACCCTTTATCAATGAATTTTTCAAAGAGCTTCCTGACTAAATTTTGATTTATCAAAATCTTAACTTACCTTAAAACCTAAATAAATCTTAATGGTTTAAAAATTTAAAAGAAAGAATAAAAGAATATGCTACACATCGAGATACACAGTTTTTCATACAAGAAAGGAGGAATTCCTAAAGACAATTCAGGAAACGGAGGCGGTTTCGCTTTTGACTGCCGTGGAATTTTAAATCCAGGAAGAATTGAAGAATATAAAATTCAGACCGGAAATGACATCGGAGTTCAGGAATATCTGGAGACAAAAACGGAAATGCCAAAGTTTTTAGAATTGGTAAAATCCCTTGTTTCGATCAATATCGACAACTACCTTGAAAGAGGATTTGAACATCTGCAAATCAACTTTGGGTGTACAGGCGGACAGCATAGATCGGTATATTCCGCTATAAAAATCGCTGATTTTATCCGGGAAAAATATCCTGAAGGAACCGAGATCACCCTTCACCACGATGAACAGCCGCAATTGAATATTAGTAATCAGTAATGAGCAATAAGTAATCTTCTTATTACGCTTATTTATTACTCATTATTTATCACTCATTACTTATACTATTATGAAAGCTCTAATTTTCGCTGCAGGAAAAGGAACCAGACTTAAACCGTTTACAGATCATCATCCGAAAGCTTTGGCAAAAGTAAACGAAATTCCACTTCTGGAAAGAAATATTACTTATCTGAAAAGTTTCGGAATAAAGGATTTTGTGATTAACATCCATCATTTCGGAGATCAGATTGTTGATTTTTTAAATAAAAATAATAATTTCGGATGCAGGATTGAAATCTCTGATGAAACCAACGAACTTCTTGAAACAGGAGGTGGCTTGATTTTTGCGAGAAAATTTCTTGATCATGGAGAAGATTTTTTAATCATGAATGCGGATATCCTCACCGACCTGAACATCAATGCGCTGGTGGAATACCATAAAAAGATAAAAGATTTTGCTACTTTAGCGGTTTCCGACAGAGAAAGTTCGAGAAAACTCCTTTTCAATGATGATATGGTTTTGAGAGGCTGGCTGAATGTACAAACTGGTGAACAAAGGCTGGCGGAATTCAACAAAGGCTTTAAAGCCCTTGCTTTCAGTGGAATTCATTGTATCAATCCTACGATCTTCGAAAAAATAAAAAGAACAGGCAAATTTTCTGTTATGGAAGAATATCTGGACCTGATGCAGACCGAGCATATACATGGTTTTGTACACGACAGTATTCTTATCGACGTCGGAAGACCCTCATCTGTAACAGAAGCCGAAAAACATTTTAAATAAATTTTGCAATGGAAATTGATGGAACTAGGGATGAAAGTTTAATAAATCCGGAACTTGACATTAACGAAACAAAACTACATAACAGTTTCAGACAGAAAACCTGGGACGAAACAATCGCCAAAGACAGCTGGATGGTCTTCAAGGTCATGGCTGAATTTGTAGACGGTTACGAAAAACTGGCCAAGATTGGTCCATGCGTTTCTATATTTGGTTCTGCACGGCTGAAGCCAGAGAACAAATACTATGAAATGGCTGTAGATATTGCGGAAAAGATCACCAAATTAGGTTTCGGAATTATTACCGGAGGCGGTCCGGGGGTCATGGAAGCAGGAAACAAAGGAGCTTTCAATGCTAAAGGAAAATCTATCGGACTGAATATTGATCTTCCTTTTGAACAGCATTTTAATCCTTATATCAATAAATCCTATTCTATGAATTTTGATTACTTTTTCGTAAGGAAAGTAATGTTTGTAAAATATTCTCAGGGTTTTGTAGTAATGCCAGGCGGTTTCGGGACATTGGATGAACTTACTGAAGCAATGACTCTTATTCAAACCAACAAAATAGGAAAATTTCCAATTGTTCTGGTAGGAAGTGAATTCTGGGGAGGATTACTGGATTGGTTCAAAGCAACTTTGTTAAAAGAAGGAATGATTGCTGAAGATGATTTGGATCTTTATCGTGTGGTAGATACCGCTGACGAGGCTGTAGCACATATTAAAGCCTTTTATGATAAGTATTCTGTGAATGTAAATTTTTAATTGGCATATTATTTGTGACTTATAACTAACAGGTATGATTGTAAATCTATTAATTAAGATGAAAAAACTTTTATATATATCAGGAATTTTAACATTTTTTGTGTTAATGAGTTTTATGTATGTAGACTTTTTCTCTTCAATGACCAAAGTGGATTATGTTGATGGAAGCAAGACATTGAAGTTTACCACAAAAATGAATACAAGCCACATCTCTGATGCAATCAAGATCAACCCCAACACGGCTGGATTTGAAGCAGAGGTAAAAAAATATGTGAACAATAATTTTGATGTATTTGTCAATGGGGCTCCTAAAACGATAACCTTTACAGGAAGTCAGGTCAGTGGAGAAACTGTATGGGTGTATTTTGAAACCGGAGGCGTTTCAGATATCAACACCTTAAAGATTAAAAATACGATCCTTTTAAGCGCTTTTCCTAAGCAGATCAATCTGGTGAACATTGCCTACAAAGGCAGCCAGAAAACAATGAACTTTCAGAGAGGAAAAGAAGTGAATGAGGTTTCTTTTTAACGTGAATTAGATTTAACCATTATAAAATGGGTACCCTGGAAAGTAAAACTTTTCAGGGTATTTTTTTGTTTATACTTAAAACAAATCACATCAAAGAGATTAATTACGTACAAATACCTAATTAACAATTTCAGCATTTACACCGTAAAATATTCAATTTCAGCAATGTACATTTGTATTGTAATTACACCAAGATGTGAAGCCGGAATCACTTAAATAACGGGGCAGAATCTGAAAAGCCAAATGAGTAAGAAAACACCAAACTAAAACCAAATATCATGGACGAACAACTTAAATCATCGAGTCAGGAAATAGATGTCCTGATTGTTATTGACACGGATTATGTAAGAGATACTTATAAAAACCCAAGTAAAGATCCTAATAATCCTACAGGAATTGATCATAACAGCCAGCATATGATTGTTTCCAATGCCAACGCTATTTCCGGACAAGGTTCCGCTGATCTGAATTTCAGTGCAAGAGCCGGAGATACGGTTTCTTTCAGAGGAACATCCATCTACCAGAATTCCGATGATGCTGTCATCATCTACAATATTAAATACTGGTCTGGAGATCAGGTTTTCAACAGTTTTATATACAATTCTGTTGAAAGAAGACAGGCTGCTGTACCTAATTTAAATTCTCAGAATGGTCTTCCTGCCGCTGCTGCCGATATCACTTTTGCCAGTATCGACTCTAAAGTAAAAGCAACAGGGAAAGAGAACTTCTACGTACAGTTTGGACTTTACATTTTAGATCCGAATGACAGTAACAAACAGATCTTGTACGGTTACTTTTACTGGGATCCAACAATTACGGTTAAGTAAACGAAAATAATAAAACCACTGCTGATGTGTGTTTTTCGATGTATTTTATTTAACTCATAAAATAGAATCGGGCAGCTTTTCAAGCTGCCCGATTCTATTTTTAAGAATTGTATCAGAATATATTTTATCCTAATGTATTACTCAATTTTGATGTTATCGATCTGAAGATCATAAATACCATCTTTCCCTGTTTTAAGGGCAAACATAGGTTTTCCAGAGGTAATATTAAGATCGGTAAGACCTGTAAGGGTAAGCTCAATCAGCCTCCATTGTCCGTTCGTATTGATTGACCCGGTATATGAATTGGTACTTTCAGGGCTTAAAGTAGCACCTGTAGAGAATGTTCCTAAATTGAATGTATAGAAAGCAGACGTATTAGGAGCTAGTGGTGTTGCTCTGTATACATTGAAAGAAAGTGATTTCCCTGATACAGTACCTTTGATATACATTGTAATTCTCTTTGGAGTTGCTGGTATTCCTGACGCAGCATTCGCTGTAAATACATAGTCATTATTGGCAGGTGTACCTTTAATCTGAAGAGAGTTTGTACCGTTATACCCCAAACCACTACCCTGAGATGCATAAGGCATAAGCCCAAAGCTATTTAAACTTGACAGGAAAGATGCCCAGTTTTCAAAATCAGAGCTCGGGAAAAGATTTACGGCATTCGCAGAAGGAAGCTCCGGCTCCCCTGGGGTGAATCTGGCGTTCGGGAAGTTAATATCATTAAGATCCCTTATATAAGCCTGATCTGTGAAAACCGTCGCGTTATTTGAGCTTGTAAAACGGCTTAAAACAAGAACGATATCACCACTTTTTTCATATTTAGGAGAAATTGGAGATTTTCCAAAAGTTGAAAAGTTACTGAAACGAAGATCTAATCTGCCTGCTTTTTTATCCGTAATATAACGATCCCCTGTAGCTGATTCGTCAGCAAAGTTCTTTGTTAATTCTGGCTCTTCAAACTGAACGTTTTTTATTTTCACAAGCTGGTTAATGTGCGCACCGTTTTTCAGGGCATCAGAGATAAAGTTGAACTCTAATGGTTTCATTGCGGCTACTACAGGCTTCTGTCCGTCGCAAACTCTTGCCATGTAATTTGAAACTTTATTTGGGTTGATTCTACCGATAGGATAATTAGGGTCATAAGTACCTACTTTAATGTTTCCATTAACTCCCTGAACGATCAATCCTTTAAGGTTGATTCTTACTAAAGCTCCTACCGGGTAAGCAAGATATTGGCTTCCACCATCGATATCAATCTCAATACCTTGAGTTGGATTTTCAGGCTTATCCTGAAGGAACATCATTTTGTAAAGATTTGAAGATTCATCACTTGAAGAAACGTAAGCTTCTACGATGAAATCTTCTTTAATGATATCGGCTTCACCGGGTTTTGCTTTTGCAATGGTTGTAATCTCAGATAACTGGTGGTTAGCCGCTGCAAATTTGTTAGTACATTTGATTTCCGGCACGTCATAATCATCGGTTTTTACACAAGACGAGAACGCCAGCATTGAAATGGCTGTAAAGATCGCCGCTTTAAAATATATATTTTTCATTGTTTTCGATTTTTAATTTAATTTTTTTAGAATCTGAATTGAAGGTTAACAAAATAAGATCTACCCTGATTATACCAATATTTAGGAGCGAATACCATATTTCCGCTGTCATAATCATTAGCATAGTCAGTATAGTTAACGTTTCTCGTCTGCTCAAACCCTCCTGTAATAAAGTTTCTGTTATTAAGGATATTATTTACAGATGCTGACACCAATACATAATACTTACCAATCATCCAGGATTTCCCTGCATTCACATTGAAGAAGAATGCTGAAGGTAATTTTGTAGGAGTAAGAATTCTTGCAAGTTCTTCCTCCGTTACATTATCAGAAGGTACTCCCGGTGTATTAGGGTTCATATAGAATCTTTCTGTTCTGGTTACCGGAGAAGGATCAAGAAATGAATGTCCGAAATAGTTCCATGTAGCTCCTACCCACCAGTATTTAGGGCTGCTGTAACGAAGACCTAATGTGTATGCCTCCTGAGGAGTTCCGCCCTGTCTGTAATTTTTAAGGGTTGCTTCACCCATGTTTGTATAAGATCTTGATACGATATTTCCGTTTCCGTCAAGTTCTCTGAATGTTCCAACAGCGTCAGAGGCAAAATAAACAGTAGGGTTATTAGTATAAGTATATTGCCCTACGCTTAATAATCCGCTGGCCGTTAAAGTAGGGGTAACTTTTACCTGTGCACCAAGCTCAATACCTATATTTCTCTTATTGGCTCCTGCCAATACCTGTGTAATGAAAGCACCATCCTGTACAGGAGTCTGATCTCCGCTTTCAGTCAGAGTAGTCAGCTTAACTCCCTGTGCGAAATATCTTTGTACACTTGTTTCATTTTGAGTGTTAACAAGGTAACCTGTCAATCTCAGTTTTACAATTGGAGTAGAAATTACATAGCTCAGATCGTTGGCATCTACAACAACGTTCTTGATCCCCGGAGTTGTAACACCACTTACTCTTGTATTAAAATAAATATCATTTAAGAAAGGAGATTGTGAAAAGTAAGCTCCGTTATAAACAAGGAAGTTTCTCCCATTGATTTTATACGTAACCTGACCTTTAACCCCTGCATTCCAGAAGTTTTGGTCTGCTCCTTTTCCGTAAGAAGATTCATACAGATAGTGTTGGAACAATCCTTCTCTGCTGTTCGTTGTATATCCGAATAATCCGGAAATGAAAACATCAAATTTCCCAGTTGAAAATTTGAATGCAGGATTTACTTTAAATTCCTGTCTTCTGAAAATATAGCTGTACCCTATTTTATCACCTTCTCTTTTCGCAACATCAGTATCACTTTCTCTTGTATTAAATTTACCCCAAACACTTCCTGCTGTTGTATTGGATGCAAACGGGTCCATATTCAGTGCAAAATCAGCACCTAACAAATCATTTACTTCTCTGTACTGCTCAGATCTGTAGTTTTGGTAAGATAAGTTTAAAATGAAACGGGACGTATCGCTAAAGTTATAAGTATAGTGAGTAGACAGATTCCACACTTTATCATCTTTTACATCATCCACAAGATAATAAGCTGCTCTTCTTCCGCCTAGTAACGCATTGTATTCTACGTTTCTGTTCGCATTGTAAAGATTATCCCAGTTGATCTGTGTATGAGACTGATCATCATTGGTCCACCAGTCTCTTGTAATTCCGATGTTTGCAGCCTGTTCCGGAGATGGATCTTTATAATTTAGCCAATAGCTTGGTAAATTACGGTAATAGGTTGGAGACGGGTTATTTGCTCTGTACCAATCCAGTCTTGAACTGTACTCTTTCCCAAACTGGTAAGAAACAGACGTCCATAGCTGAGAGTTTTTATTGATTTTCCAGAAATCCTGCAATTGGATCATTGGCTGGAAACCTCTTTTTACTCGTTCATTTCTTTTATCTCCGTTTTGCCATCCCCAATAAGAGTTGTAATGAACTCCCCTGAAGTCATATACTTCCTGAGTGCTTGGACTTGAAGAGCTTCTCGCATATTTAGAACCAATAGCATTTAAGGTCATGGTATGACTGTCACTGAATTTTTTCTCAATACCAATATATCCACTGTATGCATCATAAGCAGTACCATCTTGGATCCCTTCCTGTGCCCATCTTCTCGCAATCATTCCTGTAAATGCCCATCCATTCTTATTCATTCCGGAGGAAAATCTGTAAGATAATCTGTTGGTATAGTTTCTGTTGGTAAGAGAGTATGTCAGCTGGCTTCCTTTTCTGTACTCACTGGCTTTTGTATTCTTATAAAATACTCCGGTAGTTCCTCCGAAAGCATATTCGGAAGGTGCATGATTAGCTGCAATTTCCGGGTAACGGGTAATTTCGTTTAATCCTCCCCAGGTACTGAAGTCTACATCTCCATTATCTGCAGCAGCCATAGAAACCCCATTGATCATATTCTCACCTGTTCTGCTATCAATTCCTCTTGGGCGGAACCAATATGGTCCTAAATCAAAACTTGCAATCCTGTTGAAAACATCCTGAGATGATTGTAATAATCCTACCGTTGCTGTTTGCTGTGCACCACCGCCATCATTTTCTCCAGAATCTTCTATGATAGCCAACCCCTGATCTGCACCGTTCAATGCAGAATAAAGAGTAATTACTCCAAGATCTTTTCTTTTCTCATCACTGGTTACGTCAAATTCAAAAATTTTAGTTTCAAAATTCGGCTTGGTAACCATAATCTGATAATGTCCAGGCATCAAATCCTTAAATTGGAAATATCCGATTTTGTCTGCCGTTGCATCATTTCCTGCTCCTTTTAAATCTACATTTGCTTGCTCTACAGGCTTACCGTCTGCATCCTTAAGATACGCAAACACAGTTGTCTGCGCATAATAATATGACGCAGGCAGCAAAGTAAATAAAGAGATCAATGATAATTTTTTAATCATGAGTATGTTTATTTTTTTAATACTTTTCTTGTTAATTTTCAACAGTTTAAAAGTTGGGGGCACAAATTTAATCAAATTTTGTAATTCACAATTTTTTTAACAGTATTTTTCCTTAATACTGCAAGCTTTTAAGAATCATTATATAAATGATACTGAGATAATTGCTTTTAAATTTACAAATATTTAAAATGCAATAAATTAAAAAAAGTAAATTTGTAAATTAAATAGTATTAATAATAACTCAAAGAAGATGAAGAGATTTTCGAGTCTGTTTGCCATTATTATTTCGATCATGGCATTTTCACAGCAACAAGGAAAACTGAGAAAAGTAGCTACCGTAGGCTTTTTAAATGTAGAAAACCTGTGGGACACTATCCGTTCAGCAGATTATATTGATGGAACGAAAGACATTAAAAATCCTGCTTTTCACAGAAGTATTCCTATGGATTCTATCAAACTTCTGGAAGCTGAAAAATATGACGGGCCATGGAGTGATGGTGCTTTAATTGGTAAAAAAGTAGTGCGAGAACAAGGTGGTTCTGAAGAATTTACTCCAAAAAGCGCAAAGAATTATGGAACCAAAATCTATAAAGCAAAATTGGCCAACGAAGCCAAAGTAATTTCTGAAATGGGAGCACAGTATACCAAAACAGCTCCTGCAGTAGTGGGGTTAATTGAGGTTGAAAACAGACAGGTCATCCAGGATCTTATCAATGAACCTGCTTTAAAGAAATATGATTACGGAATCATTCATTACAACTCTTATGACTACAGAGGAATTGACGTTGCATTGATCTATCAGAAAAGAAGATTCACTCCTACCAATTCATTAAAAAAAGAATTGGTAATCTACGGTGACAACGGAAGAAGAGAATATACCAGAGATATTCTTGTTGTAACAGGGTTTTTAGATAATGAAAAAGTGGCATTCTTTATGAACCATTGGCCTTCAAGGAGAGGAGGTGAAGCAATTTCTTTACCTAAAAGAAATGCTGCTGCTGCTTTATTGAAACAACAGATGGATAGTATAAGAGCTGCAGACCCTACAACGAAGCTTTTTGCAATGGGTGACTTTAATGATGATCCTGTAAGCCCGAGTTTAAAAAATCATCTGAAGGCTCAGGCAGCACCTAAAGACTTAAGTGAGGAAACACCATACCTTAATCTGATGTACCCTTTATACAAGAAAGGAGTAGCATCTCTTGCCTATCAGGATGCACCGAACCTGTTTGACCAGATTATCGTTTCTAAAAACGTAATTTCAGATCAGGTAACCAAAGAATACTCTGTATATAAAACAGAAATTTTTGCACCGGCTTATTTAGTCAATAAAGAAGGAAATTATAAAGGCTATCCTTTCAGATCCTGGAATGGAGACCAGTTCACAGGTGGATACAGTGACCACTTCCCGGCATTTGTAGTTCTCCAGAAAGAACCATAAAAAAGTTAGGCACTCTTATTGGAGTGCTTTTTTTATGTAAATACCTTAATCATGAAAAATATTATTTTATTGGTATTGATAGCATTGATACCTTACAGCTGTTTTTCTCAGGAAACACCAAAGAAAGATAAAGAACAACATGAAATGAAGCCTTCTAAAAACGAAGACGGAGAATGGGATCTTACGGTCATTGATACACAATTTGATTATTTTTTGAGTGCAGTTGCCAAACCCATCAGCCAGTATACAGAATCTTATCTGAAGACGAAAAATACATTTTTGGTGAACGAATGGAACAGTTATTATAATTCCGGGAGATACAGAAATATCATAGAATCCGGAATAGATTATGATCCGCAGGAAAATTACGGGATCAAGTTTGAATATAAATTATATCAGGTTTTCGTATATGTGAACTGGAAATATAAACTCAGAATGAATGGATTATCCGGAAGTGATGCAATAAGGTAAATTTTAAATAATACTCAACAAAAAAGGTTCAGAGAAATTCTGAACCTTTTCATTTTTATAATAGCTGAAAATTATTTATTGAATAATTCTTCTACTTTATCCCAGTTTACTACATCGAAGAATGCAGAAACATAGTCAGGTCTTCTGTTTTGGTAGTTTAAATAATAAGCATGTTCCCAAACGTCTAATCCTAAAACCGGAGTTCCTTTAACGTCTGCTACAGGCATTAATGGGTTGTCCTGGTTAGGTGTAGAAGAAACAGATACAGAACCGTCAGCATTTTTTACTAACCAAGCCCATCCTGAACCGAATCTTGTTTTAGCTGCATCAGAAAAATCAGTTTTGAATTTTTCAAGACCTCCATAGTTTTCAATAGCTGCTTTTACATTTCCTACAGGTTCTTTGCTTCCTCCCGGAGTTAAAATTTCCCAGAATAAAGAGTGGTTGAAGTGTCCTCCTCCATTGTTTCTTACTGCTGGCTTGTCAGTTCCTGTCTGGCAGATTTCTTCGATTGTTTTTCCTGCTAGTTCAGTTCCTTCAATTGCTTTATTTAAATTGTCAATATATGCCTGGTGGTGTTTTGTATGGTGGATTTCCATAGTTCTTGCATCAATAGTCGGCTCTAATGCATCATATGCATATCCTAGTTTTGGTAATTCAAATGACATAAACTTTATTTTTAATGTTATAATCCAAAAATAGCCAATATTTAAGGTATTATCAAGGATTGTAGATTACTTTAATAAATCTTTAACATTGATACATTGATTTAGAATGAATTAAGTTTTATTTTTTTTTATTTACAGCCAACAAAAAGCACGAACCAAATGATCCGTGCTTTCTATTTAACAATATTAAATTAAATTTATTTATTCATAGACATCAGGAATTCTTCATTATTGAGAGTTCCTTTGATATTCTTATTTACAAATTCCATTGCTTCTACAGGATTCATTTCAGAAAGATATTTTCTGAAGATCCACATTCTCTGAGAAGTTACTTCATCCAGAAGCAGATCATCTCTACGTGTGCTGGAAGAAATTAAGTCGATAGCAGGATAAATTCTTCTGTTAGCAATTTTTCTGTCTAATTGAAGTTCCATGTTACCAGTACCTTTGAATTCTTCAAAGATTACTTCATCCATTTTAGATCCTGTATCAATCAATGCGGTTGCAATAATCGTCAGAGATCCTCCACCTTCAATTTTTCTTGCTGCTCCGAAGAATCTTTTCGGCTTGTGAAGAGCATTGGCATCTACCCCACCGGAAAGAACTTTACCTGATGCAGGCGTTACCGTGTTGTATGCTCTTGCCAATCTTGTAATAGAATCCAGTAAGATTACTACATCGTGCCCGCATTCTACCATTCTTTGTGCTTTTGCAAGAACAAGGTTGGCTACTTTCACGTGTTTTTCAGCTGCCTCGTCAAATGTAGAAGCGATAACTTCTGCATTTACACTTCTTTCCATATCAGTAACCTCTTCCGGACGTTCATCAATCAAAAGAACCATCATGTATACTTCCGGGTGGTTGGCTGCAATAGAATTAGCAATATCTTTAAGCAACATCGTCTTACCTGTTTTAGGCTGTGCAACGATCATTGCTCTCTGACCTTTTCCAATAGGGGCAAATAAATCTACAATTCTTGTAGAAATCGTAGAATTGTTTCCTGCCAAATTGAATTTTTCTTCCGGGAAAAGTGGAGTAAGATATTCAAAAGCAACACGGTCCTTGATGAATGCAAGGTCACGTCCGTTAACTTCTGTAGGTTTTAATAATGAAAAGTATTTTTCACCTTCTTTTGGAAGTCTTACAATTCCTTTCACGGTATCTCCGGTTTTCAAACCATAATTCCTGATCTGCGCTGTAGATACATACACATCATCTGGAGAAGAGATATAGCTGAAATCTGAAGAACGTAAAAATCCGTAGTTATCCGGTAAAATTTCCAAAACACCTTCTATACTTACCAATCCATCGAAATTGAATTCTTTTTTATGGTCATGCTGCTCTTCTGCCTTTTCAGAATGTCTGTTTTGATTCTGATTTTGGTTTTGATGCTGCTGATGCTGGTTTTGGTTTTGATTTTTATGTTGGTTTCCACTGTTTTGTGGGTGGTTGTGTCCTTTTTGAGGTCTGTTAGCCTGTTGCTGTTGAGGATTGTTAGGCTTTTCTTCAGCCTGAACCGGCTCTTGAGATTCTGTGTTTTTTGGAGCTTCTGTTTTTTCCTGAGATACTTCTGCGTTACCTGTATTGGTAGAAACTCTTTTTCTTTTCTTTTTTGCCTGGGCGCTTGCTGCTGACTCTTCAGTTACTGCAGCTGCTTCAGCTTTGGGTTCTTCCTGTTTTATCTCTTCAGAAGCGGGTACCATTTCTTCTACTTTCTCTTCTGCTTTAGGTTCTTCTGCCGGAGCTTTTATATTTGTTTTTGGCTTGGCTGCTGGTTTTTTGGGAGCAGCTTTTCTTGCCGGGGCTTTAGCAGGTTTATCTGCTGGGGCCTCTTCAGTAGTTACACTGGCGGGTTCTGTGGCGTTGAAATAATCTTTTGCAACTTTAGGGTTAGAAGCCTGAAAGTCAAGAATAGCAAAGATCTTGTCATTTTCATTGCTGGTTCTTGCAACTTTAACGCCCAAATCTTTTAAGATTTTAGTCAGTTCCGTTACGGATTTTGACCTTAACGTTTCTATGTTAAACATATTTATGTAAAAATGTAATTAATTGTGAGTAAGAAAAGTAAGTCCGGCGACTTTGGTTTTCAAGTACATTGTATAATGCAAATCTACACTTATTTTTGAATTGTGCAAAATTTATGTTATTTTTGCCAAGAATTTAATATTCAATGCTACAGAGAATACAAACTATATGGACTTTATTAGCAGTTTTAGCTGCTGTTTTCCTTTTTATAACGGGACAGGATGTTGTCATTTCAGACAGTATTCCTTTACTTAATATCGGCTGTATAGTGCTGGTTATTACCGGAGCATTAAGTATTTTTAGTTTCAAAAACAGAAAAAGACAAATTTTGCTGAATACCATCAGCATCATTATAAACGTTTTGTTGATTGGTGTATTGGCGTACTGGTTACTAAACTTATCCGGAGGAATTCATTTTCCTGAGAAGGGTATTGAGCCGATTTTCCCATTAATTGCGGTAATCTGTCTGCTTATTGCAAACATTTACATCCGTAAAGATGAGAGGCTCGTAAAATCTGTAGACAGACTTCGATAGCCTTACAACGATTTTTTGAGTGAGAACAGCTTCTTTTTAGGAGCTGTTTTTTATTTATCCCATACTCTTAATTGACATCATCTCCTCTGCCAGATCAATTAATTTATGTACATTCATGCAACTTTTCGGTTGTAAACGCAACAAATCATATAATTTTAATAAAAGACAATGAAAAAGCTAACATTTCTTACTTTATCACTATTCTCCATATTCACTTTTGCGCAGGAAGTTTCAAAAGAAAGGGTGAAAACAGTCCTTTCCACACTGGCATCAGATGAAATGAGAGGACGTGAAATCGGAACTCAGGAAAATGAAAATGCAGCCAATTATATAGCGAAGCTTTTCAAAGAAAACAATCTGGAATACTGCACAGGAAAATCCTATCTGGTACCGTTTGATTATAACGGGAAAACGGTATACAATGTCTGTGGTATCAAAAAAGGAAAAACAGATAAGTATCTTGGATTCTCAGGGCATTTTGATCATATCGGAACCAGTGACAAAAGTGGCGACAATATTTATAACGGAGCAGATGATGACGCCAGCGGAATTACTACTCTGGTAGGTATTGCCGATTATTTTAAAAACAAAAAGCCTGAATTCTCTATGGTATTTATGGCATTCAACGGCGAAGAGAAAGGAATGTTAGGTTCAACAGCTATTTCCACAGATCAAAATCTGGACCCTATTTATAATAAGATGACTGCACTTTTCAATTTTGAAATGGTAGCCACAGAATCTCAGTGGGGAAAAAACGCATTATATATGACAGGAGACGGATTCTCTGATCTTGATGAGCTTTTCAATAAAAATGCAGTAAACGGATTAAAACTCAATGCAGATCCTTATGCAAAACAACAGCTGTTCTACCGTTCAGACAATGTAAGCTTTGTAAAAAAGAAAATCATTGCCCATTCATTCTCCACAGTAGACATGACGAAAGCATCTCATTATCATCATGAAAACGATGACATCAACATCGTAGATTTTGATAATATGACGCAGATCATCAATAATTTTGGAAAAACTCTGGATAAATTGAATCCTAAAAATTTTGCTCCAAAGTATAATGACCAGGTGAATTTTTAATTCAATCATTATATCAAAACCGCTGAAATAGTGGTTTTTTTTATTAAACAGTAATACCTTCTTATCTTCTATTTTCACGTCATCATCAGGTTTAATTTATTCAAAAAATAAAGCTTAATACCGCTGAGTTGTAACAAAAAGACATTTTTTGAAACTTATCCATTAAAGTAAAACAGGATTAAGGACGTCTTATCTTTTAATTTTACGTAATTTTGCTATCCAATTTTTTCATTGAATGAACCAATATATTAAAATACTGAAGTTCGCAAGACCTCACCAAAAATACATCTACGGGAGCTTGTTTTTCAACCTTATGTATTCTGTTTTTCAGATTGCTTCCTTAGGAACTATTCTACCGGTTTTGGGAATGCTCTTCGGAACCATTGAGGCTAAAAAATACAGCCATCCACCTGTGTATTCGGGAGAGATTCTAGATTTTTTCTCTTATGCAAAAGAGTACGCCAATTATTATGTTCAGAGTTTAGTAACTGAGCATGGAGCACTTAATGTTTTGGCTTGGCTTTGCGTGATAACGGCTTTTATGTTTTTACTGAGAAACCTTTTCAGATATTTGGGTTCATTTTTACTGATCAATTATCGTGTAGGTGTTACCCAGGACCTTCGTGGAGCGATGTACAGAAAGATTCTTTCTTTACCCGTTTCCTTTTTTACAGAAAGCAGAAAGGGAGACCTGATGTCTCGTATGTCAAATGACGTGGGTGAAGTTGAAGGTAATATTCTGGGAAGTTTAGTGGAATTGATCAATGCACCTTTCATGCTGATAAGCACACTGGTGACACTTTTCTTTTTAAGTACAGAGATGACCCTTTTCTCACTTCTGGTATTGCCTGTAATGGGAACTATGATTGCTTTAATAGGAAAAAGCCTGAAAAAAGACTCCCACGAAGCCCAAAATGAAATGGGAACTATTTTCTCCATTGTAGACGAAACATTGAAATCTACAAAGGTGATTAAGATTTTCAGTGCAGAAAAAATAATGGACAACCGTTTTATGCAGTCTATGCAGAAATGGATCAACAGCTCCATAAGATTAGGCAGAAAAAAGGAACTTGCATCTCCGATGAGCGAATTTTTAGGTTCGGTTACATTCTTAATTATCGCTTGGTATGGAGGAAAACAAATCATTGTAGAACAAAGTATTTCACCTGCTGATTTCTTAGTTTTTCTGGGTATTTTCTTCCAGATTTTACCTCCTGTAAAAAGTTTATCTCAGTCAATTTCAAATGTACAGAAAGGAGAAGCTTCTCTTGAAAGAGTTTTGGCAATTCTGGATGCTGATGTAAAAATTGATGAAATAGCCAATCCTGTTTCTATCTCAACATTAAATCATTCTATCGAGTTTAATAATATTGGCTTTTACTACGATAAAGATCATACGATTCTTAAAAACTTTTCACTTTCCATTCCAAAAGGGAAAACGGTTGCTCTTGTTGGGCAAAGTGGAAGTGGTAAAACAACCATTGCCAATCTTTTAGCAAGATTCTATGATGTTTCCGAAGGAGAAATCATGATAGACGGAACCAATGTTAAACATTTAAAGCTAGATGAATACCGCAAACTTTTGGGGATGGTAACACAGGAATCCGTATTATTTAATGATTCCGTTTACAATAATATTCTGATGGGTAAACCTGATGCTACAAGAGAAGAGGTGATTGCTGCCGCAAAAATTGCCAATGCAGATGCATTTATCACCACACTTCCTGAAGGCTATGATTCCAATATCGGAGATGATGGCGGTAAGCTTTCCGGAGGTCAAAAGCAAAGAGTTTCTATTGCGAGAGCCGTATTGAAAAACCCACCAATTATGATTCTGGATGAAGCAACCTCTGCACTGGATACGGAATCTGAAAGATTCGTACAGGATGCCCTGGAGAAAATGATGGAAAACAGAACTTCCTTGGTAATTGCCCACCGTCTTTCAACCATTCAGAAAGCAGACTGGATCGTAGTGATGGAAAAAGGTGATATTGTAGAACAGGGAACACATCATGACCTGATCGCTAAAAAAGGAATGTATAACAAGCTTGTTGAACTTCAAAATTTCGACTAATATTTTAATTTAATTAAAATGAACCCTATACAAGAGTATTTCTACAGAATCGAAGAGCCTGAAAGAAGTACTCTTTTATTTTTACGTGATTCTATTTTAGCTTCAGATCCGGAAAACATTACAGAAACATTCAGTTTTGGGCTTCCGTTTATCAAGTACAAAAAGAAAATGCTGTGTTATTTCTATTACAGCAAAAAATACAGGAAACATTATATCAGCTTTTACCACGGTGACAAACTTGATTATCCGGAGCTGATTATGGATGGCAGAAAGAAGTTTAAAATTCTCTTAATTGATCCTGAAGAAGATCTCCCGGTAGAATTTATATTAAGCCTTACAGAAGAGATTAAAAAGTATATAAAATAAAAAACTCCGGTACGAATCATCGTGCCGGAGCCATCTTTAAAAAACTTTTATCATTGTGTGTTTATTCCGCTGAATTCTGCCTGTTTTACTGCCCAGGCGATCATATTGGCAAAAAGAATCGAATTCTGAACTTGCATTGATCCTGTTGCATATCCGTTTCCGGCATATCCATAAGAAGATTTCTGAACCGGGAAATATCCTCCCGAACTTGGAGCTACAAAAGGTTCAATGGTATTACTTGCATATTGATTTCCGTTCGCATTTTCATTACTTAAAAAACCACCGTCACCAAACCATATAAAGTTTAAACTGGTATTTCTTAATCCTGAAATTCCTGTTCTAGTCGTTGTATTGTTGATAGGTTGTGCATAGCTGTAAGGAACAAAACCGCTTGTCAATCCGGAAACACTTACTGTTGTAGAAGCATCTTCGCCCCAGTTTTTACCTCTCACATCTCCAAAAGGTCCATTAAGGATTGGATCATCGGAATTGGTAAGTGCATAGACAGAGCCCGCTCCTCCTCCATAAGAAGTTGAAATCGTGGGATCGGAGAATATTCCTCTGAATAAGTTCTGCGCAGTACCTGTATCATCTGTCAAAGCAATTACAACTCCTTTTTTATTAAGGTAAGAAGCAATATAACCTGCATCTGTGGCATTAGGTGTATAGTTGTAACCAATTATAACAATATCAGGTTTGTTATTAAGAGCCGTTTGAAGAGCTCCTGATGAAGGAGAGTTTCCCAGAGATATATGTGTAAAACCTTCATATTTAACGATACTTGAAGCCGTTGCTCCAAAGTTCGTTGGAGAATCCATAAGATTTCGTGAAGGACCGGTGTAAGCACTATAACCGTAAGCCGTTTCTAATCCAATATGAAGTACCGTTTTTTTAGGAATCACCACCACTACATTTACAGAACATGTCGTAGATACTCCTCCCTGACTGTCGGAAGTAATTGTAAGTGTTTTAACAGACGTGGAAGACGGAACTCCCGTTCCGCTTAATGTTACATTCTGATTTCCTGTGGATGTAAATGTTCCTGAACCACTGAAAGAAATTCCATCAACCGTATTAGTTGTAATGGTATAACTACCCAATGCCGCAACATTCACAGGCAAGGTAATCGTATTGGAAGCTGTAAGAGCTGTTCCTACTTTATATACTCCATTTACCGTTGCACTTCCACAGCTTATGGTATATGTTCCTGCAGGGCTTAGTACCGTAATAGAAATCGCAGGAGTACAGGTAACAGCTGTTCCGTTGGCTTCAAGAGACACATTATCTGTCTGGATATTCTGAGGAGCTCCCTGCCCTGGAATTTGTACTGTTTGTGTTCCGGTATTTAAAAATACTCCGGTTCCGTAAAAATTGTATCCGTTGGTGGTAGTTCCGGAAATGGTATAATTACCCGGTTTTGTTACATTTACAGCAATGCTCAGGTAATTGGAATTAGTAAGTTCCTTTCCTTTTACATAACTTCCCACTGCTTTGGAAGTGGAGCAGTCTATAGTAAAAACAGATTTACCCATCTGTCCGCAGACACTTTTCCATTCATTATCCGCAAGGCTCCAATAATTGAAACAATCTTCTGTGGTATTATAAATTGTCAAACCATCATCTTTGGACTGATTAATTGTAATAGCATTTCGCTGTGCTTCAGTTAATCTGGGAATAAGGATTCCTTTGTTATTGTTTCCTGAGATAACATCCAAAACGGAATTAGCATTAGGAGTAGTGGTATTAATTCCTACCGCTCCATTATTGGCTTGAGAATAAAATTTTCCAAAGGCAAATAGCAGTGCTATCAGCAATACTTTGATTGGGGGAATTGTAAATTTTGTGTCCATCATTTTTAAGTTATAATTGTTTAATGAGTAAAATTTTTAACTAAGTCATTTAACCGTCACAAAATTATCACCCTCAGACCATTACAAATTAATTTCCCCTACGCAATACTACTCACGCGTAGTAAAACTCACAAAACACCAATAACTTACAATCCTGAAAAGCATAAATAAAAAGTTGAGTTATTTTATAAAACCCAACCATAAATTAAAAAAATCAAAACTTAAATAATGCAAAAGCAATTATTTTCCATTTATTAAAAAAAATAATGGCATTAGATCAAACAAAACATAAAATTATTTATACTTTAAAAATAGTTTTCCACTTTGCAATTGTATTTCTGCTTATTTTAAACTGTTTACCAAGCTGAAGATTGGTAAGCTCGTTCTGTTTTTGATATCTTAGAATTTTCAAAATAGATTCTTCATCATAAGAGCGCAACCTTTGATTATTGAATCCAACCACATATTCCGGTTCTCCAAAAATCATTTGATTAAATTTAAGAATATCAAAAGCTGAATGCAATGTTTCCAGCTTGAGCCTGATGGCTGCATCTATTAATTTTTCTGGGAACTTCTCTTCAAGAATATCGGTATAAATCTGCTTGTAATCAGGAATCATATTATATTTTTTTCATCCATTTATATAAAGTTGTCTTGGGAATTTTATACCTTTCAACCACATCACCGGCTGTCATTGTTCCTGTTTTTATTCTATCAAGTATAAAATCCTTTACCTCCTGTGTATAAATACTTTTTCTAAAAAGTATAGTACTCCCCTTTCCTCTGAATGCATTATCAACTCTTGACTGCGGAGCATACAAAATAAGATGACCGGTATAAAATCTAAAAAAATCAAATTTTAAAAGCTTACACCATTTCAACAGAACATCCGTATCAATACTTTTTGCCTGATACATCATTTCTATATCATCTTCCGGTCTGTCTAAAAATCTGGAGATTCTTTCTATTGAAATCTGATGCTCTTCCACTTTGGTTCGGATCAGGCTTCCAATATGAATGTTCTTAATATTCATCACAATGTTTTTATAAGTAAAAATATTGACAAGAAAAACAAAAAACATCATCACCCGGCACTCAACACTACGTATAAGTAACAAAAATCGGAATTTTGTTATATTTTAATCAAAAAGCCATTGATATTGATCTCAGAGGATATATTCAGTTTCTTCCGGATCCTGTATTTTTTACTTTCTACAGCACGAATACTGTTATTGGTACACTGTGCAATCCTCTTGGTATCAAAATCAAGCTTCATCAAAGCACAGAAATAGAGTTCAGAATGAATGAGATTAGGATTTATTTTTAAAATATCAGGAATAAAATGAGGGAAAAATATCTGAAATTTTTCAAAAAACATGGGTGAATTACTTTCTGCTAAACTTAAAATCTCGTGGATGTTCTCTTCTGAAAGGTGATTAATCAGCATTTGCTGTTTCATCAGTTCTGTATTCGTTTTCACCAAATCTTTGATGGTAGAGTCTTTCTCTTTTTTATCGGAAATCAAACCATGAATCAGTGCGTCTTTCTGAGTGATAAAAACTATATCCATCAGGAAAGAGGCAACGGAAAATAAAATATTCAGCAATTTTATTGTTTTAAAATCCTCTTTTTCTATAAATCTGCTTTTAGGCAGGAAATCAAAATCAAAGTAAAGACATGCAATAAAGTTAATACTGATTATGAAAGCAATGAAGAAGATCGCAAAAGCATCTTTTTTATAGTTCAGAAAGAAGGGGACAGCAAATAAAAGGCAAAAATAGAAATACTCTACTCCCGCATTTTTGTAAGTATAAATATTAAAAAAGCTTACTATAAAAGTCAGCAGTACAAATATAAAGATGACAGCCCTTTTCAACACATTTCTGAACCGCTTTGTCTTCCCTTTTATTGACATTAAAAACAACCAGAAAAAGGTAATAACGGTAAGAAATATTGAGATCAACATATCTCCGAAAAAAGTAATAATAAAAATGGAATAAAACAGAAATATGAAAAACAATAAAAGCAGATACCGGTTAATAAGATGGAGATAACTACTTTCAAAATCATCATCCATATTCTCTGTTTCATCATTAATCACCTTAAAGAAAAACTTATAAATCATTTTGTTGTTTTTTTATGTTTTCACAAGCTCAGGTTGGCATCTGTACTACTGACAGCATAAATTCCCCAATATTAATAGCTTTTAAATAAAAACTTACAAAACAAAATATAGGCCTGTAATTTTTAGCGGTAAAAGAATATGATTTGTGTTTTCCAGTTACAATTTACTAAAAATCCAACATTAAAATTATCTAATAAAAAAGCATTTTTATAAAAATTAATGTCTATTTGTTCTCCATCATTTAAAAATATAAATAGCCTGTGCTTTTTAAACAAGCAAAATTATCAATACAAATAAAAAAGTATTCTTTCCCTGATACGCAATATTACTCACGCGTAGTTAAACTCAAATCAGCAGATCGACTTCTCAATTCATCTAATAAAAAAGAGGGCCATAAAGGCCCTCTTTTCAGTTTATATACTATAAGAATATTAATTTTCTTTCAGTTTAGCGATAACATCCAAACCTCCTTTTGTAATATCTCCGATCTTGCAGATAATCTCAGTATCCAAAGGCAGGAATACATCCATTCTGGACCCGAATTTAATAAATCCGAACTCATGCCCGGCTTTTGCTTTATCGCCTTCATTACAGTAGAAAACAATCCTTCTGGCCACATATCCGGCAATTTGTCTGAAGACAACTCTATGATTGGTCATAGTTTGTACTGCTACAGTAGTTCTTTCGTTCTCTGTAGAAGATTTTTCATGCCATGCTACCAGATATTTTCCCGGGTGGTATTTTTTGTAAATCACTTCCCCTGAAACAGGATATCTACAGATGTGAACATTCAGCGGAGACATAAAAATAGAAACCTGAATGGCTTTTCCTTTTATAAATTCATCTTCATCCACTTCTTTGATCATTACCACCTTTCCGTCCACCGGAGCTATCACGTTTTCTTTGTGATCAAGGATATTACGATCCGGAACTCTGAAAAACCAGAAAACTAAACTGTAAATAACCAACAAAGGTATAATGATCAACAGGGACCATATTTTAAGGAAATAAATTGCTAAAGCGCCCAGGATGATAAAAAGTATGGTCGCAACGGTAATCGTTCCTTTTGATTCTCTATGTAATTTCATGAGACTAAATAAATTTTTCTAAAATAAAGTACAAATATACGACAGGAACGCAGATAATAAAACTATCCAGCCTGTCTAAAACTCCTCCATGCCCCGGAATGATGTTTCCACTGTCTTTCACACCGAAATTTCTTTTCAACTGGCTTTCTACCAGATCTCCAAGCGGGGCAAAGGCAGCAACCAAAAATCCTACAACCATCCAGTTCCCTCTCAGCTCAGGCTGATAATGTTCAATAAAGTAGGATAAAACCAATGTTAGCACTACGCCACCTGCATATCCTTCCCATGTCTTTTTAGGAGAAATTTTAGGTGCCATTTTATGTTTACCAAAGAACTTTCCCACCAGATAGGCAAAGGTATCACTACTCCAGATCAGAATAAACAGGAACAGAACCTCCAGAGAGAAACTTTCATTATAACTGGAAAACTTAGGTAGCCCCAATGCAAAACTGAATGGGAGCGCTGCATAAATAACGGTAAAAATAAGTTTCCCACTGTCAAAGTATAATTCGCTGGGATATTTGAATAAAGTAACCACAGCAATCCCAATCAGCGCCAGCGCCAGTATTTCACTGAGCCTGAAATCAAAAAAGAAATCGTGGTTGAAATATCTTTTGGAAAAAATATAGAATATGAAAATGACTAATGGATATACCACCCATTTTTCATAACCATTACCAAACTTCATGATTTTAACACACTCCCATGTTCCCACAATCAGTAACAGACTCATTAAGCCATAAAAAAGATACTGTTGTTTGATAAGGCCAGGGGTGATGCTGTTCAACAGTTGTGCTCCCAGCGGAGTCGAACAAAGTATAATGACGGCTACATAGACTATACCTGATACGGTTCTTTGAATGAGATTTTTATCCAAAATTTAAAATTTAGAAGTGATTGCTTAATCTTCAAGCAGCAATAAAAACAGTTTTGTATTGGAATTGGAAGAACTGTCCATTTTAGACTGACTTCCGCTGATGGAAGTAAGGTTCTTGATATTTCCGTTCCTTTTTATTTTCCCCATTGCATCATTCAGGTTGTTTACAATCTGAGAAACATTGGCAATGATGATAATTCTATCGGGAAGTCTTGAAGAATGATAATGAAGAATATTATTATGCGAAAGCATGATCCTGCCATCATAGGCAATCAGGTATTCACATGTGATAAATGCAGCATCGTTAGACGGCTGCAGATCTGAAGTATACGTAGTCTTCACAACGTTCAAAAAGTTCTGAAGTTCTTTATCCCAACAGAAAAGGTTGTGAATACCTTCTATTTTGATAATTTGATTTAAAGTTTGTAGAGCCTCCGCTTCATCTGCACAATAATTAAAAAATCCCCCCGAATGCGTAAATAATTGCGCAAACTTATAGTCAAGATCCGCATTTTTCAGCGAATCCCCAAGCTTCTCCAGGCTCTGTTTGTCCTCTTCTTCAGGCTGGTTGGTAAGTTTGCTTACAATCCTCTTGAATAAATTCAACTTAATCTATTTTTAGTCAACTTTATACAAAAATAGAAAATAAATTACAATAGAGTTCAAAATATCTCTTTAAATATGAAAAAACCTGACAATTTTGAAGCTGTCAGGTTTTTGTAAGGTATATTTTTTAAGAGTCTTAAAGCTGTGTCGGGCTTTCTGGAGCCTGTATTTCGCTTTCTTCTTCTTTTTCTTTGATCTGAGGTGTTTCCACTACTATCGGCTGATCTTTTTCAGGAATAGTGTTGGTAACAGGCTTCTCTGTCAATTCCGGATCCCATGCTCTTTTTCCGAATATTTCTTCTAAGTCTTCACGGAAGATCACTTCTTTTTCTAACAATTTATTTGCCAGAGCATCCAGTTTATCTTTATTTTCTTCAAGAATCCTTACCGCTCTTTCATATTGATTTTCGATAATCAATTTGATCTCTGCATCAATTTTAGTAGCGGTTTCTTCAGAATAAGGTTTTCCGAAAGAATATTCAGACTGTCCTGAACTGTCGTAGTAAGAGATGTTACCGATATTCGGGCTTAATCCATAGATTGTTACCATTGCCTGAGCTCTCTTCGTCACTGTTTCAAGGTCAGAAAGTGCTCCTGTAGAGATATTATTGAAGATCACCTGCTCTGCGGCTCTACCTCCCAATGTTGCACACATTTCGTCCAGCATTTGCTCAGTAGTCGTAAGCTGTCTTTCTTCCGGAAGATACCATGCTGCTCCTAAAGAACGACCTCTTGGAACAATCGTTACTTTTAAAAGTGGTGATGCATGTTCTACCAACCAGGAGATTGTAGCGTGGCCTGCTTCATGATAAGCAACTCTTCTCTTTTCAGATGGCTTGATTGCCATATTTTTCTTCTCAAGTCCACCGATAATTCTGTCTACCGCATCCAGGAAGTCCTGTTTAGTAACAGAAGTATGGTTATATCTCGCTGCGATCAATGCTGCTTCATTACAAACATTAGCAATATCCGCCCCACTGAATCCAGGAGTTTGTTTTGCTAAGAAATCCCTGTCTACATTATCATCAAGCTTGATTTTTTTCAAGTGAACATCAAAGATCTGTCTTCTTTCGTGAAGTTCCGGAAGATCTACATAGATAGAACGGTCAAAACGTCCTGCTCTCATTAATGCTTTATCCAGAATATCTGCTCTGTTGGTAGCTGCCATTACAATGACATTGACATCTGTTCCGAAACCGTCCATTTCGGTAAGAAGCTGGTTCAATGTATTCTCTCTTTCGTCGTTTCCGCCTGAGAAATTATTTTTTCCTCTTGCACGTCCGATAGCATCAATCTCATCAATAAAGATGATTGCCGGAGATTTTGCTTTAGCCTGGGCAAAAAGGTCTCTTACTCTGGAAGCTCCTACCCCAACAAACATTTCAACGAAATCTGAACCAGAAAGTGAGAAGAACGGAACTTTAGCTTCACCTGCAACAGCTTTTGCCAATAATGTTTTACCGGTTCCCGGAGGGCCCACTAAAAGAACTCCTTTAGGAATTTTACCTCCCAATTTTGTATATTTTTCAGAGTTTTTCAAGAAATCCACAACTTCCTGAACTTCTTCTTTAGCACCTTCCAATCCTGCAACATCTTTGAATGTTACCTGAATTCTTTCTTTTTCGTCGAAAAGCTTCGCTTTAGATTTACCGATAGAGAAGATTTGTCCGCCAGGACCTCCGCCTCCACCCATCTTTCTGAAAAGAAGGAAGTAGAATAATCCCAGAATGGAAATCCAAACCAGCGCAGGAACTAAGATGTCCATCAATGCACTCTTACCGGTTCCGTAATCTTTAGTTGTTTTAATAACCGGATTACTGGCTTTCACCTGCTCAAATTTTTGAAGGAAAAGTTGAAGGTCTCCATATTTCACAGAAAAATCTGCTTTAGGAGCCATTTCGAAGGCAGAAAGGGGGTTGTTTTCTTTTCCGGCTTTGGAAACCATTGCTGATTTCGCTTCTTTTGTTAGGAAAACATCAGCTTTCTCTATGTCTTTGTATATAATTATATTCTGGACTTTCCCCGCCTGCATTTCTCTAAAGAAACCATCTTCATCAATAGATTTTGCGCTATCACCTCCAAGGAAATTGGAGCCAAAGAAGAGCAAAAGAGCTATGATTGCAATTGGAAAGAACCAGTTGAATCCTTTATTATTCATTTAGACTTTTTAAAATTTTTATTATTCATTTTCAATTTTGGTAATGACTGCGTCACCCCAAAGCTCTTCTATATCATAGTACTCACGTACCTGTTTCTGAAATATATGAACCACCACTGAAACGTAATCTACCAATACCCACATTGCATTTTCAGTACCTTCTACGTGCCAAGGTCTGTCCTGCAGTTCGTTTCTTACTTTTTTCTCAACACTTCCTGCCAATGCAGCCACCTGTGTATTTGAGTTTCCACTACATATCACGAACGTTTCTGCTACGGAGTTTTCGATGTTTGAAAGATCGAAGATCATAATGTCTTCTCCTTTTACATCCTGGATAGCTTCAACGATTTTATCTATTAACGCTTGTTTTTCTGCTGTTTTATTCATTAAAAAAATACTATAATCTGCAAATTTATTGTTTTTTCTTTACTTTAACCTTACTTTTACCCTCTTAATGTCTTAAAGTTTTCTTAAATGAGCCAACTCTTCTACCTGAAAGAATGTTCTTCTACTAATGACGAAATATCAAAGTTTTTACTTTACGAAAATTCAGATTTTATTGGACTGCATACTTTTAATCAAACTAAAGGCCGTGGTCAGTATGGAAATGTCTGGACTCAAACTGCTGGAAAAAACCTGGCTTATACGCTGGCAGTGAACACTCAGAACATCTTGTGCTCCGATTTTATATTCAATTATTATACCGCAATGGTTATCCGGGATTTCCTTGCCAATTTGTCTGAATCAGAGGTAAAAATCAAATGGCCGAATGATATTATCCTTAAAGGTAAAAAAATCGTTGGAATTTTAATAGAAAAGAAAAAAATTAATCAAAATAATTATTTCATCATAGGAGCAGGAATCAATATTCTTCAGGACAAATTTGATGAAATATCCAATGCAGGATCACTCCTGACGCAGACAGGCAGCCAATTCGACCTGGAAGAAGTTTCATTAAACCTCCATGAATATTTGTCTGAGAAACTGAAAAGCATTCCTTCTGATCAGGAAATTCTGGATGGATTCAATGCTAATCTTTTCAGAAAAGATATGATCTCTGTCTTTGAGATTGAAAAAGAGCGACAAAATGGCATCATCCGAAATGCAGACGAAAAGGGTGAACTCTGGATCGAACTGGAAGACGGAATACGTTCCTTTTATCACAAGGAAGTAAAATTACTTTACTGATTAGCTCTTTTGATATACAGATAAAGGGTAAGCGGCAAAAACACCATATTAGGCAGCCACATTGCCACAGCGGGAGACAGACTTTTATTTTCTGACACTACTTTCAAGGCTTCAAATGAAAACACGAAAATAAAAGCCAACGAAATTCCTATTGCAAGGTTAATCCCTAATCCTCCTCTCTTCTTTTGTGATGACAGTGAAAGTGCCAGGAAAGTCAGAATAATGATAGAAACAGGCATTGATGTTCTTTGATGAAGTTCATTCAGATAAGAGTTCAGGTTACTGTTTCCTCTTGCTTTTTCTCTTTCGATAAATTTTAAAAGTTCCGGAGTGGTTTTATTTTGCCCCAAAAGCTCGTTAGGGAAAAGTTCTTCCGGTGAGTGACCGTAGTTTTTCCTTAGTTCTATTCCATTGCCAAGTTTTTCGGTATTGTCTTTATTGATTGTTTTTTCCAGATAATTATTTAAAACAAACTGCTTTTTGGCTTTATCCCAATACACTTCGCTTGCTTTAAGCTCGTAAGTCATTTTTCTGTCTTTATCATATTTCTGATAGACAAAGCTTGATCCTCTTTTTTCTCTTTTATTCCAGGAATCCACAAAAATATATTCTGTTTTGCTCAGCTGCGAAGAGGCCGGAGCGGTTCCTAAAATCTTTTCTTTATTGGCTGCATTATAGGTATACGCTTCCAGTTCATTTTTCTTGATATTGGCCCATGGAAGAACCATATGATAAACCACAAGGGCAATCAGTCCAATAAAAATGGAGGTTACCAGATAAGGTTTGGAAAATCTGTAAAAGCTAGCTCCACTACTGATAATAGCAACAATTTCAGTATTATTTGCCATTCTGGAGGTAAAATAAATTACCGAAATAAACACCAGAATAGAAAGGAAAGTCACTACAAGATTGATAATCCAGAAGGGATAAAAATGGATAAGAAAATAGGTTAGATCCAGTTTCGGATCAATAGCCTTTGCATTTTCTATTCTTGGAATCTTCTGCTGAACATCAATTACCAATACGACTATAGACAACAATACCAACATGAAACTGAAAGTTCCAAGGTATTTTTTTATGATATATCTGTCTACAATTTTAAGCATATTCTCTTACAGTCTTTGTCTAAGAACCGGTACTACAGAGTTTTTCCATTCGTAGAAATCTCCTGCAATAATATGTTCTCTGGCTACTTTTACTAAATCAAGATAGAACGCAAGATTATGAATCGAAGCAATCTGTTTTGCCAGATATTCTTTAGATACAAACAGGTGGCGAAGATACGCTTTTGAATATTCACGATCTACAAAACTGGTCCCAAATTCATCCAAAGGCGAAAAATCGCGCTTCCACTTTTCATTTTTAAGGTTCATCACCCCCTGCCATGTGAAAAGCATTGCATTTCTTGCATTTCTTGTCGGCATTACACAATCCATCATATCAATTCCCAATCCGATAGACTCAAGAATATTCCATGGAGTTCCTACTCCCATCAGATATCTTGGTTTTTCTTTTGGAAGAATATCCGTTACTTCATCTGTGATTCTGTACATTTCCTCCTCAGGTTCTCCTACAGAAAGTCCTCCAATGGCATTTCCTTCAGCTCCAGCTTCAGAAATCACTTCTGCAGAAATTTTTCTAAGGTCAGAATAGGTAGATCCCTGAACAATAGGGAAAAGTCTTTGTTTGTATCCGTATAATTCAGGATTATCATTAGTCCATTCAATACATCTTTTCAGCCATCGGTGGGTAAGCTCCATAGATGATTTTGCCTGGTTATAGTCACAAGGATAAGGAGTACATTCGTCAAAAGCCATGAAAATATCGGCTCCGATCTGTCTTTGAATCTCCATTGATCTTTCCGGGGAGAACATATGGTAACTTCCGTCGATATGAGATTTAAATCTCGCACCTTCTTCAGTCATTTTTCTGTTACTCGCCAGTGAAAACACCTGAAAACCTCCTGAATCGGTAAGGATAGGAAGGTCCCAGTTCATGAATTTATGTAAACCACCCGCATCCTGCATCGTCTCCATTCCCGGGCGAAGGTAAAGGTGGTAAGTATTTCCCAGAATAATCTGAGCTTTAATGTCTTCTTTTAATTCTCTCTGATGAACTGTTTTCACGCTTGCTACAGTTCCCACAGGCATAAAAATAGGAGTTTGAATCTTCCCGTGATCTGTGGTAATTTCCCCTGCTCTTGCTTTTCCTTCAGAGGTTTTTTCTATATTAAAAAATTTCATCTCTCTACTTTTTTAATTCACCTTGTTATCAGTGATTTCTTATAGGTTAGAAACTTCGGTAATGTTTTTACCTTACCAAAGGTATTACAGCTCCGTTTTGTTTCAGTTTATCCTTTACGTATTTATCTGCTTTCGGATCTTTTTTCAGCAGGAGTTCCTGTGCATCATTGGCGATCCCATCCATTTCTTCTTTGATAACGTAATACTTGAAGCTTTCTACAAAGTCATCAGATTTTACTTTATGTGCCTTCAGAACAGCTCTAGTACCGGCTTCCATATTTTTATCAGGATATACATAGATTGCCTGATCATTGATCGCAAGATCTGCAATAATCTCTGCCATTACGCCTTTATCGACCAGATTTTTAGGCTTATCAATATAATCGCTGCACGAAAACATGCCCAGCAAAACGAAAATAAAGATCAGCTTTTTCATCAGTTTATTTTTATAATTTTTAATAGTCTGATGGAACTTCGCATATACATATTCCTTTGTCTGAAGAGAACTGTTCATGCTTTGTTTCATAGTCTATTGATGATTGATTTCCACTTTAAGTTTAACACTCCAAAAACTGCTTCATGAATAATACCGCCATTCATTTTACTTTCTCCTAAAATTCTATTGGTAAATATAATAGGAACTTCTACAATTCTGAAGCCTTTTTTAAATGCTCTGAATTTCATTTCTATCTGAAACCCGTAACCTTTCAGTCTTACATTATCCAATCCTATTTCTTCCAATACATTTCTTGAAAAACAGACAAATCCCGCTGTAGTATCATGAATCGGAAGTCCCAATACGAACCTTACATATTTTGATGCAAAATAAGACAGCAACACTCTTCCCATTGGCCAGTTCACCACATTCACTCCTTTTGAGTAACGGGAACCTATGGCCATATCTGCATTCCTGCATGCTTCAAACAATTTCGGCAGGTCATTGGGATTATGAGAAAAATCGGCATCCATCTCAAAAATATAATCATATTTATTTTCGATAGCCCACTTAAATCCATGAATATATGCCTTTCCCAACCCGTCTTTCACATGTCTTATTGACAGGTGCAGATAATGCGGATATTTCTTCTGCAATTCTTTTACAACCTCTGCTGTTCCATCCGGAGAAGTATCATCCACTACTAAAATATGAAAATCATCCTCCAATGCAAAAACCGCGGAAATAATATTTTCAATATTTTCCTTTTCGTTGTATGTGGGGATAATGACGAGTTTTTTCATTTCAGTTTGCAAAGATAGTTTATTTAACCTTTTTATTTTATACAAAATAATCTATAATTTTGCAAAAATATTTCTCAGGGATTGAACGGATGAAACAGAAACTTTTATTCAACAGATCTGAACAATACGTAAAATCGATGAGAGCAAATATTTTAACTGCGGATACATGAAACAGGTGACAGGAAAATCTGTGCCGGATTGTGCTATCAGAAGTTAAATAATAAATAATAAAAACTTAAATTTTGCCATCATCACAACACTTCATCAATCACGTAAGAATACCTGAGAATAATGATTGGGTAATCTTTATTCTAGTGGGCTGTATATTTTTATATGTTTTTATGATGAACGTCATAGAAAGGGATGCCAGTCTCAAAGATTTTCTGCTTCAAAAGTATTTTGATGCCAGTAACAACCTTCCCAGCTGGATTATCACTTCATGTGTGACGACGCTCACCTTATCTGTTTTAATTTCGCAGTACATTCCTATTGTACCGAAATATATTGCCGATCTTCAGCTTTTGGGGTATCAGCTTAATAAATTCGGGTATACTTTGCTGGCAGTACTGTTTTTTTATTTAGTAAAATCAACATTCGGTTTTTTATTTTATCAAAGTATAGGGGACGGAAAAAAATGGCCTATTTTTTATTTTACCTCCACAAAATTTTATTTCATTCTTACATTTTTGCTAATAATTCTTTGTGTAGCCCATTATTACTTCCCTATAGACAGAAATAAAATGTTCTTGTATTATTTGTGTTTCTTTTCTTTTGTATTCATTTTCAAAGTTTTTTTCTACTTATTTCACAAGAACAAGATTCTTCCCGAAAAATGGTATTATAAATTTTTGTATATTTGCACCCTCCAAATCGCACCATTATTATTGCTTTGGAAGTTGTTATTTTTTTAATAAATGTCAATGATGAGAATAAAGTCTATATTGGTTTCTCAACCAGCGCCTAGTGAGTCTTCTCCATATTTGGATATAGCGAAGAAGGAAAAAATAAAGATTGATTTCCGTCCATTTATCCACGTCGAAGGGGTTGACAATAAAGAGCTCAGAACACAGAAAATAGATCTGACGCAGTATACCGGTATTATTTTTACCAGTAAAAATGCGATTGATCATTACTTCAGACTTGCGGAAGAACTTCGTTTTGCCGTTCCGGATACAATGAGATATATCTGCCAGTCGGAAGCAATTGCCAACTACCTTCAAAAGCATATTGTGTACAGAAAAAGAAAAATCAGCTTTGGGGAGAAAAACTTCTCAGACCTGCTTCCTCTTTTCAAAAAATTCCCAACTGAAAAATATCTGTTACCATCTTCAGATGTTTTGAGCCCGGATATTGTGAAAACCATGGATGCCTCTAATGCAGACTGGACAAGAGCAATCATGTACCGTACCGTATGCAGCGACCTTACAGATATCAACATTAAAGATTATGATATGTTGATCTTCTTTAGCCCGCAAGGAATCAAATCTCTACAACAAAACTTCCCAGACTTCAAACAGGATGAAACCAAGATCGGCGTTTTCGGAAACACGACTTTGGCAGCTGCGGAAGAAGCTGGATTAACTGTAGACCTTATGGCACCTACGAAAGAAACACCTTCTATGACAATGGCTTTAGAAAAATATATTAAAGCGCTTCATAAATAATCTAGTATAAAATAAATACAGCCATCTTTTCTTCATTGAAAAGATGGCTTTTTATTTTAAAATTGGTTAAAATATTACACATTAAGACCTGTAAATCAAATAGTTATGTAGTATTTTTTTCTTAATGGATTGAAATTTTCATTACATTTAAGAAAAAAAATATGAAAAAATTATTATCCTATTTACTCTTTTTTACCATTGTATTTGTAAATGCCCAGAATGATAACTGTTCGGGAGCAATACCGCTAACGGTAGGCACAGACTTTACTTCTGGAGCGCTCACCTCTACAAATTTAAATGCTACTACTGACGGCTCTTTACCTACATGCAGTTCAGACGCTGCTGATAATGTATGGTTTACGGTAATTGTACCACAGAGCGGAAATCTCAAAATAAAAACAGGACAATCCTCCGGTTCATTATTTGATGATTCAGTACTTACTGTTTACAGCGGCAATTGTAGTGCTTTAACCGAAATTGACTGTAATGATGATGACAACTCAGGTTTTTCGTCAATATCATTATCTGGTCAGACTCCTGGAACTACCTTATATATAAGTGTCTGGAAGTATGATTCCAATACTGACAATGGAGAATTCCGGATTTCAGCATATGATCCCCTTCCTCCTGCCAATGATAACTGTGCACAGGCAATACCATTAACAGTAGGAACAGATTTCGATTCAGGAGCCATCACTTCAAGCAACGCTGAAGCAACTACTGACGGTTCTTTACCATCATGTGGTCCAGATGCTGTTGACAATGTCTGGTTTACAGTAGTGGTACCACAGAGCGGAAATCTAAAAATAGAAGCACAGGAAGCTTTAGGCTCTTCGTTTTATGACCCTATACTTACCGTTTACGGAGGTACTTGCGGTTCACTAACAGAAATTAGCTGTAGTGATGATATTTATTCCCCAATCTTGTTAACCGGACAGACTCCAGGCACCACCTTGCATATAAGTGTCTGGAAGTATGACTCTTCCTCAAACAATGGAGAATTCCAGATTTCAGCCTATGATCCTATTCCTCCCGCTAATGATAACTGTGCACAGGCAATACCATTAACAGTAGGAACTGATTTTGCTTCAGGAGCCATCACTTCAAGCAACGCTGAAGCAACGACAGATAGCTCTCTGCCATCCTGTGATCCAGATGCAACTGGCAATGTCTGGTTTACAGTAGTGGTACCACAGAGCGGAAATCTAAAAATAGAAGCACAGGAAGCTTCAGGCTCTTCGTTTTATGACCCTGTACTTACCGTTTACGGAGGGACTTGCGGTTCACTAACAGAAATTAGCTGTAGTGATGATATTTATTCCCCAATCGTATTAACCGGACAGACTCCAGGCACCACCTTGCATATAAGTGTCTGGAAGTATGACTCGTTCTCAGACAATGGAGAATTCCAGATTTCAGCCTACGATAATACGGCATTATCTACACATGAAGTTACTGGAAACAGTAAAAAAATCCAGGTATCTCCAAATCCTTTTACTGATATCCTTACCGTTTCCAATATCTCTGAAGTAAAATCGATATCAGTAGTGGATGCTTCAGGAGACTTGGTTAAAACCATTGAAAAACCTTCCTCATCGTTACAGCTTGGAGATTTAAAAGAAGGGGTGTATTTACTTATATTAAAACTAAATGATGGAACTGTAAAAACCATTAAAACAATAAAAAAATAACCCTGTCTTACAATAATAATCACAAAGGCTATCAAAAATCTGATAGCCTTTCTTATATTTGAACAAGAATTAACATTGAATATAGCGTCTCAATAAATATTACAGACGCAAATAATTAAAAATATAGGATGAAAGCTCCACAGGCAAAAAAAATAGAAAAAATATTAGAAACCCACGGCGATAGAAGGATTGATAATTACTTTTGGCTGAATGAAAGGGAAAACCCCGAAGTCATCAAATATATTGAAGAAGAAAATGCCTACGAAGAATTCATCATGAAAGATACGGAAGCTCTTCAGGAAGAGCTTTTTGAAGAGATGAAAGCCCGTTATAAAAAGGATGATGAGTCTCTGCCTTATTTCTTTAATGAATACTGGTATATTGTACGTTATGAAGAAGGTAAAGAATATCCTATTTTCTGCAGAAAGCACAAAAGCCTTGACAATGAGGAGGAAATTGTACTTGACGTGAATATTTTAGCAGAAAGCAAAGAATTTTTTGAAGTAGGAAGTGTAGCAGTAAGCCCTGGTAATGAACTGGCTTCTTTTTCTTCAGATGATGTAGGGCGAAGAATTTATACACTCAATTTTAAAAATTTAAAAACTGGAGAAATTCTGCCGGACACTATCCCAAATACAACTGGAAAAGCAGTTTGGGCAAATGATAACCAGCATGTTTTCTACATTAGAAAAGATAAGAGCCTCCGTGCTTTCCAGGTATACAGACATCAATTAGGAACTGATTCTGCTGATGATATTCTGATCTTCCACGAAGAAGATGACACTTTTGATGTTAATGTATTTAAAACAAAATCTTTACAGTATATTTTCATTGCAAGTTCAAGTACTATTTCTGATGAGCATCGTTTTATCCCTTCTGATAATGTATTTGCAGAATGGACAGTAATACAACCAAGAATAGATGATCTCGAATATTCCGTAGAGCATTATGAAGATGAATTCTATATTATCACTAATGCTGATGATGCAATTAACTTCAAAATTGTAAAAGCAAAGATTGACAACTGCAGTATGGAAAACTGGGTAGATGTTATTCCACACCGTGCGGAAGTTTTACTGGAAGGTTTTGAAATTTTCAAAGATTATCTGGTACTTGAGGAAAGAGAGAGAGGTTTGCTCCAGATCAAAATTATTGATGAGAAGACCCAGGAGTCTTATTATTTACCTTTTTCTGATCCAACTTATACAGCCTATATTGGGATCAACCTTGAATTTGACACTGAGATTCTCCGTTATGGTTACACATCTCTTACACAGCCAAGTTCCACTTACGAGTATAACATGAAAGACAAAACCACCAAACTCCTGAAACAACAGGAAGTATTAGGTGGAAAATTTTTTCATGAAAATTATATTTCAGAAAGAATATGGGCAGACTCCAGAGATGGGGAAACAAAAGTTCCAATTTCTTTAGTATACCATAAAGACACCAAAAAATCTGCTGACACCCCACTTTTGCTGTATGGATATGGAAGTTATGGGCACACCGTTGATGCCAGCTTTTCAAATGTAAGATTATCTATTCTGGACAGGGGCTTCATTTATGCTATTGCCCACATCCGTGGTGGAGAATATCTGGGAAGAGAATGGTATGAAGATGGAAAAATGTTATTCAAGAAAAATACATTTTTTGATTTCATTGATGCAGGAAAACATTTAATCAAAGAAAATTATACATCATCGAGACATATGTACGCAATGGGAGGAAGTGCCGGAGGCCTGTTGGTTGGCGCTGTGGTCAATTATGAACCTCAGTTATTCCACGGAATTGTAGCACAGGTCCCTTTCGTAGATGTTGTTTCCACAATGTTGGATGATACAATCCCATTGACTACCGGAGAATATGATGAATGGGGAAATCCAAATGACGAGGAGTATTATCATTATATGAAAGACTACTCTCCTTATGACAACGTAGAAGCCAAAGATTATCCTCACATGCTTATTACTACAGGATTCCATGATTCTCAGGTACAGTATTGGGAGCCTGCAAAATGGACGGCAAAGCTGAGAGAATTAAAGACAGATGATAATATTTTAGTCTTTAAAACTGACATGAGCTCTGGACATGGAGGAGCAAGCGGAAGATTTGAATCTCTGAAAGAAGATGCTTTAGAATATGCATTTCTGTTAAAAATAAATGATAATTCATAAAAAAGCAATTTTAACAGATATAAAAACAAAACCTGAAGAAATACTGAAAGTAACTTCTTCATATAGGAAATGCTAAAGGAATGACTTTATCATTTATCAATTATTATTTATCATTTAAGTATACTATGAACGAGTCCGAATATTGGAAAAAAATAGAACAGTTCTTTGAAGACAATTTCCAGACTGAGAAGAATCCGCCCATTGAAACCCTTTTATTTTTAATTGGGCTACAGGAGCTGGGAAGCGGCCAGCAAAAATACACTAAAGAGGATAAGGTGAATCTGATTCACATTGCAGTCTGCAGACTGCTTGAGCCCTTTGGATATTATAAATTCACACACTATGAAGATGGATGGCCGCAATTTGACAAACTGGAAGAACTTCCGGAATTAAAGCCCAATGAGCAGAGCTTGCTTATGAAAAAGGCGATTATTCAGTATTTTCAGGAAGAAGAATTGATTTAAGCAGAAAACGTATCGATTTAGAGTTTTGATAAACATTCAATCCAATAATTATCAAAACCGATCCGAATAACAACACTTTATTAACGAAATAGAGGCAAGCTAAAACTTGTCTCTATTTTTTTTAAACAAAATTAACATGATTATTTAAATAATAAATCAAAAATCAAACTATGATTTAAATTTTAAATCAATTCATTCCCAAACCATTACCAAAATCCTTTCTTACAAATAAAATGTATTACACACAATATTTCAGATTTTGATTGGATGGTACCACATTAGAGTTGTATTTTGGTCACACTAAGACCACATTCTTTTGGCCCTTTTCTATGGCCAATTTCCCTCAGAATATTATGGTCAGTTTTTTCTGATTTATACTTCATTCTTAAATCTGAAAAAAGACAAGACAAGTGATAAACCCGGTTCACATGATGAGCTGGGGAGGATAAGATTTGAATAAAAATTACATCAATCAAACAATAAAAAAACAAAGTATTTCGTGAAAAATTCTTCTGAAAAACAGATTAAAATTTAAATAGAAATCAAACCATGAAAAAAATTAACACCTCTTTGATGTTGGTCATTGTTAATTTAGCTTTTTCGCAAGTAGGAATTTCGAAAAACCTTACTGTTGAGATTCATAACAAAGCTATTTTACAGGTAGACGGGAAGTACGGAGGCAAAAATTACGGTATGATGCTTCCTGAAGTATCTTCTCCTGACAACCTTCCGCTCAATGCTCCACCAGCTTCTGATGCAGAAATGACAGGTATGATGATGTTTGAGAAAACACATGCAACATTTTACTCTTATGATGGGGCAAAATGGAACAACGAACCTACTGCAGCAGATTTTAAGATGAAACAATCCAGATTTTTGTCCAGTTCTGACGAAGAAACAAGTGTAGTCTGCGTTCTTCTCGGATGTGGAAGACATGTGGGTCTTGGATTTAGTGCCCCTGTTGACGGGCAGCAATCTTACAACAATCTTGGGATAACAAGAGAAACGGCGGTTGTTCCGGGAGGAGGCCTCTATACAGACAAGAGTTTTGACAATGCAAAATTCGTTGTCAATCAGGCGGGCGTTTATGAAATTTACTTAAATGTACCGTCCAAAACAGGTGGTGCAGTCTCTTTAACCAGTGGTCCACAGTATCAGCTAAGAGCTTATCTTAAACAATCTGACGGCAGCTATAACGAGGTCAAATTAACCACATTTTTTCCTGACTATTATGGAGTTCTGGGAATTGGCGGAGACACTAACACTGCTGCATTTACAACAACCCGAATCCGTTTAAATCCGGGCGATTATATTGTTCCAAGAATCCATTCTCCGCTTGCCACCGTATCTGTAGTTGTTACATTAACGGCGGCAACCAATGTGAATATCGCCAAGTTCTATCCAAGAGAAATAATGTTTACCAAAGTAAGTGATTAAGATGACAAAAAAAGCAATTATACTCAATATATTTATTTTAACAGCGCTGGGAAGCATGGGAAAGGCGCAGGTGAAAATAGGTGATCATCCTGAAAAAACACATTCAAGGGCACAGTTACAGGTTGAAAGTAAGACCAAAGGAATTATCCTGCCCATTGTTGAAAATCATACTGAATTACCCAATTATAATGCCTCTCACCCTGATCTGTATGAGAATAAACCCAGCGACAACGGATTGGTATTTTATAACAAAGAAATAAAAGATGTTGTAAAATACGACGGCTACCGATGGGTAGCAGCCACCGAAAGGAGTATTAAAAATTATAAAAACTTAAGTATTCTGGGATCAAATGCGGCAGATTTAGCAGTTGCCAATGTATTGGGGATCACAGGACGACCTACTCTACAATTCAATATTCTAAGTAATATTGACAGAAATAACATCAACAACCTTGGTGTTACTGTAAATGCCAACGGAGAAATCACTATTCCTGCCGATGGGTTTTACAGAATTAATCCATCAGTGAAAACAAGCAGTGCCGGCGGTCTTTCTGTTGGAAATGCTGCTACAATTGTATCCCTTCAGGCACTCTATGTAAATGCAGTGGGAGAAGGCTGGCAAAAAATTCACGAAAACAGTTTCTTACTTTATGGATTGGTGGTTACAGCAGGCAGTGCTAATTCTGTGAACAGTTTTTCCACCACCAAATATCTTCATGCCGGAGACCAGATCCGCTTAAGAGGAGGAATCCAGGCCGACACAGGTTTGAACCTCGGAACCGGAGTGAATTTTAAAATGAATGATAAAGACACTTATATCTATATTGAAAAACTGAACTAATATGACAAAGAAAATATATACCCTCACTCTTTTACTGATGGCTGTACTGTTCTTCTCTCAAGTTACAGTAGGCAGTCATAGCAGCCCAAGTACAAACGCTATGTTCAGTGTTGTCAACAAAGAAGACAATGCCACAAATTCTAAAGGGATGATGATCCCAACAGTAAATGATGAAACCGAGCTGCCTCTTTACAACGCAAGCGAGCCCGATCATTTTAATGATGATTCCAACATGCAGGGAATGATCCTATACAGAAAGGATATTAAAAGAGTGGTTGTTTATGATGGCGAAAAATGGAAACCTACTTTTTATGAAAGTGGAGGAAAGACAACCCGAGCCAGCATGAATCCTTCAATGGCTGAAAGTAGTTTCCCTTCTGTAACCTGTGTACTTATCGGATGCGGTGAAAAAGATGTCCCTTTTGGGTTTTATGACAGCACTCAGGATACGGATAAACTTGGTATCATTGACCCTCAAGGCATTGTGAATAGTAATTTTAATAACTTTACTTTTAAAGAATCCGGATTTTATAAAATTTTGATCAGTTTAAAAGTAAAGACTTCAGGAATACACGTTAGTCCGCCAACAATTTCCTTCAGGGCTTTAAAGAACGGAAATGTACTTGCAAGAAATGATGTGCCTTTAAATGAAGCAATCTTAATTACTGCTGGCGCAAATAGAGTTGGAACTATGGAATTTCTTTCCATGTTTGACAAAGGAGATCAGTTGAAAGTTCAGGTTTCAGGAGGTGTTTCTATTCTTACTGTGGCAGATGTCTACAAAATTGTTCCTACAGACGGAACTTTTATCAGTATAGAAAAATTGTAATTCAAAAATAGGATTCAATTCAATAAAAATAATAAAACAGGATGTTCATTGGAGCATCCTGTTTTTATATTATAAAATTCATCTGACATCATTCTTTTACATGAGAGCATATCAACTGATCAGTTCTTCCAATTGTTTCAGTCCCATTTTAAATCCTTCTTCAAACCCCATATCCAGGATCTTTTTCATCACTTCCGGAGAATGGTAATGGATATTAATGGTCACTTTAGTTCCTTCTTCCACTCCGGTAAAACCTATCAACCATTTTGATCTTGGAAAATCTTCATTGATGTTTCCTTTTTCATCACAGAAAGCACTCATCCAGTCAAGGCTTCTGTGTTCCGTAATTTCGCCATACTGAGACTGAGCGTACATAGGTCCTTTCTCCCCGTTTGGTCCTACCATTGCATACATCCAGATTCCACCTTCTTTAAAGTTCTGGCTTACTGTTTCACATTTCCAGGGTTTAGGTCCCCACCATTGATCCAATAATTCGGATTGGGTGAAGTGATCCCATACCGTTGAAACATCAGCCTTATAAATTTTCATGACATACGTACTGGCCGCATCAAAATCTTTGTTGAAAATGATATTAGATTCCATATATTTTTATTTTTAATAAAGTTAACACTTTATTTATTGAAAGGGACTTTTCATATGACAAGTAAAGGATAATTCATAAATAATTGTTAAAAAACACTCTTTTAAGAAAAAAAAAACAATTATTTGGCTCGTTTTTTGTTTAAGTAGTCTTAAAAAAATTAATTTTAACATTCATTTTTCCAAAACATATATAATTAAATAATGAATAACAAATTCATCCCAATAATTTCAGTGTTTATGACAATCTCACTGATTGTCTTTGTGACGCTCCAATTTTATTGGTTGAAAGGCTATTACGGTGTACTGGAACAGGATTTTTCAAATAAAGTGTATGCTGTTTTGGAAAGTACTTCACAAAATATTCAAGAGATTGAAGCGGACAAGTACCTGAATCAGGATTATAAAGACTTCAGAAAAAATATTCTTGCGAACAGTAAACAGCCGTCCTTAACTACTATTCAACAGGTAGAAGACTCCGGCACTCAGAGACAGATTATTTACTCTAAAAACATTATTGAAAAAACACAGCTGCCAATTTCTCAAAAAGGGGATTCTATTAAACTCACCACCTTGTATACGGACGAAGCAGCCTATAAAATAAAGAGAGATACTACCAACCGTGAACTTCTTACCACAGATATCAATCAGGAGATTGAAACTGGAGATTATTCCATGAAAGAATTTGTGAAAGTATATGGAAACAATCTTCCTATCACCAAAAGAGTAGATCCGAAAACGCTTGATTCCGTGATCGCTAAAGAACTTAAAATAAGAGGAATATCTGCCAAGTTCGGATATGGAGTTCTTGACAAAAACAACAAGCTTACAAGCATTGTGAATAAAGCTTACAAAGAGAAAAAAGACAGTAACATCTACAGCTTTCCTCTTTTTGCAGACAAAAAAAATACGTTGTACAGCCTCGCATTGGTGTTCCCTAAAAAAGAATACTCCCTGGCGATGAACAACTGGCCGATGCTTCTGGGAACATTTCTTTCCCTTCTTACTATTCTTGGAATTTATATTATTTCCATCAATTATATGATGAGGCAGAAAAAGCTTGCTGAAGTAAAAACAGACTTCATCAACAACATGTCTCATGAGTTTAAAACACCATTGGCAACCATTTCCGTAGCAACGGATTCTTTGGCTAATGATAAAATTGCCACCAATCCGGATAAGGTAAAATACTATTCCGAACTGATTAAGCAGGAAAACTTAAGGATGAAAAAGCAGGTAGAAAATGTGCTGAATATGTCCAAGCTTGAACGAAATGAAGTAGAACTATTTTTAAAAGAAACCAATGTAAGGGAATTGATCAAAAGAACTACAGAATCTTTCAATCTTATTGTGCAGCAAAGAAACGGAACACTTACGCAAAAGTTCAATGCCACCCATTATAATTTTAAAATAGATGAATTCCACATCTCTAATATGCTGGTCAACCTGCTGGATAATGCCAATAAATATTCTCCCGAAGCACCGGAAATACATGTGGAAACAAGAAATGAAGGACACTGGTATATCATTGAAATTTCCGATAAAGGAATGGGAATGGACACCCAGAATAAAACCAAAATTTTCGAAAAATTCTTCAGGGAAGAAACCGGAAATATTCACAATGTAAAAGGACAAGGATTAGGGCTTTCCTATGTGAAGAAAATTGTAGAACTACACAAAGGACAGATTATCGTTGACTCTCATAAAGGAAATGGAAGTACGTTTACGATAAAACTGCCAATGGGATAAAATGCAAATGATAAATGATGAATGATAAGTTATAAATGATAAAAAACTTACTTCACATCAACTATCAATGATCATTTATCAATTATAAAAAGTTTAACCAAATATCAAAATATAGAAGATAGAGTGAGAAAGTTCATTCTTAATTGTTAATTATTAATTATTAAAATTATGAGCAACAGAATATTATTAGTAGAGGACGATCAGAGTTTCGGGGCAGTGCTTAAAGATTATTTGACGATCAATAATTTTGAAGTAACACTTGCCACTGATGGGGAGCAGGGACTTAAAGAATTTACAGAAAATGAATTCGACATCTGCATATTTGACGTAATGATGCCTAAAAAAGACGGGTTTTCATTGGCTGAAGATGTAAAAAAGATTGATAAAAATACACCGATCATATTTCTTACGGCAAGAAATATGAGAGAAGATATTTTGAAAGGATACCAGTTGGGAGCGGATGATTATATTACAAAACCTTTTGATACTGAACTTCTTTTATACAAAATAAAAGCAATTCTTCAGAGAAGTTCTACGTTGGAAAATGAGGAGCAGGAGCAGTTTAAAATCAGTAATATTTTCTTTGACTCTATGCTGAGACAGTTGAAAGTAGGTGATAAAGAATACAAACTTTCTCCTAAAGAAAATGAATTATTGAAGCTTCTTTGTATTCACAGAAACGATTTTATGCCTAGAGATCTTGCTTTAAGAAAGATCTGGAAAAAGGAAAATTACTTTACAGCAAGAAGTATGGACGTGTATATCGCGAAGCTTCGTAAGTTATTAAAAGACGACGAAGGGTTGGAAATTATCAACGTTCACGGAGAAGGATTTAGACTTTTGGTAAAAAATTAATCCAAAAATCAAATTATAAGTATAAAATTAGCAAAACAATTGAAAATGTTTTGCTAATTTTGTTTCATACCCATGGATATGAAGAATACATTTATAGGTTTGATCGCTGTATCACTATTAGCTGTATCCTGTAAAAAGGATGAAAGAGCTACTTATTTAAAAGAAGAAGCCAATGCCGGACAACCCAGCGTTGCCCTTAATACAACCTCAAAAACAACACTAATGGACCAGGCGGGCATTCCATCTATCTCCACTCCTGCTCCAATGGCTACGGCCCCAGGTATGAACCCTCCACACGGACAACCCGGCCATCGATGTGATATTCCGGTAGGACAGCCTTTGAATGGTCAGCCTGCTGCCGCTACTCCAGCTACACAAAATATCAATACAAACGGAAATAATATTGTCCAGATTGATCCGAATGCTGTATCACCAGGTAAAATCACCCTTGACAACAATGGGAAACAGGCAAAAACAGCTCCGGGGATGAATCCTCCGCACGGACAGCCCGGACACCGATGTGATATTCCGGTAGGACAGCCTTTAAACAGCAAACCTGTTCCGGCTCCACAGGCTGCACAAAATGCAGTACAGACTACTCCAAGTCCTGCTCCCGCACCGGCGGCGCAGAATCTGGCAATGGGAGAAAAACCAAAATTAAACCCTGCACATGGTGAACCTTGGCACAGCTGTTCTCTAAAAGTTGGTGATCCTTTGCCATAAATTTTGTATTTTTGCAGATATGAAGCTGTTTCACCTACTTGCAATTGTATTTTGCCTGGGAGTTTTTCTAATTCCCAAGGACAATTTCTATATGCAAGGGATGCAGGAAACATGCTGTAAAGCAGAATCTTCCAAGAAAATGGACTGCTGTAAAAACCATTCTTCAAAAAAAGACAGCAAACATGACAAAACAAAATCATGTAATGATGACTGCTGTTCATCATGTGTTGCCTGCTACACTTTTATTGAAACCCCTTTTTCAAAAAATCTACGTCTGGAACTGTCTTATTACAAAGCGAATAAGAATGCTCAGTTTCGATATTCAGATCCTTATCTTTCAGACCGTTTAAAGGAAATCTGGCAGCCGCCTAAGATAGGTTAATTAAAATATCATGGGTTCATTATACTCTGTAATGGACTGTTTTTTAATTAATTTAAACTTTTAAACAAAATGAAATTACCTATTTCCAGGTTGATACTTGGTGCATTATTCCTATTTACACAATTTATATCTGCTCAAACACTTTCAAAAAACCAGTTCAAGGTAAAAGGGAACTGCGAAATGTGCAAAACAAGAATTGAAAGTGCCGCCAAAAAAGCAGGCGCAAAAACAGCCGTTTATTCTGTTGACCTGCAGACACTCACTTTAGAAACAGACAAGGTATCTACGGATGATATTCTGCAAAAAGTGGCTGAAGCAGGCCATGATAATGAGAAATTCAAGGCTCCGGATACAGTTTACAATAGTCTTCCGGGATGCTGCCTGTATAAAAGAGATCTGCCATCTCAGGCGGAAACACATCATGAACAACATACCAGTGCTAAGGTTTCTGATAAAAAAGAAAACGAATTCTATGTAAGAGGAAACTGTGCATCCTGCAAAGCCAGAATTGAAAAGGCATCCAAAGATGCAGGAGCCACTGCTGCAGAATGGAATGCAGAAAAACAAACAGTTACTTTAAATTTTGACCCGTCAAAAACTTCATCAGATAAGATTTTAAAGGCTATTGCTGATGCAGGACATGATAACGAAAAATATAAAGCTTCAGATGCTGTTTACAATGGCCTTCCGGGATGCTGTCTGTATGACAGAGAGTTTACTTTTGGCCAACCTAATCCAAAAGTGCATTACGAAGAAGCAGCAAAACATGAAGATCATAATGACAATGCAATCTCTTCAGCTAAAGAAGATCATTCTCAGCATGAAAAAAGCATTGATGGTGTTGTCGTAACAGGTTCTAAGGCAGCAACAGCTTTAAGTAAGAAAGAAGCCGGACTTGTTTTTAATATTGATAAAAAAGAACTTTTAAAAGCAGCCTGCTGCAATCTCTCTGAAAGTTTCGAAACCAATGCAACCGTAGATGTTTCTTTCAGTAATGCAGTTACCGGGACAAAACAGCTGAAAATGCTTGGTCTGGATCAGAAATATACCAGCTTAACTAAAGAACAGTTACCTGAAATCAGAGGACTTGCTTCTGCATATGGCTTAAATTTTATTCCGGGAAGATGGATTGAAAGTATCCAGCTTACTAAGGGAGGAAGCACTGTAACGAATGGTTATGAAAGCATCACAGGGCAGATTAATACTGAACTTTTGAAGAATGCGAAAACTCCGGAAACTTCACTGAACCTTTTTGCTGATTTCAATGGGAGAGCTGAAGTGAATATTACCAATGTCTCCCCCATCAACGATAAATGGTCACAAACTTTTCTTCTTCACGGAAACGGAACTTTCGGGAATACGGATATGAATGATGATGGTTTTCTGGACAGACCGAAAGGCACCCAGATCAATGCAGCGTATTTACTGAACTATAATGATCTTGAAAAGTCAGGATTCGGATCTCACTTCGGAATTAATTTTATCAGAGATGAAAGAACGGCAGGACAGGTTGGTTTTGATAAAAAACTTGGTCAGGACAAGCAGCCTTTTTACGGAGTAGGAATCGATATTTCGAGATTCCAGGTTTGGAATAAGACAGGATATGTTTTTAAAGGAAAACCTTACCAGAGTATCGGCTGGATGAACCAGTATGTGTATCATCAGCAGGATAGCAACTTCGGGTTGAGAAATTATGCAGGACAGCAGCACACTTATTATTCCAATTTAATCTTTGAAAGCATCATTGGAAATTCCAACCATAAGTATAAAGCGGGAGCAAGTTTCTTATACGACGGTTACAAAGAAACCTATTTATTGAATGATTTGAGAAGAAATGAAATTGTACCGGGAATTTTTGCTGAATATACTTTAACTGGTTTAAAATATACTTTAGTAGCAGGTTCCAGAGTAGATTTTCATAATCTGGCAGGAACACAATTTACACCAAGACTTAATTTTAAATATGATTTCACACCTCAGACTATTTTAAGACTTTCTGCGGGAAGAGGATTCAGAACTGCGAATGTATTTGCAGAAAGCCAACAGTATTTTGCTTCAAACAGAGCGATTAATATTTTACCAAACGGAGGAAATATTTATGGTTTAAGACCTGAAATTGCCTGGAACTATGGTGCCAGCTTACAGCAGGAATTCAAATTATTCGGAAGAAAATCCAGTATCATCGCAGATTTCTTCAGAACAGATTTCCAGGATCAGGTATTGGTGGATCTTGACAAATCTCCTCAGCAGCTGACGTTTTATAACCTGGAAGGAAAATCATTTGCCAATTCATTTCAGACTCAATGGGATTTTACACCTTTCAAAAACTTTGATGTAAGACTTGCTTATAAGTATTATGATGTACAGGCTGATTATATCGGGGGAAGAAGAGAAGTTCCTTTCATGGCAAAACACAGAGGATTTGTGAACTTGGCCTATTCGACCAACAAGAGTGATAAAGGAGGATTCTGGAGTTTTGATACTACTTTAAACTGGGTAGGAAAGCAAAGACTTCCTGATACTTCAACTAATCCGGCAGAGTTTCAGTTACCGACTTATTCGGAATCTTACGCGGTTCTTAACGCTCAGATTTCAAGAAACTTCAATAAAAAGATCAGAGCTTACTTAGGAGGGGAAAATCTTACTTCTTATTATCAGAAAAATGCGATTGTAGATTTTAAAAATCCTTTCGGAAATTATTTTGATGGTGGAATGGTATACGCACCGATTATGAAGGCAAACTTCTATGTAGGACTGGATGTGACATTTTAAAAGCTGGAAGCTGGAAGAATTAAGCTGGAAGTACTATTAGCGGGTGAAATTCTTATTTGGGATGAACCACCTGTATAAAAATTCTAAATAAACAAAACCTTATAGGTCTTAGAGGTCTATAAGGTTTATTTTTTGCCATCATATTTTTTGTGGAATCTGTTTTAAACGCAAAGAAAGGTAATTCAAATCTATTATTTTTAGGGAGCTCAGAAGTTCGACTTTGTCGCAGAAGAAGCTTTATGAATATCTCAAAGAATCAATGAAATTGATTTCACTCTTTGTCTCCTGGAATATTCATTCTAAAAAATAAAACTTTGCGTTTCAGAAGAATCAATTCATATTATATTTCAACAATGTTCTCTCCCTGGCTTTTGCATCTTTTATTTTAGAAATAATTAAAAAAATCTTCACCAAATCAAAAAAATACTATATTTACACTTTCTTATATGTATGAACATACCAACTCAGGATTTTACAATTGATCATAACAGCAAACTCCCTCTGCATGTACAGGTAGAGGATCTTTTCCGTAAACTTATCCAAATGGAAGTTTATAAAAAGGGGGCTTTATTACCTAAAGAAGTTGATCTTGCGAATCTGTGGGGAGTTTCCAGAAATACCATCCGTCAGGCCACAAACAAGCTTGAGAACGAAGGACTGATCATCCGTAAAAAAGGAATCGGAACCCGTGTTGCTGAAAAGAAAAGTCTGGTAACAGGCCTGGATCATTGGTACAGCTTTACCAGAGAAATGCATGAAAAAGGAATCCATGTCATTAATCAGCTGCTGAAAACAACTATGGTGCAGCCCAATGAAGAAATATGTAATTTCTTTCACTGTACACCAGACAAAAAAATATTCAAACTTTCAAAGTTAAAAGGAGAAAGCTCCGGAGATCCAATTGTATATTTTGAAAGCTGCTTCCACCCAAGGATAGGAATTGATAAAAATGATGACTTTAATATGCCGTTATACAGCATGCTGCAGGAACATCATGGAGTAACCGTACATCGTTCCCGGGAAAACATAAGTGCCTGCCAGGCTGGTTCTGTGATAGGAAAAAAACTGAAAGTATCTGCTTCTTTTCCGGTATTGAAACGTGAGCGCTTTGTGTATGACATCAATGGTAAACCTGTAGAGTATAATGTGGGATATTACCGTTCGGATAAGTTTACTTATACCATAGATATTAATAAATCTCCGGGAAAATAATATTTTCGGGCAACTAATATGTTCAAACATTCTAACATATAATTATAAAAACTAAGCTTATGTATAACAGGTATTTTATTTTGCTTGTATCTTTCCTGATAAGCAATATTGCATATGGTCAGAAAAAAGTGCCCTATTTTGGCAATATACAGCCTATAAACGGATACAACCGTGAAATAACGGGTGAAAACATCGATTATTTTTCTGCATTTCCGGATCATGCCACCCGTGCACTACTTACCCGTACCACGGATGGTGCAAAAACTATAGAATGGGAAACAGCTCCTGCACCACAAAAAAATACCGGCCCTTATGTATATTTCAGCTGGTTAGTTTCACATTCATCGGGAACCAGCGGAGGAATCCGAAATTTTGATCTGTACATCAATGATCAGAAAGCATTAACCCTCAGCACCTACCCTGCCAATCAACGTCCGGATTGGATTTCAAAAGCTGCTGACAGTACTGCTTTTGTATTCCATCAAACTAAAATGGACGGTCTGAAAGATTCTTATGGGATTGCATATCTGCGGGTTCCCATCAGTAAAATAACTCCAGGAAAACCTCTTCGTTTAAAGCTGGTAGGCCTGGCTCAAAACAGCCGGGATTGGTTTATGACTTATAAGTTTACTTTTGAGGAAAAAATAGACGCTTCTTCTACTCCCTTTATATTAAAAGACGGAAAACGCCTGATCAATCTTACTACTTTACATTTTGGTCCGGATCAGAAGATAACGGCAACAATAGATGGTAAAAACAATCATTCTTTCACTATGCCGGACGGAATCAAGACATTCGATATTCCTATTACATTATCGTCTGAAGGAGGTGAGGTACAACTGGTCGTAACCTCAGAAAAAAAAGAACTTCTCCGAAAAAATATTGAAGCCGGAAAAGTAGTGCCCCGTACACTCTATTTCATCCATCATTCTCATACAGATGTAGGATATTCTCATCTGCAGGCCGAGGTAGAAAAGATTCATACCCAGAATATCTATGATGCCATCAAAATGGTTGAAGAAACCAAAAATCTTCCGGAAGAAGCCCGCTTCAAATGGAATGTGGAAGCCCTTTGGGATGTGGAAAACTTTATGAAAAATGCAACTGCTGAGGAGAAAATGGCTTTTGTAAAAGCAGTAAAAGAAGGAGGAATAGGTCTTTCTGCCATGTACGGAAATATTTTGACGGGACTAAGCCAGCCGGAAGAACTTTTCCATTATACAGAATATGCCCAAAAACTTGAAAAAGAATTTGGCTTAAAGATCAACAGCGCGATGATGTCTGATGTACCGGGATTTGCCTGGGCATTAGTTCCGGCCTTAACTTCATCCGGAGTAAAATATTTTTCCAGCGGACCTAATTATTTAGGAAAAACCAATCCTTATCTGGGTGACCGAGTAGGAAATTTTGTGAAAAACTGGGGTGATAGGCCTGTATGGTGGCAATCTCCCTCAGGAAAAGAAAAAATATTATTCTGGACTGCAGGAAGAGGATATTCTTCATGGCACGGTGTGCATCCCGGAGCTGTATTTGAAACCGGACAGAAAAAAATTGCAGAATATCTGAATGATCTTACCCAAAACAATTATCCATATGATATGGTACAATGGCGCTATAATATTGTAGCAGATAATGGCCCGATAGATCCTTCCGTTTCCAGATTTGTAGATGAATGGAATAAAAAATATACTTCACCTAAAATCATACTAAGCACCAATGAAAAGATGTTTGAAGTATTTGAAAAAAAATACGGTAATCAGATTCCTGTAGTAAAAGGTGATATCAGTCCTTATTGGGAAGACGGTGCAATGTCTACCGCCAAAGAAGAAGGAATCAACCGGAACAGCAGCCTGAAGCTGCAACAGCTTACAACACTTTATGCTATGCTGAACCCAGCCCAATATAATCATCAAGGGTTTTATGATGCCTGGAGAAATGTTATTCTTTTTCATGAGCATACATGGGGGGCATTCAACAGTATTACAGCTCCGGATCTTCCGTTCGTGGCAGATCAGTGGAAAGTGAAAAGACAGTTTTCTCTTGATGGAAATTCTTTAGCGGAAAAGTTAGAAAAAGAACTGTTGCAGCCTCTTACTGATCCTTCTTCCAAAACAATTGCCGTTTTCAACACCTCATCATGGACAAGAAGCGGTATGGTTACAATTCCGGAAACGGTTTTGGGAAATGCTGTACAGGATATTTCCGGAAATAAAATTTCTCTTCAGAAATTGCAGAACGGAACCATGGTTTTCTTTGCTAAAAATATTCCTGCATTAGGATCTGCAACCTATACTGTCATCAAGAACAAAGCAGCAACATCAAATTCTTTTACAATTACAGACACCGGAATTTCCAATGGAAAAGTGTCTTTGACGTGGGATCTTAAAACGGGAAGCATTACCAGCTTTACAGATAACAATTCAACAAATTATGCAGGAAGCTTCAATGATCAGGGATTGAACAGCTATTGGTATGTTCCGGGATCTGATCCCAAAGAAGCTGTATCAAATGCTGATGTAAAGGTAAAAGTACTGGAAAATGGTCCTGTGATCGCAAGGGTTTCAATTACATCAGAAGCTCCCGGAACTAAAAAATTAGAAAGAATCATTACGCTTACAGCCGGAAGTGATGAAGTAGCGCTGGAAAATATTGTAGATAAAAAACCTGTTCGTACAAAAGAATCTGTTCATTTTGGCTTTCCTTTCAATGCCGATTTTAAAAATATCACCATAGATGCTGGTTATGGAACGATGAAATATCTTAAAGATCAGCTTCCCGGCTCCAATATGGATTACTGGTACAGCCGCCGCTGGGTAGATGCATCCTCCGCACAAAAGGGAATGCAGTGGATGATGCTGGAAACCCCATTGATTGAACCAGCAGAAATGATTGATGAAAGAATGACTATTGATAACAGCCACAAAAAATGGAAAGATCAGGGAACTCCGGGAACGACTCACTGGTTCAGCTATGCGATGAACAACTACTGGCATACTAATTATAAAGCAGATCAGGAAGGGCCGGTGCATTATCATTATACACTCCGCCCGCATCAAGCTTTTAATGCTGTAGAAAATGAAAAGTCTGCAACTGCTTTTACACATCCTCTTATCGCTATTCCTCTCAAAGAAAAATCACCTGCCGGAAAAAGTCTTTTCCGCATAAATAATGACAATATCGTAGTGACAAGTGTTACCCCACAGGAAGATAAGGGTTTTCTCATCAGGCTTTACAACCCTTCTGAAAAAGAACAGACTGCTGCTTTCTTATGGGAACAGCTTAAACCATCAAAGATTACTGAGCTTAAAAGCGGGAAAGTATTGTCTCCCGACGAAAAGATTAGTTTGTCCGGAATGGATGTAATAGAAATCAGAATAGCTCTTTAATTTTTTATTTTAAAACATTTAAAACAACAGCAGATGTCAAAGCCAGTAATTGCTATAGACATGGGTGGAACCAGAATTAAAACAGGAATCATTCAAGGTGATACTGTCTTATCTTCTGCATCCATTGATGCTCATTCCGGTAAAGGTCTCCGGCAGAGACTTCCTTTCATACAGGAAACTGTGGAAAACATGCTACATCAACTTGGACTTTCCACCGCAGATATTGCAGGACTGGGAATAGCTTCTCCGGGTATTGTGGACAGTATTCAGAAAAAAATTCTTTCTATTGATAAAAAATTCGGAGATGCTCCTGATATTGACCTGAATGAATGGTGTTCAAAGACATTTGATCTTCCTTTTACTATAGAAAATGATGCCCGATCTGCATTATTGGGAGAATGGAAATATGGAAATGCAAAAAACTATGACAATGTTGTCTTGATGACATTGGGAACCGGAGTTGGAAGTGCTGCTATTATAGAAGGACAATTGCTGAAGGGCAAGCATTTCACAGCCGGCATATTGGGTGGCCACTCTGTAATCAACTATAAAGGAGATTCCTGCAATTGTGGAAATAAAGGTTGTGTAGAAACTGAAGCTTCAACCTGGAATCTTCCGGCAATGGCAAGGTCACATAAAAATTTTATCGGAAGTAAACTGTCTGAATCTCTTGCTATTGATTATGAACTCGTTTTCAGACTTGCTGAAGAAGGTGATATAACCGCTTTACAGCTGCGGGATCAAAGTTTACAGGCATGGTCTGCATGTGCTATTAACCTCATCCATTCCTATGATCCGGAAGTCCTTGTACTGACGGGCGGAATTATGGGCAGCAGTTCACAGATTATTCCTTACATCAAACAATATATAGATACTCATGCCTGGACTCCGTGGGGAAAGGTACACCTTACAGAAGGAGCATTTTCCGTTACCGCAGCTTTGCTCGGAATTGCACATCTTGTTAATCATTAATAAAAAACCCGAATGAAATCAAATTTCAATAAGTTTCCTGTCATTAAAATACAAAACCATACCTGCGTAACAGGCTGGGAAAATATTTTCAGAGAAATTAAAAAAAATACGCCTAAAATAATTGCCATTGAATGTTATCCCGGAGTTTTTCTCCAAGAGATCATTACTTCTGTGCAGGAATTCTTAAATCCCGAGTGGATCATTGATACTTCAGAAGCAATGAAATCTGAAGACGACATTGCCGCAATGGTACAGGAATATGTTACAGATGATCCTGTGTTTGGCTATATCACACAGTTGCAAATGGAAGATTATTTTGATTCTTCAAAAGTATTGGAAATTCAACAAGAAATCGATAAAACCAAAGACTATACAGTAGTTATAGGGCCTGGAGCAACTTTGCTTACCAGCCAGCCTGATATTACCATGTATGCCGATATGCCACGATGGGAAATACAGATGCGTTTCCGAAACAACACAGCATGCAATCTGGGCAGAAGTAATTATACCGATGCTTTTTCTTACCAATACAAACATGCTTATTTTGTAGACTGGCGAGTATGTGACCGTTATAAAAAAAGAATTCTGAATACCTGTCATTTTGTTTTGGATACAACCATCCCTAACCAACCTAAAATGATAAGTACCGAGGCTTTGTTTCAAGCTCTTCAGCAAACGGTACAACAGCCATTCAGAGTAGTTCCCTTCTTTGATCCGGGGCCATGGGGTGGACAATGGTTGAAAGAAATCTGTGATCTGGACAGAAATGCGCCCAATTTTGCCTGGGGATTCGATTGTGTACCGGAAGAAAACAGTTTATTATTAGGATTTGGAGATGAGATTGTAGAAACCCCATCCATTAACCTTGTATTTTTCCAGCCGGATGCTTTACTTGGAAAAGAGGTCTATGAAGGTTTTGGGGATGAATTTCCTATTCGTTTCGATTTTCTGGATACCATGGAAGGTGGAAACTTAAGTTTACAGGTACATCCATTGAAAGAATACATCAAAGAAAAATTCGGAATGTCTTATACTCAGGATGAAAGCTATTATATGCTGGATGCCGGAGACGATGCTTTTGTATATCTTGGGCTGAAAGAAAATGTGGACCCTGATCGTATGATGAAAGCGCTTACTGCAGCTCAAAATGATCACCTCACTTTTGATGCTGAAGAATATGTCCAAAAATGGCCCGTCCGCAAACATGATCATGTATCAATCCCAGCCGGAACTGTACATTGCTCGGGAGCCAATTCTGTAGTACTGGAAATAAGTGCTACCCCTTATATTTTTACTTTTAAACTCTGGGATTGGGGAAGAATGGGACTGGACGGAAAGCCCCGCCCCATATCTCTTGAACACGGCAAAAACGTAATACAGTGTGACCGCACCACTTCATGGACCCAAAAGCACATCCTGAACCTCACAGAACAGGTTGCTGAAGGAGAAGGATGGCGTGAAGAACGTACCGGACTGGATGCCTGGTCATTTATTGAAACCCGAAGACATTGGTTTACCCAAAAAGTTCATCATCACACGGAAGGTATTGTGAATGTACTGAATCTGGTAGAAGGCCGTGAGGTCATTATTGAGAGTCCGGACAACCGCTTTGAGCCCTATATTATTCATTATGCTGAAACCTTCATTGTTCCTGCTCACGTGGGAGCTTATACCATTACGCCTCATGGCGAAAGTGCAGGTAAGGAATGTGTAACGATAAAAGCCAGTGTCCGTACAGAAATGATTGCAGGTAAGGTTTTAAAATAAACGGTATGTCAACAAACACCTCTTCAAATATTATTTATAAATCAACTCTGGTAGCTTCTCTAGGTGGTTTATTATTCGGCTATGATACTGCTGTGATCTCGGGAGCTATTGGTTTTATGAAGACTTATTACCAGCTTTCTGATGTGATGACTGGCTGGGTGGCTTCCTGTGCTTTACTAGGATGCATCATCGGGGCCATGTATTCCGGGAAACTCAGTGATCAGGTAGGAAGGAAAAAAGTATTAATGCTTTCTGCCTTGTTATTCACTATTTCTTCTGTAGGAACCGCCCTGGCTTCCAGCCTCTGGATTTTTGTTATATTCCGGATTATTGGCGGCATGGGAATCGGGATTGCTTCAATGCTTTCTCCGATGTATATTTCAGAAATGGCTCCTGCAGCTATTCGGGGGCGTCTGATATCGATCTTTCAGCTGGGAATTGTGACAGGTATTCTTGTTATTTATTTCGTGAATGCTTATATCGCAGGTATTCATGATGAAAACTGGAATATTTCTACAGGATGGCGCTGGATGTTCGGATCGGGAGTGATTCCGTCAATCATCTTTATCCTGTTACTGCTTACCGTACCTGAAAGCCCTCGCTGGCTGGCAAAACAGAAAAGGAATACTGAAGCATTAGGTATTCTTACCCAAATAAATGGATCAACAGCTGCTAATGAGGAACTGGAATCTATTACTGAATCTCTGAAAGATGAAACTCCATTTTCTTTTTCCAATATCAAAGAGCCGAAATTAAAAAGAGCCCTTATTATTGGTATTTTACTCGCTGTATTTTCACAGATTACGGGAATCAATGCCATTATGTATTATGCTCCTGAGATTTTCAAATCAACAGGTGTAGGATCTGATTCTGCATTTATACAGACCATTATGGTAGGCATTATCAACCTCATCTTCACTTTCGTGGCTATAAAATATGTAGATCTCTGGGGCCGGAAAAAGCTTCTTCTGCTGGGAATTTCCGGGATGGCTGCCTGTCTGTTTATTGTAGGTTTTGCTTTTTATACTCAGCAGCAGGGATATCTGGTGCTCATCGCAATCCTAGGTTATATTGCCTGCTTTGCCATGTCATTGGGGCCTTTGACATTTGTTGTGATTGCAGAAATTTTCCCTACAAAAGCCCGTGCTACGGCAATGTCTGCAGCTACTTTCTTTCTTTGGCTTGCCGTATTTCTGGTGTCTCAAACTTTTCCCGTTCTTATCGGATCTGTGGGAAATGCCTATACGTTCTGGATTTATATGACAGTTGCTATCATTACCTTATTCTTTATCTGGAAAATGATTCCCGAAACCAAAGGAAAAACGTTGGAAGAAATAGAAAGAAACTGGGAAGAATAAACACCTGTTTACAATTTCCGTTTCAATAAAAAATCCCGTTTTAGTGCTCTATGACTTACTAAAACGGGATTTTTACTATTTACTTATTTTGGATTATCTTCCAAAATCATCCTGTACTCTTACGATATCATCTTCGTCTGAAGGATTGGAGGCATCGGTGTGCTGCCAGATTTCAGCTACAATTCCCCAGCCTGCAAGACCTATCAGTCTGTGTCTTTCACCCTGCTGAAGTTTCACCTGATCTTTTGGACCATATTCTCCCAATTCTCCTTCTTCATCGGTATTGCTTCTTTTGATTCCTACAGTTCCTTCCACTACCTGCCAGATTTCGGCTCTTCTGTGGTGGTACTGCCAGCTTAATCTTGCTTCCGGAGCAACGATAAGAATTTTCGGACTCAACTTTCCTCCTATTCTCAGGTTGTCTACATCAATCCCATCAAAATACTGATTGGCAAAATCCTGAGCCTGTGTTTCATCAATTACAAAGAAGCCTCCCCATGGTCTTGTATCATCTTTTGCTGCGATGTTAAACCCCTGTCCCTGCAGCATACTCTCTACTCTCTCGAATATTTCTTTTTTTTCTGTACTCATACAGCTATATTTTTAATTTTAAAATTATTTATTTGATTCTTCTTTTGACATTGAATAGGGAAAATCTTTTTCCTGTGAACCTCTTTCTTTATTAGGTTTGTTATCCATTTTAAAATCTAAAACAGCTCCTTTCACAAGTTCTTTATGGCTAAGCCAGTTTTTAGAATAAGGCTGCTGGTTTACATTCAGTGATTTTACATATAGATTTTCAGCATTGTTTTCCGGAGCTTTTATTTCAATTTTCTTACCATTTTCAAGATGAATGGTAGCTTCTTTAAATAAAGGTGCACCTAATACATACTGATCCGTTGCAGGCGTTACCGGATAAAATCCTAGAGCAGAGAAAATATACCAGGCAGAAGTCTGTCCGTTATCTTCATCCCCACAATATCCGTCTGGTGTTGCATGATACAGTTTATTCATCACCTGTCTCGCCCAATATTGGGTTTTGTAAGGAGCTCCTGCATAATTATACAGATAAATCATGTGCTGAATAGGCTGATTTCCGTGAGCATACTGACCCATATTCATGATCTGCATCTCTCTGATCTCGTGGATCACGCCACCATAATAGCTGTCATCAAAAACCGGCGGCAATGAAAATACCTCATCTAATTTGGCTTCAAATTTCTTCTTCCCGCCCATCAACTCTGCCAACCCGTCGATATCCTGGAAAACAGACCATGTGTAATGCCAGCTGTTTCCTTCTGTAAATGCATCTCCCCATTTGAAAGGATTGAAAGGTTTCTGGAAATTACCGTCTTTATTTTTACCTCGCATTAAGCCTGTTTCCTTATCAAATACATTTTTGTAATTATAAGCTCTTTTCTTATAAATATCAATCTCTGAAGCAGGTTTTCCCAGTGCTTTTCCTAACTGATAGATTGAAAAATCATCATAAGCGTACTCCAATGTTCTTGCTGCATTTTCATTGATTTTCACATCGTAAGGTACATAGCCTAATGTATTGTAATATTCTACTCCTGCACGGCCTACAGCTTCTATAGGACCTTCATTATTCGCTCCGTGTTTTACTGCCTGCCAAAGTGCTTCCGTATCATATCCTCGAAGTCCTTTGATGTAAGCATCTGCTACTACGGAGGCAGAATTGTTTCCAATCATAATATCAGAATATCCCGGGCTGCTCCACTCTGGTAAGAAACCGCCTTCTTTGTAAGCATTGGTCAATCCTTCCTGCATTTCCACATTGATACTAGGGTAAACAAGGTTCAGGAAAGGATACAAAGCACGGAAGGTGTCCCAGAAACCAGTTCCTGCAAACATTCTTCCGTCAACAATTTTACCGTTGTAAGGGCTCCAGTGTTTTATTTTGTTCTGAGCGTCTACTTCATATAATTTCTGCGGGAAGAATAAAGTTCTGTATAGAGAGGAATAAAAGGTTCTCATCTGCTGATCGGTTCCTCCTTTTACGTCTATTTTTCCTAATGTTTTGTTCCAGATATTTTTAGCATCGGTTTTTACCTGTTCAAAATTTCTGTTTCCGATTTCTCTTTTAAGATTCAGTTCTGCCTGTTCAAAGCTGATGAATGAAGAGGCTACTTTTGCATAAACCGTTTCTTTATTTTTAAGTTTAAACCCTACTACAGCACCTGTATGATCGCTGGTGATTTCTAATTGATCATTGATCAGTTTATCGTCTTTCCAGGTTTTTGTCAGTTCAAAATCTTTATCAAACTGAATGACAAAGTAGTTTTTAAAGTTCTCATATTTCCCGGTAGAATATTTCGTTGTATATCCCAGAATTTTTCTTTCTTTTGGTAAAATTTTGATGTAAGAACCTTTGTTTAATGCATCAACCACTACGTAAGCACTGTCTGTCTTTGGAAAATCGAATTTAAAATAAGAAGCTCTTTCCGTAGGGGTAAATTCTGTGGTCACATTGATGTCAGCCAGATAAACACTATAGAAATAAGGTGTCGTAACCTCAGCTTTATGGCTGAACCAGCTTGCTCTGTCGTCTTCTTTAAACTTCACTTTTCCTACTCCCGGCATGATGGCAAATGCGCCATAATCGTTCATCCAGGGAGATGGCTGATGAGTCTGTTTAAATCCTTTTATTTTATCTGCATCGTAAGTGTATGCCCATCCATCGCCCATTTTACCAGTCTGTGGTGTCCAGATATTCATTCCCCATGGAAGTCCGACTGCCGGATAAGTATTTCCATTAGATAATGAAGGTTTGGATTGAGTTCCCATCAAAGGATTCACGTAGTCTACGGGAGATACATTCTGACCTAAAGCCCAGGCCTGTAATAAAAGTAAGCAAGTAGAAAATATAAACTTCATTGTATCTTTTCGTTTGTTCATTTATATAAGCTTTTTTAGTGCATAGCTGGCAGCTCCAAGAATGGCTGCATCTTCAAATATAGCCGAAATTTTAACCTGCAAGTTAATATTATTCTTTGTTAAATTCTGAATAAATCTTTGCTCAAAATGAGGATATGCTTTGGCAATATTTCCTCCTATAACTAAAACTTCCGGTTTGTAATGGTCTACATATCTGACAATAAATTCTGAGAAAGAGTCTGCATATTCATCAAATATTCTGGTTTGCATTTCAGCTGGTTTATCCAACAAATCTTTAGTTCCTGAAATTTCTTCTCCGGTAAGTTCTTTATAGCGGTTCACAAACCAACGTGTTGCCAGATAATCTTCACAGATAGAGTCCCTGAAAGGAGAATCCCATAAATCTTCATCCGTAGCAAACTCTCCGTTGAAGAAAGTTGTTCCCAATCCTGTTCCAAGAGTGACTCCAAAAATTCTGTTGAATCCCTGAGCACAGCCTCCAAATACCTCTCCTTCCATAAAGGCAGCAGCGTCATTTACAAAATGAATCTGTTTCTGAGAAATTCCCAGCCTTTTTGCCAGCTCTTCTTTAATATTGACCTGATAGATATCAATAAATTTTCCCTGCTGCATCAGTGATATTCCGTTGTTATAATCGAAAGGTCCCGGCATTGCAATACCAATTAAAAGATCTTCTTTTACCAGATCATGAGCCGCTTTATGAATAGCCGAAACCCATGCGGAGAAAATAACTTCTTTATTTTCAAAAGCATCTACATGTTCTCTTACATAGGTTGATGAAATGATTTCACGTTTTTCCGGATCTACCTGAGCCAGCGTGATATGCGACCCTCCAATATCTATTCCTACTATATTCTGCATTATTTATTATTTTAAATTCAAGACATTCCTCAGACTGAAAAAACAGACAAACAGAAGTACACCCCTGTCTGTCTGCTTCGTATTTCAGACTTATTTTAGCAACTATTTTATTATCTGAATCTTACTTCACAATTACTTTACCAGTTGATACTACTTTACCATTTACGGATGTAATTTTGTAAATATAAGTACCACTGATTAAATCCTGTGTATTGACTGCGTTATTATTTTGATTAATATTCTGTTTTTTGAACAGTTTTCCTGAAACATCATACAATGCCACTTCACTCGTTGAACTGTCACTGATAGCAAAATGAATATCATTTCCTCTTTTCACAGGATTCGGATAGACAGCGCTGTTCTCTTTTACAGATTCAATATCTTTTACTGCAAGAGAAGAAGTGCAGGCAACATCTGTTCTCCAGTTGGCATCTGTCATATTGATCAGGGTTGCAAAATGAGTGTTAGCCGTAGCATCTAAAGCTCCCATTCCACTTCCTTCATCCATTTTCCAGTTAGCTTCAAGACCCGTAGAATTGGCAGGAACATTACAGCTGTTGCTCAATATTTCCTGTGGTGTTAACGCTTTTTTCCAGACTCTGAATTCATCAAGAAAACCATTAATTGTACGGGAATTGTCATAATTTCTTCCCAGATAAAGAATTCCGTTTGCTGTAAAGTTACCCGTTACTGCAAAGCTTGCATCAAGGTTACCATTGACATAGATCTTCATTGCTGCACCATCATAAGTGGCTGCTATATGATACCATGTATTGGTATTGAATGCTGTATTGGTATTCAGTTTCACCTGTGATGAACCGAAACTCAATATAAACTGAAGTTTGTTATTCGCCAGGTTTCCGTCTCCGAAACGAAGCATAGCCGAGTTGTTATCTCCTACTTCAACACCCATCACTGACGAAATATACGGGAACCCTGTTTTGAACGCATTTACTTTTACCCATCCTTCAAAGGTTACCGCGTTTCCACTCAGGTTAAATTGTCCTGCATTAAGATAATGTGTACTTCCATTGAATGAAAGAGATCTTGCACCCGGACTTGTAACCGGAGCAAAACCACTATTGAATGATCCTTCTCCTGAATAGGTACTTGTAGTTCCTCCCGCACATGAAGCCTGTACTTTCCATACATAACTAGTATTGGCTGTCAGGTTTTGTAATGAATAGGAATTGGTTGTAATATTCGGAATTTCAGACCAGGTTGTAGCGGCGGCTGTTTTATACTGTAGTGTATATGAAGTTGCATTTCCTGCATCCCATGATAACTGAGCCGTATTACCAAGGAAACTTCCGGAAGTTAATCCTGATGGCGTAGTGCAGCCACTTCCGGAGTTAAACCTTGGTGCAAAAATATAAGTACTCGTCAATGTAGGAGAACAGTTGGACTGTATTCTCCAATCATAATTGGTATTCAGGGTAAGGTTGTTGATGACAATATTATTTCCTGAATAATTGTTAGCCACATTCGTCCATACCGTTGAATTGGCTGGTTTATAATCAATATTATAAGACTGGGAAGCATTGGAAGTCCAGTTCAGCTGAGCTGAAGTTCCTGTCACGTTGGAGACATCAAGTCCCAATGGCGGATCACAGGTTTGTCCCTGAGACCATGAATATAACTGACCGCTTAAGAGTGTATTTTCATTGTAGAGAATGTTAGAACCTGTGCTCAGATAGCTGGCTACATTGGTTCCCGGCAAATCATACCACATAAATACACCATATTGGTCATTTTTTGTACTGGTAGCTAAGCTTGCCAGTGTAGTGGCAGAAGTTGAGCTTGGATTCGAGTTTTGTATCCAGGTTGCAGCTGCAGAGATTTTGGATTTATCAAGAGGTGGAACAACAGGTGCGTTGTATGTACTGTACATGGCATTCCATGTGTAATTGATATAATTTCCTGCTAAATCTCCATTATAAGTTTGTCTGGTTGTAGCCGGACCGTAGTAGTAGAATGTAATCAGTTTATCCGGCATTGCCGCTTTCAATTCCTGCAAAAGCATTACGAAGGAGCTGTTATTTGGCTGTCCTGTTCCGTTATTTCCGTATCCTGCATATTCATCATCAAGGTCTACCCCATCCAGACCGTAGGTATAAACAGTGTGAGCGACCTGCAGAGCGAAGTCTTTTGCCGCCGCCTGGTTAGGAAAATTAGAAATTCCTGCTCCCTGATGATTTCCTAAAAGATCGAGTAATACTTTTATTCCTTTTTGCTGTAAAGGTTTTACATAGGTGTTAACATCATTCAGAACTTTGGTAACGTTGTTATTGTTTGAAATATAAGCCCGGTTTTTGGAAACATCGTAGTTGATATTCGCTGCAAAAATAATAGCAACATCAAAAAGCTGTCTGTTGGTATTCTGCAAAGTATAGGAACCGGCATTCAGCATATTATTGTTGTTCACTTCCACATAACAGACTCCCAAAGGATCAAGCTGCTGTGCTTTGAGCAGCGGGGCTGTCTGGAGCATCAGGGCCATTAAGGGAATAAAAAAGGATTTTTTTCTCATAGTATATCAATTTTGTAGTAGAAAAAATCATTGGGCCGAAGCCCAATGACTGAGTTTTATTATTTTACAATTAGTTTTTCGGATTGTTTTAAGCTTCCATCATGAGATTCAAACTGAACGATGTAGTTTCCTGCTGAGATTCTGCTCAATTCATATTGATTGTTTCCTGAATTCAGCGATTTTGTGTCTACAATTCTTCCATTAAAATCATATACCGTTAATTTTCCTTTGCTGTATTCATCCGGAACAGAAACTGTAAGTGATGAAGATTTGCTTACCGGATTAGGATATAGTTTTATTTGATTTTTAATGCTTGTTTGTCCTGCATTTATCGCCTTTTGACTTCCTGCGGTTCTAGCTAATAGTGAGCTTCCCGTTGTACATGGTACATCTGTTCCCCAATTGGAAGCGTCTACTCCTGTTAACGTTAAAGTCACACCATTTCCGGAAGTATCCTGAACTGTAGAACCACTTCCTTCATTAAACTTCCAGTAAGCAGCCAGTGAAGTGGCAGGAACAGAAACATTACACATATTCTGACTGATTTCCGTCTGGCTCAAGGCGCGTTTCCAAACTCTTACCTCATCTATTTTACCATTGAAATTTCTAGATGTATTATATAAATATCCTACGTTGAATGCACCTGTTGAATTCACACTTCCGGTCTGTGCTTTAGTTGCATCCAGAACACCATTGATGTAAATTTTCATATTGGCACCGTCATAGGTAGCCGCCACATGATACCAGGTATTGGCATTCAGAGCTGTTGCAGAAGCCAGTTTTTGCTGTACATTATTAATACTTACCACAAACTGAAGTTTATTATTAGCAAGGCTCGCATCTCCCAATCGTAAAAACGCAGAATTGCTGTCGCTTACTTCTGTTCCCATGATCGAGGAAATATATGGTGATGCTGATTTGAATGATGAAGGTTTGATCCATCCTTCAAAAGATAATGCAGAGCCGCTTAAATTCATGCTTCCGGCTGCTCCAGATTCACTGCTTCCATCCAGAGATAATGCGTAAGAACCTGTAGGCGTTGTTCCTGAAGTGCTTGTAAATCTTGGAGCAAACATATAGGCACTTTTCACACTGCAATTGGTTCTGATTCTCCAGTCATATTCGGTATTGGCTGTTAATCCGGAAATTGTTACAGAAGTAGAGCTTGTTGCAGACACAGCATTCGTCCATGTTGTTGAAGAAGCTGGTTTGTAATCAATATCATAAGTGTTGGTTCCTACGGCTGACCAGTTCAGTTTTGCGCTTGTTCCCGTAAGATTACTTGTGTACAACCCGATAGGCGCATCACAATTGGTTCCTTGTGTCCACGACTGTAAAGTACCGCTTAAAACAGTCTGCTCTCCGTATAATGTCTGAGTTCCTGCAGAAAGTTGTGACGTTTCATTCGTTCCATGCAAATCATACCACATGAATACTCCGTATCCTCCATTTTTGGTCTGTGTAGCAAGGCTAGTGGTTGTAGAATTGGAAGTGTTTCCCATCCATACAGCTGCCGGAGAGATTTGTGCTTTGGTAAGAGGAGGTACATTGGGTGCAGAGAATGTTCCGTACATTGCGTTCCAGCTGTAATTGACGTTGTCTCCTACTCTCGCTCCGTTCCAGGAAAGTCTTGAAGCGGCATCTCCATAATAATAGAATGAAATAATCTTATTGGGTAATAATGCTCTCAGCTCCTGAACAAGCATGACAAAAGAGCTGTCGTTAGGCTGGCCTGTTCCGTTTTTTCCATATTCTGAGTATTCATCATCAAAATCAATTCCATCAAGACCATAGGTATTCACTGTATTGGCAAGTTGCAATGCAAAGTCTTTTGCGGCTTCACGGGTAGGAAAATTACAGATCCCTGCACCCTGATGATTTCCCAGAATAGTCAACACTACTTTCATTCCTTTCTGCTGAAGCGGCTTTATGTAGGTATCTGCATTGGTAAGAACTTTGGTAACGTTGTTATTGGAATACAGATAAGCTCTTCCACGGCTGGTATCATAATTAATATTGGCCGCAAAAATATTTACAACATTAAACAGATAGCTATTCGATGTCTGCAGTTTGTACGCTCCTGCATTCAGGAGGTTGTTGTTATTCACTTCCACATAGCATATTCCGGTAGGATTAAGCTGCTGTGCGGTAATCAGAGAACCAGACTGAAGCATCATGGCAACCAGTGCGGTAAAGATGGATTTTTTTTTCATTGTATAATTTTTTTAAGGTGTTTTTGGTGTGTAAATTTTATATAGCATTCCCCTGATACCTTCTTTTTCGGGAAGGAATCTCAGATGAAAAAGCCATATAAAAGGGTGTGCTATGTCAGTAGCTCTGGGTTTTCGTTAAAGGTTTTCCATAGTAATTCTCCAAATAACGTGTTGGCCCATGCAAACCATTCTCTGGTGAACTTTTTGGAATCGTCTTTATGGAAGGATTCATGCATAAAGCCTGTTCCTCCATGCGTTTTCTGTAAGGTATCTATACACCATCTGATCTCACTTTTGTCTTTGGTAGTGAGTGCCTTCATTATGATACTCATTGGCCAGATCATGTCAAGCCCGATATGTGGACCTCCTATTCCTTCTGCCAGCTTACCTTTGAAGAAGAACGGGTTGTTTTCTGACCACACAAATTTTCTTGTATTCAAATAAACAGGGTCATCAGCTTTCACCGCATCCAGATAAGGTAATCCTAACAAACTTGGACAGTTTGCATCATCCATCAGATTGTAACTTCCGAAGCCGTTCACTTCAAAAGCATAGATTTTTCCAAATTCAGGATGATTGTAAATTCCGTATTTTTTGATGGCTGCCTCTACCTCATCAGCAAGGCTGTTCAGTTGTTGAGCCAACGTTTTTTCATTTTTAATTTGTGAAACCATTTCCGCTGCCTGGCGTAAGCTTACTACCGCAAATAAGTTAGAAGGGATCAGGAATCCGTAGATAGTAGCATCATCACTTGGACGGAACATAGAGCTGATCAATCCCACAGGCTTTGTTGGATAACCATATCCCCCCATAGGAACTCCATCTGTAGCCCAAGCTGTGGTACGCTCGAATTTGTAAGGCCCAAGATCATGTTTTCTCTGCTGTTCTGTAAAGGTCTGCAGCGTAAGTTTGATTCCTTTCAGCCAGTTGGCATCGAAAGGTTTGGTATCTCCTGTAGTTTTCCAGAAGTGGTATGCCAGACGGATAGGATAGCAAAGAGAGTCAATTTCCCATTTTCTTTCGTGGGTACCCGGCTTCATATCGGTATGATCATATTCTTTCCATTTACTGATCTTCTGATCGTCATTGTAGAAAGCGTTCGCATAAGGATCTTTCAGGATGAATGTCGTTTGTTTATGGATTACTCCTGAGATCAGCTTATGAAGTTTTTCATCTTTTTTCGAGAACTGCAGATAAGGGAAAACCTGTGCGGAACTGTCACGAAGCCACATGGCATCAATATCCCCAGTGATCACATAGGTATCCGGTGTTCCGCCGGTTTCCGTATAGTAAACAGTAGTATCCAATGTATTCGGGAAACAGTTTTCAAAAAGCCAGCTTAATTCTTTGTTTTTTACTTTCTTTTTAAAGGCTGCAATAGCACTTTCTACGGATTCGCTGGTAAAATGTCTTTTATCTTTAGGAACACGGACAACAGGAAAATCATCCAATACTAAATTTTTAGCAAAAACATTCTGAGTAAACAGCAATCCGGCTCCTGCCAGTGCACTTGTTTTAATAAAATTTCTCCTTTCCATTGATACTTTGTTTCGTTTATTTTTATTAGTCTTATTTTACAGGTTTGCTCCCCATTACGAATCTCAATTCACCACCGTTCATGATATCGCTGTGGTTCAGCTCCCAGCTTTTGTATTCTTTCCCGTTCAGGAACATTTTCTGTACATAAATGTTCTTATCAGATATTTTGTCTGCAATCACGGTAAACGTTTTTCCATTTTCAAGCTTTAAAGAAGCTTTCGGGAATTGTGGTGCTCCAATGGCATAAACAGGTTTCCCTGGCGTCACAGGATAAAATCCTAATGATGAGAAAATATACCATGCTGACATTTGTCCGCAATCCTCGTTATTCACGATTCCGTCTGGTTTAGCCGCATACATATTGTCACGGATATATTTTACCATTTTCTGAGTCTTGTAAGGGCTTCCTGCATAATTGTACAGGTATGGAACATGATGCCCCGGCTCATCCCCGAATCCTAGAGACCCGATAAATCCTGAGATATCTACGTGCTGCTCTCCTTCCATATGCAACGCTTCTGTAAAGGTTTTATCCAGTTTTTCTTCAAATCCTTTTTTCCCTCCATATAGATTCATCATTTCATCAATCTGGTGCGGAACAAAGAAATCGTAAGCCCAGATGTTTCCTGAAACCCAGTGTGGCTGAAGCTTTTTCCAATCGTTAAGGGTGAAATCTGCTAAGAATTTTCCGTCTTTCTGTCTTGGCCAGAAGTGATTATTTTCTTTATTGAAGGTATTCAGGAAGTTCATAGAACGTTTTTCATATACCTCTGATTCTTCTTTTTTACCTAATTTTTCAGCAAGCTGTTGAATACACCAGTCATCGTATGAATATTCCAGTGTTGCAGAAACAGAAGCTCCGTTTTCTGATGGGGTATAGCCTAATTTGATATAATCATTAAGACCGCCACCACCATCGCTGCTGCTCATTTTATCCGTTAAAGAAGCATCTTTCATCGCAGCAAATGCTTTTTCAGCATCAATACCAGGAACTCCTTTTGAAATAGCATCCCAGATTACCGAAGCACTGTGATATCCTAACATACAGAAATTATCATATCCGCAAAGCTCCCAGATTGGCATATGATCTTTACGATCGGTATATCTGCTGATCAGAGAGTTGGCAAATTCTTTCGTATGTTTCTGATCCATAATCGTCAACAGCGGGTGTGTTGCTCTGAATCCATCCCAGTAAGAATAGGTGCTGTAGTTGGTGAACCATTTTGTATTCATGTTTTCCTGAGCGGCAACATAGTCTCCATTAACATCCATATATAGGTTGGGTGCAATGAAGGTATGGTAAACCCCCGTGTAGAAAATTTTTCTCTGGCTGTCTGTACCTCCTGTCACCTGAAATCTGCCGATCAGATCTCTCCATGTCTTTTGAGCGGTTTCTTTTGCTTTTGCAAAGTCTACATTTGTTGCTTCTGTATCAAAATTTTCCTGTGCGTTTTCTGTACTCACCGGAGATAAAGATACTTTAACTTCAATGCTTTCCTGATCTTCTGTTGAGAATCTTACAAAAGCTTTAGCATCTTTGGCAAGGGCAATTTTTTCATCATTTTTGATTTTTCCGTCAGCATAAACGCCGTAAGACTTAAACGGTTTGGAAAACTCCATTACGAAGTAAGCAAACCGTTTACCTCCCCAGCCGTTGCTGTAGCAGTAACCTTTGATTTTATTATTGCCTTCCACACTTACTAAAGTATGGTAGATATTTCCGAAGATTTTGTTGGTAGGATCAATAATGATATTGGCTTCACTACTTTTCGGGAAAGTATATTTATGAAATCCGACTCTTGGGGAAGCAGTAAGTTCTGCTTTAATTCCGTAGCTATCCAGCATTACGGAATAATATCCCGGAGACGCTATCTCTTTATCATGGGTAAATTTTGAACGGTAGCCTGTTTCAGGATTTTCTTCAGATCCGGGAACCATTTTCACCTGTCCAACAGTAGGCATTACCAAAATATCTCCAAGGTCTGCCCATCCTGTTCCGCTCAAATGGTTATGACTGAATCCCATGATCGTCTTACTGCTGTAGTGATATCCGGAACACCAGTCCCAGTCGCCACTTTTAGTATTCTGATCCGGGCTCAGCTGTATCATCCCGAATGGCGTAGTTGCCCCCGGAAACGTATGTCCATGTCCACCTGTGCCTATGAAAGGATCTACCCAGGATAAAATATCATTTTTATTTTGCTGGGCATTGGCTACAGAAATCAGGGTGGTAAAAAAGCAGATTAACAGTTCTTTTTTCATGATAAGAGAGGTATCGGAGATTTTTTTGTTTAAAAGTTGGTTTAAAAATAGGAAAACCATTATAAAATTCCCAGAAAAAGGGAAAATTAAGATGATTAACCTATTTTCCTAAACTTTATATTACTGTATTAAATTGAATTTTTTTTCATAAAATCAATGATTTCTGAGATATACCCAAAGGCAATAGCAACCACGGTATCAGCAGCACCGTAATATACTGTTACTTTATCTCCTTCAGTCAATGCTGCACAAGGGAAAACCACATTCGGTACATCTCCTGTCAGTTCATACAATTCTGCTGGCGCCAACAGATAAGGTTTCGTTCTGTACAATACTTTTGTAGGATCTTCAAGATCAAGCAAAGCTGCTCCCATTGAATATCTGAATCCTCTGCAGGTATTGATCACTCCATGATAGAAAAGCAGCCATCCTTCTTCAGTTTTGATAGGAACCGGCCCTCCGCCGATTTTCGTGCACTGCCATGCACTGTCTTCAAAAGGAGTTACTTTCATCACACAACGGTGTTCTCCCCAGTACTTCATATCTGGGCTGTAACTGATATAAATATCACCAAAAGGCGTATGTCCGTTATCACTCGGACGGCTCAACATCGCATATTTACCATTGATTTTTTCAGGGAACAAAACACCGTTTCTGTTGAATGGAAGAAAGGCATTTTCACACTGAAAAAATTCTTTAAAATCAAAAGTATATCCAATTCCGATGGTAGGACCATTGTATCCGTTGCACCATGTGATCCAGTAGCGGTCTTCTATGAAGGTTACGCGGGGATCATATTTGTAATCGGATTCAATCATATCCGTATTTCCTGCCTGCATTTCAATAGGGTCATGGTTGATATCCCAATTGATTCCGTCTTTACTGAAACCAGCAAAAATATTCATCTGTACTGCTTTGTTGTCACAACGGAATACTCCTGCAAACCCATCCTCAAAAGGAATTACGGCACTGTTGAATATACTGTTAGATGTTGGTATCGCGTATCTGTTAATGATCGGGTTTTCGGAAAACCTCCACATGATATCATTGCAACCTTCCGGGCGATCCTGCCAAGGGATCATTACTGATTGAGCTGTCATAAAGTATTTTTACTTTTTATTTTTAATTATTATGAGTTGATTTGTTGTTCTTTCTGATTTTCCGGATGAGGGAAAGGAACGAATAAGGTGGCTAAAAATGCAGGAATGGTAGCAATCAATACCCAGATAAAGAATATTTTGTACCCGATCCAGTCACTGATCATTCCGCTGAACATTCCGGGAATCATTACGCCAAGATTCATAATTCCTGTTGCAAATGCATAATGGGCCGTTTTGTGTTTTCCGGGAGCTATCTGCTGCATCATGTAGAGCATTAAACCTACAAAGCCAAATCCATAGCCGAAATATTCTACTACCACGGCAATTCCTACCGGTAAAAGATCTGTCGGCTGATAATAAGCCAGTAATGCATAGACCACAAATGGAATATTGAATGCACAGCAAAGCCATATCAAAGATCTTTTCAATCCGCGGGCTGAGATAAAATATCCCGCCAGTACAGAACCTAAAATGAATGCTGCAGAACCGTATGTTCCGTAAATAAGTCCAATATCAGAAGTGGATAGTCCTAATCCTCCTGATGTCCTTGGCGCTTTAAAAAATAAAGGAGCAATTTTGATGGCAAACCCTTCTGCAAAACGGTATAGAATAATGAAAAGGATACACCACAGAATTTTCTTTTTGGTGAAGAAAGAAGTAATAACTTCCAACAGTTCTTCACGAACATTTCCTGCAGTTTTCCCATCTTTCTGCTCTTCTTTGTTTTCTTTTGGCAGAATGAAATAATGATAAATAGCCAATACAAAAAACAGTAATGCATAGATCACCATAATGATCATCCAGGCATGGGTAACTCCTTTTGTTTTTTCTAAAACACCTGCAAAATAAACAAGTGCACCACTGCTTATAATCTTGGCAAGATTGTAAAAAGCACCCTGCCAACCAATATATTTTGCTTGCTCTTTATTGGTAAGAAAGCCAATATACGTTCCGTCTGCTACCACATCATGGGTAGCTCCACAAAATGCCACTACTGCAAAAAGGGCAATACTGTATTTGAAAAAATCATGCATTGGCAGACTTAAGGCTACTAATGCAAACAGAACTCCTATCGCAAACTGAGTAAAAACAACAAAGAATTTTTTTGTTTTATAGATCTCCAGGAACGGACTCCAAAGAGGCTTTAATGTCCAGGAGAACATGACAAGGGCTGTCCAGAATGTAATCTGTGCATCCGAAACACCCATATCTTTATACATGATTCCTGAAACCGCATTAATGGTTACAAAGGGAACACCCATTGCAAAATATAATGTGGAAATCCAAAGAATTGGCTGAATCCGACGGGTTCCGGAGTTGTTTTTTCCCATATTTAAAAATAAGATTCTAAATAAAAGAGAACATCTCAACAATTCATTCAGGCTAAAAAAACGAAACTATAAATTTTTTGGAGATTCTACTCTATTCTCCCGCCTCAATGAATGTATCAAATAAAAATCTGATGTTGAGATGTCTCTTTATTAATGAGTGATTCTGAATATTTTTTTATTTCTTATCCCACCATAGTTTGGTACCTCCTGTATCAGGTCCGTTAAGCATTTGTGAGGCCTGCTGGTAATTATATAATGAAGTTTTGGTATCAACCGTGAAAGGAATTCTTCTGATCATTACATCTGTATTGATGGCTCCTCCACTATCATTTTTTCTTACCTTGAAAAGAATAGGATATCCTGTTCTTCTCTGCTCAGCCCATGCTTCCGGTCCGTTTGGATAAAGGGAAAGCCATTTCTGGGTAATAATTCTTTCTAATTTTCTTTCGTTGGTATCCCCGTTATTCCATGCAATCGTGATGGTACTTAACTGTGAATTTCCAACAGGCACATTGTTGTCTGCATTTTTCGGGTCAATATAAGGAGCTTCTGTGGATGTTGTATCAGCAAGATATGTTGCAACGCTTGCACTTTTCCCCCATTCTCCGAAAGACTGCTGAACTCCGGTAGTATAGTTGGTCTGAATATCACCTGCTCCGGCATAGCCTCTCAAAGCTGCTTCCGCTTTCAGGAACCATGTTTCAGCAGCAGTAAATAATTTCATTTTACCATCAGTACCGGAAAAATAATCTCCATTGGCAGATTTTGCCTGTGGTTGTGAGAATCCTCCGTAAGTTGATTTACCATTTAATAAATCAATTCCCTGGCGTATTCCTATATATTTCCCTTGCAAACCAGCATCTGATGCCGGAATAGCATATGCCGGAAGTCTTGGGTCATTGTATCCGTTCATATAAGCCATCAAAGGTGCTCCTATTAAACAGTCTCCCCATGAATAAATAATAAAGCTTAATTCTGACTGTCCTACGCTGATCAATGCATTGTCCGCATTATCCGTAATCAATCCTGCTGTTGAAGCCAGTGCCTCTTCTGCATATTGTTTAGATTTCGCCGGATCAGCATAGCTCATTCTCATCGCTAATCTCAGCTTTAGAGAATTAGCCAATTTTGCCCATTGTGCCATATTTCCGCCATACACAAGGTCAGCTCTCTTTAATGCCGCTTTATCACCTTCATTTCCTGTAGCAGGCATATTCTGTACTTTCTGCAAGTCCGTAATAGCCACAGTAAGATCATTGATAAAGTTTTGATATGCATCTTGCTGAGAATCAAAATCAGTTACCCCGTTTGCATTGGGGGTTTCATATTTACTATACACTACCGGACCATGATTGTCTGATACTCTTGCTGCAGTGATTACCTTTAAAATCTTTTTAACAGCAAATGTCCCTGTAAAATCTGTTCCAGGATAGAAATTTTTTGCAGCATTATCGATGATGATGGAATAGTTGAAGATATCCTGCTGTCTGGCAATAATCCTGTTATTCCACCCATCCATCATAAAATAAGTCATATTGTTCTTGCCCCCATTAAACGGGGTTGCTGTACTGAACATACCACTGAACATATCCGCACTTAGATTGGGATACAGCTGATAATCTGACTGAAGACCTCTTTGAAGGGATTTTAAAGGATTAACAACCGCGTTGTAATCCGCATACATATTTTCAGGATTCCCAAGCTTTTCCTGGTTATACTGATCTAGATCACTGCATCCTGAAGCAGCCATCAAGACTGCTGCACCCAATACCAGTGTTTTAATATTATTGAATTTCATTTTCGTTAAATTAGAAGTTAGCCTTTAATGATAGTCCGATTGAGCGTGTAACTGGAAGTCCAAATGAATCAACTCCTACCCCGCCCGGTGTATTTCCTGATACTTGTTCCGGATCAAACGGTGCTTTTTTATAGAAGAAAAATAAATTGGTTCCCACTAAGCTTACCGTTGCATTTCTCATGTATTTTGATTGGATATCAAAGCTGTATGAAATGGATGCCTGACGTAAACGCACAGTTGTAGCACTGTACATATAAGCTTCGTCAATTCCTGTTCCCATACCACCGGCACCACCTGTTCTCTTATAATATGCTTTTGCATCAGTAACGCCATTATAAGCCTGCCCTGCTAAAGGTGTCCCCGGAGCATATACCGCGTTTGGAATGGATACTCCACCAGCATCTCTTGCATCGGCAGTAGTCTGGCTTACCCCATATAAATCATTAGCTTTTTCAGTAAGAGACAATACTTTACCTCCAAATTTACCATCGATAAGGAAAGATATTCCAAGTTTACCAATATTAAAAGAGTTATTAAAACCTAGAATAAACTTAGGATTTGGATTGCCCAAATATTGAGGATCACCCGTAGTACCTAATGGAACTCCATTTTCATCTACTAAAACACGTCCCTGATCATCTCTTTTGAATTTAACTCCGTAAAGATCTCCAAAAGATCCTCCCAGTCTCAGTTTTGTAAAATCTCCACCACCAGTTAATGAGAAAAGTTGATTTTCTGAAATAGGCAGAGTTGATGGGAATAATTCAACAATTGTATTTTTGTTTGCTGAAGCATTCACTGTAGTTGTCCATCCGAATTTTTCTGTCCCGAAAACTTTGTATGATAAAGACGCTTCAAAACCTGTATTGCGAATTTTTCCTGCATTAATATAATATGAACCTGATGGAATCCCACCAAAGTTAGAGCCTATAGTAGTCTCCAACAACTGGTTGCTGGCATTAGAGTTATAATAAGTTAGATCAAAATTTAACCTGTTGCTAAACATTCTCAACTCAGTTCCTGCCTCAAAAGTTTTATTAAGTTCCGGACGAGGAATAAGGTCTGGGCGGCTGGTAACAAATGAACTTTTCGGATATACAATCGTTCCTGCATCTACCCCATAAGAATATGCATTATAATAGGCAACCATTGCATTAGAAATATTGGCTGGTAATCCCAATCCTACAGTTGCATAAGATCCTCTTACTTTCCAGAAATTAATAACTTCAGGAAGTTTGAAAACAGAAGATAATATAGCATTAGCTCCCACAGACTCATAATCAAATCCGCTTCTTCCCGTTAATGCCAAAGTAGAATCCCAATCATTTCTAAAGGTCATATCTACATAAAACATATTCTTATATCCTACCGAAGCACTTGCAAAGACTGATCGCACCTGTTTTTTCAGATTCCAGTAGATATTATGATATCCATCTCCCGGGCTTCGATCTACATTCCACTGCAGGTTATTTACTGCAAACAAATTGGGATTTGACAAATAAGCATTATCAATCTGTGTTACTTTATTACTTGTGGTATTCACACTTCCTCCAACTGTAAAGTCTAAGGAAATTGATTCACTTAATTTTGGACTACCAATCAACAGGACATCACCATAGGTAGAGGAATTTTCATACACGTTTTTAAGCATTCTTCCATTTTGTCCTCCTGCTAATAAGCTCGGTGCTGAATAGGCTGAAATATCACGCTGACTGTCTGAACTATTCCAGCTATAGTTACCTCTTACTCGTGCTGTTAACCATGGATTAATCTCATAAGATAATGAAACAGCGCTGTATGCATTTTTATTTTTAACCGTAACCGGATTTCTGTTTAAAATCCAATATGGATTTTGGGTTTCCGGGTTTCCTTTGAAACTTCCGTCTGGCTTTACCTCCCACCAGTTTTGTGCAGGTAAAAGTCTCTTTTTATCTATGAAAGAATAATTGTCAGGTCCATATTGATCAAAATCTACCCCTCTTGGCAGCCAGTACAAACTCGTTAAAGGAGAAAAAGAAGCTCCCGGCGTTTGTCTGTTTTTACTATCTTGTAAGGAACCAATGAAGTTAGCATCCAATGTCAGTTTATCATCAAGAAACTTACTTGAATTCCTGAAAGAAACGTTATACTGATCAAAATAAGACATTGGGATCACCCCTTTATTGGTAGTATTTCCAATGGAAAAATAGTTGGTTGATTTTTCGTTTCCGGATTGGAAAGAAAGACTGTTTACCCATGTTGTTCCGGTTTGAAGAAAATCTTTAAGATAGTCTTTTGAAGCACCTTTTGCTCCCCAGCTCTCAATATTATTTCCTGGAGATTGAGCAGGATCAGATGGATCGTAAGATAAATAGCTATGCTGCAGTTTTGGTAGACTATAAGCTCTTTCTGCCGTTAAGCTTGTGCTGTAAGAGATAGAGCTCTTACCTATTTTCCCTTTTCTCGTGGTAATCAAAATAGCTCCGTTTCCACCTGCTGAACCATATAATGCTGATGCTGAAGCCCCTTTCAGAAAGTTGATGCTTTCAATATCATCAGGATTGATGGAACTTAATACATCTCCCGGGTCCGGCATATTGGCATATTGGCTTATATCTGTAGACTTTCCTGTTCCATTGATGATTGGAATACCATCAACTACATACAATGGCTGGCTGTTTGATACAGACTTATTTCCTCTCATAATCACCCTTACTGAGCTTCCTACCCCATTGGTTCTGTTGATCTGTACGTTGGATACTTTTCCATTGATCGAATTTAATAGATTGGGAGTCTTCACTTCTGTAAGCTCATCCCCGCCAATCTGCTGACTGGAATACGTCAAAGAGCGGGCCTGCCTTTTTATCCCCAAAGAGGTGACTACGACCTCCTCAATAGTGTTTGTCTTCGTAGTGTCGGCTGATTTTTTCTCCTGTGCATTCGCAGTAAGTGAAAAAACAAACAGAACGGGTATAACTGCTTTTCTCATAAGGTATAGATTCGTTAGATTTAATTGAGAATCAATTACATTGCTTTATTTTTCAATACAAAAAAAATTATTGTTTTTTCAACAAAATTTTGCCGTTTATGTATTAAATTATTTAAAGTTTTGTTAAGATTTAATTCACATTCACAAATCTAAATTTTGTAACCAGTCTGATATAATACTATTTTATCATAAAACGATATTATTTTTTCAGCAATTTTATTTAAACCCGATTAAACCTTTAAATATCAACAAAATACACCTGATTAAATTCTATCAAAAAAAGAGGATTTATCTTACTTTTTTATCAAAAAAAAACGGATATAAATACCCGGTTTTTTATTGAATTAATCATGCATAGAAAGCGAATTTTAAAAGCGTGTTATTCAATTTTTTTCACTCCTTTAAATTGCTCTTTAAATTCAGTAGGAGTTGTCTTTTTGATAGACTTAAATACTTTATTGAAGTTGGCAATATTATTAAACCCTGCTTCAAAAGCGATTTCAAAAACGGTAAGGTTTTTTTCCATCAGCCAACGTGCTGCATAGCTGATTCTTATTTCATTCAGATAGTTAATAAATGTTTTCCCAGTTCTTTTTTTGATAAATCTGTTGAATGTCACATTGCTCATATTCACCAATGAAGCTACTTTATCCAGGGTTATCTTATTTTCAAAATTTTTGTGTACAAAATCATGTACAACTTTCATTTTATCATTATCAGCAAAGGTTTCAAGTTCAATGCTATATGATGACAAAAGCGTTTTATTTTCTGCAACTGCCAGCTCATTCAGAATCTTCATAATTTCTATGAAAGATTCAAAACTGTTCATTTTTGATAAATTGAGAAACGAATCTTTTAGTTTCTCGGCAGTTTCGGAAGAAAAAAGTATTCCTCTGATGGAGTCTTTCATCAGATTGTTAATGGGTTTCAGAATATTTTTCTCCATCAGTGACTGTTGAAAGAAATCCTGGTTAAATTGTATTGTGATTTCGTGGGTTTTCCTGTTTTTGCATCTGTAATTGGCCCAGCAATGTGGTAAATTGGGTCCTACCAAAACCAATTCAATGTTTCCTATTTCTCCGGTGTGATCTCCAACCATTCTGCGGTATCCTTTTCCTTTGTAGATAAAGTTGATTTCAATTTCCGGATGATAGTGATACGGAAAGTCAAATGAAGCCTTGATCCTGTCAAACACAAGAAAACTGTCCTCAGGAGATAGTGGAGTTATTTCTCTCAGAATATTTTCTAATTCACTCATGCAGGCAGTTTTGAAAAAAGGGTTAATAATATAGGACGTGGTACAAATCTTTGTAAAAATGATAAAATAATATCAATGTAAAAATATATTTCCGATTTATTTTATTCCAATTCCGCAGGATTGGTTTCAGAAATTTACGTTTCAATAATTTAATAGAGTCAAAATCATGCTTTTTTGTATCTTTAAACTAAAGTTAAAGTATGCCGCAACAGCTTATTTTTGAAGATCACTATAAAAGACTCGGACTGGAAATATTTTCAGAAGAAAACCTGGAGAACTTCAATGGAAATCATTTCAGAACTGATATCAAAGTATTTTTCATTCCTTCAGGATACGAGCTTACGGTAGACTTTAATCATTATAAAACCAAGAAACCTTCACTGTTTTTTCTGACCAATCAACACCTAAGCATCCAAAAAGGTAAAGATGAATCTATTCTTCTTTTCTACAACCGTGATTTTTACTGCATTCAGATTCATGATAAGGAAGTAGCCTGCGATGGACTTCTCTTTCATAATGTATTTGAAATTCCTTTCGTAGAGCTTGACCCTTCCGAAACGACTCTTATAAAAGGTCTGTTTCAGAATATTAAAGATGAGCTTGAATGGAAAGATTCGTCTGCGGAAGACATGATCAGAACCTATGTAAAACAGATCATCATCCGGGCTACCCGAAAATGGAAGAAACAAAATTTAGATAATGACACCCTCAGAATACCAGGCAGTGAACTTGATATTTTCAGAGATTTCAGCAGACACCTGGAAATTCATTTCAGAGAAAAGCATCATGTAGCAGAGTATGCTGAACTGCTTCACATAGCTCCGAAAACCTTAACTCATAAATTTAAAAACTTAAACCTGGATTCTCCCAATCAATTTATCATCAACAGAATTTTATTAGAAGCAAAAAGGCTACTTTTTTATACAGATAAACCTGTGAAAGAAATTGCCTACAATCTCGGCTATGAAGATCCGGCCTATTTCAACCGGCTTTTCACCCATAAAACAGGAAGTACACCTTCTAATTTCAAGAAAAATTATTCGTCGGGAAAAAAGTACAATATTTAAGTCTTTTTATCTATTGAAAACACCCCATCACCGACATACCTTTGTAACATCAAAATCAAACAACATTAAATACAAAAACAAACATTATGAGACGTAACGCAACAGCCGTTTGGAACGGTACCATCAAAGAAGGAAAAGGACACTTAACTACTCAAAGTACAACTTTAAATCAGACTCAATATTCTTTCAACAGCCGTTTTGCGGATGGTGTAGGGACAAACCCTGAAGAATTATTGGCCGCAGCTCATGCAGGATGCTTTACTATGAAACTGGATGCAGAATTATCACAGGCAGGCTACAACCCTGAAGAATTAAAAACAACTTCTGTAATCACTCTTGACCCAAACATCGGAAAGATTACAAAATCTGAACTGACTTTAACGGCTAAAGTTCCGGGAATCTCAGAAAAAGAATTCCAGAAATTTGCGAAGATTGCTGAAGAAGGATGCCCTGTAAGCGCAGCATTCAACTTTGAAATTACATTGAATGCTACTTTAGAAAATTAAGATTCAAAACATTTATATCAATAGGAACGGGCTTTGGCCCGTTTTTCTATTTTAAAAACAAACCTATTGGCTTTAGCCAAAAATTAAAGATCAAACTATTTTACAATCTAAACTTTTCAAATAAAATATACCGAGTGGTATATTTTTGTATATTTGCATAGTATTTAAACATTTATAATGTCGAAGGCAGAAAAAACAAAACAGCATATCATCGAGAAAACAGCAACTCTTTTTAATACGAAGGGTTATATTTCCACATCGCTGTCCGACATTACACAGGCAACCGGACTGACAAAAGGCAGTATCTATGGAAATTTTGAAAACAAAGATGAAGTAGCAATCGAAGTTTATAAATATAACGCAGGATTACTGGGCAAAACCCTTAGTCGCTCTTTTAGTGATGAATATCCTAAAGCCCTGGATAAGCTTCATGCTTTTGTAGATTTTTACCGGAAAAACTGGAAGTTTGTCTTTTCCAACGGCGGATGCCCATTAATGAATGCTGCAACAGAAGCTGATGATTCTTTTCCTGCATTAAAAACTCAGGTTAAAAGGTCCTTCGAACAATGGATGACTAAAATTTCAGGCGCAATTGCTGAAGGACAAAATAATGGTGAAATTGATAAAAAAATCAATGCTGAGCAATATGCATCCCTATTCATCATGCTCATTGAAGGCGGAATTCTGCTCTCAAAAACAATGGGTGATCAAAGCTTTCTAAACCATGCATTAGATAAAATCACCCACATGATTGATCATGAACTCAATATTCTTCCATCATAAATTATACAATATGGAAACAAAAAAAGTGGCTATTGTAGGATACAACAGAATTCCTTTTGCCAGAATGAATACTGCTTATTCAGAGCAGGGGAACCAGGATCTACTACTCGCCTCTCTGAATGGGCTGATAGATCGTTATCACCTTAAGGGAAAAAGACTCGGAGAAGTTGCCGGCGGTGCAGTGATTAAGCATATTTCAGAAAGTAACCTCATTAGAGAAGCCGTTATGAATACGACTCTTGATCCAGCAACTCCTGCATGTGATCTTCAGCAGGCATGTGACACAGGCATTGAAGCAGCTATTTATATAGGAAATAAAATTGCGTTAGGCCAGATAGAATGTGGTATTGCATGCGGAGTGGAAGCAATGAGCAACATCCCGTTCGAGTCTTCACCAAGATTAAGAAAAGCCCTGTTAAAGGCCAATAAAGAGAAATCGGCATTTGGAAAATTAAAACAATTGCTAAGCCCAAGACTGAAAGACTGGATGCCTATTCCATACAAAGGACAGGAACCTAAAACAGGTCTGGTAATGGGAGAACACACAGAAATTACAGCAAAATATTACAAGATATCAAGAGAGGAACAGGATCAATTAGCTTTGAAAAGTCATCAGAATATGGCAAAAGCTTATGATGAAGGATTTTTTGATGATATGATGACTCCCGCTTTTGGTTTAGATAAAGACAATAGCTTAAGACGTGACAGCAGTATTGAAAAATTATCCCAGTTAAAACCTGCTTTTGATAAACAGAACGGAACTTTGACAGCAGGAAATTCAACACCATTTACCGATGGAGCTTCAGCGCTTTTACTGGCCAGTGAAGAATGGGCAAAAGCCAACAACCTTCCCGTTTTAGCATATATCAGTTTTTCAGAACTTGCAGGAATAGAATATGTAGAAAATAAACAGGACTTACTTCTGGCACCAGTTTTTGCCGCAGAGAGAATGCTGAAAAAAGCAGGTATGAGTTTATCAGACTTCGATTATTATGAAATTCATGAAGCATTTGCTGCACAGGTTTTAGCCACCATAAAAATCTGGGAAAATGATGAGCTTGCGCAAAAATTCGGATTGGAAAAAGCCCTCGGAAAAATAGACAGAAGCAAACTGAATGTAAAAGGAGGAAGCCTTGCAGCAGCTCATCCATTCGCAGCAACAGGAGGTAGAATTATCGCAACACTGGCCAAATTACTTCATGAAAAAGGCAGCGGAAAAGGGTTTATATCCATTTGTGCTGCGCGTGGACAGGGAGTAACCATGATTTTAGAAAAGTAAAAAACTCAAATATGGATAGATTAGCACAATTACAACAATTCATAGGAAAAGAATTTGACCAGTCACCATCACCTTTTATGAAATGGCTCAATCCTATTGTTCTTTCCGTAGAAGAAGGACAACTGGAATTTCAATATACCATAAGACCGGAATGGCTGAACCCAATCGGAAATCTTCATGGTGGAGTTACTGCAGCCATTATAGATGATGTCATCGGTGCCACTATGTTTTCTTTAAATGAAAATTCTTTCATTACCACTATAAATAATGTCATTGATTATTTTTCAACTGCAAAAGAAAATGATAATATTGTAGCTGAAACTAAAATCATTAAAAGAGGTAAGCAATTCGTAAACGCACAATGCGAGATATGGAACGCAGACAAAACACGATTAATCGCAAGAGGAACCTCTAATTTATTCAAAATCAATAACTAAATATGAAGAGAGTTGTCATTACAGGTCTTGGCGCAGTGACGCCTTTGGGAAATAATGTCGAAGAATTTTGGCAAAACAGTATCAATGGAGTGAGTGGAGCAAACAAAATCACCCATTTTGACACAGAAAAGTTTAAAGTACACTTTGCTTGTGAGGTTAAAAACTTTGATCCAAAGGTTCATTTGACACACAACGAAATCAAAAGAAGTGATTTATTTTCACAATATGCAATGTACTCCACTGCGGAGGCATTAAAAGATTCCGGGCTTGAACTGGAAAATATGGATCCGTTTGATATAGGTGTTATCTGGGGAACAGGACAAGGTGGAATGTGGACTTTCGAAAGTGAGGTTATGAATTTCGCGGCTGGAGACGGAACGCCAAGATTCAACCCTTTTTTTGTACCGAAATTCATTGCCAATATGGCTTCGGGAATGATTTCCATGAAATATGGTCTTCAGGGAATCAATTACACAACGGTTTCAGCGTGTGCAACAGGAAATACGGCATTGATGGATGCCTTCAACTATATCCGTCTTGGAAAAGCAAAAGTAATTGTGAGCGGCGGTTCTGAAGCGGCTATTTCTCCGGCTTCAATAGGAGGATTTTCCATTATGAAAGCCATGTCTACAAGAAATGACGACTTTGCAACAGCCAGTCGTCCTTACGATGCAGAAAGAGATGGTTTTGTAATGGGTGAAGGTTCAGGAACTCTAATTCTGGAAGAATATGAGCACGCCAAAGCAAGAGGAGCAAAAATCTACGCAGAATTGGTAGGTGCAGCAATGACAGCAGATGCCTATCATATGACAGCACCTCATCCTGACGGTGTTGGAGCAATCAAAGCAATGCAGCTTGCTCTTAACGAAGCAGAGATCAATGTAGATGATATTGATTATATTAATCCTCACGCAACCTCTACTCCTCTTGGAGATCTTGTTGAGCTGAATGGGATTAATAAATTGTTTAAAGGAAGTAAAAATCTTGACATCAGTGCAACTAAATCCATGACAGGCCACCTGTTGGGAGCTGCCGGAGCTGTTGAAGCAATTCTTTCTATTAAAGCTATTCAAAACGGAATTATTCCGCCAACCATCAATCTTCATTCTATAGATGAGAATATTCCGCAGGATATCAATATTGTTTTTGGAGAAGCAAAAGAAAAAGAGATTACCTATGCTTTAAGTAATGCTTTTGGGTTTGGAGGGCATAATGCTACATTAATTTTCAAGAAATTCAGTTAGAATTTAAATGATATTATGCTAAGTCCCTGTACTGTATGGTACAGGGATTTTTCTTAATAATTTTTTACAAATTTTTGAGAATCCAATTCTTCCATATTTCTTTTTAATGAATTTGAATCCTTTTCAAACTCTACGACACCTCATTTATTTTACTTTATTTTCAAAAAACACAACGGAATTCGTCCCGCATTTGATAAGATCAAATCAGTATACAGTTATAACATTACATGAAATTCAACTATATTGTTTAATAATTATCGACTTATACTCAATTATAGTTATTTTTTACTTAATTCCTATTTTACAGTTCCATTGTATTATTTTTATTTTCAAAAAAACTATTATCAATTTCTAAAGCTTATACAAATTTTATCCACAGATATATAAGGTTTAGAAATATCATAGTTTATAACATCAAATCAATTTATTAAACATGGAAAAAAAAATTTATGGTATTTTGATGATATTCTTTCTGCTAAGCAGTTGCAAGAATACTATTTTAAACACAACATCTGAAACTTCAGATGGGACTACAACAAACCAAATGAATTTAGATTCTGAAGGTCAGCTATTATTGCCAAATTCCAGTTGGAAGTACCTTGACAACGGATCAGATCAAGGTACCGCATGGCGTGGCACTAATTTTAACGACACCAGCTGGACAACCGGTTCCGGACAGTTCGGTTTCGGTGACGGCGATGAAGCTACTGTATTACAATCAGGGCATATCACTTATTATTTCAGGAAACATATTAATATTACAGACGCCAGTGCACTTCCGGGATTGCTGACGTTATCTATGATCCATGATGATGGAGCCGTTGTATACGTGAATGGAGTTGAGGTTTTACGGACAGCACTCCTTCCGCAAACCGGTCCTATTGCATACAACACAGGTACAAGTACATTCGTACCTACAGCACAAGAAAACAATTTCTTTGATTATAAAATTGCATCTTCTTATTTTAAAACAGGGGATAACGTTATTGCAATAGAAGTACACAACCAAAATGCAGACAGCAGCTATGTATCATTTGACTGTAAGATAAGTGAAAGTTCCCAGCAAGACCCTGACGGCCCTTATGTATTTATACGAAACAACAGCTATATTGTAAAAAGCATTGACCGGGCACAGGGCTTTACAACTCAGACATTCTCTACACGAAGCCAGGTTGCTTTAACGGTACAACTACCTGACGGAAATTCTTTCCCAGTAAGTCTGCAGCCTCAATTGACGAATCGTGAGCAGGCCGAATATTCTACTTTACCCGCTAAATATTTTGCAACGTCTGATATTGAAGGAGGTATCATGGGTTTTATCCTGATGCTGCGTAAAGCTGGCATTATTGATTCAAATTATAACTGGAGCTATGGCAACAGCCATTTATATATAATGGGTGATGTTTTCGACCGTGGACAATATGTATCACAATGTCTCTGGCTTATTTATAAACTGGAACAGGAAGCAGCAACAGCAGGAGGAAAAGTACATTTTGTGTTGGGAAATCATGATATTATGAATTTAACCGGTAATTTTAAATATGTACACGACAAATATAAAACCAACGCACCTGTATTAGGTGAAACACTTACTACATTATACGATGCAGACAGTGAACTGGGCCAATGGCTCCGCAGCAAAAATATGATTGAACGTGCCGGGAATACCTTGTTTCTACACGCAGGGATAAGTCCTGAAGTGGCAGCGCTTAACCAGTCTGTTACCACACTCAATACTTATGTAAACCCGGTCATAAACAAAATCTGTACTTCTTCAGATTGTAAGGCTGCCACAAACAGCACTACCGGATTATATTGGTATCGTGGCATGGCAAAGCAGGAGCTTACACAGACGCAGGTAAATTCTATACTTACCTCTTTAGGAGCTGAACGGGCTTTTATTGGCCATACAATACTTGACAATAAGATTACCCTTTTGTATCAAAACAAAGTGGTAGATCTTGACATATCGCATGCCAGCAATTATCAGCAGCAGGGATATATGGAAGGTGTTTATTATAATGGATGTTATTTTAAATTTCACACCACTCAATCTCAAACCACTTATACCCCACTCATCGGAACCGGTTGTACACAGCCTTAAAAAAAACCGGCTGTCTCAAAAGTGAGGCAGCCGGTTTTTTTATGCTTTCAACCATTCTGAAGAAGAAAGATAATTCTGATCAGGATAATAGATGAACAGACAATTTTTTCCTTTAATCGTATTGATTATAGACTGCGTCAGTTCTCTTGGGACGGCAGGGCATCCCCAGCTTCTTCCAATTCTTTTGTGCATCGAAGCAAATGCATCACTTACATAATCCGCACCATGCATTACAATTGCTCTTCTGTATGCAGCATCATTAAAGCCCTTATCCATTCCCAATAACTTCAGAGAATATCCGTTATCACCCTGATATGTTGCATCCGTGATATAAAATCCCAGACTGCTCTGCAGCGAACTTTCCTTGTTTGAAAAATTCGTCGCAAATTCTTCGCCGGTATTTTTTCCGTGTGCCACTAATGAGTTGAACAGAACTTTTTTATCTTCCAGATCAATGATCCAAAGTCTTTTTGTGTTGGAAGACATAGAAAAATCGCAGATAGTCAATAAATGTGAGTCTTGGGTAAGCAATCCTGCTTTTTTTAAATTTTCATAGCCAGTCAATGCTTTGGAGAACACTTCATAATTAAGTTCATGTTCCGGGTCAAATGCAATAGATTGGTACAATGCTTCTGATGAAGACACGGTAGTTGCGCCCTTCTCAGATTTCGTTTCAGCTACTTTTTCAGTTTTCGTTGTTTTTACATTCTCACTTTTCGCCGCTACTCTTGGGGAAATGTAGAATGAAGTCGTCACCATGTAAACAAGGCCTAATACGCTATAAAATCCTTTCATTCAATACTGTATAAATCCAAATTAGTGGGGCAAAATTATAAAAACATAATTACCAAGGGGTTATAACTCTAAAAAGTTTAACGCTATTTAAGAAACTTTAACGTCCTGATTCTGTGAATTAAAAGTCTTATTTTTGAGTATCCGCTACAAATTCCAGGCTTACAGAATTCATACAGTATCTCAATCCTGTAGGTTTCGGACCATCATCAAAAACGTGTCCCAGATGGGAATCACATCTTTTGCAAAGCACCTCTACACGATCCATTCCATAAGACTGATCTCTTACATAATAGACTCCTTCTTTATCAGCTTCAAAGAAACTAGGCCAGCCGCAACTGCTGGAAAATTTTGATGTAGAGCGGAACAAGTGGTTTCCGCACACCGCACAATAATATTCTCCTATCTCATCAAATTCATTATATTTTCCGGTAAAAGCTCTTTCTGTTGCTGCTTCTCTGGCAATTGCATACAAGTCAGGAGCCAGTATTTTTCTCCATTCATCATTGGAAATATTAAGTTTTGCAGTATCAGTTCTGGAATAGTATGGATTGTTTTTTGCTTCTGTATTTTCCATAGAGGAGGTTTTAATAGGTTCGTATTTCTGCGTACAAGCCTGCAGAAAAAATAATAGGGTGATTGAAACTAAAAATCTCATCGTAAATTTCATTCTTTAACCGCAAAAGTTTTGAGGTCTAAAAGCTTTTATTAAGATTAAACGGTTTCATAACCAAATTTAGTAAATTTGAGAATATGAATGACGAAGCAAAAAGAAAACAACTGAGAAAATATAAAGCATTTGCCACAGGATTATTTGTTCTGATGGCCGTTATTTTCATTGTTACCACTATTTTACAGAAGTCTAACAGCTCTCATTGGATCGGTTATGTTCGGGCCTTTGCTGAAGCGGCGATGGTAGGTGCCCTTGCAGACTGGTTTGCTGTAACAGCATTATTCCGTCATCCGCTCGGGCTTCCAATTCCCCATACCAATCTTATTGAAAACAGTAAACAAAGACTGGGAGACAACCTTGGAAATTTTGTAGTGGGTAATTTTCTTTCTCCTCAGAATATACGTCCTTACATCCAGAAGCTGAAAGTTTCCAATTTTGTAGGAGAATGGCTGGCAAAAGAAAAGAGTCAGGAAATTTTGATTAAAAACCTTTCAGATATTGTACTTGATATTCTTAATAAACTGGATGATTCCACAGTAAGCCAGTTTATCAGCAAAAAGGTGTCTGAAATGACGGATGATATTAAACTTAATAAAGTAGTTGGAAACGGAATAGGTTATATTCTGGAAAAAAATGATCATCAGAGAATCATCACCAACCTTTCAAAACAGATCAAGGAATATATTATTGAAAATGATGAAATGATCCAGGAACGAGTAAAGAAAGGCAGTTATTCATTCATTCCATCTTTTGTAGATAATAAAATTGCGGATAAAATTGCCGACGGACTTTCTGATTTTTTCAAAGAAATAGAAGAAGATCCTCAGCATGAAGTAAGAGGATTGATTACGCAGAAAATTCATGAATTCTCCGTTGACCTGAAAGAAGATCCGAAATGGGATGAAGAATTTAAAACCATCAAAAACGGACTTCTGAAAAATGACAAACTGGATGAATATTCCAATGACATCTGGGTTTCCATCAAAAACACATTGATGAAAGAACTCCAGGAAGAACATTCCGCTTTGAAAAATTACCTTTCTAAAAACCTGAATGAGTTTGCACAAAACTTAAAGACAGATGAAAACCTGCAGAACAAAATTGACCATTGGGTTCGGGTGACGGCTTATAAATATATCCTGAAAAACACCCATCAATTCGGGAACCTCATCAGTACTACCGTTGGGAACTGGCAGGGAAAAGAGCTCAGTGAAAAACTGGAGCTGGAAGTAGGAAAAGATCTTCAGTTTATCCGGGTCAACGGAACACTGGTCGGCGGTTTGGTAGGGCTTATTATCTACACCATCGCCCATTTCTTCCTCTAAAAAACTAAGACAGCCAACCATGAAAAAAATATTTACTTTATTATTTTCTTTAAGTCTCACATTTTTTCTCAGTCAAAAAGTTGAATTAAAGAAAGTAACTGATTCTTCACAGATTTTCACCGGAGAGATTGGAGGAATACCTATCACCATGCAGCTCAACTACACAGGAGTGGTAGATTGTGACCAGTATCAGCATTATGTTGACGGATGGTATTATTATGATAAATACAAAAAGAAAATTCCGCTCACCGGAATATATGATTATTATGGTGATTTGTCTTTATATAATTTCGGGGCTAAGCAGAAACAAAATTCCAGAATTCTAAAAGAGCAGATCACTTCCCTCCAAAAAGTAGAAAAAACGAATGAAACGGTACAAAAACTAGCTCCCCAGGAGTATATTATATTGGAAAAAATCAGTATGAAAAATAACCCTATTCTTGGTCATTTTTATCAGGGTAAAAAAAATATGCCTGTACAATTATTCACCGGTAACGCAATGATCTACCGTCTCAATAATTATCTGTTTCTACCCAATAATAAAAAGATCAATACATTTGATTTCATTAATAAAGCCGGAGGAAATGAACTGGTTTCCTATTCTTCAGGAGAAAATGGAAACAGGGTTCTGCTCTATTTTGAACAGACTTCAAATTTTAATGCCTGCGGACAATGTGGAGCCAGTGATGGTGAAAAAGGTTACAGAGTTCTTTATTTTACAAAAGACTGGAATTATAAAAATTATGAAGAATTCCTGACCGAAAGCTGCTGGGAAAACATTTATGATACTAAGAAAACGAAATCAAAGGACAAGGAAACAATACAATATAAAGTAAGTAAATCTTACTCTTCTCCCGCGTATACATTTACTGTGGATCTGAAAAATGCTTCCATTGTAAAATCAAAATAAAAAAGAGAGCTGTGTAAACTCTCTTTGTATTTTTATCTTGGTAATCTGCTTGCTCTTTTCAGAAGTTCCTGATTGATTTCGTTGATCAGTTCCGGACCTTCATAAATAAAGCCTGTATACAGCTGAACCAGTGTAGCTCCTGCATCTAGCTTCTCCATAGCATCTTTTGCAGAATGTATTCCTCCCACTCCAATGATCGGGAATGCTCTGTTACTTTTATCGGAAAGATATTTGATCATTTTTGTACTTCTTTCACGGATTGGTTTTCCGCTTAATCCTCCGTTTCCGATCTGTTCTAAAACTTCCGGAGAGGTTTTCAGACCTTCTCTGTTCACTGAAGTATTGGATACTACAATACCATCAATTTTTGTTTCAGCAATCAGTTCAATGATTTCATCTAATTGATTGTTATTAAGATCCGGTGCAATTTTCAGGAGTATAGGTTTCTGTACGGATTTTGATTGGTTTATTTTCTTTACTTCAGTAATCAGCTCTCTCAGATATTCTACATCTTCAAGTTTGGCGTGGCTTCCTACATTCGGGCAGCTCACATTCAGTACAAAGTAATCTACATGAGGATGAAGACCTTCGAAACAATCCAGATAATCCTGGGTATAATTTTCCGGGCTTGTATCTGTATTTTTTCCGATGTTTCCACCGATGATTATTTTTCCTTTGTTGGATTTCAGTTTTTCAATAGCTGCTTCCAGACCGTCGTTGTTGAATCCCATTCTGTTGATAATCCCGCTATCTTCTATCAAACGGAACAATCTTTTTCTGGGATTTCCAGCCTGAGCTCTTGGGGTTACCGTCCCGATTTCTACAAATCCGAAACCTAAGTCTCCCAATTCGTTAAACAAAACTGCATTTTTATCGAAACCGGCAGCCAGTCCTACAGGATTTTTAAATTTCAATCCGAAAACTTCTCTTTCCAGACGTTTGTCTTCAACAGGTTTTGGGAAAAATAATTTAGTGAAAAATCCAAAATTCTTAAGCATTGAAAATGTAAAGTGATGAACATCTTCAGGATCAAATTTGAAAAGAATCGGACGAATGAGCGATTTGTACATTGAAAAAAAGTTTTACAAAATTACTCATTTTAAAATTAATGCTCGATTGATGTATGATATTTTATCAAAATGTCTGATATATAGTATCTATAAGATAATCAACAACTGTAAATTTCTAAAATCAGTGAGATTTTTTTAACGCTACCATCGCAAAGAAGTATGACAATCCTGAAAACATTTTGTTCGCAAGGGCGTTTCACTAAGCGAAGTACGCGCTATCAGCCTTGCTGAACGAAGTGCCTTTGCGATCGGAAATAAAAATCATTAATTAAACTTTGCGAACATTGCGTTAAAGCAATAGAAACAGAGAAATACCTCCATCATCTTTGTCAAGGTTTTAAACCTTGACAAGGGTATTTATATTTAAAATCTTAAAGTTTTAATGAAGAGTATGCACTCAGATCCAATTTCAGAATATCTCCTACTCTTTTAAATTCATCATCTATAGTAGCATTTACGGTAATTCTTTCGTTAGAAATAGGATGATTAAAAATCAATTGATGTGCATGAAGCGTCATTTTGCTGATCTCAAATGTTTGAAGCCACAATTTATTTTGTTTATTACAACCGTGTTTTCTGCAGCCTAAAATAGGATGCAGGATATGTTTAAAATGTTTTCTCAACTGGTGAAATCTGCCCGTTTCAGGAATAGCTTCCACTAAACAATATCTCGAAGTCTGATGTTTTAAAAAAGGTAGATCTATTTCCGAAGTCTGCAAACGGCGATAGTAAGTAACAGCATTTTGTTTAACTTCATTTTCATTAACCAAATCATAGTCAATTGTTTCCTCTTCTTTTGCCCAGCCACGAAGAATGGCCAGATATTTCTTCTCCACTTCGCGTGATGCAAACTGTTCGCTCATGATTCTAAGGGTATCTTTATCTAAGGTAAACAACAGAACACCCGAAGTTTTTCGGTCTAACCGGTGTACGGGATACACTTTTTGCCCAATCTGTTTCTTCAGCTCCTGAATAGCGTAGGCATCGGCTTCTCCCGCATAGAAAGATTTATGAACCAGTAATCCGCTGGGTTTGTTGATGGCAATAATATGCTCGTCACGATAAAGAATTTCTAACATGATGCAAAAGTAGAAATTTTCGACTGATATAGCCCTGATTGTAACGGCATCCTTTTGCAAAGCAAAAGATAGAGTGAAAAGCGGGTTCCCGGCTCCTTAAAAATTAAATTGTAAATATTTGCCTGTTTATGAATGCTTTTTTTATTGAATCTCATGATTTTGGATCCAAATTGCTATTTTTGCATTTCAGACGTTTAAAAAAATTATGGCAAAGCAAGAAGATGTTTTCAAGAAAGTGATTTCTCACGCTAAAGAATATGGTTTTATTTTCCCATCAAGTGAGATCTATGATGGTTTATCCGCTGTTTATGATTATGGACAGAACGGGGCCGAACTTAAAAATAATATCAAACAATACTGGTGGAAGGCTATGGTACAGCTTAACGAGAATATTGTGGGTATTGATTCGGCAATTTTGATGCACCCAACAACATGGAAGGCATCAGGCCACGTAGACGCTTTCAATGATCCATTGATTGATAATAAAGATTCTAAGAAACGTTTCAGAGCAGACGTTTTGGTGGAAGACTATTGTGCTAAAATTGAAGATAAAGAGAACAAGGAAATCGAAAAAGCAGCAAAAAGATTCGGGGATGCTTTCGATAAGGATCAGTTTGTTGCTACGAATCCAAAAATTCTGGAATACAGAGCAAAAAGAGAGGCTATTCTTTCAAGACTGGCAAAATCTCTGGAAAATGAAGACCTTGCTGATGTAAAAGCTTTGATTGAAGAGCTTGAGATTGCAGATCCTGATACAGGTTCTAAAAACTGGACAGAGGTAAGACAGTTCAACCTGATGTTCGGAACAAAACTGGGGGCTTCTGCAGACAGTGCGATGGATCTTTATCTGAGACCTGAAACGGCTCAGGGAATCTTCGTTAACTTCCTGAATGTACAAAAAACTTCACGTCATAAGCTTCCTTTCGGTATTGCACAGATTGGTAAGGCATTTAGAAATGAGATTGTTGCAAGACAGTTTATCTTCAGAATGCGTGAATTTGAACAGATGGAAATGCAGTTCTTCGTTGCTCCGGGAACCGAACTTGAATTCTATGAGCAGTGGAAACAAAAACGTCTGAACTGGCACAGAGCTTTAGGTTTAGGAGATGATAACTACAGATTCCATGATCATGAGAAATTGGCTCACTACGCGAATGCTGCTGCTGATATTGAGTTTAACTTCCCATTCGGATTTAAAGAACTGGAAGGTATTCACTCAAGAACAGATTTCGACTTAAAGGCTCATGAAGAATTCTCAGGAAGAAAGCTTCAGTTCTTTGATCCAGAAAGAAACGAAAACTATGTTCCTTATGTAGTGGAAACTTCAGTAGGTTTAGACAGATTATTCCTTTCTATATTCTCTCACTGCTTAAAAGATGAAGTATTAGAAGACGGTTCAGAAAGAACGGTTTTATCTTTACCTCCGGCATTAGCGCCAATTAAAGCGGCTATTCTTCCATTGATGAAGAAAGACGGTTTAGCAGAATATGCAGAAAAAATCTTCAATGACCTGAAATATGACTTCAACTTATTCTACGAGGAGAAAGATGCTATTGGAAAACGTTACAGAAGACAGGATGCCATTGGTACTCCATACTGTATCACCATTGACCATGACTCTCTGACTGAGCACACAGTAACCATCAGAGACAGAGACACGATGCAGCAGGAAAGAGTTCCTGTTTCAGAGTTGAGAAGAATCATTGATGAGAAAACGAACTTCAGAAATTTACTTTCTAAAATATAGTTGAAAAGCCCCGATCTCGGGGCTTTTTTATTTTTCGCAACATATGGGTTAATTTATTACATTTATCCCTCAAATTTTAACCATGAAAAAAATAACTCTGATCATGTTTGGACTCATCCAGACATTTGCATTTTCCCAAACCCAGGATCTGACAACACTTGCCGCTGGGGATCATGTGGGAATGAATGCTTTATTCGATGATAAAGACAACCTTTACGGTTACGTTTCTCTATATTCTTACGGAAAATCCGGTGATAAAACCAAAAAGTTTGAGTATGTAATCCTGGACAAAAATCTCAACCCTGTTGCCAATAAAGAGTTTGAAGGAGATATCACTGCTGCATCTTATTTAGGATATGTTGATTTTAAAGGACAGATTATCTTAAAACCTTCCATGATGGATTATTCTCTGGTCAAAAGCAGAGAAGTATTCACTCCTGTTTCTATGGTGATTGACCCTAAAACAAACTCTATTACCAGAAAAATATATTATGACTATCTGGAAAACGGCACTTTCAAAGAAATCAACGAGCCGAAGAGCTGGAAAGAACAGCGTAAGGAAAATCGTGAGGAAAAGAAAGATAAAGGATACAACTATGTTTCTGCCGTAGGGGAGCTGAAAGAAGGTGGTTACTTTGCTGTAGAGTATAAAGATTACGGAAAGTATGAAAATAACAACAGCCTTATGAAGTTCGATGAAAACAAAAAGGAGGTTTGGAGATATAAATACAATACTGACGGAAGCAAGAAAATCTACACCACCCTGTCTGTGCTGGAAAGAGATGAGAATTATATGTACTGCATCATGAAGAAAGTGAATGAAAAACAGAAAACATTCAGTCTTCTTGTTCTTGATATGAAAACCGGAAAAGAGACTTCCAACAAACCGGTAACCGGGTTATCTGATGATACCATAGACAATATTGAATCCTTCTACTCCAATTACAGAAAGATTGATAATGATAAAGATTTTGATGATAAAGTGGTTCTGCTGGGAAGAAACTATGATGATTCTGAGTCAGTGGGATTTGCAAGAATGATGGTAGACAAAAAAAACTTTACTGCAGATACCAAAACAATCAATTATGAACCGAATATCTCAGCCTTCCTTCCAAAAGTGAATAAAAATGGCATGGTGGAAAACGGATATATGCTTCAGACTAAGGATATGTATTTTATGAATGACGGAAGCGTAGGAATATTATCTGAAAAATATAAACCTGCAGGACAATATAACGCCCCCAAAACAACAGACCTTGTTTACATCTACACAGATAAAGATTTCAAAGTGAAAAATGTACAGGTTTTTGAAAAAGAAAAATCAAAATGGGTAAACAGCGATTATCTCTTTTCGCAATACCTCAACGGTGGAAAAGACGTAGTATTTTTCTACCGCGACTATCAGAAAGATGAAGTAACAAAGCAGAAAAGATGGAATTTGTTCATCAATACCATTATTGATGGAAAATTCAAACAGGAGATTATTCCTATTTCTGAAAAAGATAATTATGCAGTCACGCCATATGTAGGAAAAGAAGGCTATATCCTACTTCGTGAGTATAATGAGAAAGAAAAATTCAATAAGATCCGTTTGGAGAAATTGAATTACTAATACAAAAAAGAATCCTGATCTGTATCAGGATTCTTCTTTTTTAAGTTTTGGCTAAAGCCCGTTTCTATTAAAATCAGTTTGCTTTTGCTATAGTTTCATTTGTCTGATAAAAGTCTGCAATATTTTTTATTTCATCCAAACTTAAGTTCCACATAAAGTTCAGAAACTGCTGGTAACTTTCACTCTGATTTTTGGGTTCTATACGATCCAGATACCGGTTCAGATTATAGTTTTTTCTAGCTTCATATATTTTGGAAAAGCATCTTCCCAGCCAGCTTTTATAATATTTTTCTTCTTCTTCATCCTGCAGAAACTGCATAGCTGCATAAATTCCCTGTCCATAGTCTTCCGAGTGGAAATAGTTGGGCAAAATTTCCATTCTTGCTGTTTTCTTTAATGTTACAAATAGATCCGAAGGTTTTTCCGGAGCCATTGGGCTTTTAAGTTCTGTAAATGTTTTTTTTAGCATTTCAATTCTTCTGGACACTTCCGGGTGTGATGCAAGGGAATCTTTGTTCAGCTTTTCTCTGTAAAAATTATAATTGTACAGTGAAAAATCTTCCTTCTTCATCCATTTTTCATTAAAGGCCTGCTTTGGAAGGTTAAAAAGCTTTTTATACGTTTCCATCTTCAGCTCTCTTGGTGAAATAGTATCAAAATCCTGCAGTCTTTGAAGCGCATTTACAAATTCTGTTTTCTTAAAATCACTGTTTTTAAAAATAACATATCCCAAAGAATCTGCCTGCATTTCGCTTTGCCTCTTTTCCACACCTTTTTTATACACTGTATTTTTAAAGATATCGAAAGCTTTCTGATTCTGGCTCTGGCTGCGGCTTGTAGTGGTTGATTTTATATTTTCAACCACAATTTTATCCAATTTATCCTGTTGGATAATTTTTAAAAAGGTCTTCAGGGAATGTTCTTCTATTTTATGCCCCAATTCATGGGAAATCACAGCTGCAATCTGCTCTTCATTATTGAGCCAGCTGTAAAGCCCCATATTGATTACAAAAGTTCCGTCAGCAAGGCAGTAAGCATTGGGAGTATTGTCTTTTGCGATCAGAATTTTCAGGTCCTGAGGGATTGTAGGATTATTCTTTTTAAGACGCTGGATCACAGACTGTATGCTGATTTCAAATTCAGATTTAAAGATAAAATCCTTATTCTTCACCTGCTTTTGAAAATCAGTTCCGAATTCTTTATAGATTTTGGATAATTCAGAGCCCGTTTTCCCGGAATACTGAGATTTTAACCTCTTTACAGTCGCTTCATTATTCCCTTCAAAATTCTTTAAAAATGCTTTTCTCTGTATATAATCTGCGGTATCTATCGGTTTATAAATCTGGGCTGTTCCCATGATTGAAAATAGGAAGCATCCCAATACAATAAGTTTTCTGGTCATAGTTTTCATCAAATAAGAACAAAAATAGCTTATTTGATGATTCATTTTAATTTTTATAGTCAAATTATTCTAAATTTGTTAAAGACCCATTTATGAAAAAATGAGAATACTAAAGTATATGATAGGCGGAGCTGTAGCCGGTGCGGCAGCGGCTTATCTTCTGGGATATGATTATTTATTTAATGGTATTTCCAAAACCTATCTTAAAGGAAAATCAAGTGCACATATTGATGACGGAAATCTTTTCCCAAGCAATCCTATTGCTACAGAAGAACCTAAACTCTGGGAAGAAGATCCGGATTATAACAAAAAAGATTTACCTAAACATTTAGTTGAAAATTTAAAACACTCCAGAACAGCAGCTTTTGTTGTAATACGGAATGGTAAAATTCTTCATGAGCAATATTGGAATGGTTATAATCAGCTTTCACAAACCAATTCTTTTTCGATGGCAAAAGCAGTGACTGTGATGCTGTTGGGAAAAGCATTGGAAGAAGGTATTATTCCGGCTATTGATGAAAAGCTATCTGATTTTTATTCTGAATTTAAAGATAAGCCATTCGGAAATGAAGTAACTCTTAAAAACCTTGCCCAAATGGAATCCGGGCTGGACTGGGATGAAAATTACAATAATCCGTTTCTTCCCAATGCCAAAGCTTATTATGGAAAAAGCCTTGTAAAAGCTGTATTCTCAAGAAAATTTAAAGAAGAACCGGGAACAAGATTCGAATACCAGAGCGGTTCTACACAGCTTCTTGGTTTTGCCTTACGAAAGGCTCTGAATCAACCATTAGCGAGCTATTTATCAGAAAAATTCTGGATTCCTTTGGGAATGGAACAGAATGCTAAATGGAGTACAGATGATTATGGAATGGAAAAAACGTATTGCTGCATTCATTCCAATGCAAGAGATTTTGCTAAGCTGGGGCAGCTGTTTCTGAATGATGGAAAAGCCGGGGATCAACAGATTCTCAATGCTGACTTCATTGAACAAATGAGAACTCCTACTGAAAAGTCTGAAAACATTTATGGAATGGGACTGTGGATCAACCATGACAACCCTATCAAACATTATTATTTCCTGGGATTACAGGGACAGTATATTATTATGGTTCCTGAACACAATATCGTTATTGTAAAAACCGGAAGCTACTCCAACAACCCTAAAAATGACAGAGGAAGACCTGACCAGGTGAAATTCTTTGTGAATGAAATTGTACAATTATTCCAATAAACACTATGGATAAACACAGCATAAAAGTTGATGAATACATTGAAAAATCTCCGGATTTTGCAAGGCCTATCTTAAATTACCTCCGTGAAACGATTCACGAAGTCTGCCCTGATGCGGAAGAAGCGATCAAATGGAAATTTCCTACGTTCATGTATAAAGGAAAAATTCTTTGTTCCATTACGGCTTTCAAACAGTATTGCAGTCTTGGATTCTGGCTGCATCAGGAGATGAAAACATTAAAGGAAATAGAAACAACTGCTGAAAGAAGCTCAATGTTCAGCTTAGGAAAAGTAACAAGGATTGAAGATCTTCCGCCAAAACCTCAGCTAAAAAAAGCCATTAAAGAAGCAATGGAGCTTACGGAAATGGGAGTTACAATGAAGAAAGCTCCTCCCTCCAAAACAGAAATGGAAATCCCTGGTTATTTTCAGTCAGCTTTAGATGCTCATCCAAAGGCTCTCGGTATTTTTGAAAAGGCTTCACCATCCTTCAGAAAAGAGTATATTGCATGGGTTATAGAAGCCAAAACAGATGCTACCAGAAATAAAAGATTGGAACAATCTTTGGAGTGGATAACCGAAGGTAAAAGCCGTAACTGGAAATACCAAAAAAAATAAAACACAAAAACACAATGAAGAAAAAAATTATTCTCTTTTTCTTCCTTATTATTTCGATTTCCGCATTCTCTCAGTCATTTGATTTTGAGGGACAGTACAAGTATGCCCGTACTCTTTCATCCAAGAATCCGGACAGTTCGGAAATCGTTCTGAATAGGATTATAGATTCAGCACAGAAAAGAAATCTCCCTGAATTTCTTGCAAAAGCTTATTATTTGAAATCATTCAACAGCTATTTAAAATCTGATGCTGAGAAAAGTCTTGATTTTGCAGATAGAGCCCTTAAAATATCTACCCAAAACGATTATACTATCGGGAAAGCTCTGGCTTACAGGATGCAAGGTACCCAATATGCAAAGCTCGGACTGCTTAAAGAATCTTCCAAGAGCCTTCACAACGCCCTATCTGAGGTAAAAAACAATAATACAGAGGAAGGACATGAGCTGAAGGGAATGATCTTTAATTCTTTTTTGATCCTTCTTAATCAGAATCAGTATAAAGAGAAAGAGTTTTACTCTAAAAGTGCCATTCAGGAATTTCAGAAGCTTAAAAATGCAGCCCGGCGAAATGAACTGCTGATCTCCGCTTATACCAATATGGGGTATAACTTATCAGAAGTAAAAAGATTTAAAGAGGCTAAATATTATTTTGTAAAAGCCCTTTCTTTGGTTGGAGAAAACAATTATTATCTGCGGTCTACTATACTGAATGATATCGGATTCTCTTTCTCAAAACAGAATAAGCCGGACAGTGCTGTGCTTTATTACCAGAAAGCATTAACCATTGTAGATCAGTATGGTTTCAACGAAAAAAAGATTGAAGTCACCAAAAACCTTGAGGAAGCCTACACCCAGCTTCATGACGAACCCAATACGGAGAAATATAAACTTGAAAATCTTAAATTAAAAGACAGCATCGCCTATAACAAAGCAATGGCTGTCAACAAAACATTATCCAAAAAAGAGGAATGCTTTGATCAGCAGCTCAATGAAAGTCATTCCATTTCAAAAAGGCTTATTATAGCTTGTCTGGCTCTGATCATTGTTTTGGGGATTGTTATTTTTAACAGCATACGTCTTCGCAAAAAACATAAAGAAGCTGTTTCCAAAATTTACAGAGAAGGTATTTCTCCAGTGGTTTATGAAGAAGATCCTCAGGAAATTTCTGATGATATCCAAAATAAAAATACCCCTACTCCCACAGAAATAAAAATTTCACCTGAAGTAGAGGAAAATATTTTGAGTGGATTAAAAACCTTTGAAGAAAGTCTTGAGTTTAATAACAAGAACATTTCACGTTATAATCTTGCAAACACTCTGAATATCAACACAAAATACCTTTCAGCGGTCATTAAAAAACACAAGAAATTCAATTTCAACCAATACATTAATCATCTGAGGATCAATTACATTGTCAACCAGTTGAAAAACGAACCACAGTACAGAAAGTATAAGATCAACCATCTTTCTGAAATCACAGGATATTCATCCCACAGTGCTTTTTCTCTTGAGTTCAAAAGAATCACGGGTCTGCATCCGTCAGCATTTATCAAAACGCTGGATGAAATCACCTGATTTACTGTTCTGCAATGGTAAGATTATTATAACCGCCTGTATTATTTAATGAGAAATTAGCAACAATTGAATTATTTAAATTAAACCAAATGTAAGGCATCAGCCTCTGCCCTGCAGTCATGTAAAATGAGGCAGTACAATTACTTCCTGCATCAATATTTCCTACACTGTTTGAGGACATGGTATTAACGCACTTTACCGTATTTACAATATTGGTAACTGCCAATCCTGCCGTATTATCATAGAGCTGCCAGATCGCTTCTATCTGAATAGGATTTAAAGGATCTGTAGTATAATTAATTGCTAATGGAGCCAGATCTGTAGTGAAAGAAGCTACATAAATTCCGTTTCGGGGTGCAGTAAAAATACCTGTGGCAGCATTGAAATTTGTACCGGAATTACTTTCAAATGTTTTACTCCAGTCTACAAGATAATTACTTGCTCTGTTCTGCAATCCTGTAGTTACCGTCGGAATAGACGGAGTGGCCAGTTTTACATTATTATTGGTTTTAGCTGCAATAACAATTACTTTATTATTTGTGGGTTGTGCTGTGAGCAAAGGAAGCCATTCATTTCCATTAGAATATTCCACTCCGTTGTTATAGCGTACTGCTCCCTCATCAGCGGCAAGCGCAGTTAGTGAAGAAGTTCCAAAGCCAATGGCTCCGTTTCCGGAATTTCTGGCATCAATTTTTGCAACCGGGATGAGAGTTCCCGCTCCTATTTTTCCGGTACTATTCACAAGAATATCATTACTCTGCTGAGCTGGCGTAAATGTTGACCCTGAAACAGGATTATCTTTTTGTCCGTCAATATGCAGGATACCTTGTGGATTTGGAGTATTGATTCCAACCTGTGAAAATACACAGTGGAAGCTTAAAGTCATTAAAATCAGTAAACAATTTTTTTTCATCATCTGTCTTTTTATAATCCGAAAATACTTAAAGAAGTAAGTGTAGCATCAGTATCCAAAGTTTTTGAACTTCCCAGTTTCTGATTCAGGCTTACTGTAATATTATCCCCCTGGTTCAGGTTAAAAATTCCTGAACAGTTTCCCGCAACACGGTTTCCAATGGTATTGGTTCCGGGATAGCTTCCTACACACTTGAACACTTTATTGGTAGTGGAAGATGTTGAATTGGTTTGAATCAAAGTTTCATACCTTGAATCATTGGCAATGCTTCCGGATGCTAATGAAAAGGTAAAGGACACAATATATACTCCTGTTTTTGAGGCTGTAAAGATTCCTGTACCAGCATTAAAGCTGCTATTTACATCCGTTTTTTTAATCCAGCTGGTAACAGCGGTCTGCACTCCATCACCAAAACTTTGCGTCGAAGAGTTTTCTGCATCTACAAAGTCATTAGAGGTCTTATGAGCCAGAATGATCCATGAGGTTCCATTAGAATAGCTTAGATCCTGCGTTCCGGAGTTATACCTCAGCGCTCCGGCCTTAGCTGCAGAAGCAGATTGTGAAGTTCCCCCAATTCCGATTGCATTTAAACGTTCATTAGATCTAAGATCCAGTCTTGTTTTGGGAGATTTTGTTCCTGCTCCTACATTTCCTGCAGGAGTAATCACTATATCATCATAATAACTGGAAGGTATTGAAGCATTTGTGTTTTTCTGTCCGTCTATATGCACCGTTCCTTCCGGGGCAGACATATTGATTCCTATCTGAGCCTGCATCCACATGCCGCAGCCCATACATAAAGCCAGTCCTAATTTTTTTCTCATATCAAAGTGTGTTATTGTTCTAAAATAGAAAGATTTACAAAGCCATAATCATTGCTTGCAGAAGATAGATCTGTCCTCAGACTTAGATTACCATTATAAACAGACTGGTAGATATATGGCTGAAGAGTATCTCCCTTATTCAGCTGAACTCCAGCCACACAAGAACCTGCAACTTGTGCCTGTTTTGAAATATTGGAGAAAGATTTCACACATTTTTTAACAGTATTGTTTCCGTTCACTACATATCTCGCTTCCGAAAAATAGCCTGAAACTATAGGGATTCTCACAAAGTCATAGGTAAAAGAAACAAGATATACTCCGGTTCTTGGCGCTGTAAAAATACCTGTTCCGGGAGTAAAGTTTGCCGTAGGATCAGAAATCTCCGTCCATCCGGCAATACCTGTAGAAACCTGATAAGGAATTTTAACAGCAAAGTTCGCTGCCTGAATATTAGCTACCACTACAGCTTTGGTAGGGGAAGAAATAAGATCCTGCCACACAACGCCATCTGAGTACTGCATCTTTCCGCCATTCAGAGGGTTATATCTTACGGCACCTCCACCTGCTGATGAGGCCGTCTGGCTGGTCTCACCTATTCCTATTGAATTATCTGTGTTGACTGCAGACCGTGTATCTATCTTAACAGCAGGAGATAATGTTCCAATCCCTATTTCTCCTGTAGAAGTTATGACAACATCATTAGCAGCCTGTGTGGTAGAAGGAACTCCGGAGGTGGGATTATCTTTTGCCCCATCCACATGGAAAGTGGATTGAGGATTTGAAGTATTAATACCAACCTGCGCTTTTGAATAGCTGATAAAGCACAAGGGAATCAGTATTCCTTTCATCCAAATACTTAGATTTTTCATTTGATTTGTGGTTTAAAACGTGTACAATTCTCGGCCAAAGATAAATGTAAAAGCACATCATGTACAATAGCAGCCTTTAAAACAAAAACACATAAACCACTGAAAACAAGATAAGTAAGCACTTATTCCACATTATCAAAATACGGAATTTTACTATTTAAAATAAAACTACCCTTCTATTTTATGGGAAATTTTTAAAGTATTCTTATTTTTTAAAGAAAAATATTATTTTGAAGGCGCCATTAGAAAAAAAATCAGAAAGTCATGAATAAGTTCGTGGTATGATTTTTTGTCTCCCGATTTCAATATTTTACCTGTTTCGAGTTCTTCAATAATAATATCATAATGATTGCTTTTAGAATAGCTGAATGTTGAAATATAGACAACAACATTTCCTTTCTGCAATCCTAACGCTGTAGTATCTGCATCCCAATAATCAACAATCTTGTATCCGGAAAGATTTTCCCGGGATAATTGCTGTAATAGATTATTGATCTCAGTCGTTTTATTTTTCATTCAGTAAGAATGACGAAAATAAACAGAATTTTTGAATTAGGAATGGCTTTAATGAAACCTGAAATTAGCTTCCGGCAATGTATTTTTTTTCAGGAAAGCTTCATATTCCGGAGACAGTTTTGCACGTCCAAAGGTGTTTTCACCACTCATGCTTCCAAGGCGGACTTTATCCTTCCCAAATTTTCGGTTCATGGCATCCATGGCTTTCATCACGGGAAGATGCTGATTTTGTATATCTTCTTCGAAAAGACTGATTTGTCTCTGATCTTCGGGTACAAAATCATTCACCATCACCCCTGCCCTTTTATAATGAAATCCGTCTCTGTAAATAACTTCAAAAAGTTCATTAACCACTCTTCCTATTAAGATTGAGGAATTGGTAGGATTGGAAAGAATCCGGGTCATTGCATTTCTGTATTCAGGCAGATCTTTCCTAAAACGGTTGGTCTGCACAAAAACCGTAATCATTTTACAACAGGTATTCTGCTTTCTTAATCTTTCTGAGCAGTACATTCCAAAAGTTTCTACCCTTTCCCTTACTTCTTCTTTTTTTGTAAGCATCTGCATAAAACTTCGGGTAACAGCAATAGATTTTTTAGGAGAAGGAGCGTCCAGTTCCAGCTGACGAATTCCCTTCAGTTCATTAATCATCCTTACGCCATGAATTCCCATCATCTTCCGAACCCATATTTCAGGTTTCTGAAGAAGATCCCAGGCTTTATAGACGCCACTGTCGTTCATTTTGACGGCCAGTCTTCTTCCGATTCCCCAAACATCTGCGATATTAAGCCACTTCAATGCTTTTTCAATTTTTTCAGGAGAATCCAGAATATAAACGCCATTAAAATTATCCGGAAACTCTTTTACAATTCTATTCGCAACTTTACATAAAGTCTTAGTGGGAGCAATTCCGATACTTACGGGAATATTTTCTTTCTCATCAATCTCTTTTTTGATTTTAGAACAATATTCATGAATATCGATATACTTAAATCCTGTTAAATCAAGAAAAAGCTCATCAATACTGTAGACTTCATAATCAAGAACATAGGATTTGGCAATATTGATTACCTGCTGGCTTTTATAATTATACAATTCAAATTTTGCAGAAAAACTTTTCACATTATACTTTTGAAAAAGCTCCTTGTACTTGAATGCCGGGGCTGCCATGGGAATTCCCAGATCTTTTGCTTCTTTACTTCTGGATACAACACACCCATCGTTGTTGGAAAGAACCACAACGGGCTTGCCCTCAAGATCAGGATCTAAAGTCCTTTCACAGGAAACAAAAAAGTTATTACAATCTACAAGTGCATACATGACAGTTGCATGATAAATATCTACACAAAATTAGAGTTTTAAAAGAATAAAATAATCTTTTATCCCATAATTAACATCTTATTTAACAGTCTGAAAAACAAATGAATAAAATTATTAAATACGACACATTTTGTCGCATTAGTGCTTTAATTTTGGGTTCAAAAACATTTATTTAATCCCATTTCACAAGCCTGGTCATTCTCAAACACTCAGGAACATCTCACACAAAAAATTAAATAAAACACGTCAAGTTTCGTCGCTTCCGCTCTATACTTTTGTATCATAACAAAATAAGAAATATGGACAAAGTAACCTTGGAACGAATTCAGAAACTTCATCCGTTGGTAAGAGATGAAGTGAAGCAAATTATACAAGAATGTAATGAAGCCCTTACCGGAAGAGCCAAGATACGAATCATCCAGGGATTAAGATCTTTTGAAGAGCAGGAAAAGCTTTATGCGATCGGAAGAATTACTTCCGGAAAAAAGGTGACCAATGCTAAAGCAGGGCAAAGCATCCACAATTATGGTCTTGCCGTAGATATCTGCCTGGTGATTGACCGAAAAACAGTAAGTTGGGATACAGTAAAAGATTGGGATAATGACAAAGTTGCCGATTGGTATGAGTGTGTAAAAATCTTTGCCCGCCATGGCTGGGACTGGGGTGGAAACTGGAAAACCTTCAAAGACCTTCCCCACTTTGAAAAAAAGAACATTCCCTCTAAAAAAGGTTCCGTAAAAACCAGATGGAGAACACTCTTAAAGATGCCTAGAGATAAGCAGAATTATGTTGTTTTTTAACTCTCATTTATCAAACCATTAAAAGACTAACTCTCTGATTTTAAGCTCCATTTTTTTGATAAAATTAATTAAAATCATTTATAATACGACAAGTTCTGTCGCTTCCTCCGTCTATCTTTACTTTATAAGAAAACACCAAAAGCAATCCTTATAATAAGCTGAAACCAATAGATATTTTTCGGAAATCTATTGGTTTTACTTGTCTAAAGCTGCTAAATGTTTCTTTAAAAAAATAAAAAAATAACATGAAAAAGACAACCATTCTTTCTTTGGACGGAGGTGGAATAAGAGGAATCATCACCTGTATTATTCTGCGTTACATAGAAGAGCAGCTCCAGTATTATGATAAGCCAACAGCTAAGCTTGGGGATTATTTTGACCTGGTGGCAGGCAGCAGCACCGGAGGTCTGATTGCTTCTATTATTCTATGTCCCGACGAAACCCGAAAAGCAAAATATTCTATTCAGAAAGGATTAGAATTATATGCAGAAAAGGGCGGCGATATCTTCCAGGTTTCCTTTTGGGAAAAACTGGTTAATCCATTCGGATTATTGAATGAAAAAATTCCACAGGAATCACTTGAAAGGAATTTAAATGACTTTTTTGGAAATTTAGAATTAAAAGAATTAATAAAACCATGTTTAATAACAAGTTATGACATTGAGAACAGAAGAGCAAAACTTTTCAATTCATGGAATGCCAACCTCAGCACAGATAACTTCTACGTAAAAGATATCTGCAGGGCAACTTCAGCCGCACCTACCTATTTTAGTCCGGTACAGATCAAATCCATGTATGGACAGATCTTCAGCCTGATTGACGGAGGAATGTTTGCCAATAATCCTGCCCTCTGTGCTTATGCAGAGGCAAGAAAAATTCCTTTTGCCGAAGTTTTAAAAAACCATCAGAAAGCCAACCATCCGAGTGTAAATGATATGATTATTGTTTCTATCGGAACAGGAATTGAAGCCAGACCTTATCCTTTTAAAAAACTGGAAAAAGCAGGGAAAATTGGCTGGGTAAGCCCGATTATTGATATTTTAATGTCTGCCAATGCAGAAACAGTAGATTATCAATTGGAACAGATGTTTCAGACACTGGGTTTGAGAAATCAGAAAAACTATTACCGCCTGAATCCCTCACTGAAAAACGCATCTCCGGCAATGGATAACGTAAAAAGGTCTAATATTGAAAACCTTATACAGGCCGGATTGAGCTATATTGATGATAACAGAGAAATCCTGAATCAGATTGTTCAAAAGCTCATCAGAAATAAAATATAAGCCCTGAACCTTATAACTATCTAATATAAGCTTTAAAGATTATATTTCAAAACTGGAAAATATTTTTTAAACACGTCAAGTTTTGTCGTTTTGCCCCGATATCTTTGGAGTATCAAAAGACACAAAACAAGAATCCATAAAACTTTAAAAAGCCTTTGAATTCAACATTCGCCTATGCTGAACAACCTGAAGTATGTTCAGAATGTAACCAACATCTTATAACACAAAACATGGAAACACCCGATACCAAATTACTCTTTGACGCAAACCTCTTTACAATAGAATGGAGCGACATAGAAAATGCTGAGATAGATTATGAAAACTATCTGAACGACATTGACAACTTCCTCAGAGAAGATTTTGAAGAAGATACTTTTTAGATAAAAAATAAAACACGACACGTTTTGTCGCATTAACCGCATATATTTGTCTTATAAAACTTTATCATGAAACGCAGTTCTGCTGTGTCCTAAAAAAAGAGAAATGAAGAAAGATTTTTATCTGACAAGATATGCCTTAATAATTAAAAGATTAGAAAGTTCTCCGGCTACCTATTCCCAGCTGGAGGACTATCTTTTAAATTCTTTTGAATTCCAGGATGCCGGAATCAAGAGCTACTCTATCCGTACCCTGCAAAGGGATATCCGGGAGATTTCCGATCTTTTTAATCTTTCCATCCACAACAAGAAAAAGGGGGACAACCGATACTATATCGAGAGCCGACCAATCATGGAAGTGGATGAGTACAACCAGAAATTACTGGAATCTTTTCAGGTAAGTAACGCTCTGAATCTTCATCCGGATTTTTCAGATTTTATCTTTTTTGAAAGCCGGAAACCCACCGGTGTGGAACATTTTTATGATCTGTTCTTTGCCATCCGAAATAAAAGGGTTGTAAGCTTTGAACATTACAATTACAAAAACAAACTGATGACTTCCAGAAAAGTTCATCCTTTAGCCTTAAAAGAATCCAAAGACCGATGGTATCTTATTGCCATTGACACGAAAGATAAAGCTTTAAAATCTTTCGGGCTTGATAGAATCAACTATCTTGACGTAGCTAACAATCAGTTTAGAGAGAAGTACAAATATAATTTCAGAGAGCATTTCAAAAATGCATTCGGAGTAATGAATCTGACGGAGCAGAAACCACAGAATATAGTATTGAAATGCAGCCGCCATCAGGGAGAGTACATCAGAAGCTTTCCTCTTCATCAATCGCAGAAAGAGACCAAAGAAACTCCGGAAGAGATTTATTTTGAGTTCTTCCTTCATCCTACTTATGACTTTATGCAGGAAATTCTTTCTTATGGAAAAGAAGTAACTGTTCTGGAACCTAAAGGTTTAGTTGATGACATCCGTAATCATTTACAGGAATCTTTGAACCGTTATCTTGAAAGCTGATTATAAAAAACACATTTCATATTTTTTGTTATATTTACATAAATATACCCTTATTGAAAACTTTATTTGTTGGCATCAGCTGCTTTATTTCCACCTTTTTTCTGGCACAGCAGAAAGAAGAATTCAGGCTTGTAAAGAGCTATTATAACCAGCACAGAAATATGCTGAATAAAGAGTTCAAAAAAAAGTTTGATGCTGAATCCAATACGGATAAAAAAGTGGCAATAAAAGGAGATTTTCTCTTTTTCATGAAAAAAATGGACAGCATTGAAAACAATGCCTTGATCGGGGCTTTATTAAAGGTAAGAAACCTGGAAGACCTCCAAACCATCAGGAATCCTAAATTAAATCCATCCGAAAAATTTTCTGATGCAGAAAAGGTTGCGGATTATCCCGGAGGGCTTAATTCTTTGAGACAGGAAGTTGCCAATCTGCTATACGTTGATGGGGTTTATTCCTTAGAAAAAATGATAAAAACAGATGTTGATTTTATTGTAGAAAAAGATGGTACAGTAAGCAATGTTCATGCACAGGGAGATAATTTCACCTTCAACAGACAGGCAGAAATTGCATTATATTCTCTTGCAGAAAAGTTCTCTCCGGCAATGATAAAAGGAGATCCTACCACTTATCGTTTTAAATTACCTTTAACTTTAACGATCACCGATTAAATGTTTACTGACGAATATTACATGAAAATGGCCCTGCAGGAAGCAGAAGCTGCTTTGGAAAAAGATGAGGTTCCTATTGGATGTGTAGTAGTTTCCAATAACAGGATTATCGCAAGAGCCCACAATCTTACCGAAACCCTGAATGATGTTACTGCTCACGCAGAAATGCAGGCCATCACTTCAGCGGCCAATTTCCTTGGAGGAAAGTATTTAAAAGACTGTACATTGTATGTAACAATGGAACCATGCGTGATGTGCTCAGGTGCACTTTCCTGGTCTCAGATTTCAAAAGTGGTGATTGGCGCACGGGATGAACAAAGAGGGTTTATCAATAAACATCTTTCTCTGCACCCGAAAACAGAAATCATTACAGGCATCATGGAAGCCGAATGTTCTTCTATTGTTAAAGATTTTTTTAAAAGTAAAAGATAACCTTTTCATTGAAAGAATTTGATTCGTGTCTTGGTGGACTTTAACCTTTTCTCAATAGTTTAGATAATAATAGTATAAAAAGCCAGAGAAAATTAAAATATTCTCTGGCTTTTGTTTTTATAGAATCAGGAATGTATTCATATTCCTTATAATCAGTCTTTAAAAATAGAGTATCTCACTATATCAAAATATTCTCCATCTTTCTTCATTTCCTGCTTTAAAACAGCTTCCTGCTCCATTCCTATTTTCTCCATTATTCTTCCGGATGCCGGGTTGTGAAGAAAATGGGTAGCAAAGATCTTATGGAAACCCAGGTCCTTAAAACCAAAATCTACAATTGCTCCTGCTGCTTCAGTTACATATCCTTTATTCCAATAAGGTATTCCTATCCAGTACCCAAGCTCCGCTTTATCATCATCCCTGTCATGCAGTCCGATAGCACCTATGATATGTCCTTCTTTGTTCCTGATAGCAAAAGTATATCCTGTTTGATTATCAAAAGCTTCCTTTGACATTTTCAGCCAGGATCTGGCATCATTTTCTACGTAAGGATACGGAATATTAGAGGTAAGATCAGAATAAATCCTATGTTGAAGATATTCAACAATAAAAGGAACATCCTTTTCTTCCAGTTGTGAGAGAATAAGTCTTTCGGTTTCTATGATGGGAAATTTTTCCATTGTATTAAGGTTAAAGTTAAGTGTAAGATAAGATATGACTTGAGCTCAACCCAGCCTTAATCTTTTAATTTATAAATCTTTCCCCAGGAAATAAAGGCCTTTCAATGTATGAAGCCTGTCCATCACATGAATCTTATCTGTCAGAGGTTTATAGATATGGGAGACACCTCCCGTTGCTACTACGAAACAATCGTCATTTACCTCCTCGTTGATGCGGCTTACAAAGCCTTCTACCATTCCCAGGAAGCCATATACCATTCCGCTTTGCATACAGGTTACTGTATCCAATCCCAAAACAGATTTTGGCTTTTTCAGTTCAATGTCCGGAAGCTGTGCGGTCTGGTTGATCAATGAATTTAAGGAAGTAACAATTCCCGGAGCAATAATCACTCCCAGGGTTTCCCCTGTTTCTGTCACACAACTGGCTGTAAGAGCGGTTCCGAAATCTATAACAATTTTCTTCCTGTTAGGGTACAGATTGTGTGCCGCCACAAGATTTGCATAAATATCTGTTCCCATCTGCTTAGATTTCGCCTGGACTCCTGAAGGAGTTGACCTATCAACAATTACAGGAGTAGTTCCGTGAATCTTTTTGATACCGGAGCTCATTACTTTGGTAAGCTGAGGTACTACTGACCCAATAATTACTTTGTCGATTTCTGTTGGCTCAATTTTATAAGTTTGATAAAGCATCAGCATCTGTACGTAAAGCTCATCTGCCGTTCTGTAAGGTTTTGTATTGATTACCCACGAAATATCACAATTATCACCATTGAAAAGACCAAATCTGATATTGCTGTTTCCTACGTTTATTACGATTGAATTCATTGATATATTTTTCAGAAGAAATTCATGATTTATAATTGAAATTCCTGCTTGATTTTGAGGGACTAAATTTAATCATTTTTATAAAAACTAGCCTTGGATCTCTTATAAATTAAGTCTATCTTAAAAATATATCTGTACATATCAACATGTGCCAGCCAGTCCTTTCTTTACGGTAAACGGCGCGGAAATTTTATTTCCGCGCCGTTTACTGTATTATTTTGTATTCATTATTTTACTTCCACAAAATTATCTTCCATATTTACATCTGCAATTCTCTGGCTGAAATCAATTCCAAGAACAGATAATTGAGATTTGGTGTAAGGAATGGTAAGAGTATATTCTTTTTGCGTCCAGGGCCAGTAAGGCATTGTTTTAAGATCACCATAAATATCTTTTTGTTTCCATGTGTGAGTCATATTCAGCGGGATCTGATAAGTCACTATTTTCTTATCGGTTGTCATCACTCCGAAATCTATCGGCATTGGAACCTGACCATTGTTGATTAAGGTAATAGTTGTAGATTTTGCATCGTATTTTACGTCTTTTATTCCGTAATCAATCGTTTTTGTAGTGTTGATCCAATAATTATGGAACCATTTCAGATCCATTCCGGAAACTTTCTGTGCGATGTGAAGGAAATCCCTGTCTGAAGGATGCTTCATGCTCCACTGGTCATAGTATTGTTTTAAGGTTTCTGCAAGGTTCTGTTCTCCCATAATGTATCCAAGCTGTACCAGGTATAATTCTCCTTTTACATAGGATGCATATGTATAAGATGTACCATTATCATGGTGATCCCCCAGCCATACTGCAGGTTCTTCTATTCCTTTTTTAATAAATTTTCTGTAGGCATCCAATCTTTCCATAAAAGGATTCGGCAGATCTTCAGGAAATAGCTGATACATGGTATATCCTTCCGCATAGCTTGTAAAACCTTCATCCATCCATGGACGTACAGATTCATTGGTAGCCAGCATCTGCTGATACCATGAGTGAGATCCTTCGTGAGCCATTAAGCCCATTAAATCTTTAACGTTTTTCGCTTCACCTAAAATCATGGTACACATTCCGTATTCCATTCCGCCGTCACCTCCCTGAATGAATGCATAAGTAGGATATACATATTTTCCAAAGTGGGCATTCATAATCTGGAAATACTTAGTGATATAAGGCTGTGATTCGCCCCATGCTTTTGTTTTATCGTTTTTCTGATATACCAGATAGACTTTTGGACCTTCCGGAACATTGAAGCTTTCTACAGAATAATCTCTGTCTGCACTCCACGCAAAATCAAGAATGTTTTTTGCCGTCCATTTCCAGATTGCTTTTTTGTCTTTTTCAGTTTTTATTTTAGCATTGGCATCATATCCTTTTACTTCTGTTGGGTTTTCAAGAATACCTCCTGCTCCTACAACATAATCTTTGTTGATTTTAATAGTAACATCAAAGTCTGAGAACGGAGCATGAAATTCTCTTCCCAGATAATCAAAGGTTGCCCAGCCGTCATAATCGTACTCGGCAATTTTCGGATACCACTGCGTCATTGTCATGTCTACTCCTTCTCTGTTATTTCTTCCGCTTCTTCTGATCTGCTGAGGAATCACGGAATCCCAATCCATTGTAAAAGTAGTTGTAGAATTCGGTTTTATAGGTTCTGCCAGGTATACTTTCATAATGGTTTCCTGAACTTCAAATTTCAGGTCTTTCCCATTTTGTTTAATCCAATGGATATTCTGAGCTCCTTCCTGATCTTTTGGAATAGAAGCAAGCCTTGATATACCATCTTTCTGCAACCTTCCGTCACCATTCTTGCCTTGGGAAGCCACTCTTTGATCCATCATGGAATTAGGTTTGAAAGCATTCCAATATAGATGGAAATATACCACATTCAGCTCATCCGGCGAATTGTTGGTGTATTCTAAAGTCTGTTTTCCCTGATAGGTAAATTTTTCAGCATTGACATCAATATCCATCTTGTACTTCGCAGCCTGCTGATAATAAGCTCCTTGCTGAGCCTGAAATTGTGAAATGATAAACGCAAAAATGATTGCAGCCGATTTTCTCATTTAAAATTTTATTTTTTTTAAAGGTAGTAATTTAAACAAGATCCTCAAATAGGAGTTATTTTGAGATTTTAGTCTGTTTAATATAGCTTTAGATGAATATTAATCGAGATTGTTAAACTTTTTAGGGGCTTTATTTGAACATCACCTTGCCAAGGTTTAAAACCCTGACAAGGTGATGTTATTTTATAAGTAATTTTTACTGGTTCTTCAACAGTTTTTTGATTAGAGTAATCTGTCCCAGGTGATAATAGCTATGTTCGATCATTCCGTCTATATTTCTGCGGTAAGACCCATATTTTTCATCAACAAAAACTTCATCAAGTTTAGAATCGGGCATCTGTTCAAGTAATGCTGCAAACTTTTCAGAATCTATCCAAAGTTTATTTAACAGATTTTCCCATTGTTCCCGGGATTCTATGGAAGGAAGATCAAAACTGAATTTATCTTTGATCTCGAGATCACCCCCTTCAAAAACATTGATAATTCCTGCAATATAATAATCAATGTGAAAAGTGAGCATAGCAATCGTATTTAAAGAATCTACCTTCTTCACAGCCTGTTCCCAGGTTACATCTGAAAGCTGATCCTTAAAATTGGTATTGGCAATCCAGAAACCGTCAAGCAGTACTTCTCTGAATCTTTTTGATAATTCTGATACTGAACTCATTGTGTAGTATTTTGTTTTCTAAAGATAGGCAATTGGATAATCATTTTTAAACTTCCTTCAGGTTTTGCAGATAACACAGAGGCTCATAAGTTTTCTCAATATAAAAAACCTCAAATGCAAAATACAGCTGAGGTTGATATTATACTATTGAATTACAATTATTTTTTAGTTGAAGCTTCTTTCTTTCCGCTTCTTAGAATTTTCTCAAGGATTCTTAAAGTAATCAGATAAGTTGGTTTTACTCCTGTAAGCCCAAGCCCTCCTGAAGATAATGTACTTCCTGTTTCCAATGGATTATCAGAAGCGTAATAAGCATACATTACAAACAGATCCGGTGAAATATGGTGTCTGATCTTCGACGCTACCTGAATCGCTTTCTGATAATGTGCTCCTTCCATTTCCAGACCAATCGCTTTCCATGAAGTATTCATAAAGTAGGATAAAATATCTCTGTTTTGCAGTGAAGTTCCTAAAACAGTAATCATTGGGCCTTCAAAAGCTTTTAATTCATCATCTTTGAAATCTTCCAGCTTCAATGCATTCTCAAATGGATAGTTGTCCGCAGTTCCTTCAAAAATATGAGAAGTAGGAATCATAATATCTCCTTTTTCTCCTGTAAGAATTCCTGCTTTCCCCATAATAGAGACAGATTTCACTTTCATCATATAGATTTCCCCTTTGTGCTCAAAAGGTCTTAAAAGCTCATCCATTACCTCAAAAGCCTGCTCTCCGAATGCATAGTCAAAAACCATTACTACATCATCTCCTCCGAACTTGCAATCTGCAAATGGTGTATTCTTTAGATCTGTTTTGCTGAGGTCTATAATCTGAACATCTATATTACTTCCACTTTTATCGGCAATATGAATCATCCCTTCATCCAAAGCATACTTTAAAACTTTATCACGAAGTTCTTTTTTGTTCGAAATATCTTCGTACAGTTTATAATCCACTTCATGATGCTGTTTCTTTTTAAGTGCATTATTGGCATACAGCATATTTTTCACAGAGTGCATATTGGCAGAAATAATATGCAGCGGACGCATGTGAAGATTGTTTTCAAATAAAACCTCTTTCACTTTATTCGCCCATTTCTCACCAAAATAATGATGCCCTACTCTTTCCTTTAATATAGAACTGAAATGAATTTCTCTTTCTCTGCTGCTTTTAGCATCTTCAAGACTTACCTTTCCTAAGTTGTAGATAATTTTGAATAAACGGTCAGGATTATGATCATCACCGAAAGTATTATAAGCTCTTAGCGTTTCATCAAAAGATCTTCCTATTAAAGAAGAAAGATGAATAAGTGCCACTTCTTTTTCTTTTCTGCTGTATTTCTTTTCACCCTTCACCACTTCTTCAATAATTTTGAATGCACGTGTCGGTTTCCAGTTTTCGTCCTGGATGAATGCCAGGTTACGGATTTTATCAGCTTCTATAAAAAGGAAGGTAAGATGGGTAAGAATGTCATAAATTTCGGAACGGCCCAAAAGAACCTCAATATTCATCTGGTGTTCGTCTATTCTATAACAGTTTCTTCTTCTTTTCTTAGGAACAATAGGTTCGAAACTTCCTTTATCAAACCCTTCATCTGATGTAAGATGAATAAAAGCACATTCTTCAATCCCTTCCGGAAGTCTGTCTAAAACATACATCAACCCGTCAAGTTCCAATTTGCTTGGAATATTCATGGTACCATAAATCTCTGGGTTGATTGTCTTCAGCAAACTTCTGATGCTCTCTCCTGAAACTCCTCCTGGCTTGAAAAATCCTCTATAAAATAAGTGTCTCATAGAAATGTACAGTCTTTCAATAGCCTCCGTTGTTTCTCTTGCTCTAGAATTTGTCATAAAATAAATTTCACACAAATATACAAAATCTCCACTCAACTTATTTTAACTATCTTTTAATAAGTTGTTTAAAACCTATAGATAAGCGGGTTTTATTTTGGAATATTTTAACCCGTCCTATTATTTTGTCTGCTACTTATTGTAGTATTATTTTGAACCTGTACTGTATTCACTTTCCATTTCTCTTTCATCTTTTCATTTATTTCAGAAAAAAAAATCAAGAATTAGTTTAAAATAATTGTAATTTTAATGCTATACAATTCCATACACCATCGGATTGTATATTTTCTTTTTGCACGGCTAAAGTTAATATCTCTGGTTTTTCAAGCCTGTGAATGTTAACTTTTAACCACAAATCAACAGTGAACCCCAACAAAAACACCCAAACAATCGTTTAAATTATATAAATTTTGAAAACACCCCTAAAATTTTTAGGGTTAAAATATTTTCAATTCATTTTTTTTGTAAATTTGCCCTGTAAAAAATCAACCCAATTATGTCAACCTTAAGATTCAAAGCATTAGAAACCCTTCCATTTAAGGATTTCAGAAAAGACAACTCTGTTGAAATCCCTGCGAAATTATCAGAGCTATTCTGTAAAAATGTTTTCTCAGAAGAAACAATGAGAGAATATTTAACGAAAGAAGCATTCGGTTCTATTATGGATGCTATTAAAAAAGGAACTAAAATCCAGAGGCACATTGCAGACCAGGTAGCTGTAGCAATGAAAGACTGGGCAATGAGCAAAGGTGTAACACACTACACTCACTGGTTTCAGCCTTTGACGGGTACTACTGCAGAAAAGCACGACTCATTCTTCACTCCAATTGAAGGAGGTAGAGCTATCGAGAGATTCAGTGGAAACATGCTTATTCAGCAGGAGCCTGATGCATCGTCTTTCCCTAACGGAGGTATCAGAAATACTTTTGAAGCAAGAGGATATACAGCTTGGGATCCTACATCTCCGGCATTCATTATGGGAACTACATTATGTATTCCTTCCATCTTCATCTCTTATACAGGAGAAACATTAGATTACAAAGCTCCTCTTTTAAGAGCTTTAAACGCTGTAGATGAAGCTGCAACTAATGTAATGCAGTATTTTGACAAAAACGTAACGAAGGTAACTCCTACTCTGGGTTGGGAGCAGGAATATTTCCTTGTAGATTCAGCATTATATCAATCTCGTCCGGACCTTGTGTTAACAGGCAAGACATTACTTGGACATTCACCGGCAAAAGGACAGCAATTGGATGACCACTATTTCGGTTCTATTCCTACAAGAGTAATGAACTTCATGAAAGAGCTGGAAATCGAGTGTATGAAATTGGGAATTCCTGCAACAACAAGACACAACGAGGTTGCACCAAATCAGTTCGAGCTTGCACCAATGTTTGAAGAAGTAAACGTTGCTGTAGACCACAACTCATTGTTGATGGATATTATGGCAAGAGTAGCTCACAAACACCACTTCCACATTCTTTTCCACGAAAAGCCATTCGCTGGAGTAAACGGAAGCGGAAAGCACAACAACTGGTCTTTAGCTACAGATACTGGAGAAAACCTTTTAAGCCCGGGAAAAAATCCAAAGAAAAACTTACAGTTCTTAACATTCTTTGTTAACACCATTAAGGCGGTTCACGAATATGCAGATCTTTTAAGAGCAAGTATTGCTTCTGCAAGCAATGACCACAGACTTGGCGCCAATGAAGCTCCACCGGCAATTATTTCCGTATTCATCGGAACTCAGCTGTTCAGCGTATTGGAAGAACTTGAAAAAGTAACGAACGGAAAATTATCTCCGGAAGAGAAAACAGAATTAAAATTAAATGTAGTTGGAAAAATTCCTGAAATTTTATTAGATAATACTGATAGAAACAGAACTTCTCCATTTGCATTTACAGGAAATAAATTTGAAATCAGAGCGGTAGGTTCTTCTGCAAACTGCGCAGAGTCTATGACTGTAATGAACACTATTGCAGCAAAACAGCTTAATGATTTCAAGAAAGAAGTTGATGCTTTAATTGAAACTGGTCTTAAGAAAGATGAAGCTATCTTTAATGTATTGAGAGAATACATCAAGCAGTGTAAAAACATTATGTTTGAAGGAGACGGATATTCTGATGACTGGGCTAAAGAAGCTAAAAAAAGAGGATTGAACAACCTTAAAACAACTCCGGAAGCTTTAAAGCAGGAAATGGATAAAAAATTCTTAGACCTATATGAAGAGATGGGAATTTTCAACCATAGAGAAGTAGAGGCAAGAAATGAAATTAAATTAGAGAAGTACTCTACTGTTATTGATATTGAAGCAAGAGTGCTGGGTGATATCGCAAGAAACCACATCATTCCTTCTGCATTAAATTATCAGAACAGATTAATTGAAAACGTAAAAGGCCTTAAAGAAATCTTTGGTGACAAAGAATTCAAATCGCTAGCTAAAGAACAGATGAGTTTAATTACAAGCATTTCTGAAAATGTTTCTAAAATTAAACTTGGTGTTGAAGATCTTCTTAAAGCAAGAGAAGCAGCAAAAGGTATTTCAGACAGCCAAAAACAGGCAGAAAGCTATTGTAACAAAGTAAAACCATTATTCGATCCTATCAGAGAGGCTTCTGATGCATTGGAAATGATGGTAGACGATGAGCTTTGGCCAATGACAAAATACAGAGAAATGTTGTTTACAAAATAACGTCCTGTAAAGTTCCATATTAGTTTAAATTCCTCGGTTTTCCGGGGAATTTTTTTGTTTTATTAACAGTCTTGAAAATGAGAGTTTTAAATTACAAAACCTGATATATAGAAGAAAATCGATTTAGTTTGTTAAAGAATCTTAATAAAAAAAACCGCACACTTACCAAAAATAGGCCGTTGCGGTTTATTTTTCTTTAACATATGCAAATTATATGTTAAAATGTGTTAAAATAAGATCCTGACAATTATCATATCAGGGGTCTTTTATTCGGAATCTCTACTTTTGTATTGCTTTTGAAAATAAATATTCCTTTTTAACACGGATAATCAAATATATATGAAGAAAAGAGTTTTGTTTTATTTAGTTGCTTTAGTTACTACAGTTTCATTGCAATCGTGCGCTACAAATTATGTGGTTTCAAAACCAGCAACTTACACAAAAGAATACAAAACAGATGCCAAACTAGCTTCTATAGATAACAAAAGAATAGAGCAGGATAAGCAGAAACTTATCGACTCTTTCCTTGCTGAAAAAGCAGCATCTATCGCTAGTGCTAAAAAAGCAGTTAAGAATTCTGAGATTGCAAAAGCAATCAAACATAATAAAACCATTGACGGTATCCTTGAAGAAGCTGAAACATACCTTGGGACTCCTTACAGATACGGAGGAACTACAAGAAACGGTATAGATTGTTCAGCTTTTGTTCTTTCTGTATTCGGAGCAGCAGCAGGCCTTAGCTTACCTAGAGTAGCAGCATCTCAGGCTCAGGAAGGGGAAAGAATTGAAAAAGGAGAACTACAGAAAGGAGATTTGATTTTCTTTTCTCACGGAAGAAGAATTTCTCACGTAGGTATTGTAGAAAGTGTTTCTGAAGAGGGTGAGATTAAGTTTATCCACGCAGCAACATCAAAAGGAGTAATGATTTCTTCACTGAATGATTCTTATTGGGGACCTAAGTTCAGATTCGCAAAGAGAGTAATCAACGAAGAAGGAGACGCTTACAATAACTTAGCAGCAACTACTCCCGCTACACCAGCAAATTTTTAATTTTATAAATAATTGATTTAAATAATGAAGCCATCAGAATTGTGATGGCTTTTTTATATGTTTGAAGTGAGGCTAAGTTTCGGCTAAAGTCAAAGGAATATGTATTAAAAATAAAATCGGCTACAACCCACTCCTACTGAATCAATATTTATATCTTTTATAAGCAATCGTTATACGGCCAAAGACATCAGCTATTCTTATCAATTTCAATATCCAGCTTATACAAGAGTCCATATATTTCAGAAAGCGAAAATTTGGCCTTTTTAAGCCTGTTTAAAGCCGGATCTATTGAATAGTTAACCGAAGTCCTGAAATCTGCCTTTTCAAGGTTTGCAGCATCGAAAACAGCGCCTGAAAAATCACAATTATTAAAGATAGCATTTGATGCATCGCATTCTGTGAAATCTGCTTCAATCAATCTGGAATTTTTGAAAACCGTTTTCTTAATGGATGTCTGGTAGAAAACTGAATTATTCAAAGCACATCCTTCAAATGCAAAAGATAATCCGAATGCATTACAATCAGTAAACTGAAGACCAAACATTTTACATTCTTTGAAAATCACATTATGAAAAGCCGTCCTCACAAGCTTTGCCATGCTGAGGTTACATTCTATCCATTCACAGTCTGTAAAGCTGAATCCCGAAAGGTTTGCATACTCAAAATTACAGTTCCGGAAAGTACAGTTTTCGTACTCTCCTTTTTCTAAAGAATGCTGTGTGAAATCTTTGTTCTCGAAATTTTCGTCGGAGAAATATGACTGTTTCATAAAAAATTGTGTTGATGAGTGTTATTTTTCTCTCACTGATTTTGCAGATTCCGCTGATTTATTTTGAAACGAATTCAAGCAGAAAAATTGTAACCCTCCATCAACCAGCTTCTAAATTCCGTATTCTACACCAAACTGTTTTTATCAGAATAATTAAGTTTAAAGAAAATAAAAGTCATCATAGAGAATGCCAGCAAAGAACTTCCTCCATAACTAAAATACGGAAGAGGAATCCCAACTGTAGGAAAAAGTCCCATAACCATCCCTAAATTGATTGAAAAGTGCATTAGCAGAATTGAGGCAAAACAATATCCGAAGACGCGGTTAAAAGTAGATTTCTGCCTTTCTGCGAGATAATATATTCTTCCGATATAAATCATGTAGCATAAGATAAGAATTGCACTTCCTAAAAAGCCCCATTCTTCTCCTACTGTACAAAAGATATAATCCGTTTCCTGCTCGGGTACAAATTTTCCCTGGGTAACTGATCCTTCACGGTATCCTTTACCCCAAAGCCCACCGGATCCGATAGCTGTTTTGGAATATAACAAGTTGTATCCTGAAGTATCTCTAAATGCCTTTTCACCTTTATAAAGAACATCAATTCTTTCTCGCTGGTGTTTAGGAAGTTTTTCTAAAATAGTTGGAGATGCAAAAGCCAGTCCGCACAGTAAAAGAATAGATCCTGAAATCCCTGAAATAGAAATTACATCCCAGGACATTCTATGATAATTCATCGCTATCAGAATACCGGCAATTACCAGAACAGCCACTGCAACATAAACAGGAGGAACTGCTAATGAAATCAGAAATACTCCGGCAAAAAGGAATCCTATTCCAAACAAAAGACCACTCAGTCCTTCTCTGTATAAAGCAATGAAAAATGCAATAAATACAAGCATGGAACCTACATCCGGAATAGCAAGAACAACAACCGCCGGTACACCAATAATGGCTAAGGTAGTCCATAATGACTTCCGGTTTTTAAGGTTAAAATCGGGTCCGGAAACATAGTTGGCAAGCATCAGCGCAGTTCCTATCTTCGCAAATTCTACAGGCTGCATGGTAAAACTTCCAAATTTATACCAGTTTTTCTGTCCCAGAATTTCTTTTCCAAAAGGAAAAAGTCCTATAAGCAACAAGACTCCGCCAATGTAAATAATCCCGGCCATATTTTCAAAGAACTTACTTCTGCTGAAAAATATAATAAGTCCTACGAACAACGAAATACAGAAAAAGATCAATTGCTTTTCCCCTAGTTTTTGGTCAACACTGTAAATATTTGCAATGGCAAAAACACAAAGCAGGAAATACAGCCCAAGGCCTAATTTATCTATTCCTTCAGTCCATTTCATTGCTTGACAGTTTTTTTAGCAGTGTTATTCTTTTTAGTTTCCTCTTCTATTTTTTTCTGTAGTTTGGCTTTTTGCTGTTTCACCAGCTCCAGACTATCCTTTATTCTTTTTTGTTTGATTGAATCCGGTTTAGGATCAACGTATAACCCTTTGCGCTTCAAATCTGCAATCCACTGCCTTTTATACTCTGGCATGAAACTCGAGGTGATCATTTTTTTATAAAGATTTTCTCTTTTCAAATCACCAGTAATATATTTTTCAGCAATTACCGTACAGGCCGGCCCAGCCCATGTTGCCCCGAATCCTGCATGCTCCATTACTGCTACTACAACAATTTTCGGCTTTTCAGCAGGAGCAATCAATACAAAGATAGAGTTATCCTTTCCTTGCGGCACCTGTGCTGTACCTGTTTTTGCTAATTGTGTAAAGTCATTGGATTTCAAACCTCTTGCCGTTCCTCTCAAAACTACAGCTTCCATCCCTTTTAAAACGGGCTCAAAATGTTTTGGGTCAACCAGCGTTTGGTGTTTAACCTTAAATCTTGGATCCGGGTTTGCCTTTCCGTCAATTGCTTTTACGATATGAGGCGTATAATACCATCCTTTGTTAGCAATAGCTGCTACATAGTTGGCCAGCTGAATAGGAGTTACCAAAACATCTCCCTGCCCCATCCCATTATAGATAGCACCAGTTGACATTTCATCCCAGTTTTTAAAATCAGTTCGTTGAGAACCGCTTGCTTTCATGATAGCTTTAAACCTTTTTTCGTAGAAATCTCCTGAAGGTATTCTTCCTTTTGCTCCCACAGCAAAATCATTATTCAAAAATTCTCCCACTCCAAAGCTGCTCATGATCTTTTTCCATTCATCAACACCTTTTGAAGGATTTCCTGGATATTTTTTGATAATAGCAATAAATGCATAGGTAAAGAAACAGTTACTGGAAACCTGAATGGAAGGAATTAGCGGATCAGCTCCACCATGCCCCTTAATTCTTTTCCCTTTATAGAAAAAACCGCCACCACAAGGGAAAATAGTCTTTTCATCCATTACTCCCATTTGCATTGCCGCCAGAGCAGTCAATAACTTGAATGTTGACCCCGGAGGATATCCTGCCTGTAAAGAACGGTCAAAAGTGGGCTTATTTTCGTAAAGCGTATCTTTTGACAGGGCATATAAATTTTTTGATTTGTAGGGTCCGGTGAAAAGATTCGGATCAATATCCGGTCCGGTAGCCGCAACTAGTACTTCCCCATTATTAGGATCTAAAGCTACAATTGCACCATGTTTGTTTACAAGCATTTCTTCAGCTGTTCTCTGAAGATCATAATCAATAGTTAATGTAATATCTTTACCGGTAATCACATCTTTATCCAAAGACCCGTTTTTATAAGAACCGATATTTCGGAGCCTGATATCTTTTTGGATGTATTTCACTCCTTTTACTCCACGAAGTTCTTTCTCGTAGGATTTCTCAACCCCTGTTTTTCCGATAAAATCTCCTGGTAAATAGTATGCAGAGTCTTTTTTTATTTCACGTTCATTTACTTCGCTGGTATATCCCAGAAGGTTACCTGAAGTAGAAACTTCATATTGACGCTGAGGTCTTTGTACAATATTAAAGGCCGGGTATTTAAAAATAATTTCCTGAACTCTTGCTATGTCTTCTCTGCTCAGATCCTTCAGGAAAGTCATTGGAGTTAGTTTGGAATAATATTTTTCCTTTTTAATAACATCAATTCTTTTGATAAAATCTGCCTTGGAGATCTTCATCAGACTGCAAAAACCAAGAGTATCAAAATCCGGTCGCATTAAGGCCTGTGTAAAAGAAACTTCATAAGCAGGCTGGTTTCCCACCATAATTTTACCATTCCTGTCAAAAATGACTCCACGCTGTGGAATAACATATTCGGTTTTGATGGAGGTATTTGCAGCATTTAATGCATAACGATCTGTAAACAACTGTAAATAGGCGAGTCTCGCCACAAAAATAAGGGCGATAACAACGAGGATGGAAAAAATTTTAAAATAACGTGTGTTCAAACTTTTTGTTTGATTTTAAATATTAATGCGTAAATGACTATAAATATAAATGAAATTACACTAGTCACCAACACATTAAACAATATTTCGAAAAATCTGCTAAACTTGAAGAATTCTATATACTGTACCAAAAGCTGGTGCAGAAAAATACTAGAAAATAAAAACAGTAAAAACTGTGCCCATTGAAGGGACTGAAAAGAGAAAAAGTCCGTAGACGTATCGGTAGAAGTTCTGAAAATCAGCGTTCTGAAATAAGCAATCAACGTTGTCGCAAATGCATTGATCCCCCACGAATACAGAAAACCGTCAATAGACAATCCTATTAAAAAGCTCAATGCCAGGAACTGAAATTTATTCCTGAAAAAAGGATAAAACATGACAAATACGGGATATAATACCGGAGTATATTTCCCGAAAAGCGTAATCCTGTTCAATACAAATATCTGTAATGCCACAAGAAAAATCATGATCAATATATCAGTAAATAAAGTCCTGCTAATCATTTTCTTTTTTTATTACAGCCTGCATAGTATCCTGAATCTTCTGCACTTCTGCTTTCTTAAGATTCTTCACTACATACACTTTGTTCAACGCTCCCATTTTTTCACTCAACTCTACGGAAATATCCCAGAAGCCGGTTTTATTATCTACGGAATATCCTGCAATAGTACCAATGGTGACTCCCTTAGGAAAGATTGCAGATTTACCGTCTGTAACAACAGTATCTCCTACTTTTAATGCAACATATTTTGGAATATCTGCAAGGTGCATCACTCTGGAGTTATCACCATTCCACGTTAAAGTACCGAAATATCCTGAATTTTTGAGTGCTGCATTAATTCTGATCTTGTTGACACTTAAGACCGACTGAACTAATGCATAACTGTCTGTAGAATTTATTACAATACCCGCAATACCTCTTGGCGCCATTACCCCCATCTGAGGAAAGACTCCGTCTCTACGGCCGCGGTTGATTGTAAAATAGTTGTTCCTTCTGTTGATACTGTTGAAAACAATTTCTCCATCAACAAAAGTATAGATCTGCCCACCACCAATGGTATCATGAACTCTTTTGAAAACAGGATTCTTTGATCCGTCTTTTCCGTAGAGTTCAGTCATAAGGGCTTTATTCTGAACCACAAGATCTTCGTTGATCTGTTTTAGTTTCAGATAAGAAACTCCTTCATCAATATATCCTGAAACCCAGGAATTGAACGTAGCTGTCTGCCCCGCTATCCAGGATTTCTGCATGGCATTTCTGGAGAATATCAAAACCAGAGCAATAATTTGCAGAAATATAAAGAAGACGAAAAGAGTATTCTTCGAAAATAATCTCAGCAAAAATCCCATTCAGATATAAAGTCGTAAAAAGTTAAAATTATTTAATTAAGAAATTGAACTTATCCATATTCTTAAGGGCAATACCTGTTCCGCGAACTACAGCTCTCAACGGATCTTCCGCAACGAATACAGGAAGACCTGTCTTTTTGTGGATTCTGTCCGCAAGACCTCTTAATAACGCTCCTCCTCCGGCAAGATAAATACCTGTTTTGTAAATATCAGCTGCAAGTTCCGGTGGTGTAAGAGAAAGAGTTTCCATTACAGCATCCTCGATTCTGATGATCGATTTGTCTAATGCTCTTGCAATCTCTTTGTATCCAACCATAATTTCTTTAGGTTTACCTGTAATAAGGTCTCTTCCTTGTACCGGGATATCCTCGATGTCTACATCAAGATCTTCTACTGCAGAACCTACTTCAATTTTGATTCTTTCAGCAGTTCTTTCTCCGATATAAAGGTTATGGTGAGTTCTTAAGTAATAAGCAATATCATTGGTAAATACATCTCCTGCAATTTTCACAGATTTATCGCATACGATACCTCCTAAAGCCACTACAGCAATTTCTGTAGTACCTCCACCTATATCGATGATCATATTTCCTTCAGGTTTCTGTACGTCTATCCCTACCCCAATTGCTGCTGCCATTGGTTCATAGATCAATCTTACTTCTTTTGCATTTACTTTTTGAGCAGAGTCTCTTACAGCTCTTTTTTCAACTTCAGTGATACCAGAAGGGATACAGATTACAATTCGTAATGCCGGTTGAATGAATTTACCTTTGATTCCGGGAATTTTTTTGATAAATTCCTTGATCATGTGTTCAGAAGCATGGAAATCAGCAATAACACCGTCTTTCAAAGGACGGATAGTCTTGATATCCTCGTGAGTTTTACCTTGCATATGCTTAGCCTGTTCCCCTACAGCAATGGGTTTACCCGTAGAACGTTCAATTGCAACAATTGACGGTTGATCTATAACAATTTTATTATTATGGATAATAAGGGTATTAGCCGTTCCCAGGTCTATCGCAATTTCTTGCGTAAACATATCAAATAAACTCATATTTTTCTTCTGATTTTAAGATTACAAAGATATAAATTTAAGACTACTAAAGAAATTTCCCACCAACTTAATTTGGTTAAAATTTTATTAAAATTTATAATTCTTTATTAACTTTGAGTTTAGATGTTTACAGACTTTGAGTTAAACTAAAATTAATGGGTTGTTAAAAGGGTGAAAAAGCGAAATCACGGAAGGATGAAAAAGCAGAAACAGAAGAGACAAACGGGCTTTTAAGCAGCCCAGCCTTACATTTAAAAATTTTTATTTACTTCTTAAAAAATCAATTAATAAAAATAATTAATAGTAAAACTTAAGAAACTCCCCTAGTAGAAGTAAATTCACTTTTTATCACTCTGCCCCTTCATCTTTAACTACCTTATAGTTTTTTACGATAATTATCATATACACTATCTGAGAGTGATTAATTAAAAAAAGCGTAAATTTGCGACTGCTTATGTTACAGTATTCCAACATTCATCGAACGTCAAATTTTGCCGTGCTTTCTATAAGTTACGAGAAAGCCGACGTAGAAACGAGAGGAAAGTTTGCATTCTTTGATGAAAACATCAAAAACTTTGTTTCCAGAGTCCACCAGGAAGATCTTGGAGATGCATTTGTGGTTTCCACCTGTAACAGGACCGAAATTTATACTACTTCTCCCAATTACCTTTTAGTTGCTGAAGAATATTGCAAAACCATTGGAGTACATCTTACGGATTTTCTTCAGTTTGCCAATATTCTTACCAAGGAAGAAGCTCTGATCCATCTTTTCAGAGTTGCAGCGGGACTTGAAAGTCAGATTATCGGAGATTTTGAAATTATCGGACAGATCAAAAAAGCATACAGCCGTTTCAAAAAAGAGAGACAAAATTCTAATCCTTATCTTGAAAGAGCTATCAATGCAGCTATTCAAATCTCGAAAAGAATAAAAAACGAAACTGGCATCTCCAATGGTGCAGCTTCTGTTTCCTATGCAGCGGTTCATTATATTTTAAACAGCCAGAAAAGAATTGCCGAAAAGAACATTCTTCTTTTGGGAGTAGGTGAGATTGGACAGAACACTGTTGAAAATCTTGTAAAGCACGTCTTTCAGCCGAAAATTAAAATTGCCAACAGAACTCAGGAGAAAGCTGAAAAGATTTCCCAGAAATATAATATTCCTCATGTTGATTATTCTGATTTTGACAAGGAATTAAAAAACACCGATATTCTTATTGTGGCAACAGGAGCCAAACATCCTATTGTCAACCAGTCTCATTTCCCGAACGGAAAAGAAACACTGGTCATTGATCTTTCTATTCCGCATAACGTCGAAAAGAATGTTACCGAAAATGAGAACGTAACATTGATTGATGTAGATGAGCTTTCAAAACAGATCCAGGAAACGATTCAACAGCGTGAAAGAGAAATCCCGAAAGCTGAAAAAATCATCAAGGAACTGATGAAAGACTTTATTGAATGGGAGAAAAAGAGAAAGCTTGCACCGAATATCCACCATTTCAAAGCCGTTTTAAAGAACATGGAACGCAATGAAATGCATAATTTTTATAAAAAAAATAAATACATAAACATCACGGACATGGAACTTTCTGATAAAATGATCCAGAAAATCACCAACCGTTTTGCAAAATATATCATCGATAACCCTTTAAAAGCCGAAGAAATTAGTAAATTAATGCACGAAATATTAGTTGAACAACCAAACAACGAATTCAATGAAAAGCATTAGAATCGGAACGAGAAATTCCGCACTTGCACTTTGGCAGGCAAGAGAGGTTGCAAGGCACCTTCAAAACAACAATTATTTAACGGAGATTGTTCCTATCGTTTCTTCTGGCGATAAGAATCTCAATCAACCTTTATATTCTTTAGGAATCACCGGGGTTTTCACAAGAGACCTTGATATTGCCTTATTGAATGACGAAATTGATATTGCTGTACATTCTTTAAAAGACGTTCCTACTCAATTGCCTCAAAACATTGAGATGATCGCTTATCTTGAAAGAGATTACCCGCAGGACATCCTGATCAGAAAAGAATCTGCAAGGAATAAAGAATTCCATGAGCTTAAACTGGCTACCAGCAGCTTAAGAAGAAGAGCTTTCTGGCTGAGAAATTATCCGACTACTGATTTTTCGGATATCCGTGGAAATATTCAAACCAGACTTCAAAAACTGGAAGACGGGAATTTTGATGCGACCATTCTATCTTTGGCCGGAATCAAAAGAATGAAAATGGAAATCGATTACGAAATGCTTCCATTAATGATTTCTGCTCCATCACAAGGAGTAATTTCCGTAGCAGGACATACTGACAAACCTGAAATCAACGAGATTGTACGTCAGATCAACCACAATCCAACCCAAATCTGTGTAGAAATTGAAAGAAACTTCTTAAGTACTTTGGAAGGAGGCTGCACTGCCCCTATCGGAGCTTTTGCAGAAATCATCGGGGATCAGATCCGCTTCAAGGCAGCACTTTGCTCTTTGGATGGAAAAAACTGCATTGCTGTGGATGAAAACTTTGTATATACTCCGACAGAAAATTTTGGAGAAAAGTTTGCAAAAGTTGTTCTTGAAAACGGAGGAAAAGAATTAATGGCAGAAATCAAAAGCCAGATCTGATATTTCAGATTATAAATTCTTTCAGCTCATCTTTTTCATCTTCTTAATTTTACAGACATGAAAATCTTATTTACCAAAAATATAGACCAGACGATTATATCCAAAGAATTAGGAGAGGATATTTTGGCCGACTGTGTTGAGGTAATTAAGACCAAACCTATTATGATCAGTCCTTTTGATCTGAAAAATTACTCATTGATTTTTACAAGTGCAAATGGAGTCATTTCATTTTTTAAAAACAGATTTAAACCTAATGAGGATTTTACAGCCAGGAATTACAATAAGATCTATTGTGTTGGTGAAAAAACGAAGAGAGAATTAAGAAAACACGGCTTCGGAACATTTAAGGTTTTGAAAAATGCTGATACTCTTTCCCAATTCATTATCGGAAAATGCCAGCATGAGCAATTTCTTCATTTCTGCGGCAACCTTGCCATCAACGTTCTGGATAAGGAACTTCCCTTACAAAATATTAAGTACAAAAAAGTTACGATATATAACACTGAGGAAACTCATCCTTTAATAAATGAAAAATATCATGCTGCAGTATTTTTTAGTCCGAGCGGAGTTCGTAGTTTTGCAAGGCGAAATTCTCTGGAAGGCATGAAGATATTTTCAATTGGCGAAACTACTTCCGGTGAGTTGAGAAATTATACGCAGGAAGAAATTTTTACTTCTGAAGAAAATACACTGACTTCGATTTTTGAACTGATAAGAAGAGAAATCAGAAGTAGAATTTAGAATATTTGTTACCAAAATATTGACGGTAATATTAGTTTAAATAGATTATGATAAAAAACGACCTATATTTAAAAGCACTTCGCGGAGAAACCGTTGAAAGACCTCCTGTCTGGATGATGAGGCAGGCTGGAAGATATCTGCCGGAATTCATTGCCTTGAGAGATCAGTATGATTTCTTTACAAGATGTCAGACCCCTGAACTTGCGGCTGAGATTACTCTACAGCCTATCCGCAGATTTCCTCTGGATGCAGCGATTCTGTTTTCTGATATCCTGGTAGTTCCACAGGCAATGGGGATTGACTTCAAAATGAAAGAATCTGTTGGACCATGGTTAGATACTCCTATCAGAACAATGGAACAGGTTCAGAATATTGAAACTCCGGACGTGAATGATACTTTAGGGTACGTTTTTGATGCTATTGAACTTACTCTTCAGAAACTGGACAATGACATTCCATTGATCGGTTTTGCAGGTTCTCCATGGACTATCCTTTGTTATTGTGTGGAAGGAAAAGGAAGTAAGGCGTTTGATATTGCAAAATCTTTTTGTTTCCAACAGCCTGAAGCTGCTCATTTATTACTGCAAAAAATTACAGATACTACGATTGCTTATTTAAAGAGAAAAGTAGAAAAAGGAGTTTCTGCAGTACAGGTTTTTGATTCATGGGGAGGAATGCTTTCTCCTACAGATTATCAGGAATTCTCATGGCAGTATATCAACCAGATTGTTGAGGCACTAAGTCCGCTTACTCATGTGGTGGTATTTGGAAAAGGATGCTGGTTTGCATTGGAAGATATGACTATGTCTAAAGCTTCTGCTCTTGGTGTAGATTGGACTATTAAGCCGGAATTTGCAAGAACACTGACAAACCATACAATGACTCTACAGGGGAACTTTGATCCTGCAAGACTTCACTCAACGCCTGAAACGATTAAGAAGATGGTGAATGAAATGATCAACCGTTTCGGAAAAGACAGATATATCGCCAACTTAGGCCACGGAATTCTACCAAACGTTCCTGTTGAAAACGCTGAGGCATTCATCAGAGCAGTCGTTGACTGGAAACCGAATTTATAAGATTATTTCTTTTGAAAATATACAAAACCTTATAGGATATTCTATAAGGTTTTTTTATGGCTAAGTTTACTATTTGATTCTAACTATTTCTTGATAATCTTCTTCTTCAGAACTTCTTTATTATTATTTGTGATCATGATAATATAAGTCCCTTTAGGTATATCTGATAAATCATATGCATCGGATTCCTTATCAAACGTTTTAACAAGTTTCCCTGATATATCAACAACGCTGACTTTTTCAAGCTTACTTTGAGAGCCCAGTTTAATATGAATATTGTCTCTTACCGGGTTTGGGTATACATTTATATGATCAGCATGTAAAGCCTCTGAGGTTGCCAAAACCCCACCTGTTATCGTCACATTGTCTACGATAACACCGAAAGAGTAATCTCCGACGTCATCATAAACAAACCTGAGCTTAAAAGCAGCGTTGGCATATGGCGTCAAATCTATATTGGATGCTGTCGCATACGTGATTAATACGTATGACAGGGTATTTAAATCAATATTCCAAACTCCGGCTTCGCCTGAAAAGGTAAAAACCTGAATCCAGGAAGTGCCATTGAAAACTTCAACTTTTAAAGTAGAATCCAGATTATAAATCATATTGGCATAATTAAACGAAAGTTTTGGGCTCGCAACCCCCGTAAGATTAACCACAGGAGAAACCAGCCTGGCATTCGTATTAATTCCGGTTGGTCCTGCATTATCATCATCAAAAAAAGCCGCCCCATCAGGAAAGCCCGCAAAACCGTTCTGTGTACCCACACCCCAGTTATAAGACGTATCCGGATTTTCTACCGTCCATCCGGTTGGCAAAATATTACCGTTGAAGTTTTCAGAAAAAACTTGTGCATGACATATTCCAGAAATGGATAAAAATAGAATAAATAGTTTTTTCATAATAAAATATTTGTTGTTTGTATAAAATTAACGAATTATATTTCGCAAAATATAATTATACATAAAATCAATACATTACATAAATTTTAAAAAGAATCAGAATTTCTATCTATAATTTATATCTTTATATTTAACCAAAAATCATTTCATATGAAAAAACTAAACAAAGAAAAAATGAAAAGCATTATGGCAGGAGGAGAAATCTGCCTTGAGTGCGCTATTGGATATTATCAGGTTATTATTGACGGCCGGTGTTATTGCATTCCATGGGAATAATAAAAAAAGCAGCTCAACAGCTGCTTTTAGTTTATATGATAAAGAATTAATTAGCTCAACATCCGTTGTGCTTTCTTCACTCCTTCTACCAGAATATCAATTTCCTCAAAAGTATTGTAAACGGCAAAGCTTGCTCTTACTGTTCCTGCAATATTAAAGAAGTTCATGATTGGTTGTGTACAGTGATGTCCTGTTCTTACAGCAATTCCCATTTTGTCAAGGATCATTCCTACGTCAGAAGCAATCCCCACTCCTTCCAGATTAAAGGAAACAACGCCGGTTCTGTTTGCTTTTTCACCATAAATTTTAATTCCTTCTATTTCCAAAAGCTGTCTTTGAGCATACTCCAGCAACGCATTTTCATGATTCTGAATATTGGCATGACCCATCCTGTTCATAAAATCCACAGCAGCTCCCAAAGCAATATTTCCGCCTACATTGGGTGTTCCCGCTTCGTATTTAAATGGAAGACCTGCATAAGTAGTTCCTTCAAAAGAACATGTAGCAATCATCTCTCCTCCTCCATGGAATGGCGGCAAAGCTTCCAGTATTTCATGTTTCCCATATAAAATGCCTGTTCCCATCGGAGCATACATTTTATGACCTGAGAATACAAAGAAATCACAATCCAGTTTCTGTACATCTATATTGAAATGTGGAGCAGACTGAGCTCCGTCAATCACAATATAAGCATCTGTATTCTTTCTTGTTTTTGCAATAATTTCTTCAATAGGATTGACAATTCCCAAAGCATTGGAAACCTGATTTACAGAAACAACCTTTGTTTTTTCGCTTAAAAATTGATCAAAATGATCCATCTGAATAATTCCGTTTTCATCAATTGGAATCACTCGAAGTTTTGCTCCTGTTCTTTTGCAAAGCATCTGCCACGGAACAATATTAGAATGATGCTCCAAATATGAAATGATGATCTCATCATCTTTCTGCAGTTTCTGTGTTAAAATATAAGCGATAAGGTTCAACCCTTCTGTGGTTCCTTTTGTAAAAATCACTTCAAAGTCATGTTCAGCATTGATGAATTTCTGAATCTTTCTTCTTGAAAGCTCCATTTCTTCCGTTGCCAGCTGGCTTAGGGTATGAATTCCTCTGTGAACGTTGGCATTAAGTTCTGTATAATATGCGTGACAGACTTCCAAAACCGAATTTGGCTTTTGAGATGTAGCTGCATTATCCAGGTAAACCAATGGTTTACCATTCACTTCTCTGTCCAATATAGAAAACTGGCTTCTTATTTCCTGAATGTCAAACATTTATTTATTTTTTAAATTAAGACGTTCTTATTTAGAACACTTCAAATTTACGGCTTTTTTTCCGAAAGGAAGCATGAGGCTGAGAGCTGATAGTTGTCAGTTGATAGAAATATTCAATGGTATATAGTGGAAAAGCCCATAAATGATGAAATAAAGATCATTTATAAATCCTCTTATTTTTCTGACATCCTACAAAAAAACCCGTCAAAAAATGACGGGTCTTATATTGTTTAAATAAGCAATTCTTATTCTGCTGCAGTTTCTTCTGCTGGAGCTGCTCCTTCTTCAGTTGCAACTTCTTCTTCATCTTCATCATCCATTGCTGCTGCACCTCCTTTCATTGCATTTCTAGACATCTTAACAGCAACTACTACTGCATTGTCCGGGTGCATGAAAGAATATCCTTCTGTTTTGATACCTCCGATGTAAAGTTTGTTACCAATTCTTAATGGAGTAACATCTACAACGATCTCGTCTGGCAAGTTAGCAGGAATAGCTTTTACTTTTAGCTTTCTGAAAGACTGACGTAAAACACCACCAGCTACAACACCTTTTGAACGTCCAGTAATTCTTACAGGAACCTCCATAACTACTGGCTTATCGTCAGATAGCTGATAGAAGTCAATGTGAAGAATTTTGTCAGTGATTGGGTGAAACTGAATGTCCTGAAGAACAGCTGGAATTGTTTTTCCGTCAACCTCAATAGATACCGTGTGTGCTTCAGGAGTGTATACTAATCCTTTAAAAGCTTTCTCTTCAGCAGAGAAGTTTAAAGGTGCTTCACCTCCATAAACAACACAAGGAACTAATTCAGCATCACGTAAAGCTTTTGTAGACTTTTTGCCCACGTTTTCTCTTTTTGTACCTTGAATTGTAATAGATTTCATTTATAATAAATTTAAAAAATTATTCTTATTTGATTTGCAACTTATTTAAAATCAATTAAATAACAAACTTACTGCTAATTGATTTATGCTCATGAACCATGGTCATAACATCTGCAAATAACGGGGCGCAAGATAGCACTTTTATTTTAGATGACAAATTATTTTTAACAGGAATTGAGTCAGTTACAATAACTTCCAACAATTTTGAGTTCTCAATATTCTCGTAAGCCTTTCCTGAAAGTACTCCATGAGTTGCCATAGCTCTTACTGTTTTCGCTCCTTTTTCAATCAGGATATCTGCAGCTTTGCAAAGCGTCCCTGCAGTATCAATCATATCATCAATAAGGATAACGTTTTTACCTGTAACATCACCGATAAGGAACATTTCTTCTACAACATTCGCTTTTTTTCTTTCCTTATAAGCAATTACTACTTCAGCACCTAAGTGACCTGCATAGTTTTTAGCTCTTTTCGCACCTCCCATATCCGGAGAAGCAATAGTAAGACTATCAAGATTTAAAGATCTGATATAATCTACGAAAATACTGGAAGCATATAAATGATCTACCGGAATTTCGAAGAATCCTTGAATCTGATCCGCGTGAAGATCCATTGTCATTACTCTTGTTGCTCCTGCTGCTGTAAGAAGGTTTGCAACTAATTTAGCACCGATCGGCGCTCTTGGTTTGTCTTTTCTGTCCTGTCTGGCAAGTCCGAAGTAAGGAATTACAACGGTAATGCTCTTTGCAGAAGCTCTTTTTGCTGCATCAATCATTAGAAGAAGTTCCAAAAGATTGTCTGCAGGAGGGAATGTAGATCCAATCAGGAAAACTCTTCCTCCTCTTACAGACTCATCCAAAACAGGCTCAAATTCCCCGTCGCTGAACTCCTGAAAGTTGATTTTTCCTAATTCTTTCCCATAATTCTGGGCAATTTTCTCTGCCAAGTCCCTGCTGGTTCTTGTACAAAATAGATAACTTAACTGATCGGCCATTTTTACTTTTTAAAAGATTTTGCAAATTTAAAAAAAAACCACAAGATTTACTCCTGTGGTTTCTAAGTTTTTATTTTATCAATTATTAAGGGAATTTAACTCCTGAATATTTGTTCGGATCTACCTGTGGAAGTGTAGACTTGTATTTTGCATTAATGGACTTAATAAATTCATTAGCAACAACACCATATCCGCGTCCTGTAAGGTGAACTCCATCCAGAGAGAAAGCTCCCCCTCTAACAAATGTTGCAGTATACTTTACTCCGTCAAATACGATTCCTGACTGTGAATTCAGCTCAAGCATCTTCGCATTAGCATCTACAAAGGCAAGGCCATAAGAATCAGCAAGCCCTTTTATAGAGGCGTTGTAAGCAGTGGTTGCTGTTTTTACATATCCAGCTTCTGTTTTTGTTAATACATGTTGGTTTTGTAACGGATAAGAAATTCCATAAATATTTACCGGAGCAGGAACACCTGCAGCAGTGCTTCCAATCACAGAACTTGTAGTAAGCAAAATATAATCATCTGCCGTTGCCTGTCTTGCCTGACCAAAGATTTGTCCAAAAGCAGTAGCCATAGGTAATCCTAAAGAAGGAGTAAGTGCTGCTGTAAGCTGAGCGGATAAATCTGTTAAAGCTACATCTTTAATTAAAACCGGGTTTGGTCCAGTTGCAGAAAGTAAATTAATTCTATCTCCAGCTCCAAAAGCGGTAAGCGCCTGCTTCAAAGGACCGTATAGACTTGTATTAAGAGTGGTTAAATTCGAGCCTAAAAGTTCAGGTGTCAAAGGATTGTAAGGTACCGTAGTAAAGAAAGGCACTGAAGTAACAGATGGAATATTGGCAATAACACCTTTTGTTGTTCCTACACTTTTAAGACCATCTAAAACTGCCTTAATAGACCCAGCCAAAAGTGCAGGATCGGAGATATCATTTGATTTATAAGTTGCAGGATTTGTATTTCCTGTCTGAACTGTAGCAATTGAATATGTTGTAACTCCTCCTACAGTCTGAGAATTTGTTCCTCCGTTGGTAGCATATGACAATACATCATTATTTCCTATCCAAAGAGAGAAGAACGTAGCTTTCTGAGTCATAGCATCTGCCAGCACACTTGTTGTAGCAGAGGAAGCAAACCTTACAAAATAAGGATTGGCAGTACCGGTTGCAAGACCTACCTGACTACCGTATCCAGGAGCTACTAAGTGGAATGACTTTGCACCAGGTACCCCCATATTATTATAAGTACCACCACCTGATAACACATCCAGTGCTGCTGCTGCCCCACTTGGCACAGGAGTCAAAGATCCGTTAACAACCTGAAGAGTTAATTTTCCAGGGAAACCAGGCAGATTATTGAAACCACCCACATCATTAGGCATTAATGGCTGTTTAAAGTCTCCGCCGCCTGCAAGTTTCATCTGTGCGGCAATCATGCTTGGATAAGATTCATTTTGGCCGCTGCTGTACAGCGCCCCATCACGATATCCTGAAGTAAGGGAGTTTCCTAACGATATATATTTTGAAAAGTCTGCGTCTCCTTTTGTTACCGGGATATCTTTCACATCCGTATCGAAATCCGTATTACAGCTTGTTACTGTAAAAAGAAGTGCAGAAACTGCAATTGTCGATATTATAATTTTTTTCATAGTCTTCTAAAATTAAAATGGATTATAAGAGAAACCTAGACCAAAGTAGAAAGCTGTTGCTTTTGACTGTCCGTTAAGCCCTATATTAACATTGTTTACCTTTCTGTACTGAGGCATTGCATATCCTCCGGCAACATCAATTCCGAATTGTTTCAGCTTGAAGCCCACCCCACCTGTCACTACATAAGTATCATATGAAGGGGTTTCCGGGATAAAGTTATCCGTAGTATAAGGTGCTTCATCATAATAAGCTCCCAAACGTCCATAGATCATATTAGTGAACGCATACTGAGTTCCCAATCTGAAAGTTTTGGAGTTTTTGAAGTTCTTAGGATTGGTAAGAATAGTAGCATCCGACGGATTGTTTCCAATAGGAGCATTGTCGAAATCTAAAGTAAGCTTACTATATCTTTCCCATCCGTGGTAGTTAAAGTCTGCAGAAACCTGCCATTTCGGTGTCACTTTATAGGTTAAACCAATTGTATACTCTTCAACCAATGGAAGAACTGCTGAGAAACCATCTTGCCCTGCTGCATTCAGTTTCAGCTGTGTATAAACAGATTGTGATGGAAACTGGAATGTAGCCGTTCCTTTTTTAGCTTTCATATCTATTGCTGAACGGTAGGCAATACTCACGTCTAATTTCGGATCAGGTCTGAAATAGAAACCGAATCCATATCCGTGTCCGGTTGCATTGTCATCATTAATATTAACTTTCCCGTCGAATTGCGTCACCGCTTTGTCCCAATCTACTTTCCCTCTTGCGTAGATATAGCTAGCACCAAAAGACACCCAAGGAGCCAGTTTTACAGAGACCATTGGCTGGAAATAGAAACTTTTCAATTCCATTTTCTGAACCAATTCTTTACCCTCCCAGTTTTCAGGCCATTTTATTGTACTTCCAAAAGGTGTTGTAACACTAAGACCTACGGTAAGTTTCTCTATTGGTCTATAAGTAATCGCCGCATAGAAAGGAGTCCCTATTGGGTTATCTGTTTCTGCACTTTGTAAAGTATTGAAGTTTTGAAAAGTAACTTTATTACTTGCACCAAACCCTCCTGCCACTACACTCAGTTTGGAAGGGATAAATGACATACCCGCAGGGTTAAAGAATGTCACACTCGCGTCTTCGGCATGAGCACTAGTATGCGCCATTGCCAATTGTTTTACCCCTTGCAGGGAAACTCTGAAGCCTCCTGCGTAAGATAGAACTCCCGCCAATAAAGCAGTTGATACTAATATTTTTTTCATAGACTATTATTATATAAGCCAAATATAAAATTATTTTGAATACGTCTGTTAATATTTCCTAATATTTTAAACAATATATCAAAAGAAAACTATGTTTAAAATAATACCTTCAATTAAACAAAAGCCAAAATTTTCATTATTAAACATTTAAGAACATTTTAAAACAATCCTTGTTTCAGTGTTTAATATTAAACGGTTGTTTAACTTCTAAGTTATCTTACCTCTGCAATTCAGAAAAAGGAATCAAATGATAATAAATGTTAAAGTTAAAAAATCTCCTATTCAATTATTTCCTTTATAACAAGCCTCCATAAGTCTCCAGCTTTCATTCTTGCTTAAAAAACATTAATGTTTTGTTCCGAATTCAGGTTATTTAAGTATTTTAGAATTGCATAAAGATAAAAATACATAAATTTGCAGATTATAAATAATAATAATATGAGTTGTGGATGTAAAACATCCGGCGATTCTGCACATTCTTGCGGCCCTAAGAAAACCGCAAATGGCTGTGAAAGTGTAAATACCTGCGGGAATAGTTATAAATTAAGTGTTTTTGACTGGCTATCTGACATCAACAATCCAGCGCCTAACAGGTGTGATTTTGTAGAAGTTAGATTTAAAAATGACAGAAAATCGTTTTATAAGAATGTAAATAATATTCCTTTACATATTGGTAGCGTAATTACAGTAGAATCAAGTCCGGGACACGATGTAGGCGTTGTAAGCCTTACGGGAGAATTAGTAAAGATTCAGATGAAAAAGAAAAAGTTTTCTGAAGAATTGGCACTCAAAATATACAGACAGGCCAACCAAAAAGATCTTGAGGTATGGCAGGAAGCAAGAAAAAAAGAAGATGGTGTAAAACTTGAAGCAAGAAAAATTGCTCAGAGAATAGGCCTTGAAATGAAAGTTACTGATGTGGAATACCAGGGTGACTCTTCAAAGATCACCTTTTATTACACCGCTGAAAACCGAGTGGATTTCAGACAGTTAATTAAAGATTACGCCGGAGCATTCCGTACCAAAATCGATATGAAACAGATCGGTTTCAGACAGGAAGCTGCAAAAGTAGGCGGAATTGGTTCTTGTGGACGTGAACTTTGCTGTTCTACGTGGCTTACGGATTTCAGATCTGTAAATACCAATGTGGCAAGATATCAGCAATTGAGCATTAATCCTCAAAAACTAGCCGGACAATGTGGCAAGCTTAAGTGCTGTCTTAACTATGAGCTTGACAGTTATTTGGATGCTTTAAGCAATTTTCCTTCTTCTTCAACTACTTTAGAAACAGAAAAAGGGAAAGCATTTTGTATCAAAATTGATGTTTTCAAAAAGAAAATGTGGTTTGCCTATGTAGACAGCTCCATTGCATGGTATGATTTCGATATAGATCTGGTGAAAAAACTGATTTCAAAAAATAAAAGAGGAGAAAAAACACTTCCTCTGGAAGACTTGAAACAGCCGGAAGCTTCTGCTCAAAATATTGATTTGATCCAGGAAAACAGCGTGGATCGTTTTGAAAAGAAAAACAGAGGAAACAGGAACAAAAACAACCAAAACAGGCAAAATCATAACCAACAGGGGCAACAAGGACAATCACAAGGACAAAAAAGAACCAGACCGGAGAGACAAGACAGACCGGAAAGATCTGAAAAACCAGAAAATCCTAATGCTCAATCTGGAAATCAGCCCAGACCTCAAAAACAACACCCGCAGCAAAAAGCACCTGTGGAAAAAGTAGAGGGTAATTCTGATGCTGACAAGAAGCCACAAAACAACCCGAACAAGAAGAAATTTAAAAAGAAATATCCTCCAAAAAAAGATAATAATGCGTAAAATTTTAGGATTATTTTCCCTTATCCTTTTCTTTAGCTGTAACTCTTCCTCAGGAGGAGATGTCATCATGAATTCCGTTGACAACAAATGGAATAAGAAAAATGAGCAAAAATTTAATCTTGAAATTTCAGATCCGCAGAATCCTAAAAATATTATATTTGTCGTAAGAAACAACAATAGTTATCCTTACAGCAATATAAGATTTATTGTGAATTTCACCAATCTCCAGAACAAAAAAAAGGAAACTGATACCTTGAATTATGTACTGGCAAAACCCAATGGAGAATGGCTTGGTACAGGGTTTGGTGACACAAAGGAAACTTTGTTTCAGTATAAATTGAATTATCAGTTTCCGGGAAAGGGAAAATATGAAATCAGTCTGACCCAGGCGATGAGAAATGACAACCTTTCAGGAATTGAGGATATTGGGGTAAAAATAGAAACGGCTAAACCGTAACCATAAATGGAAGAAAACAAAAAAAATGCAGGAAATAAGGGGAAAACATTTCCTCTGCCTCCTAAAAAAAAGAAAGATACCTCCTGGAAAAAATGGGTCTCATTTATTTGGATTGGACTTGTTGCGGTAGTTTTGGGTATTTCGGGACTTTTCTTTGCGGTTTCTCAAGGATTCCTTGGGGAAATGCCTGATGTAAAAGAACTTGAAAACCCTGATATCTTTGTCGCTTCAGAAATCATTTCTTCAGACGGAGTTATGCTGGGTAAATTCGAAAAGGAAAAAACACAGCCTATCGTTTATAAGGATCTTCCTCCTTACCTGATCTATGCCCTTCAAGCTAAGGAAGATGAACGTTTTAAAGAACATTCAGGAATCGACTTATATTCTATTGCCAGAGCCGTAGCCTATGGTGGTGGCCGTGGTGGGGGTTCTACAATCACCCAGCAGCTGGCAAAACTTCTTTTTACAGGAAATGCTTCTCAAAATAAAATTGAAAGAGCATTCCAGAAATTAAAAGAATGGGTAGTAGCGGTAAGCCTTGAGAAAAGATATACCAAAGAAGAGATTGTTACTCTTTATTTCAACAAATTTGATTTCCTTTTCAATGCTAACGGGATTGAAATGGCTTCCAGAGTTTATTTTAACAAAAAAACTTCGGAACTTACATTACCTGAAGCTGCAACATTTGTAGCAATGCTTGAAAACCCAAGAAAAAACAATCCTTACAGATACCCTGAAAAGGCAAAAGAAAGAAGGAATGTTGTATTGGATCAGATGCAGAAAACAGGATATATTGATGCCGCTACCTATGAAAAAGCGGCCAACACTCCTATTGAAGTAGACTTCCACCCTATTAAAAGTATTACTGACGGGTATTCGGCTTATTACAAATTCTATCTGAGAAAAGAGATCGATAAGTATCTTGAAACTCATGAAAAAGAAACCGGTAAAAAACTTAACCTCTATAAAGACGGGTTAAAAATATATGTTACTCTTGATTCTAAAATGCAGAAGTATGCAGAAGAAGCAATCAAAGAACACTTAACGGACCTTCAGAAAAGATTTGATGCAGAACAAAGAGGAAGAAAGAACAGACCTTTCTACTATCTTAATGACAAACAGATCAAAGATGTGATGCTTCAGGCCATGAAAAGAACCGGACGATACAAGCTGTTAAAAGCTGACGGAATGCCAGAAGACTCCATTATGATGGAATTCAAAAAACCTATCAAAACTTCAAGATTCACATGGAACGGAGAAGAAGAAGTTGAAATGTCTCCTTGGGATTCTATCAGGTACCACAAACAAATTGCACAGGCAGGACTAATGTCTATGGTTCCGGGAACCGGAGAGATCAAAGCTTGGGTAGGTGGTATCGACTGGCAGCACTTCCAGTATGACCACATTAAGCAAGGTAAGAGACAGGTAGGATCTACATTCAAACCTTTCGTGTATGCCACTGCGATCATGAAACTGGGAATGACTCCTTGTTCAGCTGTTTCTAACGGAACTTATGATCATAACGGATGGCATGTACCGGGAAGAGGAGGAATGCTTACTTTAAAAGATGCATTAGCACACTCTCAAAACCCTGTTGCGGCAAGATTAATTGAAATGACAGGAGTAGATGCTGTAATCCAGACTGCAAGAGATCTTGGAGTAACAGAAGATATCCCGAGAAACAATACAATTGCTTTAGGTTCATCAGACATTACTATTTATGAGATGTTAGGTGCTTATAGTACTTTTGCCAATTATGGTAATCACAATAAGCCGGAAATGATCTGGAGAATTGAAGATGCCAACGGTAGAGTAATCAAGGAAGTAAATGTAGAACCAAAAGAGGTCATGAACCCAATGTACGCCTACACCATGATTGAATTGATGAAAGGTGTGGCACAGTATGGAACCGCTTCCGGAGAATTAGGAAGAAGAGGAATCTCAAAAGCAGTAGAAATTGCAGCCAAAACGGGAACAACTCAGAATAACTCCGACGGATGGTTTATGGGAATCACACCAAAATTAGCAACCGGAGCATGGGTTGGATGGGAAGATAGGGCAACCCACTTCTTTGGAACCGGTGAAGGTCAGGGGGCAAAAATGGCATTGCCAATATGGGCTATTTTCATGAAGAAAGTCTGGGCAGATAAGAGTTTAGGAGTTACTCCTGATGATAAATTTGTGAAACCTTCCGATTGGAAAGACGGCTGTTCAAACCTTAAAGGCTTAAGCGGGGGATATGGTGATGACGGAAGTCTTCAGACCATCGATGAGATCAAAAATCCAAGACCGGTAGATCCTGCTCCTAAAAAACCTACAGAAAAGAAAGAGGACAACATCAATGAAAATCTTCACTCTAATGATGAAGTAGATTTTAATAAATAAATTCTCTTTTAGAAATACACAAGACCTTTCAATAATTTGGAAGGTCTTTTCTTTTATAATTAATACCTTTGAAGTATGAATATCGAACGTATCAGACAACCCTTTATAGAGCATTTTCCAGGTGATTTTTCAAATAACTCTATGCAGAGAAACACTCCAAAAGTTTTATTTGCCACCATCAAACCTGCCGGCTTTGATAAACCTGAACTGATTGCTTTTAATGAAGTTCTTTCCAAAGAAATAGGATTAGGAAAATTTGAAGATAAAGACTTGGACTTTCTGGTTGGAAATAAACTTCCGGAAAACGTTCAAACTTATGCTACAGCATACGCAGGACATCAGTTCGGAAACTGGGCAGGACAACTCGGAGACGGGAGAGCAATACTTGCCGGTGAAATCACAAATGAAGCAGGAAAAAAAACAGAAATTCAATGGAAAGGTGCCGGAGCAACCCCATATTCCAGACATGCCGATGGAAGAGCCGTATTAAGATCTTCTGTTCGGGAATATCTGATGAGCGAGGCAATGCATCATTTAGGAGTTCCTACAACAAGAGCACTCAGCCTGGCATTTACGGGCGAAGATGTAATGCGTGATATTATGTACAGTGGAAATCCTCAACTTGAAAAAGGCGCAGTAGTTATCAGAACTGCTGAAAGTTTTTTACGGTTCGGACATTTTGAACTGATGTCTGCCCAAAGAGAATACAATACACTACAGGAACTGACTGATTTTACTATTGAAAACTATTATCCGGAAATCACATCATCAGACAATCAGAAATACAAAGACTTTTTTGAAAATATCTGTACCCGTACCGCCAACTTAATGGTGGAATGGTTCAGAGTAGGATTTGTACATGGAGTTATGAATACAGACAACATGTCTGTTCTGGGATTAACTATTGATTATGGACCTTACTCCATGATGGATGAATATGATTTGAATTTCACCCCTAATACCACAGACCTTCCGGGAAGAAGATATGCCTTCGGAAAACAGGGACAGATTGCCCAATGGAACCTTTGGCAGCTCGCGAATGCACTTCACCCTTTAATTAAAGATGAAAAGTTTTTAGAAGACACCTTAAATAATTTTGGAACTTATTTCTGGGAGGCTCATGATCAAATGCTGTGTAAAAAATTTGGGTTTGATCAGCTTCAAAAAGAAGATGAAAATTTTTTCACCAACTGGCAGGGATTAATGCAGGAACTTCAGCTAGACTACACCCTGTTTTTCAGCCAACTGGAGAAAGTAACTCCGGACACCGATATAAAAGAACATTTTAAAGAGGTTTCCTATATCATATTAAATGAACAAATGCTGACAAAGCTCAACAGCTTCATTAAGAATTATAATGCAAGATTAGAGTTAAACTCTATTCCAAGAGAGACTTCATTGGCCATGATGGAAAAAACAAACCCAAAATTCATTCTTAGAAATTATCTTCTTTATGAATGCATTGAAGAAATCAGCAACGGCAAAAAAGAAATGTTGGAAAAGCTTACTAAAGCCCTTGAAAATCCATATCAGAAAATTTACCCCGAATTCTCTGTTAAAAGACCATCCGGCTATGATGACACTGCAGGATGTTCTACACTTTCATGCAGCTCGTAATAAACTAACAACCAAACACATACTTTGTTATCAAGTTGTCGTCATATTAAATATTTTCACTACATTTAGAGAAATCTTTAATATGAAAAAAATTGTATTTTCTTTAGCATTGGCATCATGCTTATACAGCAATGCCCAGACCTTACTTTCGGAAAGTTTCGAAGGGGCTACATTTCCTCCAACAGGATGGACCAAGTCTAATACAAACGCATCAAGAGCCTGGGATTTAACCAGTACCGTTTTTCCCGGGACTTCTGCTCCTTCTCTTGAACTAAAAACAAGGTTTACTATTGCCGGAAATAATTCCGCCACTATTGATTGGATCTCAGGGGCCAACACAGCCCATCTTGTAAGCCCTGCATTCAGCTTAGTAGGAGCTGCAAGTCCAACTTTCAGCTTCAAGGTAAAAGTTGGCTGGGGTTATATGATAAGCCTGAACAAGGGCAACCTTCTTGCACAGATCTCAACAGACGGAGGATCCAGCTGGACTACTCTTTGGAATGAAGACAGCGAACCTGGTTTTACTGATGATGGTGACGGTAATATAGATACTGATTTTTATAACACAGTTACTGTCCAGAAAAGCCTTAGCACATATATAGGGCAAGCAAACGTAAAAGTAAGATTCCAGTATATTGCAAATGATGCTGATGCAGTTTCAATTGATGATGTACAGGTTATTGCTAACGGAACTCTTGGCACCAATGAGATTTCAAAAACAAAGAATAACAATCTTTCCGTTTATCCTAATCCATCAAAAGGAGAGGTAAATATTAAGACTGATAAAAAAATAAAATCAACATCCGTTATTGATATGTCGGGTAAGGCCCTTAAGACGAACGATTCCGGAAATACAGATATTACTACGCTTCCAAAAGGAACTTATCTGTTAAAAATAGACTTCGCAGACGGAACGTCTACCACAGAAAAAGTAATCAAACAATAACAACGTTTATACAATCTTTACACAACCACCAACTTTGGTGGTTTTTTTATTTTACTTTTGCAAAAAATCCGACACGTGTCTTTTATCAAAACAAAAATCATCAATTTCTTTAAACTGATTTTTCCTTCCACTTATACCGAACTGGCAGTTTTTCTGTTTTTTATAATCTGTTATGGCATTTTAGGTTCATATATTGCCCTTCATTACAGGATTATATTTGACAGCAGAATTCCATGGGATGCTTATTTCAGTTTTGATAACAAATCTATCCTTATGACAGGGGGAAGTTTTGAAAGACATCCTCTATCCTATTATTTTTTCAACTGGGTAAGAGAGTTTTCATTATTGATTTCAGGTGGAAAAATGGACGCTAACTTCAGACTTACACTGGCTTGGCTTAGCAATATCATCATCAGCTTAAACATTGTTCAGGTTTTTAAATATTTAAAGAATATTATATGCCTTCCTCTCTGGTTAAGTACTTTAATTGTCTTGTTTTTTGGAGTTTTTTCAACCAATATCATATTATCCTTTACTCCGGAAAATTTCACATACACGCTATTTTTACTCTCATTATACAATTATTATGCAGCAATAAAACTCAGAAAGGAAGAAAAAACTCCAGCTATTGCTCTTTCGCTAGCCGGAATTACCATTGGCGGGCTTACTATTACCAATTTTGTAAAAGTTTTTGTTCCCCTTATTTTTGAAAAAAATATTTTCAGAGATTGGAAAAAATTCGGAAATGTGGTGTTTAGAGTTGCAGTTGCAGTCATTTGTTTTGTACTGCTGTATTTGAACAGAATTGATTTTAAATATCAGAATATCTTTTCCAAAACCAACCAACAGTACGAAAAATTCTCTAATGTAGAATCAATGCCCACCTGGGACATGATTCTCTCCTTCTTTTTCGGGGGTAACATTCTTTTCCCTGGATTTATTATTTCGGATAAACATAATATGAAAGGATTTGACTTTAAAGGGCTTTATATGGACCTTTATTCATCTGCTTTTCCTTACTTTTTTACAGCTATATTACTGATCCTGATAATGTGGAGTTATTTTAAAAATTTCAGAAACAAATGGGTTCAGGTTATTGCCATTTCTTTTTTCGTTGACATTGTTATTCATTGTGTAATGAGGTTTGGACTTCATACTTCTTCTATCTACGGAGGACATTTTGTTTTCGTATACCCGCTTCTTTTAGGATGGCTTTTTTACGCCTACAGGTCATCCCCTAAAATGATGTCAATCTTAACATTAACAGTGATCTTACTATTTGTATATCTACTGGCTAACAACCTGTTTCGAATGACTGAATTTTTCTGGTTTATGGAAACTTATTATCAATAAAAAAAGCTGAGAATTTTTCTCAGCTTTTTGTTTTTTATGTTGAAATGAGTCAATTCTATTTTGCTTCTGCACAGAAAATTCTGTACTGTACTGCTACTGCAGATTTGAAATATTCTCTGATTCTCGAAAGATCACTCGCTGCACTTTGTTTTGTGAAATAACTTCCTGCTAAAATCTTATAATTAGGTCTTAAAGAGGCATCTGTTTCCACTTTAAGGTTAGGGAATCTTTTTCTGAAATAAGACTTTACTTCATTGGCTTCCTCATTACTTTTCACCGTTGTAATCTGAATCTTAAAACCTAAAATTCTAGGATTTTTCTTACAAATTTCAGCATTCGTAAGTTCTCGGTTCGGCACAAAGATTCTCGGAGGTTTTGTATTTATCCCTGTAGAAACTCCAATATCGTTAGAACCGGAATCTTTAGAAGAATTTGCAGGAGTAACTTTAGCACATTTTCCTTCAATTCCTTCCAAAGCTGCATTTATTTTGGAATCCATTGTCATAACAAGCTCCGTACCCGAAAGGGTATCTTTTTTAACAACTTGCTGGGCTTCAATACTATAAAAACCAAATAGTGATAATATCGAAAATATTTTAATCAAATTTTTCATTTAAACTTGTTTTCGCAAATTTATACAAATTAAAAAACTATACCAAACAGGTTATTTAGAATCAATACAAATTAAACGTAAATGATATTTTCCCTTTTCGATATACCGTTAAATTCCTGTTAAAAATATTATTTTTGCCGAATTGATTGAATGTTCAATAATTTACTAACATAAGATAATTTAAATGATTAGTTGGAGAAAGCATTATAAAAAAACGTTGATCGCGATAGGCTTATTGCTATCAACCAGTGCTTCATTTTACGGGCAAGACGGCGATCCTAAAAACGGAGAGAAACTTTTCAAAGCGAATTGTACTGCATGTCACGCGCTGGACAAACAAGTTGTTGGACCACCATTAAAGGGGGTTGTAGAACGAGTAAAGACAGAAGGTGGTGTAGACAAAGATTGGCTTCACAAGTGGATCAAAGACAACAAAGCTCTGAGAGCTTCTGGGGATAAATACGCCAATGAGATTTTTGAAAAGTTTAACAAGACTGAAATGCAGGTCTTTCCAAATCTTACAGATAAGGATATTGACGACATTTTAGCTTTCACTACTAATCCTCCGGCTCCGGAGCCGCCAAAGGCAGATGATAAAGCAACTGCTACAGCGGGAGCAACTGCAGCACCTGCAGACAAAACTACTACAAACGTTGTTATCATTTCACTTTTAGCGATCGCAGGTTTATTGGTTTGGATCTTGGTAAAACTGAGACAATTGGTAAAACTGGGTCAATCTGAAGATTTAGCTGGACTTAATGAAACAAGAGTTCGTTCTTTCAGTGAAATGTATGAGAAGTTCCACTACATTGGTAAAGGTTTATTAGCAATCCTTGCTATCCTAGCGGCCTATGGAGTATGGAACTGGTTGATGTGGATTGGGGTTTACAAAGGGTACAAACCTGAGCAGCCTATCTACTTCTCTCACAAAATTCACGCTGGAGAGCAAAAAATTGACTGTCAGCTATGTCACTCTAGTGCTAAATACGGAAAAGTATCTGAAATTCCTTCTATGAACGTTTGTATGAACTGTCACAGAACAATTTCTGAATACAACGCAGATCACTACATGGAGCCAGGAAAAGATAAGGCATTCTATGATGGAGAAATCCAGAAGATCTACGCTGCAACAGGTTGGGATCCTGCAAAACAACAGTATACAGGAAAAACACAACCGGTTGAATGGACAAGAATCCACAATATGCCAGATTTCGTTTACTTCAACCACTCTCAGCACGTAATTGCTGGAGAACAAGCGATCATCAATTCTTTCAACAAAAAGAATCCTAACAACAAAATTGATGTTGTATGTAAAGCTTGTCACGGTAAAATTGATACAATGAATGTTGTTCAAATGGCTAACGACTTTACTATGGGATGGTGTATCGAGTGCCACAGAACGACTGAAGTTGATATGAACAACGGTTATAATAAAGAGTACTTCAAAAATCTACATGACAAGTTGAAAAAACAATATCCTCAAGATGGAGGTAAGATCACTGTAGATGCAATTGGAGGTCTTGAGTGTGGTAAATGTCATTATTAATAACTAAAAAATTAGAAGTATAAATGGCTTCAAACAAAATACAATTCAGAAGTATTCATGAACTTAAAGATCCAGCTTTGAATAATAAGCTGGCTCAGAAAGAGTTTCAGGAAGAAATTCCGGTAGAAGATTTCCTTGGAGATGCTGAGAAAAACGGATCAAGTACTTCAAGAAGAGATTTCCTGAAATTATTAGGATTCTCTACAGCAGCAGTTACATTAGCTGCCTGCGAAGCTCCGGTAATCAAAACGATTCCTTATGTGGTAAAGCCGCATGATATTATTCCGGGAGTCCCTAATTATTACGCTTCAACATATTTTGACGGTTTCGACTTTGCTAGTGTTTTAGTAAAAACCCGTGAAGGTAGACCAATCAAAATTGAACCAAACCCGGCTGGTGGTGATTTAGGTAAAACTAACGCAAGAGCTCAGGCAAGTGTACTTTCTCTTTATGATAATGATAAAGTAAAGCAGCCTAAACTAGACGGTAAAGATGAAACTTTCGATAAAGTAGACAGTTTCGTGATTAAAGGTTTAGAAGAAGCTAAAGCGTCTGGCAAAAAGATTGTTGTTTTATCACACTCTTTTGCTTCACCAACTTTCAAAAAGTTATTCGCTGAATTTAAAGCTAAATATCCTACAGCTGAATTAGTAACTTATGATGCTTTCCCTTATTCTGCAGGATTAGATGCAGCTCAGGAAGTATTCGGACAAAGAGCATTGCCTGTTTATGACCTTAAAGGTTCTGAATTGGTAGTTTCTTTCCAGGCCGATTTCTTAGGAGACTATAACGCTTCAAGCTTAGAAACTTCTTATGCAGCAGCTAGAAAACCGGGAGCAAGCATGTTGAGACACATCCAAGTGGAATCTAACATGTCATTAACTGGTGCTAACGCTGACTCAAGATACAGATTAAAGCCAAGTGCTGTAAACAAAACATTAGTTGAAGTTTACAATGCAATCGTAGGAGGTGGTACCACTGATAAGACTGCAACTGAAATTGCTAACGAATTGAAAGCAAAAGGCAGCAAAGCTGTTGTTTTTGCTGACGGTTCTAAAGGAGCACAGGTTTTAGCACACTTAATCAACCAGAAATTAGGTTCAGTAGCTTTCACAGGTAAAGCAAACTTACTGAAAGAATTTAACGGTGCAAGATACCAGGAATTCTTAGGATGGGTAAACGGTGGACAGGTTGGTGTATTGGTTACAAACAACGTAGACCCTATCTACTCTCATCCAAAAGGAGAAGATTTCAAAAAATCTTTATCAAAAGTTCCTTATGTAGTTGCTGTAGCAGATAAGAAAAATGAAATGTACAAAGCAGCGAAAGCTGTAATTCCTGTAGCTAACTGGCTAGAGTCTTGGGGAGATATCGAACCACAGACAGGAGTATATTCATTGATGCAGCCTACTATCCAGAAAATCTACAAATCAAGACAGATTGAAGAATCTCTATTGGTTTGGAAAAATGGTAAAAACAATGCAGCAAACAACTACTACGATTATTTAAAAGCAAGCTCTGCTTCACTTTTAGGTGGTACTTCTTTCAACAAAGCATTGTATAACGGTATTAATGCTTCTACAAACGCTGCAACTTTATCTTACGCAGGCGGAAACGCTGCACAGGCTGTTGCTGAACTAGGAAACTTCAAAGCTTCAGAATTAGAATTAGTATTATACACTAAGACTTCAATGGGAGACGGTACTCAATCTAACAACCCTTGGTTGCAAGAATTACCTGACCCAATTACAAGAATGTCTTGGGATAACTACCTTACAATTTCTCCTAAAGATGCAGAGAAATTTGCAATTGACAACGATCTTAACGCGAGAATGCAGTTAGATGGTTCTATTGTAAACCTTACTGTAAACGGAGTAAAAATAGAAAACGTTCCTGTATTTGTACAACCAGGACAAGCTGAAGGATCTGTAGGTCTTGCGCTTGGTTATGGTAAGAAAAACTCAGGAGCAACTGCAGATACTGGTGTAAATGCTTATCCTTTATTCGATGGTTCTAACCTTGTTCTTTCAGGTGTTAAAATCGAGAAAACAGGAGAAGATCACGAATTTGCAGGGATCCAGCTTCAAAACACATTAATGGGTCGTTATGAAATCGCGAAGGAAGTTCCTTTAGCTGAATTCATTAACGTTGCTTTTGATGATGAGCACAAGGGATGGAATAAGCCTTTGGAATACCACACCATCAGCGGAGCACTTCCAGCGAGAAAAATTGATCTTTGGGATGCTTTCGATGATACGGATGGACCTCACTTCAACTTATCTATCGACTTGAACTCTTGTACTGGTTGTGGAGCATGTATTATTGCTTGTCAGGCAGAAAACAACGTTCCTGTAGTAGGAAAAGAAGAGGTAAGAATGTCTAGAGATATGTACTGGTTAAGAATTGACCGTTACTATTCTTCAAGACAAAAAGTAGAAGTATACGAAGGATTGAAAGAAGGAATGGCTGTACCTGAATTGTATGGTACTGCATTCGGAGACGGAGGTGCATTAAACCACCCTGCAGACAACCCGGATGTAATCTTCCAACCTGTAATGTGTCAGCACTGTAACCATGCTCCATGTGAAACTGTATGTCCGGTAGCGGCTACTTCACACGGTAAGCAAGGTCAAAACCATATGGCTTACAACAGATGTATCGGTACAAGATATTGTGCAAACAACTGTCCGTACAAAGTAAGACGTTTCAACTGGTTTACTTATAACCTAAATGACAAGTTCGATTTCAACATGAACAACGATTTAGGAAGAATGGTACTTAACCCGGATGTAGTTGTAAGAACTAGAGGGGTAATGGAGAAATGTTCAATGTGTATCCAAATGACTCAGAATACTATTCTTGAGGCTAAGAAAGAGGGAAGAAAAGTGAAGGATGGAGAATTCCAGACTGCTTGTTCTAAAGCTTGTTCTACGGGAGCAATGACATTTGGAGATATGAATGATAAAGATTCTGCAATTAGAGAGCAATATGCTTCTAACAGAAGATATTATTTACTTGAGGAGATCGGAACAAAACCAAACGTGTTCTATCACACTAAAGTAAGAAACAGAGTAGAAAAATAAAGTTTAAATAATAAATAGGTAAAAAATGTCAGGACATTACGAAGCTCCGATAAGGGAACCTCTAATTATTGGTCACAAAACTTATCACGATATTACAGAAGATATCGCACGACCTATCGAAGAAAGAGCAGGTAAATTATGGTGGATATCACTATATGCTGCACTAGTTCTATTCCTCTATGGATTCGGCTGTATTGCGTACACTATCGGGACAGGTATTGGAGCATGGGGGCTTAACAGAACTATTAACTGGGGTTGGGATATCACCAACTTTGTATGGTGGGTAGGTATCGGTCACGCCGGAACCCTAATCTCAGCAGTATTATTATTATTTAGACAGAGATGGAGAATGTCTGTAAACAGATCTGCAGAGGCGATGACGATCTTTGCGGTTGTACAGGCAGCAATCTTCCCTGTAATCCACATGGGTAGAGTTTGGGTTGGATACTGGGTATTCCCTTTACCAAACCAATTCGGTTCTCTTTGGGGGAACTTCAACTCTCCTCTACTTTGGGACGTATTTGCGATCTCTACGTATTTCTCAGTATCAACTGTATTCTGGTTCATGGGACTAATCCCTGACTTTGCAATGATCAGAGATAGAGCGAAAACGCCTTGGACTAGAAAAATTTATACATTCCTTGCATTCGGTTGGGGTGGTAAAGCAAAACACTGGCAAAGATTCGAAGAACTTTCTTTGGTTCTTGCAGGTTTGGCAACTCCACTTGTATTCTCAGTACACACTACCGTATCTTTTGACTTCGCAACTTCAGTTATTAAAGGATGGCACTCAACAATCTACCCTCCTTACTTCGTAGCTGGTGCGATCTTCTCAGGATTTGCAATGGTACAGACACTATTGTTAATTGCAAGAAAAGTTTGTCACTTAGAAGAATATATTACAATGTATCATATCGAAATTATGAACATCGTAATCGTTCTTACAGGTGGTATGGTAACCGTAGCTTATGCTACTGAATATTTCATCGGATGGTACTCAGGATCTAGATTTGAAGATTTTACATATCTTTCTCCAGGTGCTGCTGTAGGACCTTACTGGTGGGCATTCTGGTCATTGATTATCTGTAACCTTGTGATTCCGGCTTCATTCTGGTTCAAAAGAGCAAGAACGAACATTATCTGGACATTCATTGTTGCATTAATCATCAACATCGGTATGTGGTTTGAGCGTTTTGATATCATCGTTATCAACCTTTCAAGAGACTACTTACCAGGGTCATGGACAATGTTTAAGCCAACGATCATTGATGTAGGTGTATATTTGGGAACTATCGGATTCTTCTCTGTATTATTCTTATTATACGCAAGAACATTCCCTGTAATTGCACAGGCTGAATTAAAATCGATTTTGAAAATCTCAGGTGAAACTTATAAAGCAAAAGAAGGAGATGAGCACCACTAAAATTGTATACGGACTTTATGCTGACGACGACGATTTAATGAACGGCGTTAAGGCATTCAACGATAAAGGAATCGCTATAAACGAAGTATATACTCCGTTTCCGGTTCACGGGCTAGACAAGGCTTTAGGGTTAAAGAAAACCAGAATTTCTGATGCTGCATTCTTATATGCTCTTTACGGTGTTACTATCGGTGCTACTGTAACTTGGTATGTGATGAACCATGACTGGCCTCAGAATATCGGTGGTAAACCAGCTTTCGACTGGGCACACAACATGCCGGCATTCGTAGTTCCAATGTTTGAACTAATGGTATTCTGTGCTGCTCACATGATGTCTTTAACTTTCTTGGTTAGAAACAAAATGTATCCGGGAGCTCCTGCTCAGAACCCAGACCCGAGAACTACTGATGATAAATTCATGATGGAATTTGTAACTGAAGATGTAGAATCTGTAAAACAGTTGCTTATTGAGACTGGAGTTGAAGAAATAACTGTTAAAGACGCTTAAAATGAAAAAGAATGTATTAAAAATTACAGCAGTTTTAGGTTTAACAACGGTTTTACTTAACTCTTGCGGACCAAAGGAGAATACTCCGCTGGTATATTTCCCGGACATGTATTTTCCGGTAGCTTATGATCCATTGATGAAAGCACAGGATGCTTATTCAGATCATGAAAATGAAATTCCTGCTTTTGTTAAAAATAGTGGTGCAACAGGTCTTTCTCCGGTAGAAGGATCAGTTTCTCAAAATAAAGATGGCGTTTTTGAAGAAAGCTTACTACCTAAAAATGTTGACGAGTACAACGCTGGGTATGATGCTTCTAAAAAACTTACAGTATCTCCTCTAAACCCAGCTAATGCAGCTAAGGATATTGAAAGAGGAAAAATATTGTTTGATCACACTTGTGCGGCATGTCACGGAACAGGAGGTGATGGACAAGGACCTATCGTGCAAAGTGGGGCATTCTCTGGAGTACCTAACTATGCAGACAGAGAAATTACTGTAGGATCTGTTCATTATGTATTAACAAACGGTAGAAATGCAATGGGATCTTATGCGGGACAATTGAATGCAGGAGACAGATGGAGAGTAGCATTGTATGTGATGAGTGCTTTCAAAAAAGGAGCAGCAGCACCGGCAGCAGCTACAACGGCGGCACCAGCAACAACTGAAACGACTACCGAAACTAAAAAATAAGAAAAGAAATGTATAGTTTTTCACCAAAATTAAAATCAACTTCTATAATACTTCTTGTTGTAGGTTTAGTTCTTTTCGGTATTGGTTTCTTTATGAACAAAGGAATTTCTACTGAGAAAATAGAACAAATGATGGAAGCTGTTCATGCTTCTGGTCATGATGCCCCTACACATTCAAGTGAAATGGTTGGACCACAGGATCACGCAGCTCATTTAGAGCATGCTGAACTTCAGGTTCACAACCAGCCATTAGCATCGCTGCACTTTGTAGCTGTCTTTTTCTTTGGAGTAAGTTGCGCTGTACTGTTTTTCTACTGTATTCAGCACGCTGCTCACGCAGGATGGCCTATTATCATCACAAGAGTAATGGAGGCTATTGCATCTTATATTCCTTACGGTGGTGCAATCCTGGTTATCTTGATGATCTTAAACATCACTCATAATGGCCATTTATTCCACTGGATGGATCCTGAATTGACAAACCCGGAATCGGCACATTTTGATGTGATCCTATTTGAAAAGAAAAGATTCTTAAATATTCCTTTCTATGCAATAAGAACTTTAATCTATGTGATTGGTGCTTCTTTCTTTGCTTGGAAATTAAAAGCTCAGTCTAAAAAAGTAGACGAGACAAAATCAAAAGTAGAATATCAATTCCTTTACAGATGGGCAGTAGGATATATCGTATTCTTCGGATTTGCTTCTGCAGCATGGGCGTGGGATTGGTTGATGTCTATTGACCCTCACTGGTACTCTACAATGTATATCTGGTATTCAATGGTTAGCTGCCTTTCAAGTGGTATTGCTGTAATCATTTTACTAAGTGTATATCTTAAGAAAAACGGATTCCTTCCTCAGTTCAATGACAACCACTTACACGATTTAGGAGTTTTCCTTTTCGCTACAAGTATGCTTTGGACATATACATGGTTCGCTCAGTTCATGCTTTACTGGTATGCAAACGTTCCGGAAGAGGTTAACTACTTCTTCGGTAGATTCCAGCACTATGGTACTACATTTTTACCAATGCTGATTGTTAACTTCTTATTACCACTATTGGTATTAGTAAGCAGCAGCATCAAGAGAAATTACAAAGTAGTTACCACAATGGCTGTAGTAGTTATCTTAGGACACCTTTTAGATTACTTCAACATGGTAATGCCGGGAACGGTAGGACCATACTGGAACACTCCTGAAGTATTCTTGTTAATCCTGGGAGCAGTTCTATTCGTAGCGGGACTATTTATGTTTACTGTTCTTTCAGCTTTATCTAAACTGAAGTTGATTCCTACAGGAAACCCATTCTTACACGAATCTGAAATTTATGAGTATCCTTTCTAAGGACTTGTAACAAAATAAAATTACAAAAGACTGATTGTTAAACAATCAGTCTTTTTTTATGCCATGACGTAAATAAGAATTTTCAGGCAACCATTTTCTGTTTTTCTCGTCTTTATATAAAAGTCTGTTTTACTATTAACACCGAAAATAACATTCTGCTATGAAAAGAATTCACCTTTTTTACCTTCTGTTCTCTCTGATCTCCGTATTCACAAATGCACAGGTCATTACTTTTGTTTCTGAAAAAAACAATAGCCCTCTTCCCCGAGTTTCCGTATTTGGCAAAGACGGAAGCATACTCGCCTACTCTGACATTGATGGTAAGATTGACAAGCAGTCTCTGTCACCCTCTCAGGAAAAATTTCAGCTGGTTTATAATAATTTTCCTGTTGCCACCCTATCCTATTCCGATTTTGATCAGTCGGTCATTAAGATCAATGACCAGGTAAAAGAAATTGAAACGGTTGTTATTAAAAATAATAAGCCTGCCAAATACATTTTCATCAAGGGAAATTTTAACACTTATGTAACGGTAAACAATAAGCTGAATAGTTATGCAGACGGAGTTGTAACCTACATTTTTGATAATAAATCCAAAAAACTGAAAAGCACCAATGTAGAACAGTACAGAGTTTTCAGACTGACAGAACCTAAAAATGAGAAAAAAGAAACTTCATCATGGGACTATGGCAATTCTCTTCAGATTCCTAAGCTTAAAAATGTAGGAAATCCGGAAGAATATAAAACAACAAAAAATAACATTAAAGAATTAAAAGGTGACCGCAAAGATCAGATTGAGGTAACAGGCGGCGTACTTCAGGAAAAAGAATTTTCATTCTTTGGATATAGATTTTATGATCTAAGGACAATACTAAATATCTCTTTTGAAAAAGGATCAGAAAAAACGCTTAAAGATTTCCTGGAATATAATGAGCTTGCTTTTGTAAAATTGAAACATAAAAGTGAACCCAATTACAATCAGCTAGCAGTATATACTAATTTCTATCCAACAGAACTTAGCTTCAGTAATGACAATGATGTTGAGAAAGTGAAGTTTGATAAAGACAATAGCAATTACCAAACCTCTTACTGGCAGGATTCGTCATTTCCGAATATGCAGACTATTTTCAGCAGTTTTTTCAAAGGTGATTTAAAAGAACAAACCAATAAAAAATAATGAAAACTCTGCTCAGACTCACTTTCCATATTATTAATATCACTATTGAATTCTAAAATTAAAAGAACAGCATCTATTTCCGGAAAACAACAACAAATAAGCAAAAAACATAAAGTAAAAAATAAAATCCAGTATTAATAAAGGTTTTATTAAATTTGCAACAAACCAAATAAAAATGAAAAAGTTTTCTTTTCTACTTGTTTTCAGTCTGTTGCTTTTTACAGCATGTAAGAAAGATCATGTAGATGCTACGAATACTAAAACACTGCAGTCAAGTATCAATGATATGACTTCCAGTTTACCAACCATTAAGCAGATTAAGTTTAATGAGGCTCTTTATATCCTTAAAACATTTGGCGTAGAAGCAGATGGTGATGTAAACGAGCTAAAAGCCCTTGGAAAACTGATCAATGGAAAAAAAGTTCCTGAGATTATGTCTCTGGCAGACGAAGTTGCACAGAAAAACGGAATAGAATGGGCAAGTACTGCCCCGCCATCACTTGGAGAAATGAATATTTTTGGGGATGATAAAGCTAAAGAAAGCGATCCTAATGATGTAAAAGCAGGATCATTAAGCCTTATTACAAGACCTACAGGAGATGACGGTTCCGGAGCTCCTACTGCCATTCAAATCGTACCAAGACTTGTAGATGCTGCAGGAAACCCGGTATCATTCACAGGAGCTGGTTTGGAAGCAACACTTGAAGTATTCAGTAACGGAGTAAGACTTGCTACAGCTAAAAACCTGATGCAGGATAATAACTTTAAAGGATTCAACCTGAAGTTCTCCTCTATTCCGGCAGCAAAAGTTATAGATAACAAAATTGACATCACGGTTTCTGTAAAAACAACTGCAAAAACTTTCAAAATGTCAAAAATCGGTCTTGATGTGAACGCAGCAGCCCTGAAAGTTCCTGCAATTCCTAAAACCGATACAACAGCTGTACCGGAACAACCAAGTGCAGTTATTGATCCAAACAATCCAAATGCAACTACTGGCACAACTACAGATCCTGCTGCGACAACTCCTTCAGCACCAGCTGCTCCAAAACAGCCAACTGCTGATCCTAAAAATACAGTAAGCAAATTTTTGAACAGTGTAAGTTCACAGAACTTAAAAGCGGCCTACGAAACAGCCAGCAATCCAAGCTGGGGAAGCTATGAATCTTTCTCAAACCCTACCTCAGGTTTCGGATCTGTGAAAAATGTAAGCGTAAAAAATATTACTACAAGTGGCACTACAGCCAACAGCGCAAGCGTAAATGCTACCTACGATGTAACGGATAAAAGCGGTAAGACAACTTCATTAAAAGTAACTTTCGGGCTTAAAAATGTAAACGGAGACTGGAAAATTTCCAGCTATAAAATCAATTAATAAATGGCTTCAGCAGAACTGATCAAAAAATTAGAAGAAACAATTGAAAACATCCCTGATTTTCCGATTCCGGGAATACAGTTTAAGGATATTTCACCCATCTTTTTAGATCCAAAACTTTACGAAGATGTGATTGCTGATCTTGTATCCTTCAGTAAAGGAAAAGTAGATGCAGTCTGCGGAATTGAAAGCCGTGGTTATTTGTTTGGAATTGCTATTGCTGTCGCATTGGAAGTTCCGTTCATTCTGATCAGAAAAGCAGGAAAACTTCCACCCCCTGTCATCTCAGAAAAATATGATCTGGAATATGGAAGTGCGGTTATTGAAACCCGTGAAGGGCAAATAAAGCCAGGACAAAGAATTTTGATTCATGATGATCTTTTGGCAACGGGAGGAACTACAGAAGCCGCTGCAAAGCTGGTTGAAAAACAAGGAGCAACCATTTCCCAGTTCAGTTTCCTTATTGGCTTAAAAGACTTGAATGGTGATGAAAAGCTGAAAAAATTTGGTGCAGAAGTGTATCATATTTTAGGATATTAAAATTCAATTTATATAATAAATTTCGGCTCCGCTCAGTGTGTCAATCATTATAAATGCTTGCCATACCGAGCGGAGCCGATCTGTTTTTAAGAGAAATAACAACAAATTCACAACATTTACATAATAATACCAATAAAGTATTTTGTAAATCTCTCAGAAACAATTAAATTTGCATTTCAATTTTTAAAAACTTATGGCAAAATTGGGAAAGAGTGCTCAGAACGAGCAAGAAGGTAAAGAAACGGTTGAGTTCTTTAAAGACCTTGATAGAGAAGCTTTAAACACTGAAAGATTTGTTGAAAAATATTCAAAGCCTCTAGGTTTTGTATTTGGAGCACTAATTTTAGCTGTTTTAGGATTCTTCGCTTACAAGCAATTTGTAGTTGCTCCAAAGAACGCTGAAGCTGTGAAAAGTTTCCTTTCTGCTCAAAAAAGTCTTACTGAAGGTAAAGATAAAGATGCCTTGGGAGGAAAATCTGCAGCCAACCCAGGTTTTGTAGGTACATATAACGAATATTCTTCTACTAAAATTGGTAAACTTTCATCTTATAATGCAGGTTTATTAAAGTTCAAAGAAGGAAAATTCCAGGAAGCTTACGATCTTTTAGACCAATTTTCATCTGATAACAAAACTTTAGTAGCACTTAAATTCGGAGCTATGGCAGATGCAAAATCAGGACTTAACAAAAACGATGAAGCTTTAGCTTTATTAGATAAAGCAGCAACAGCTTCTGATGATCCGTATACGACATACTATTTCACAAGAAAAGCAGGTATCGTTGCTTTAGGATTAAAGAAAAATGCAGAAGCTAAAAAATACTTCTCCGCAATTAACGAGAAATATCAGGACTACGACAATGGAATGTCTGATTCTTATATTGAAATGACTAAATATTACTAAAAAATGGCAACAGTTAATCTTTCCGATTACAAGCCACTTCATATAACTAATGCCGAAGATTTTTCTATCGGCATTGTTTTTTCTGAGTGGAATGATTTTGTAACGTACAATCTTCGTGATGCAGCTTTGGAAATCCTTGAAAAAGAAGGGGTAAAACCTGAAAACATCAAACTTTTCCCTGTTCCCGGAGCTTTTGAACTCAACTATGCAAGCATGCAGCTTTGCAAAGAGAGAAAATATGATGCAGTAATTTCTATCGGATGTGTGATCCGCGGGGAAACTCCTCATTTTGATTATGTATGTTCTGCCGTGGCACAGGGAATCAAAGACTGTAACATTATGACGGACACCCCTACTATTTTCTGCGTACTAACAGATGACACTAAAGAGCAGTCTATCGCAAGAAGCGGTGGTGACCTTGGAAACAAAGGTGTTGAAGCAGCTGTTACCGCTTTAAGAATGATTGATTTCAAAAAGAAATTATCTGATAAAAAAGGAAATATCGGTTTTGGACATTCTTAACCGCAGATTACTTTAACAATATACTGGGACTATTTTTTAATAGTCCTTTTTTATTGGGTCTTGTAAATCATAAACCTTACTAATAAAAAGGATGTTTTTATTTTTTTCTATCAAAAGTTCTGTACAAAAACTATCTTTGTGAAAACTAATAAAAACAGTACATACATGTTTTTAAAAAAAATAAAACCGTTCCTATATTTAGGAGTTTTCTATCTTATTATTTCATTGATAATAAGAACAGTATTCTTTTTTCACCCTATTACCACAGCTAGTTTTGGGGTTTTCGAGGTCATAAAAGTCCTGTTAATAGGTCTGGTAAATGATATTTTCGTTTTCATATTGGCCAGTTCTATTCTTGCGCTTTACTTCCTCTTTCTGTCCAATTCGAAATATAAAAAACCTTATGGTCCCATTATTTTGGGGGTATTGGTTCTATTCTTTCTTTATATCTGGCTTGTTCCGAACAACATTTTCAAGCAATATGGAGGTTCTATCATGGAGATAGCACTTGTTTTTGTAGGAATAAAGACCCTTTTCTTCGGATTGATGCTTTTCCTTCCTACTCAAAGAACTAAGATTCGTAACATCTTATATTTCATTACATTATTATTGTACGTTCTTCTGATTATTTTCAACGGGGTAAGTGAATACTTCTTTTATAATGAATTCGGGGTTCGTTATAACTTTATTGCAGTAGATTATCTTATCTATACGAATGAAGTCATTGGAAATATCATGGAAAGTTATCCTGTGGTTCCCTTGTTTTCAGGAATAATGATCGTTACGCTTGCCATCACATGGTTTATTTATAAAAAAACAAAAGATGAATTGCTGGAACTTCCTGATTTTAAACAAAAAATGGTCCTTCTTGGTAGTTTTATGGTACTTTGTGCTCTTAGTGCACTGGCAATACCATCTTTAATGCAAATCAGGTCAGACAATGTTTTTGCTGACGAAATTGAAGCCAACGGACTTCCTAAGTTCTACTGGGCCTTTACTCATAATGAGCTGGATTACTTCCAGTTTTACTCACAGATCAATCAACAGCAGGCTGAAAAGAATTTCCTGAGCCAGTATCCACAGCAGACATTATCAAGAAACATTGTTGCTGAGCAACCTGAAATGAAGAAAAATGTTGTATTGATTTCTATTGAAAGTCTTTCCGCAGATTTTATGGAACATTATGGTAATACGCAAAAAATCACTCCTTTCCTGGACAGCCTTGCAGAGAAATCATTGATGTTAACCAATCTTTATGCTACCGGAAACAGAACAGTACGGGGTCTTGAAGCCTTGACTCTATGTATTCCTCCTACAGCCGGAGAAAGTATCATCAAAAGAGATGACAATAAAAACAAATTTACAACTGGAAGTGTTTTCAAATCCAAAGGCTATGATGTTAAGTTTTTATATGGCGGATACAGCTATTTTGATAATATGCAGGACTTCTTTGGCGGAAATGGCTACGGTATTGTAGACCGGAATAACTTTAAACCTGAAGAAATTACTTTTGCCAATGTTTGGGGTGTTGCTGATGAAGATATGGCTAAAAAAGCGATTCAGGTGATGAATACTGAAGCTAAATCTGGGAAACCATTTTTCAATCACTGGATGACAGTTTCCAATCACAGACCTTTTACTTATCCTGACGGAAGAATAGATATTCCGGGAACAGCAAAATCCCGTGAAGGCGGTGTAAAATATACAGACTACTCTCTTAAACTGTTCTTTGATATGGCTAAGAAACAAGACTGGTATAAAAACACTGTTTTTATCATCATTGCAGACCACTGTGCTTCGAGTGCCGGAAAAACGGAACTTCCGATGGATAAATACAGAATTCCTGCGATGATCTTCTCAGAAGGATTTGTTCAGCCTCAGAAATTTGATGCGCTAATGTCTCAGATAGACGTTATGCCTACCGTTCTAGGATTATTAAATTTTAGCTATCAGTCTAAGTTTTTAGGTCAGGATGTCTTCAAACAGGAGTTCCAGCCTAAAGCTTATGTTGCAACCTATCAGGATCTTGGATTTATAAAAGACGGACATTTAACCATTATCTCCCCGGTAAAAAAGGTAAAACAATATTCTTTGGAACTGGAAAAAAGTGATCTGGCTCCAGCTTTTAAGTTGTATTACGATGAAAAATTATTAAAAAATCCGGAGCAGAAACTGGTAGATGATGCTGTATCAGCCTATCAGTCTACCTCATACTGGTTAAAAACTAAACAACTAAACAGATAAATATCTAAATATTTTTCACTTATAGTTTGATTTAAAATATTTAAATTAACCAATAAATTTATTAGTATGAAATGGACAGACGACAGAGGCGGAAACGTTGATGACCGCCGTGGTTCCGGAGGTGGAAGTGGTGGTATGATTGTAGGTGGAGGACTTGGAACTTTAATTATAGCAGCCATTGTATTCTTTTTGGGAGGTGATCCATCCGGTATTTTGAATTCCGGCAGTATCCAGTCTTCTGGAAATCCGGGAGAACAAAGAGAGCTTACAACCGGTGAAAAACAGGTTGGTGAAATGGTTGATATGATGGCCAAATGGAATATTCTTACCTGGGATCAGATTTTTAAGGAAAATGGAATGAATTACAGCGCTCCTCAGGTAGTTCTTTTTGAAAATACAACTTCTTCAGCATGTGGTACAGCGCAGTCTGCTATGGGACCATTTTATTGCCCTGCTGATCAGAAAGTTTATATGGATATGAGTTTTTTTGGTGAGCTTCAGCAAAAATTCGGGGCTAAAGTAACGGAATTTACGGTAGCCTATGTTCTTGCCCATGAAGTAGGCCACCATGTTCAGACTCTTTTAGGAACTACTCAGAAAGTAGATCAGCTAAGAAGAAGCGGAAGATATTCTGAAGAACAGATGAACAGAGTATCCGTTGCTACAGAATTACAGGCAGATTTCTATGCCGGAGTCTGGGCAAAGAGGACCAATGAGAGTAAGCATATCCTGGAACCTGGAGATATTGAGTCTGCCATAGATGCTGCAGAAGCTGTTGGAGATGATAACATTCAGAAAAGAGGCCAGGGATATGTCAATCAGGAAAGCTTCACTCACGGATCATCTGCACAACGTAAGGAATGGTTTATGAAAGGCTACAACACTGGAGATATCAGACAGGGAGATACTTTCAACCAGTTGTTGAAATAAAATATTTTTTATTATATTACAATACAAATTTAAAAACCAAATTATGGAAAATTCAAAAAATTTCAAGAAAAATGCAGCGAAACTTTCAAAAACTGCAATGAAAAGTATTAATGGTGGATTAAAACACACACCATGTTGGGGTTATAATGTTGAAGATAGAAGACCGGGAGCATCTCCCTTGTGGATGCAAAAGCTTGAAACATTTGCACATAACTTTATGTATTGTCCTGACCATTTATAACTAAAAAAGATCATAGTCAGGGTATTAATGCCTTGACTATGATTTTATATTACACAATGAGAAACAGAGCTTTTATAATTATTATTGCGACCCTTTTGTGTATTCATTTTCCAATAGCTGGATATTCTAATATACAAAACGACGATACACTTTTTTTAAATATGAAAAAAGTTGCTGTCAATGATTATATAAAAAAGAAAATGAAGTATTATCATTTTGGCATCCTTCCGTTATCCGAAAAGAACAAAGCAATACTTACCAAAAACAATATAAAGATTATAAATAAAAACTGCATAGCTATTCCAGAATTAATGTATTACAATAAAATAATTCTGGAAAAAACACATATAAAATTATATTCCTAAAAATAAAAATGCGGTCTCAGTGTGAGACCGCATTTTTATTTATTGCAATTCTATAGGGTTAGAATTTTTCTTGGCTTCTTCTTTCACTCTTTCTTCCATTCTTTTCCTCATATCGGCAGGATTCTGATTTCCACCACCGCCAGAGCCTCTTCCTCCCCCTCCTATTCTCACAGTAGTCGAAAATCCACCTTGTCCTCCACTTTGACTCATGAATGACATTGGATCTGTTTTGAATTTTTGCTGCTGTTTTACATAATCTGTTCTTTTCACTTTTAATGTATTTCCAAACTGATTCAAAGTAGGGAATTCAGCAATCTTATAGTTTTTCATTAAATCAAAGGAATACTCTCCTTTATCATCTTCCACTTTTACGATTAATCCCGGAAGTCCGCCAAACTTGTAAGGACCATCCTGATAAGGAAGATCTGTAGTAAACCAAGCCGTCCATTTTCTTCCTCCAAAATCAGTTTCCGCCTTCTGAACTTTATATTCTCCTATTTTTCTTGTTTCCGATTCAATTTTCCAGTTCAGAGGCCTGTCCTCTTCATACGAGTAGATATCACGCCCTATTCTGTCTTTGAAATATGTCTTTTGGTTTGTTTTATCTTTTTCTACAGAATAATTGATATTAGTTCTCAAACCTTCCATCTGATCTCTGTTAATACTTCCTCTTCCACCGCCACCCTGAAATGCCTTTTGCATGATAGAATCTCTTTTAATCCTGTTTTCAGAATAAAATACAGATTTTTCGGGAGAAATATCCAGGTAAGCGTTTTCAGTCTTGACATCTGTTTTATTTTCGGCATCAGGCTTCATAGTCACCTGATACACAAACCTGTTTGTCTGTGCAGAAACATTCTGTATGAAGAGTGCCAATGCGATAATACCTAATTTTTTCATTTATATTTTCTTTTATTTTAATTCAATTGGATTCTGATCTATACTTCCGGCAAAAGAATGGTTTTCTGTAGAAGAATTCTGCTGCATGGGAAAACTCTGGTTTTCGTTACCCATTCCCCGATGCATTCCACCACCGCCATGACCTCCGCCTCTCATGCCACCTCCATTCATTCCGCCACTATGTCTTCCTCCTCCAATATTCATATTTCCCTCACCACCGCTATTTCCGACCATTGCCTTTCTATTTTTGCCAAACTCCAATTCCAGAGCGGCTTTATCACCATGGAAGTTAATTCTTGTACTTTGTTTAGCATCAGAACTGATCTGTTCTTCAAAAGCATTTTTAATGGTAATTTTTTTAGCAAGATCAAATTTATAATCTCCTTTGTCGTCTTCCAACTTCACTATCAATCCCGGCAATCCTGAGAATTTATATGGCCCGTCAGAAACAGGGATATCTTTTGTAAACCATGCTGTCCAGACTCTGCCAGCAAATTCGGCTACTGCTTTTTGGGCAGAATATCCATTTTGTTTCTCCACAAGATTTGTTATTTCCCATTTTACAGGTCTGTCTTCCTGATAGTAAATTTGTTTTCCGGCTGCTCTTTCATAATAATATACTTTCTGATCCGGAATATTTTTAGAAATAAAATATTCAAAGAAAGTCGGTTCAAAATGTTTCTTTCCTTCAAGCTTTGAAAAATCTTTTCCATCTTTTTTATCATTTTCTTTCGCTTCTGATCTCTGAGAAGTAAAAAGAGAGTCTCTTTTCAATTTATTTTCGCTGATAAATAAGGAGCGGTCTCCTTTAATATCCAGAAAGGTTCTTTCGCTTTTCATACTTACCAGATTGATGGAATCCGGGTTTACCAGTGTTTCGTACACAAATCTTGTTGTCTGTCCGTAAGACACTGCGGTGAAAAGCAACACAAAAAAAGCAGTTATTTTTTGTTTCATTACCAATTTTATTTATAGATATGAAATACGTTTCAAGGTTAAAATGAGAAATGAAATCTTCACATAAGCAAAACAATTTTATCTAATTTTAACAGAAATACCCCCTTTCAATCTTGCTATTAATATCAGAATCATTAAAATAGATATCTTCGATTTGAGATTGCGGAAATTAGTTCGTATTTTTGCATCATTAAATCATTCTAAATAAATACAATGATAAAAGTATCAGACTATGCAAAGGAGAAAGCCATCCAGTTAATGACGGAAGATGGTTTTAACCCTGCTGAAGATTATATAAGAGTAGGGGTAAAAAGCGGCGGATGCTCTGGTTTAGAGTATGTTTTAAAGTTTGATAACCAAAAAACAGACACAGATCAGATTTTTGAAGATAATAACATCAAAATTATTATAGATAAAAAATCCATCCTTTATTTGGCAGGAACAACTCTTGAGTATTCAGGAGGATTGAACGGAAAAGGGTTTGTTTTTAACAACCCGAATGCATCCAGAACATGTGGATGTGGAGAATCATTTAGTCTTTAGAGAAAAGACCTTAGATCCTAGATTGCAGACCTCAGAACCTTTCTGAATTTTGGAATCTAAAATCTGAAATCTAAAAAAATATAATGAGTAAATATACAGAAGACGATTTAAGAGTCGATCTAGAAAATAAAAAATATGAATTCGGTTGGGAAACTAAGATTGATTATGAAGATTTCCCGATCGGTTTAAATGAGGATATCATCCGTGCCATCTCTGCTAAAAAAGAAGAGCCGGAATGGATGACTGAATGGCGTTTGGAATCTTTCAAAATCTGGTTGAAAATGGTAGAACCTAGCTGGGCAAATATCAAGTATGAAAAACCAGATTTTCAAGCAATCCGTTACTATGCTGCTCCTAAAGTAAAGCCAGAACTGGCAAGCCTTGACGAGGTAGACCCTGAATTATTGAAAACATTTGCAAAATTAGGGATCAATATCGAAGAGCAGAAAAGACTTTCAGGCGTTGCCGTAGATATCGTAATGGACTCAATTTCTGTGAAAACTACTTTCCAGGATACATTGGCAGAGAAAGGAATTATTTTCTGCTCAATTTCTGAGGCCATTAAAAACCACCCTGATTTAGTAAGAAAGTATCTTGGAAAAGTAGTTCCGAGAGGAGATAATTTCTATGCAGCATTAAATTCCGCAGTATTCTCTGATGGAAGTTTCTGCTATATTCCTAAAGGTGTAAAATGCCCAATGGAGCTATCCACTTATTTCCGTATCAATCAGGCAGGAACAGGACAGTTTGAAAGAACGCTTCTTGTAGCTGATGAAGGAAGTTATGTCTCTTATCTTGAAGGCTGTACAGCACCATCAAGAGATGAAAACCAGCTTCACGCTGCGGTAGTGGAACTGATTGCTTTGGACGGCGCTGAGATTAAATATTCAACAGTTCAGAACTGGTATCCTGGTAATGAAGAAGGTAAAGGAGGTGTATTCAACTTTGTAACGAAGAGAGGACTTTGCGAAAGAAATGCAAAAATCTCATGGACACAGGTAGAAACAGGTTCGGCAGTAACATGGAAATATCCTTCTTGTATCCTTAAGGGAGACAATTCTATTGGGGAATTCTACTCTATTGCGGTAACCAACAACCACCAGTATGCAGATACAGGAACAAAAATGATCCACATTGGAAAGAATACCAGATCCACAATTATTTCAAAAGGTATTTCTGCAGGAAAATCTCAAAACTCGTACAGAGGACAGGTGAAAGTAATGCCTTCAGCAAAAGGGGCAAGAAACTTCTCTCAATGTGACTCTCTATTGATGGGTAATGAATGTGGAGCTCACACTTTCCCTTATATTGAAATTAAAGATCCTACTGCGCAGTTAGAGCACGAAGCAACGACTTCAAAAATTGGAGAAGATCAGATTTTCTACTGTAACCAGAGAGGAATTGATACAGAAAGAGCAATCGCTCTGATTGTGAATGGTTTCAGTAAAGAAGTTTTGAACAAGCTTCCGATGGAATTTGCCATTGAAGCACAAAAACTACTTGAAATTTCATTAGAAGGTTCAGTAGGATAAAAAAAATATGATAGCTACAGAAAGATTAATTTTAAGAAAACCTGCAAAAGAAGATTTTGAAAGTTTCTTTGAAATTAATCATGACCCTGAAACCAATATTCATAATCCAAGCGGGCCCATGAGTTTTGAAAAAGCAGAAAGCACATTTGCAAGAATGCTTGATCATTGGGAAAAATATAGTTTTGGAAGCTGGGTGATTGTTGAAAAGGATGATCCAGAAAATATAATAGGTTTTGGAGGACTGAGCTATAAACTCTACGGAGAGGAAGAAAAATTGAATTTAGGCTATCGTTTTGCTTCCCAGGCATGGGGGAAAGGATACGCCACAGAATTCACAAAGAAGGCTATAGATGTTGGTTTAAATCAAGACGATAAAGAAGAAATATTCGCAATTGTCCGTCCCAGCAATATAGCTTCTGTTAAAGTTTTGGAAAAGGCAGGTATGATCAAAATCGGGACCCTTAATGATGTTCCGGGTCAACCTGAAAGTTTAGTATATAGAATTCAAAAATAATTTGTTTAAGCAAATAAAATGTTAGAAATTAAAAACCTTCACGCCAAAATTGAAGATGGCGCAGAAATATTAAAAGGTATTAATCTTGAAATAAAGCCAGGCGAAGTTCACGCTATCATGGGGCCGAACGGAGCCGGGAAATCTACCCTTTCTTCTGTAATCGCAGGAAAAGAAGATTACGAAGTGACTGGTGGAGAGATCCTTTTTCAGGGAGAAGACATCAGTGAAGACGCTCCTGAAGATAGAGCTCACAAAGGAATTTTCCTTTCTTTCCAGTATCCAGTGGAAATTCCGGGAGTTTCTGTAACGAACTTTATCAAAGCTGCTTTAAACGAAACAAGAAAAGCAAACGGATTGGAAGAAATGCCTGCAAAAGAAATGCTTGCATTAATCCGTGAAAAATCTGAAAAACTGGGTATCAAGAAAGATTTCCTTTCAAGATCATTAAACGAGGGATTCTCCGGAGGTGAAAAGAAAAGAAACGAGATCTTCCAGATGATGATGCTTAATCCTAAATTGGCTATTCTTGATGAGACTGATTCTGGATTGGATATTGATGCTTTAAGAATCGTGGCAGATGGAGTAAATCATTTTAAAAATGAAGGAAATGCAGTTCTTTTGATTACACACTATCAGAGATTGCTTAACTATATTCAACCTGACTTCGTTCACGTTTTAGCAGATGGAAAAATCATCAAAACAGGTGATAAATCTTTAGCATTAGAACTTGAAGAAAAAGGTTACGACTGGCTTCTTAACTAAGAAGAAAATATATTATTTCAGAGATTAAAATTTTTCGCATTCATTTATAAAATACAGCAAAAAAGAATCTCTAGTATTAAAAATTGGGTTCCCTATTCCTCGGAATAACAATATTTTAGTTAATAAAAAAAGAAAAAATGGTGCAAACCACAGATATACCAGTAATGGCATTAAAAGAACAAATTATAGAGAACCATAATGAATTTTTGGAGAGTCTTCGTCACAGATTTCTGGATGACAGTAGAAAAGCAGCTCTTCAAAGGTTTCAAACCCTTGGTTTTCCGACAAAAAAAGACGAAGAATATAAATATACCAATCTAAAGGAAATCACGGAAAAAAGCTACAACTTCTTCCCGAAAGAGAGCCACAATATCACTAAAGAGCAGTTTGATGAACTGCATCTTGGAGAAGAAAATTTTGATTGGATTGTTTTTGTAAATGGTAAACTTCATAAAGAACTTTCAAAAGTTTCTATTGAAAATGTAGAATTCCTTTCATTCAACTACGCACTGAATGACGAGAAGCACAAAGAAGTTTTTGAAAAGTATTTCAACACCATCGCTTCTAAAGAACAAGCTTTTACAAACTTAAACCTTGCTTACTGCAAATACGGTTTCTTTTTGAAGGTTCCTAAAAATGTAGTGATTGAAAAACCAATCCATATTTTTTATATTTCTCAGAATCAGGAGGAAAACACATTCTACAATACCAGAAACCTCTTGATCGTAGAAGAAGGAGCAAAAGTAGAAGTGATTGAAAGCCACCATAATTTTGACAGCACTTATGTATTGACAAACTCTGTAACGGAGATTTTTACCTATCCCAATGCAAAAGCTGACTGGCATAAGCTTCAAAATGATAACAACACAACCTATCTTATCGACAACACATTCGCAAGACAGGAGAAAGACAGCTTAACCACTGTAAATACATTCTCTTTCGGAGGTAAACTGGTAAGAAACAACCTTGACTTTATTCATAATGGATCAAACATCAATTCATTCATGAATGGAATCACAATCATCGGAAAAGATCAATTGGTAGATCATCATACGGCGGTTCACCATAACTTCCCGAACTGTGAAAGCTATCAGAACTACAAAGGAATTTTCGATGGCAATGCCCACGGCGTTTTCAACGGAAAAGTTTTTGTTGACAAAATTGCTCAAAAAACAAATGCTTATCAGCAGAATAACAACGTATTGCTAAGTGAAGGTGCAAGTATTGATACAAAACCTCAGTTAGAGATTTTTGCAGATGATGTAAAATGTTCTCACGGCTGTACCGTAGGTCAGCTGAATGAAGACGCTTTATTTTACCTGAGAGCAAGAGGAATTTCTAAAAAAGAAGCACAGGCATTACTTTTATATGCTTTTGCTAATGACGCCATGCAAAACATTGATATAGAGCCTCTAAAAGAGAAAATATCAAAGCTATTGGCAGAGAAACTAGGAGTAGATATAGAATTCTAAGACTTATATATATTGATACATAAAAGCACTTCTTTTTGAAGTGCTTTTTTATTTTTTACAGGCTATCTCGTTTATTTCTTTAACCAACTTTGGTTATCCTTGTTATCTGAACGTTTTTTACCATTATCAAAATTGTATGCAAAACCTACGCCCAATGTCTGCTTAAGCTGTGTTTTCCAGATCTGAGTATGATCATACATTAGGTCCAGGGTAATATTGGATGAAATATATTTATTGATTTTCATATTTAAAATTGCTCCATAAGTCAATATCAATCTATCCGGATGATCCAGATAATTTGAAAATACAGACGCTGTATTGGTCAGGTTTATATTCTCCATGATTTTGATTTTATAGATAGCTGTTCCATAGAAACCGAACTGAAAAAGTGATGAGTCACCATCATTTTTGAGCCCGTAAGTTCCTGCTTTTTGAAGATCCTTATCCAAAACAAAAACCCATCTCGCGGTAGCCGGGCGTAAAGTTACTGTCAGATTATCATTAGGACGGTAGGTAACCCCTGCACCTACATTCAGATATCCCGGAGCCATGAAATTGGAGATTTTTTTAGCATCGGGATTGTTCCCGTCCTCATATCCCGGGGCAAACTGAGTCTGAAGGCCGGTTCCGGCTGATAAATACCAACTTTCAGCAAATTTTCTACCATAGTTTGTAGAAAGGTTGATAACATCCTGAGTTTTTCTTACACCCGTTCCCTGGGTATTATTCTGTCCGTAGCCCAAAATAATAATATTTTCCCAAAGATCTTTTCCTTTTTCATAAGTCAGGTTATAATTGACACCGGCAAGCCATCCTACGTTGTTGGCTCCACCTCCAACCCAGTTTGAAAAGGCGGCCTGATTAAGCATTAATGTATTTTGTCCCTGAATAGACCAGGCTTTAATGGTGTCTGCTGCCGGAGCATCTGTTTTAGTTTCTTGCGCCAAAGCCATCGCTCCAAAAGAAATGGAACTGATCAATAAAAGTTTCTTCATAATAATGATTTATTACAAATGTATAAATAATAATCTATGCCTAAATAAAATTCACTTTAAAATGAATTTAACATAGTTGATTTTTTGCTTATAATACAATGAAAACAAATCATTTAAGTAACCCCATATTGTATCCCAAACTTAAGTCAACTTAAAACAACAGTATTTTAATGACAAAAAACACCTCATTCCTGAAGTGTCTTTCTATTAGAATTGATGTAATTCTATTATTTTTTAATCCACCATTGACTGTCTTTACGGTCAGAGCGTTTTACCCCATTATCAATGGTATAAGCGAATCCGATTCCAAGGGTTTGTTTCAGCTGCGTTTTTTCGATTTGACTGTGATCATACAACAAATCAACCGTTACATTGGATGAAATATATTTGTTTACTTTCAGGTTCAATAGGGCTCCATAAGCCAATACCAATCTATCCGGATGATCCAGATAATTTGAAAAGACCGATGCGGTATTGGTCAAGTAGATATCTTCCATTATTTTCAGCTTATAAATTGCCGTTCCCAAGAAACCGAACTGCAATAAAGAAGAATCACCATCGCTTTTCAAACCGTAGCTTCCCGCTGTCTGAAGGTCTTTATCCAGTACAAATGTCCATCTGGCGTTGGTAGGACGTAAAGTTACCGTCAGATCTTCATTAGGTCTGTACGTGATACCCATCCCGACGTTCAGGTAACCTGGAGCCATAAAATTTGAGATTTTTTTGGCTTCAGGGTTGTTTCCGTCTTCATATCCTGCAGCAAACTGAGATTGTAATCCCGTTCCTAAAGAGAAATACCAGCTTTTTGAAAATTTTCGCCCATAGTTGGTAGAAACATTGATAACATCCTGAGTTTTCCTTATTCCTATTCCTTTGGTATCATTTTGTCCATAACCTAAAATAATGATATTTTCCCAGAGATCATTATTTTTCTCGTACGTCAGGTTGTAATTGACACCGGCAAGCCACCCCACGTTATTAGCCCCACCTTGTACCCAGTTTGAAAAGGCAGACTGATTGATCATTAATGTATTTTTCCCTATCACAGACCAGTATTTTACTGTGTCTACCACAACAGAATCTTTCTTCAATTCTTCTTGTGCACTTGCATAAATCCCAATAAAAAAGGAAAGAATCAATAAAAACTTCTTCATTACTCAAATAATTTTCACTGCAAAAATATTAATATAATTTTTTTTAAAGGTAAATTCAGCTTTAAAGAATTAGGATTCTTTAAAGTTTAAATGCCTAACAATAAGATATCTCTATAAAATCAATGCCAAAATAATAAGTCTGAAAATAAATTTGATACCTTTTGTCTTAAAATCAGGTGGATAGAAATTGATTCATCGCCAAATTTTCCGAAATTTATCATTGGCTTTTGATTTGACGTAAAATCCTCATGTTTAAAAATGCAATTTCAAAAAGAGCGATTATATACCCTTTGCTGATGCTTTCTGCAATGTGGTTCGGGTATTTTTTACAAATGCAGGGATTTTTTCAAAGCTGTTTTGGAGCGATTATACCGCTTTTACCTGAAGGACTGCTGGGTATAGTTACCTCCCCTCTTTTGCATGGAAATATCGATCATATTATAGGAAACTCTATTCCCATAGCGGCACTTATGTTTTTGCTCTATCAGTTTTACCCTTTAGTTGCAAACAAGGTTTTTATTATCGGCTGGCTGGCAACAGGGCTTTTGGTATGGCTTCTTCCTCCCATCGACATTTTTTCCGGCGAATATATGTACACCTGTACAATCGGAGCCAGTGGCGTGGTCTATGTTCTTGCCTTCTTCCTTTTCTTCAGTGGAGTATTCAAATGGAATACAAAGCTTCTTACCATTTCAATGCTAGTGGTACTGTATTATGGAAGTTTAGTCTGGGGAATGCTTCCGGAAGAACTGTTCTACAATATGCAGGAACCCAGTAAAATTTCATGGCAGGCCCATCTTTCCGGTGCTGTAGTAGGTAGTGTCATTGCATTTGCTTTTAAAAATGTTGGAGAAAAAAAGAAAAAATTTATCTGGGAATTTCCTAATTATTATAGTGAAAAGGATGATAAGCTGTGGCAGGAATACAAGGAAAATCATCCGGAGGATTTTATGGAGCTTCCCTATAAAAAAAGAGATGATATTTGGGATCATTTGGATGAATTAAGGAAAAGATAAAAACTTATTTCATTACATTTGAAAAAAAACACACATGATTTCCGAAGAATACTTTTACACAATCGCCCTCCGCGAATGCAGCCAGATAGGTGATATTCATTTTCATAAACTTGTCCATACTTTTGGGAGTGCACAGGAAGCATGGAAAAGAGCAAAGAAAGAGTACAAAAAACTGGAAGGAATAGGACAAAAAACAGTTTCAGATATTGGAAATAAGTCTCATTTGGAATTCGCAGAAGAAGAATTAAATTTTTGCGAAAAGAATAATATCCGGATCAGGCTGAAGCATCTTAGTGAAACTCCTTTACTGCTTAACGAATGTAATGATGCCCCTGCTATTCTTTATCAGAAAGGAAAGATTGATGATACACAGTCAAAAGTAAGTATTGTAGGAACCCGAAATATGACGGGCTATGGCCAAAAATTTATTGAAGACTTCTTTGAAACAACTCAATCTTCAAGATATACATCAGTAAGCGGACTTGCTTTGGGTGTTGACAAAGAGGTTCATGAGCAGTCTATTCTTCACCGAAAATCTACTGTAGCGGTTCTTGCACATGGTTTCCAATATTTATATCCATCAAAGAACAGAAAACTTTCAGAGAAAATTTTGGAGGAAGGAGGCGCATTAATCACAGAGTTCAGTTCTTCCCGGAAACCAGACCGTGAAAACTTCATTCAGAGAAATAGAATTGTAGCAGGAATGTCTCCCGCAACCATTGTGGTGGAAACCGGTTTTGGAGGAGGGTCTGTAAGTACTGCTGCTTTTGCCAATGATTATAACCGTGACGTCTTTGCCCTCCCGGGAAAAATTACAGACATCTGCAGCCAGGGATGTAATCAGCTGATTTTCCATAATAAAGCGACAGCCATTTCTACTATAAAAGATCTTATAAGTATGCTTGGATTTAATGGTCCTAAAGAAAAAATAGAAGAGTTATTTCCTTACAGCGAGACATTGATACAATTACCTGATAATCAATATTTAATATATCAATCTATTAAAGATCAACCTCAGATTTCTCTGGATGATCTGGCGCAGAAAATTAATATTCCCACCCACAAAATCTTACCAATAATTTTGGAATTGGAACTTTTAGGGAAAGTAAAATCATTTTCCGGGAGGCAATTCATCGCAATTTAAGATTTAATGATTTCTTAATATTGCATTATTTCACACATAACATTTCATTTTTAATAAAATTTGAACACAAATTATCAATTTAATAATATTACGAAACATTATTATTTAATTTTTAACAATGTTGAAATACAGTGTTGTGAATCTTGAAAAAAAAATTAAATTTGTTGACAATAATATTCAACCTTAATATATGGAACAATATAATATTGACCAGAAAATCCAAGAGTTTATTGCAAAAATTGAAGCAAAAAATCCTAACGAACCGGAATTCTTACAGGCTGTAAAAGAAGTTGCCGTAACAGTAATTCCATTCATTGCTACTAAAAAAGAATATACCGGAATGAAGCTGCTTGAAAGAATGGCTGAAGCTGAAAGAATTATTATTTTCAGAGTTCCATGGGTTGATGACAAAGGAGAGATTCAGGTTAACAGAGGTTTCAGAATTCAAATGAACTCTGCTATTGGACCATACAAAGGAGGTATTCGTTTCCATCCTACTGTAAACTTATCAGTTCTTAAGTTCTTAGCTTTTGAACAAGTATTCAAAAACTCTTTAACAACTCTTCCAATGGGAGGTGGTAAAGGAGGTTCAGATTTCGATCCACAAGGAAAATCTGATATGGAAGTAATGCGTTTCTGCCAGGCTTTCATGACAGAACTGTGCAAGCACATTGGTCCTGAAACAGACGTACCTGCGGGAGATATCGGTGTAGGAGCAAGAGAAATCGGATATTTATTCGGACAGTACAAGAAAATCAGAAACGAATTTACCGGAGTTCTTACAGGAAAAGGTCTTGCTTATGGAGGTTCATTGATCCGTCCTGAAGCTACAGGATACGGCGTAGTATACTTCGCTGAGCAAATGCTTAAGACTATCGGGCAGGATTTCCAAGGGAAAACAGTAACGGTATCAGGTTTCGGAAACGTAGCTTGGGGAGTTATCAAAAAAGCAACTGAACTAGGCGCTAAAGTAGTAACAATCTCTGGACCAGATGGATACATTTATGATAAAGATGGTATCAGCGGAGAAAAGATCGATTATTTATTAGAGCTTAGATCTTCAGGAAACAACAGAGCTGAAGATTATGCTAAAAAATATCCTTCTGCTGAATTCCATGCTGGGAAACGTCCTTGGGATGTGAAATGTGATGTTGCGTTCCCTTCTGCAACTCAAAACGAATTAGATTTAGATGATGCAAGAAAACTAGTTGAAAACGGATGTGTTTGTGTAACGGAAGCGGCTAACATGCCTTCTACACTAGACGCCATCAACTATTTCTTAGATAATAAAGTATTATTCTCTCCTGGTAAAGCTTCCAACGCTGGAGGTGTTGCTACATCAGGATTAGAAATGACTCAGAACTCTATCCGTCTTAACTGGACTTCTGAAGAGGTTGATGCAAGATTAAAGGAAATCATGATTGGTATCCACAAAGCTTGTAGAGACTACGGAAAAGACGAAGACGGTTATGTAAACTACGTAAAAGGTGCAAATATTGCCGGCTTCGTAAAGGTAGCAGAAGCAATGTTGGCTCAAGGAGTTGTGTAACAGAAAAACAAAGGTTGGGAAAAATTCCCGACCTTTTTTGATATAGCCTGTTCCCGGGATAATGGGAAAAAAGTAAAAAGTGAAAGGAGAAAGCGCTGCTATATGCAGCGCTTTTTTTTATTTTTATATCATGAAAAACACTTTTAAAAATATTGATGAATATATCCTTCTATTCCCGATGGAAGTGCAGGAAAAACTGCTTGAACTGAGACAAGCCATCCATTCACAGATTCCGGATCTGGAAGAATATATTGGATATCAGATGCCTGCTTTCAGGTATAAAGGAAAGCCTTTGGTATATTTTGCCGGATATAAAAAACACATTGGTTTTTATCCCGGAGCTGAAGGGATCAGTAATTTTGAAACAGATTTTGAGCAAAGAAAATATACATTTTCCAAGGGAGCTGTACAGTTTCCGATTTCCGGTGATCTCCCGCTGGATTTAGTCAATAAGATTCTCCGGTTTAAAGTAGGAAAAATTGACCAAAAAAAATCCTGAAATACGAGATTTCAGGATTCCGACTAGTGTTTGCTAAAGTACTTTTACTTTTTCTTCTTTTTGTCTTTCTTTTCCTCTTTAGGTGCATCTGCTGGCTTCGTTGCATCTGTAGGTGTTGTACTTACCGTTGGGTCAGTTGCAGGAGATGTTTCCATTGTAGTTGCAGGGGTTTTTTCCTGTTGAGTTTTTGGATCCGAAGGACTTGTAGTCTGTGTATTCGGTTGTTGGGTTTGAGTTGTCGTTGGATTATTAGTAGAAGTATCCGCCGGCTTTTGTGGTGTTGATTGTGCTGATACTGCGATTACTCCGACTAATGTAAACGCTGCCGTTAAAAATAACTTTTTCATAATGTAATATTTAAATGATTGTTTAACTTAAACGAAGCATCATTTATAAAATTATGTGTAATAAGCTTATTTAACGTACTTTATAATTATTTAAGAGGAATTAGTAAAAAATAATTCTAACGAATTGGACTGAAGGACCGAAGCTTGAAGCTAGAAGTTAATCTCAGTTGAGCCATCATTTTTTTGTGTAACAGCTTCACGCTCCATCTTCTCACTTCCTGCCTACAAAACTACTTTGCTACATTCTTCATCATTTTTTCCACGAATTCAAAAGCGGCCGGACAGATCACTGTATTTTTCAGCATCAGGTTATTAATCTGATAAATCTTCTTCCGGTCTGTGTGAGGGTATTCACGGCAGGCCTTAGGTCTTACTTCATAGATAGAACAGGTATTATCACTGTTCAGGAAAAAGCATGGAAGATGCTGCAGTACCTTATCATTATCTTCATCTATCCTTAAAAATTTGGCCTCAAAGTCTGCGGGCTTCATACGAAGATGCTTGGCAATACGCTCAATATCCTTTTCCGTGTACAAAGGGCCGGTTGTTTTACAGCAATTGGCACATTGCAAGCAGTCTATTTCAGAGAAAACTTCATCATGGGTTTCCTGCACAATATAATCAAGGTTTTTGGGTGGTTTTTTCTTTAATCCGTCCAGAAATTTTTTGTGCTCTTTCTGCTTTTGTATTGCTTGTTTTTTATAAAAATCTAAATTCATTTATTCATTATTTCTTACAAAATCTGGAATCTCTTCTTTCTTGTACTCATTGATTTTATCGAGATCCAGGACTGTCGTAAGGTTTTCTTTGCTTGGATAATACATCGGAACAAATTTAGCTCCGTATACAATTTCTCTGGTAGTATAGGAGGACCGCTGAACTACAGTGTTTGAAAATACTTCATCAAATGCCCGCACCTGTACAATAAGCTCGATATCCGTATTTTTAAAATCATCTTCGGAAAAGCCATAAAATGGAGAGTTTTCATCAATTTTATGCACCACGGTCCAGTTGAGTGCCAACGTATTAATTTTGCTCATTTGGGTGTCCAGTCTGTAAAAATTACTTTTGGCAATTCCATTTTCTATGACTTCAATAGCCGCCGAAAGAATCACGTCAGCATCTGTCAGTGCATTATTTTTATAAGGAGCAAGCCTGAACATCAATGCTGGAGAGTCCTGAAAAGGAGCAATAACTGCTATATCAGAAAATCTGAGGTATGCTCTCGGTCTTGAAAATCTTCCGTAAAAAAGTCCTGTTGCTATGGCAAAGGTAAGCAATCCCAAAAAAGCTTCAAAAGTAGCCACAAGGCTGGCCAAAAATCCCACCGGAGCAATTCTTCCATATCCAACTGTTGTGAAGGTCTGGGAACTGAAGAAAAAGACGTCGATAAATTCGTTCAACGGATCACTTTTATCAATTCCGGTCAGATGCTCAACACCTATCAGGTAATAGATCATTGCAAAAAGAAGATTGATGAGAATATAAGCGATGACTAAATAAGAAATAAAGCGAAATGAAGAAAGATTCAGCATGGTATGATACCAGCTTAGCCTGTTGAAGACATTCACTCCTCTTCTCTGAACATTCGGAAGACCGTCTTTATTGATAAATCTTCCGGATGCATTAGTCCCGAAGCCACTGTTCTCCGCATTTTTCTGACGGATCTTTTTTCTGAATCCTCTTGTCATTTTTATAGCATTTATTTTTGAACAGCTTAAATTACAACAGCAAATTGAGGGATTTGCTTATCTTCTTTCTTACCGTTTCTGGTGCAAAGATAAAATATTGTTTTGATGAATTTTATCAATTGATTCATTTGAGTTTTAATTTGATTTTGGAGTACATTTGAGGTATGAAAAAACTGGAGTCAAGAGAGGACATTGAGCACCTTGTCAACTCATTTTATACAAAGGTCATTAAAGATGAAACCATAGGATTTTTCTTTAATGATGTTGCTAAAGTAGATTGGGATAAACATCTTCCTAAAATGTATTCTTTCTGGGAATCTATTCTTTTCGGACAAATGTCTTATAAAGGAAATCCAATGGGCGTTCATTTCCCGATTAATGAGATCCAGGCTATGGAACAGAAACATTTTGACAGGTGGCTTCTGCTTTGGCGTACCACTATTGAAGAAAACTTCGTAGGAGAAAATGCAGATATGGCAGTCTACAAGTCTGAAAACATAGCAAAGCTTATGGCTTTCAAGATGGATTTGGCGAGGAGATTGTAATGTGTTTCGGGGTGCGGGATTTCGGTGTACGAGGTACAAAATCCCAGATTTATTTCAAATAATAATTTCTCTTTTAAGGCACAATTACCGTAAAGATATAAGCTGCCAGATTCACCAATAGAACAGTTCCGTAGAGGACATTTGTTTTTCCGCGGCTTAATGAAAGCATTACGATAAATACGGATAAAGAAAGCAATATAATATCCTTTTTGTCCAAGCCCAGAACCAATGGAATATCGTACATGATGCATACCACGGAAACCGCTGGAATAGTCAATCCAATACTAGCCAGTGCAGAACCCAATGCAAGATTCAAACTGGATTGGATTTGATTGGCTCTTGCCGCTCTGATTGCCGCAACCCCTTCCGGAAGTAATACTACGGCTGCAATGATGACCCCAACAAGGGATTTTGGAGCACCAAGGCTTTGTACCATCCCTTCTATCGTGTCTGATAATCCTTTTGCCATCAATACAACAATAACAAGGCAAACCACAAGAAAAGCAAAGCTGATAAGCGTTTTTGTGAGTGAAGGAATATAATGTTCTTCCGGATGTTCATCAGGAACAATAAAATAGCTTCTGTGGCGCACAGTCTGTACCATCAGGAAAACTCCGTAAATAACAAGACATGCGATGGATATAAAAATAAGCTGAGCTTCGTTATAGAAAGGTCCGTTGACACTTGAAGTGAAATTAGGAAGAACAAGGGTAAGTACCAGAATAGAAACAATACTTACCAGATAAGTAGTTGCAGAGGTTCTTGCGAAGAATTGCTCATGATATTTAACACCGCCTACAAGAATACATATTCCCAGAATTCCGTTAAGAATAAGCATTACAGCGGCAAAAACCGTATCCCTGGCCAGCGTGATCGCCTGATCTCCGCCGGCCACCATCAGCGAGATGATGAGCGCAACTTCAATAATGGTGATACAAAGAGCCAGAATAATGGTTCCGAAAGGCTCCCCTACTTTATGAGCCACTACTTCGGCATGGTGTACTGCTGATAATACACTTCCGATCAGTAAAACACCTGCAAGAATATCATAAAGAACCCCAGATCCCATCAGTCCGGAAAAGTAGTACCCTACCGCAAGGAGAGGAAAAATATAGGTATAATGTAAGAATTCTTTAGGTCTCATAAGTGACTACAAAATACAAAAAATCTATGAAATTTTAAATATCAAAAGAAAATATTAATAATATTTTAATGCGGCCAGAAGTTAAAGTCCTGATAATCTGTAAACATATGAAACAGAAGTCCAATTCCTATAATTCTGATATCTCCTTTAAAAAACAGCAGCAAAAAATACACCGCAATGGCATAATATGAATGTAAAAAATGAAAACCTATACTTCCCCGCGACGGATCAAAAATAGGATTGGCAAAAAGATGGTCCAGATCTACCAGCATGGTAGCCAGGAGAATAAAATAAGCCTTCTTCCAGTTTTTACGGTAAAAGATCAATGCAATAAAAACGGGAAAAACGAGATGCAAAAAATAATGAGTAAAAGTTTTGAGCAATGCGATGTCTGATGGAGCCATTAATAAATAATTTTATTCGGTTTCTATACTTACCATCGCAAAATTAAGGGTAATTCTCCGTTTTTAGCCTTTATTTTTATCCAGTAATCCTGTGATTTATTCCCGTAGAGTATATAATCTATATCTGAAATGATTCTTTTTTCAGTATTGCCTAAAGTTTTCAAAGAGGAATACAGCAGAGCAGTGTTTCTGATGAAAATATAATTTTCTTTTAACTGAGGTGATAATGATACTGGTTTTCGGGTTGATTTGATCGCAACACCGTTGTTATTTCGGCTGATTTGATTCGGCAGGAAAGGAATTGCTGTGAATTGATTTTCGTTATTGATCCACTTTTTAGACTGGAAATATTCCCATGTTCTTTCAGGATCATCACTTTTAATATCTATAGTATAATTGGGTTGGGTTATTTTTTGAAAGGTCTTTTTTTCAACTTCATTGAAATTGTCATCATATTCATAGCTGATAATCGTGTCATTGACCTGTTCAAGATCTGCCGTTGCTTTCAGATAAACAGCTTGTGAAGAATCAGCAATACTTTTATTGAAAAAACGGCTAAAATTCCTGATGTTTTCTTTGTCTAATTCCAGATCAAGAAAGTGGTTTCCCTTTTGGAGTTTGGAAGTGACAGCATTAAGAATTTGAGAGTTTGAATTGTTTTTAATTTCAATTTCATCATCATTTAAATCAATAGAAAAGTTTTGAATTTTCTTTCCTGAAATGAAAGAAATGCTTGCCGCTGTATGATGAATAAACTGATCTGCATCCCAAACCGGATTTGAAGAAGTCTTGAGAAGCTTTTTCTGAATGTTTTCAAAAGCCAGATCTGAAGTCCCTGCAACACAATGATCTCCATTGATTATAATAAAAATATTATCCTTCTGAAAATGGTTATTCCCTTTCTCTACAAAATTTTGTTTCTTTAAAAAAGTGATCAATTTTTGTGGATCTTTCAATTCTAAAACACTGTACCATTCGGAGAACTTTGTGTCTTTAAGATGGAAGATCTGCAAAAAATCAGGAATTCTGATTCCCGCCTCTTTCAATGAACCTGAACTCTTGCCTTTAGCTTTGTTTCCGGACCAATGTGAAGGATGTGTTATCAGGCTGAAGAGATATTGTCCCGTTAGTTTCTTTACATCAATTAAAACTACTGCATCTGCATTTCCAGGAATATATTTGAGGCTCTTATTCTTATGAAAGGCCACAAAATATACTGCAATAGCGAGCAATACAATTAACGGGACAATAATCTTCTTTCTATTCATCTATAAAATTTGTGGTTTCTCTTCTGTTTCTTTTGTTTTAAAAACCTGATCGAATACATCAAAGAAATACATTAAACTGTTTTCCGAAGAATCTTTAATATTATAATTCATTTCTGTCTGGATACTCTCTCCTTTCACTTCTGTTTTATAATACAATTCTCCTACATTTTTTCTAAAGGCATCAAGGGCTTTTCTCTCTTTAGGGCTTTTGAATTCTTTATCTAAACCTGTTAAAAGTTTTTGGATATCCAGTCTTCCTGACAATGGATATTTAGCTGAATCTTTTGCCCATTTTCTGGAAATATCAGATTGGTTTACAGACAACATATTGTCCGCAGAACTCATCAGATAAACAACACCATCTTTTACAGTGAAGAACAGCTGATCTATATATCCCCCGTCTTTCTCTTCCTTAAAGGTGTACAGATTTCCTTTTTTAGAGAACCTTTTAGAGAATTTCTTGTTGGTAGCCAATAAATCAAAAATACGGTTCCAGTAGCCTTCATTCTCTGTTGCAAAAGCAAAAGTGAAGTTAGGCACAGCAATTTCTTTGGTTTTCTTTACTTCTTTTTCGTTGAAATCAGCATCATATTCATAATCCGTGTACTCTACTGTTTTGGATTTCAATTCATTTAAAACAAAGATTCCGTTTCCGGGTGCAATTTTGGTAATAGCTTCTTCATCCAGAACAATTTTCATCGTTTCCATGACCAGCTCCATTTCCTTTTTATACTCGTTTTCTCCGGAATTCTGAAGCAGGCTGTACATCAAATCAAAACATTTGGCTCCATTCACATTCATTGCATAGTAGCCAACGCTTTTTTCATTGATTAATTCCAGCAGTTTTTTATTCTTCTTTCCTTTATAAATAGCTGATATATTCTTTTGAAGGTCAGCATTTTTGTGCTGGTAATTATTAACAAGCCTTACTTTATCTTTATCAAAATACAGATTGTAAGAATAGTTGGAATTGTACATATTTTTAAAGAACTGCCCATAGCTGTAGAACTTCGTCATCTTACCATAGATTCCTTCATTCACTATTCTTCCATAATCTGTGTAGACAAAAGCATCAGAATTAGTGTCTCTGAATGTCAGCATTTCTTTAGGAACTTCAATTTCCAGATTTGAGCTGAAATATTGGTCAAAATGATCTTCAGCATTCTTTTTAACGATCTTAAAGTTTTCTCTGCGGATAGAGTCCTGCTCTTTTTTGTATGCTTTATCCTCTTCTTCATCGTAAGCATAAGCATCATCAGGCATTTCCTCTCCGTTTTCGGGGTTCTCAGCACTTTCCTTCTCTGCAGGATATTTATGATGTTTCTGCAGGTATTTGATGTCTTTCTGGATTCTTGCAATCTCGTTGTTGTTATCTTTGATGCTTTCCTTCAGATATTTAATATCATCCTTAAGGTTTTTGATTTCTTCTTTGTAATCAAAAGGTTTTTCCGGCTCATCTGTATAAGCTGTATCTCCTTCTTCTGCGTAAACGCTGTCAACGGCAACGGCAGTACTGTCCGCAACGGCTTCTGTTGACCAAAGATCTTTGTAAGGTTTGGTATAGCTTATCATCCTAAGAACCGCGCGGCTTCCGTTCCATGCCACGAAAATATCATCATTAATATCTACATAAGAATAGTTCTTTTTATTAGAAACTTCCTGTCCTTTTTTCTTGACAGAATTGATGAATTCCTGAAACTTCTCCTTATTATCAATGATAAAATGAGTATTGTATGCCTTAATGGAGTCATTAAAGCTTGCATAATGGTACTGAACAGCGTCATATTTGATTCCGGTTTTGGAATAATCTGTCCAAGAAAGGTTTTCTTTATTATTTTTGCTCAGTTCGTGCAGCAAAGGATTCAGTTTATTCCAGTTGATTTTGTTGTTAAGCTGTTTCCCGTTGACTTCCATATAAAATACAGCATCAGTGGGGATTTTCATACTATTTTGGGCAAAAATCAGTGTAAAACCAAAGAGTACAAAAAGGATTTTTTGTGTTTTTAATAAGATAGATTTCATGACTATAGTTTAGAAATTTATTGAAAAAGAATAGTGTTTTGTATTTGTTTTTTCTGAAGGATCAGATCCAGAATATCAGCTTCCAGTTTGAGCGCTTTTTTATTGGGAGAAAGCACATATGTATTGTTTGTTTGTGATTTCACTGTACTTTCAAACTGCATAATGGAAGTATATCTCGCATTGTTAAAAACTTCCTTATCCGCTTTACTCATCTTGTCGTAATCTGCTTTGAATGTATTGACTTTATTCCTTGTCAGCGTCTTTTTTTCAAGATTCTGGCTGTAAACCTGCGTTGGAACCATTTTACCCAATATATTCTGAGCCTTCAGTTTTTCCAGGCCGGCATTGATGTTTTCAATTTTTTTGAAATTACAGCTCAGTTTAATGATGTAATTATCAAAATCCATGGATGTTTTCACATTGCTTATTCCGGGAGTTCCTTTGAAAATTTTTGCCGCTTCATTGATTTTATTTTCAATTTCGGTCTTTTTCGGAACTTTTTTCCCGTTGATAGTTTCCATTTTTGAGATGGATGCCAGCCTCGTTTTGCTTTTACTGGCGTTAAGAATAATGGTATATTCTCCTGTTCCGTCAGCCTTTACATTCACTTTATCAAGGATATCGAAACAGCTTGTAAGAAATAGTAAAGGAAAAAAAAGAAGAAATAATCTGAGGAAATTTTTCATGATTAGGTTTAAAGCCACAAAATTACTCAATTTTGGACTTAAAACCTTATAATCTCTGATTTTTCGGGCATAAATAGCTGTTTCCCGGTACTTTTTTAGGGGAAAACACGGTACTATTTCCGTATATTATTTTTTAAACACGTCCTTTCAGATAGTCCTGACGAAGATCTTCGTCCAGCTTTTCAATAGCATACCGAAGGCAGGTTCTGGGCATTTCATTGTAATATAAATTCAGATAACGGATCAATTCTCCTTCATTCTTATTTCCCATTTCCCTTAATAGCCAGCCATTGGCTTTATGCATCAGATCATGCGGGTGCTTCAGGTTTCTGGTTACGAATTCCTTAGTAAGATCAAATGATCCCTTTTTTATATAATGCATCGTCCCTACAACAGCCACTCTTTTGTGCCACATTTCTTCAGATTCAGAAAGCTTCCTAAGAAGGCTTTCTTTCTGGTTTTCAAAAGCATATCTACCTAAAATCTTATAACAGGTAGAGTCTACAAGATCCCAATTGTTGACATAAGGAAGGTGGTTCAGGTAAAAAGCTACCACTTCTTCTTTTACTGCTTTATCTTTTGTTTTTTCAAACTTTAAAATCAGCATAAAAAGAGCCGTCAGCCTGTGTTCGTGGTATTTTGAAGAAAGTAATATACTGAGTTCTTCCAAATTGATTTTCGAATAATACTCTTTAGCAACAGAGCGCTGATCCGGAACTTTTACTCCCAGAAACAAATCGCCTTCCCCATATTCTCCTTTTCCTGTTTTGAAAAATCTCGGAAAGAATTCTGCCTTTTCAGGAATGGAAAGAATAGCTAGTGCTTCCTGTATTTCTTTAACAATGCTCATATTACAAGCGTTTTTAAGCTTTTTCTTCTAAGGCAGTATTCTCCTGCTCTTCCTCTTCTTTTGCAATCTTATTAGGGTTCGCCACCTTGGCAATGGTAAGCCCCTGAACAATGATCGAGAATACTACTACACAATAGGTAATACTTAAAATAATCTCACTGTATTCACTTTTAGGAATAGACATCGCCAGTGCAATAGAAACTCCTCCACGGATTCCTCCCCAAACCAGAACTTTTACAGTCTGCGGGCTGAAACTTCTTCTCAAAGAGGTAAATTTCGTAGGTCCCCAGATAGAAATAAATCTTGCAAACAGAACTACCACAATAGCAGCTAATCCAGGAATCATGAAGTGTCTGAGATCTTTAATCATTAAAAGTTCAAATCCGATGAACAGGAATAATACTGCATTCAGAATTTCATCAATCAGTTCCCAGAATTTAATCAGATAATCCTGAGTAACGGATTTCATTTTGAAGCTTCTGTTGAAGTTTCCCATAAATAATCCTGCTGCCACCATTGTCAACGGCCCTGAAATATGCATCTGCCTTGCAATAAGATATCCTCCCATCACTACAGAAAGCGTTACTAATACGGAAATAATATAATCATCCACTTCACGCATCAATCTTGATGTAACCCAACCAAGGAGAACTCCAAGTAAAAGACCACCTCCGGCTTCTTTAAGCAAAAGCAATCCGATGGTTTCAACACTCAGATCCACTTCTTTCCCGACTGCCAGCTGTAAAATCACTGTAAAGACCACAACCGCCATACCGTCATTGAACAGAGATTCTCCGGCTACTTTTGTTTCAAGTGATTTTGATACATTTGCCTGTTTCAGTACACTCAGAACCGCTACCGGATCAGTAGGTGAAATCAGGGCACCAAAAACAAGACAGTAGATAAAAGGAAGCTTAACGCCCACATAAGGAAGCAGATAAAACATTCCGAATCCTACCACAAAAGTAGAAATCACAACGCCTACTGTGGAAAATATTACTACAGGCCTGAACTGTTCTTTCAGATCATTAATATTAATATGAATTCCTCCTGCAAAGAGCAGAAAATTAAGCATAGCTCCCATCAAAACCTCGGTAAAATCAATACCGTTCATTAGATTGTGAAGATGTCCGAAAGTTCTCGGAAGCACTGTTTCTCCGAACATTACCAGAAAAATAGACACCACAATGGCAATCACCATAATTCCGATGGTGCTTGGAAGTTTTAAAAACCTGTAATTGAGATAGGCAAATATTGATGCTAATACGATTAATGCTGAAAATGAATAATATAATTCCACTAAGTGTTTCTTGTTTTATGATTAATTGGTTAGTTCCAAATAGAGTATTTTAATATAGAGCTGCTGCCCCTCTTTTTCCCAAACATCAAACATGCCATCCTTAGCAGGTTTTGAGCTTCTCGTATAATCCTGTCCTATATTCAGAATGTTTAGCAGAATGTATTCATCTCCTACGGAATTGACGATATAGGCGGTTTTTTCAGATTTCCCGTCTCCTGAAAGTTTTATTCCTTCAGTAAGTGAACGAAATTGATTCAGATGATGCATAAAGTTGCTGCCGTCCTTCACAGAATCATATGCTCTGAGAAGGATCAGCAAAATATCCAGATTCGTAGGGTCTTTATAATACAAAGCTTTTCCCTGCCCGATACAGTCTGCAAAATTGTTTTGCTTAAAGGCTTCAGCAAGACTTTTAAAGCTATCATCTGACGTATTTACTTTATCTTTTATGAAATTTCTTCCATAGTAAAGATATTGCGACTCTATACTGTCCAAAGACTTCGGATATCCTTTATATTTAAAAATAAGCTTCTCATAATTGTAAGGAGAATCAGAATTTTTGAGACTTTTCTCAATAGCTTTTAAATCAAGTTTTGATTTCTGGCTGAAGCCAAAAACTGAAAATATGATGAATAAAAGGAAAAAGTGATACTTCATTAATTGTTTCTTTCTTCTTCCTCGTCGTTATCGAAATATTCAAAAAGGAAATCATTGTATGGAAATCTGGAAATATGAATCTTCATTACCTCATCGTAAATCATTTTCTTCATTTCCGGGAAGTTTTCCTTCGTTAAAGCAGAAATGAAAACCGTTGGATATTTTGATTTCCCCATCCATGTTTTCTTCCACTCTTCCAGAGAGATGTTTTTACGGGTTGAAGGGGTAAGATCATCTTCGTCCTTTTTCTCATAACTGAAATCGTCAATCTTATTGAAGATCATAATCATTGGTTTCTGATGGGCATTGATTTCCATCAAAATATGGTTTACAGATTCTATGTGATCTTCAAAACTTTCGTGTGAAATATCCACTACATGAATCAAAAGATCAGCTTCACGAACCTCATCCAGAGTAGACTTGAATGATTCTACCAGCTGAGTAGGTAATTTTCTGATAAACCCTACCGTATCCGTAAGCAGAAATGGTAAGTTTCCGATCACCACTTTTCTTACTGTGGTATCCAGAGTAGCAAATAGTTTATTTTCTGCAAAAACCTCAGATTTTGAAATAGAATTCATCAAAGTAGATTTTCCAACATTGGTATATCCTACCAAAGCTGCACGCACTACTTTCCCACGGTTATTACGCTGAGTCGCCATCTGCTTGTCAATCGTCTTCAGTTTTTCTTTCAGCAATGTAATTCTGTCACGGATAATACGACGGTCAGTTTCAATTTCCGTTTCTCCGGGACCTCTCATTCCAATTCCCCCTTTCTGACGCTCAAGGTGAGTCCACATTCTCGTCAATCGTGGCAAAAGATATTGATATTGTGCCAGTTCTACCTGGGTTCTTGCATAAGAAGTCTGAGCCCTTTGGGCAAAAATATCAAGAATAAGATTGGTACGGTCCAAAATCTTAACCTCCATCTCTCTTTCCAGATTTTTAAGCTGTGAAGGAGAAAGTTCATCATCGAAAATCACAGTTCCGATCTCGTTTTCTTTTACATATTCTTTTATCTCAATTGCTTTTCCACTTCCTATAAAGGTTTTGGAATCCGGCTGAGTCAGTTTTTGGGTAAAACGCTTTTGTACGGTTGCTCCGGCTGTGAAAGCTAAAAACTCAAGTTCATCTAAATACTCTGTCAGTTTTTCTTCGTCTTGATTTTGAGTAATAACACCCACTAAGACCGCTTTCTCATAGTTATGTTCTTTCTTTTCTAACATTAAGTTCTGTCTATGTTTATGATTTTTACAAGTTAATATTTTTCAGAAAAAAAACAAAATCAATTTTTATTTAATAACATATTTTAATATAAATTTAAGTTTACTGATGAAAGGTTTATAAAAAATCAATAACTTTATGTAATAAATTTCTGATTTTTAAATATTTAACTTAAAAACTAATCTCCGGAATATCATGATTACCCATATCAGATGTATGATTATTGATGATGATGAACTGGACAGACTGGTTCTTCAGCATTATATCAAACAATATCAAAACATTGAAATTGTTGCCTCTTTTGACTCTGCTGAAAAGGCAATACCCTACCTTGACGTTCCCGCCGATCTCCTGATTATTGAGACTAATTTGCAGGGCATGAGCGGACTTGAATTCCGGAGACTGGCCCATAAAATACCTGCCTGTATTTTTGTAAGTTCCCATCCTGAGCTGGCTGCGGGAGCTTTTGAGATCAGCACTTTAGATTTTATCACCAAACCCCTTACTGCAGAACGCTTTCATTACTCTATGGAGAAGCTTTTTGATTTTTTTGAAGTGAAAGAAAAATGTGAATGCTATGATGCAATGGTAGGAGAAAACTGCATCAAAATAAAAGAAGGAGGGCAGGTTTTTCAGATTAATATGAAAGATATTCTGTATCTGGAAGCTCTGAAAGATTACACCAGAATTATCACTCTTGAAAAAAATCACTGTATTTTAAATTCTCTGGGAAATCTTCTGCAAAAAAAAATCTTTGACTCTTTTGTCAGAATACACAGAAGTTATGCTGTTCCGCGCCACCTTATCCGTGGAAAAAGCTGTCATGAGATAGAACTTGCACATCACATCAAACTTCCTATCGGCAGAACTTACAAGGATAATCTTTCTTTTTTCAATCCTTAAAAAATCCCGAAAAACATTCAACAATAATTCACAAAATGCCATTGGTCGATTATTTCTGCCGTTGGTCTATTTTCCTGTTATTTGATTGAGATAGGTGGTAATTTAGTCTTCCCAAATTCCCCAAGAAAAACACATCTATTAATCACCAAAACTGTTATCCATGGAAAGAATATCTATTTATTGTATTATTCTGTCTGTCTTTTCCGTCCCCATACTGCACGCACAATCTGCAGTTTTGGCAACCGGACTGGATGCTTCAGCAGCTAATGGTTTTGTTTCTTACAGTGTAGGCCAGACGACCTACCTCGAAAAAGGAACAGGACAGGTTCTCGAAGGTGTTCAACAGCCTTACGAAATTATCACTCTTACTTCCCTTGAAACTTCTTCTGAACTCACAGGCATTTTGCTATACCCTAATCCTTTCAGAGATTATTTGTATTTAGATTTTACCTCAAATAATTTTAAAGGATCAGAGTATCAGTTATTTGATGCCCAAGGTAAGCTGGTAAAAAAAGATAAGATTTCACAATCAAAATCTGAGCTTAATTTCTCCTCACTTCCTTCTGCTATGTATATCATCAGGATTACTCAAAACGGAGAAAATATTAAAACATTCAAAATCATCAAAAAATAAAATGCCATGAAAAAAATATTATTACTGTTTTGGATCCTGACCGGTTTCTTTATGGGACTTTCTCAGGCTCCGGAAAAAATGAGCTACCAGGCTGTCATGAGAAATGGCTCCGGACAACTCTTAATCAATCAAGCTATAGCCGTGAGAGTAAGCATATTACAGGGATCTCCTGCCGGCGCCGCAGTCTATTCAGAAAGGCTCACCGGAAATACCAATGCCAACGGGCTTATCAGCCTTGAAATAGGAACAGGAACTGTACTTACAGGAATATTTGCCACCATCGACTGGCCTACAGGAAGCTATTATTTAAAAACAGAAACTGACCCTGCCGGAGGAACCAGCTATACTATAGTAGGAACGAGCCAGCTCCTAAGTGTTCCTTATGCTATGTATGCTAAATCTGCAGGTAGCGGAGGCGGAAGCTTTACAATTCCCTATACTAATACAGTCAATAATGCCTCAACTTTATTTTCATTAACCAATGATGGTGATGGAACTTCAGTGGAAGGAATTAATAGCACAACAACATCAAGTATCGCTTCCGTAAGAGGAATTGTAAGCAATACTGCTCCAGGCGGGTTTTCTTCAGCAGTACGCGGTGTCAATAACGGAACCGGCGGGCTGGGAATCGGGGTCTGGGGAAGCCAGGCCGGAAGTGGCTGGGGAGTATATGGTGTTACTCCAAACGGTTTAGGAGTGTACGGAAATGCCAGCGGAAACGGATATGGTGTTTATGCAAACAGTAATACAGGAACGGGTTTAAACGCAACCAGTACCAATGGTATTGCCGCTAATATTTCTATCACCAATAATGCAAATGCCAATAGTGTTCTTACAGCATCTACTGTAGGCAACGGTACTGTCATTAACGTTTCAAGTACAGGTACTGGCGCTGGGATACTCAGTTCCACAGCTGGAGGCTTTGGAGTTCATGGCATCACTTCTTCCCAATCTTCTGCAGGTGTTATAGGAGACAATACAGGAGCTGGTGAAGCGGTGGTGGGTAGAACAACCAGTGATATTGCCGGAGCTGTTGTAGGCCGTAATGATGGAGGTGGATATGGAGTAAGAGGATTTGTGGCTACCAATACATCCGGAACCGGTATCGGTGTTTACGGACAGGTAGGTTTAAATAACAGTACTGGACGTGCCGGAAGATTTGAAAATTTTAACCAAACAAATACCACGGGAAATACCTTTGAGGTAGAAACCAATGGAAATGGAAATATCCCTGATGATACACAGGGAAATGCCGCTTCTTTTATTGTTGACAACACCAATAGTGTTGCTGCAGCAGTAAGAGGGGAAGTAAACACTATTTTCGGGAATTTTGGCGCCGCCGCTATTTATGGAATTTCTTCAGGAACAGGAGGGCGTGCAGGTTTATTTTATGCATCAAATCCTGCAGGAAACGGAGCCTCATTGATTGCTCTGACTGATGGTAACGGAAATGCGATCACAGCCAATGCAGGAAAAGACGGGAACGGTGTTGAAACCAATATTGACGGCGCTGGAAATGCACTCTATGCATGGGTTCCTTCTTTTTCTACCGGACGCGCCGGAAGATTTAATATTTTTAACGAATCCAACACCAGCGATGTTATCACTGTAACTACTGTAGGAAATGGTATTGCAGGAAATTTTAAAGTAGATAAAGTGACCGGGACTTCAGCAGCGGTGAGAGGTGAGGTTAACTCTCAGTTTGCCAATTTCGGCACCGCGGGTATTTATGGGATATCCTCAGGGACAGGAGGATTTGCCGGATTATTCCACGCCAGTAATCCTTCCGGAAATGGTCCTGCACTGATTGCTATTGCAGATGGTAATGGTAACGGTATAACGGCTAATGCATCAAACACTGGGGACGGTGTAGAAACTACTGCAGACGGAACAGGAAATGCTATCTACGCATGGGTTCCTAATTTCGGACAAGGACGTGCCGCAAGATTTGTAAATTACAATACCGGCAATACCAACCCACCTCTTACAGTAGAAACCCACAGCAACGGATCTATTGCTTTATTTAAATCCGGAAATCCGGGTACAGTGAATGTGGCCAGAATCAATTCTGCCGGACGTGGATTTTTTAACGGAGGTACACAAAACAGCGGTGCTGACGTTGCAGAAGTGTTTGATGTAAACGGAAGCATTTCTGAATATGAACCTGGTGATATTCTTGTCATCTCAACCAAAGCAGACAGAACAGTTGAAAAATCTTCAACGCCTTATTCAACTCTTGTTGCGGGAGTGTATGCTACAAAACCTGGTGTACTCCTCACAGAGGAACATATTGATACTGATATTTCCAATAAAGCGCCAATGGGTGTCATTGGTGTTATTCCAACCAAAGTATGTCTTGAGAATGGAAAAATAAAAAGAGGAGATCTTCTGGTAACTTCATCTAAAGCAGGTGTTGCCATGAAAGCCAATATCAAAAAGGTAAAAATTGGACAGGTAATCGGAAAAGCACTTCAGGATTATGACCAAAAAGAGACTGGAAAAATTCAAGTATTAGTCAACATAAAATAAACCGTCATGAAAATAGCATATATTATCCCGTTATTATTCCTAAGCACTATTATTTATGCTCAGGAAAATAAGAAGGCCGCTCCGAAAGAAGAAGATCAAACACTGGTTGTAAAACAGGCACAGGAACAACAGGCAAAACTAATGCAGGAAGCTAAGGAAAACAATGAAAAGAAAACGGCCAACTCAGGTCTTGTTTCCGATCATGGACTTGAAGTAAAAAAACAGGATTCCAAACCCAAAGCAGCAGCTGACAATTCAGGAAAGCTTCTCCCTAATACCGCAAGTCTTGAAGATATAAAGAAAACAATCCCCAACCGACAGGCATATCACAATACTATAAATTCTAGGAACACAAAAATGACAGTTACCGGGCTGCCTAACACAGCAACCCTGGAAGACATAAAAAAGACAATTCCCAAAAACTAATGACTCTCAAAAGCTAATAACCGCAAAAAGCTGATAACCAAACTAGATTTTTCAAACAAAGAAGTCCGCTGTAATGCGGACTTTTGTATTGTAGTATTGTATTATTAATCCCAATCAGCAGCTACAAATTTCATTGTATTTCCATGATCATCGGACAAGGTAAGAAAATGTCCTTCAATAGAATACTTAGTCATCGTCTCAATTTTTTTCTGAAAAGATGTTTCAAGACTCATATCCTGACAGGCTTTCATCGTACTGACCCCGTTTGAAATCTTTACTTTTCCTCCTTTTTTAAATTCGGAAACAAAAGACATCTGATTACATCCCATATAAGCGCTTCCTTGAATTTTACCATCAACCATACTGGCTGTCAGGTTCATTTCAGCTTTATTAGCAATCAGCTGATCTTTTGAAAAACCAGCAAAAGAAACCAGCATCCACTGCCTTTGAAGAGCAGGATTTTTATCCGGCACAGAGGAACAATTTAAAACGATTCCTAAAAGTAAAACTGCAAAAATGGACAATAGTATCTTTTTCATGTGGGTTATCATCCCATTTTCATACCAATCCGGGACAGAATCTCGTAAAAATTAGTAAATTAGCGACACAAAAATTATTTTATAAAATGAAAAGACTATTTCTACTATTCACTTTCTTACTGGGCTTTGCTCAGATGAGGGCGGATGAGGGGATGTGGCTGCTAATGCTCATCAAAAGACTTAACGGTGTTGATATGCAAAAAGAGGGTCTACACCTTACGCCTGAAGAAATTTATTCTGTAAACAATTCAAGCTTAAAAGATGCTATCGTAAGTTTCGGTGGTTTCTGTACAGGTGAGATTGTTTCTGATAAAGGACTTATATTCACAAACCACCACTGTGGTTACGGTGCTGTAGCTGCGGCTTCTACACCAGAAAAAGATTATTTGAAGAACGGTTTCTGGGCAATGAAGCAGAAAGACGAATTCAATGCAAAGGATCTTTATGTAAGATTTTTAGTAAGAATGGATGATGCTACGCAGAGAATCACTTCTAAACTAAACAACAATATGACCGGAGCTGAGAGAAAAGCTGTTATTGATGCTGAAACAAAAGCCATCCAGACAGAAAACTCTGAGAACGGAAAATATACTGTAGTGGTGAGAGATTTCTTCAACGGAAATGAATTCTACTATTTCGTATATCAGGATTATAAAGACATCAGATTAGTAGGTGCTCCCCCTTCATCATTAGGAAAATTCGGAGGAGATACAGACAACTGGGAATGGCCAAGACACACTGCAGACTTCACTATTTTCAGAGTATATGCTGATGCTGCAGGAAACCCTGCTGAATATTCTCCAAGCAATACTCCTTTGAAGCCTAAACATTTCCTTCCGGTTTCTCTTAAGGGAATTAAGCCTGGTGATTTCTCAATGATCTTAGGTTACCCTGGAAGAACAAACCGTTACCTTACTTCTTACGGAATTCAGCAAATGGTAAACAAAGACTACCCAGCTTGGGTTGAGGCTTCTAAACTTGCCATGGATGTAATGAAAAAGTACATGGATAAGGATAAAGCAACTCAGCTTAACTATGCTTCTCAATATGCTTCAGTAGCCAACTACTGGAAAAACAGACAAGGAACTATTGATGCCGTAGAGCAAAACGGAACAATCACTGACAAACAAAAAACTGAAGAGATCTTCAAAAAATGGTCAATGATGTCTGGAAATGAAGCTTATGATGGTATCTTAGAAGATATTGGAATGTATTACAAGCAGGTTTCTGAAAGAAATGTTGAAAGAAACTATGCTTCACAATTCTCAAGAAATGTAAAATATATGTCTCTTGCTCTGCAGGTAGGTTCTGTATTGAAAGCTTATGCTGCTCAGGATATGCAGGGAAGACTTGCAATGAAGGCTAAAACTGAAGCCGCCATCAAAGCTGCTTATGAGAACTTCAGCCCTTCTTTAGAGGGAGATATGCTTGCGTCTATGACCGGACTTTACCAAGCAAGAGTTAAAAATCCAGAGGTTGCTTCTGCTACTATTTTAGGATTGGATGCTAAAACAGTTTCTAATTTAGCTTATTCTTCAATCTTTGCTAACAAAACTTCTGCAACGAACTTCTTATTGAATCCTGATGCATTGAAACTTGATGCTGATCCACTTTGGAAAGTAGCTAACGGTATCGTTGCTGATCAAAAAATGAGCGCAGAAAGATATGTTAAAGTAGACGATAATTTTGCAAAAAATAACCGTTTGTTTTTAGCAGGTCTTATGAAGGCTATGCCTGAGAAAAAATTCTACCCGGATGCTAACTCTACTATGAGATTAACTTACGGTACTGTAGATAAATTACCTATCAGAAATGACAGAAACTATTTCGGTATTACTGATAACTATTATACAGACATGACTGGTCTTGTTGGAAAATACAAGAAAGGTGATGAAGAGTTTGATCTTCCTCAAAGAGTAATCGACCTTTACAACCTTAAAGATTTCGGACAGTATGCTGATGCAGCAGGTTATATGCCTGTAAACTTCCTTTCTAACAATGATATTACAGGTGGTAACTCTGGTTCTCCGGTAATTGATGGAGACGGAAACCTTATCGGTATTGCTTTTGATGGTAACAGCGAAGCATTAAGCGGTGATATCGTATTCGAGCAGGAATGGCAGAAAACTATCAACGTAGACGTTCGTTTTGTTCTTTGGACAATTGATAAGTTTGCCGGTGCAAGAAGATTAGTTGACGAGTTGAAGCTTGTAAGAGGTGAAAACACTCCAGCTGATACAAAAACTAAAAACTCAGGTACTACAACAACGCCTAAGAAAGTTAAAAAATAATTATCTTATCTGATATATTTTTGAAACCGTGAAAGTAAATTTCACGGTTTTTTTATTTTTGACTATTAAAAATATTTTATCATGAACCCTAAGCCTATTGAATTCACAGCTGTTATTCAGCAAAACGGAGAGATGAATGCGGCGTTTGTAGAATTTCCTTTTTCTACAGAAGAACTGTTTCATAAAAAAGGACAGGTAAAAATTAAAGCCGTTTTTGATGATAAAGTTGAATACCGCGGAAGCCTTGCCAAAATGAAATCAGATTGTCATATTTTAGGACTTACACAGGAGATCAGGAAACAGCTTGGGAAAACTTTCGGAGATAAGGTTTCCGTTTCCCTTACTGAAGATAAAGAAGAGAGAGTAGTTGAGATTGCTGAAGATGTCGTTTCTGTTTTTAATGAAAACCCCGAAGCAAAGGCATTGTTTGACAAGATGAGCTATACCCACAAAAAGGAATATATCCGCTGGATAGAAGAGGCTAAAAAACCGGAAACAAGAGAAAACAGAAAGATTAAAATGATTCAGATGATTTTAGATGGGAAAAAGGGGATATAAATCATTCTGTTTTCACTCCCGAAAGCTGTACATTAAAAAAATTGAATAAAAGAAAATATTTTTTGTCAGGTTCTCAAAAAGTAGCCGACTATAGTTACAGATATCATTTATAACTATAAAAAATTTACTTTTATGAACAAGTTTATTTTCAGAACATCGGTTTTAGTGGCAGCTACTCTAGCTGCATTTACTCTTTCTTCATGTAGTGATTCGGATAATGACATGATGACGGATATGTCTTTTCAAAGAACTATCACTTTTGAAAATGTGGTAACTCCTAAAGATTTTGTAGAAAGCGGAAGTTTTCAGGGAACAGGAACTTCTCCTATTATTTTGCCCGGACAATCTGTTTCTGTTAAATTCAGCGCAGGAAAAACACAGGCCTTAATGTTTGCTACCATGTATGGTGCTTCAAAAGACTGGTTTTTTGCTTCCCAACAGCCTGGTATCAAACTGTTTGACACTAATGGAAATGCCATTACCGGGGATGTTTCTTCAAGTGTACGACTGTGGGATAACGGAACCAAAGATGACACAACGGGACAGGCAGAAAGCAAGCCTATTATGCAGGTTCCTAACGTAAATGCTTCACAGCTTATGAAGCTCAATCTTGCTTACAATGATGTAACCTCAGAGTTTACCCTCACCATTACCAATACATCTGGCGGAACAGCTAATGAAACTCCTTTTTCTCCCGGAGTATGGGCTGTTTCCAACTACAATGGCTCCCAGCTGCTGAACAACGCTCCTTTTTTTACTCCTAATGCTTTATCAAATCCGGAAATCACGGATATTGCCCAGATGGGGAATATCAGTAAAATGATGACAAAACTGAATGTCAACACAGGAATTATGACCGGCCTTTCTCCTGCTTTGGTAGTTGTTTACCGTGGTGACAAAAATCCTATTTATGAATTAGGTCAACCTGACAGCGGAATGGGATTGAAAGATATTGCACAGTTTGGAAATGTAACCCAGCTTCAAAACAGCCTGAAATCTCTCTCCGCTGTAAGAGGTGTATATGTTGCCGGGAACGCTCCTGTAGCACCGGGAAGCAAAGTAACAACAAGCTTTAATGCTGAACCCGGGGATAAAATAGCTTATGTAACCATGTTTGGATTTTCCAATGACTGGTTCTATGCCAATGAACAGAGCATTGATGCAAATACCAAGGGAGATATTAGTTCAAAAACTTCATTATTTGATTCCGGAACAGGGATTGACCAATATCCCGGAGCCGGAAATCATCAGGCATTATTCGGTGGCACTCCGCAGAGTGAAAATAAAATTATTTCAAAAGTAGGAAACCAATATTCTGTTCCTGCTGTTCAGAATGTGATTAAAGTAACCGTGAATTAATTTTCAGATTTAAAAGATCATACAATTAAAAATTCCAGGCATAACTGCCTGGAATTTTAATAATCTGTAATATTATTCGACTGGAATTCCAAGATATTTCAAATAGGAATCCAGTACTTTTTTATCAAATACCGGCTCCTGAATACCCGAGCCCTCCAGAAACTGAATTACATTGGAACAATCCCATATGTAGGTATTCTGATAAAGCTCCACGGTGGATAAACCTTCATGCATATTATCTCTGAAAAGGCTCGTCAGTGGATACAACCGGTTTTTGCTGTCATCTTCCCACTGTTTTCTCCATTCTTTGTAAGGAAGGTCTTTCAGGATGAAAGGATAATACTTTTTCATAAGCCCAAAGAAGCCTTCCAATGTAAGATTGGTTTCCGGGCGGGCTATCAAATTAAATTTTTTCCCTATTGCCTCTTTATTTTTTGTGATATGAGCCATAGATTTCGTCATATAATCTACTGTGATAAGACCTTCTCTAAGCTCAGTCAATGCAGGATAAGATTTGAATTCTATACAGTTTTTCACCAATCCGGACCACCACTGGTAGGAAGCACATGCTCCTGTTTCACTGTGGCACATTGCATATCCAAGACGATAAGTAATCAATGGCAGACCTTCTTTTGCAGCTAGATCTGCGACGGCCTCCATTACCCATTTGCTTCTTACATAACCAATGTCTTTGCTTACAGACATTAAATTCTGCTCAATATCATCAGACTCCAGCATCACTGTTTTTCCTGTAAACACATGCCCCCAGCTGTATACTGAAATGGTGGATAATAAGGCAAGACATTTGGTCCTTTCTGCTCCGGCCAATTTGATGATTTCTCTTAATCCTTCTACATTGGGAGTTTTCATGTAAGAATAAGGTTCAATGAAGTTTACGGAACTTCCGGAATGGTAAATCAGATCAGTTTGTTTTGCCAGTTTTGTGAATATTTCTTCTGACAATCCTAAAGCCGGCAACGCCAGATCTCCGATTACGGGAATAATTCTCGATTTCTGTTCTTCTTTTTGAGGAATGTGGTATTGTTTAAAACATCTCTCAATCTTTTCCATCGCATGAAATTGATCCTGAGCTCTTACAAGACAGTAAATATCAGCATTTGTAGTATCCAGAAGCTCCTGTAAAAGGTGAATTCCCACAAATCCGGTAACTCCCGTTAAAAATATTGTGGCGGGATTTTCTATTTGTTTAGGATCAAATCCACCTGCAAAAACAGTTCCCGGAGCAAGATAAACATCCTTCTGTAAGGCAACATAAGGCTCTACATCTTCCATTGGAACAGCCTCTCTTGTTGCCCGGGATCTGGCTATAAGAACCTCCGATAGGTCCTGCAGCACGGGGAACTGATAAATATCCCGCAGATACACTTTTGTATCCAGCTTTCTTTCCAATGCCACAGCAACAGTTGCTACCAACAGGGAATTCCCGCCGATATCAAAGAAATTATCTGTGATATTAATAACGGGACGTTCCAAAGCTGAGGACCAGACATCTACAACAATACGTTCTGTTTCATTGGTTGGCGGCTCAAATGAAATAAGTTCTTTCGCTTCTTTATCTGCCAGATCTTTTAAAGCCTGAGCATCTGTTTTGCCATTTGCCGTCAAAGGAATTTTATCTATAAAAATAATCTGGGCAGGAATCATATAACCCGGAAGCTCTTCTTTCAATGCACTTCTAACTGATGAAATATCTTTCTCGGCTTCAGGTCTTGAAACAATAAAAGCAATCAGATATTTACTATCTCCTTCTGTATCTCTGCTAATGACCACAGCCTCTTTAATATCTTTCTGCTGCTGCAACGTTCGTTCTATTTCTCCCAATTCAACCCGGAATCCACGAATTTTCACCTGATTATCTATTCTTCCAAGGAATTCAATATCTCCGTCCGGCCTCCATTTTGCAAGATCTCCGGTACGATACAGTTTTTCGGTTTCCCGGAATGGATTATCAATAAATTTAGAATCTGTAAGTTCTTCATTATTAAGATATCCATTCGCTAAAATATTTCCTCCGATGCATAACTCTCCTACAGCTCCTACTGGCAGCAATTCCATATTCTCACCTAAAATATAGGCTTTTGCGTTGGCAATGGGTTTCCCTATTGAAGAGACATATTTTCCATTGATATCTTTCACTTTTTTAAAAGTTGCAAATACAGTACATTCCGTTGGCCCATAATAATCTATCAACTCATAGCTTAGCTCAGTAGTAAGTACGGGCTTCAGTTTTTCACCTCCGGTAAAGAGATATTTCAATTTCAGATCAGGATAATTTCTGGTATAATTAACAACCGGCGGACCTAAAACAGAGGGAACAAAACCATGTGTAATCTGATTTCTCCTGTAGAAATCCACCAATGCATGAGCATCTGTTCTGTCTTCATTATCTGCAATAAACAGAGTTGCCCCGGAAGTAAGTGCCGACCAGGTTTCCCATACAGATATATCAAATGCCAATCCTGCTACAAGAGTCAGTTTTGAACTTTGATCCACGTGAAAATGATGATTATGCCAGGTTACCAGGTGCTGAATAGCCTGATGGCTTACCATTACTCCTTTCGGTTTTCCTGTAGAACCTGAAGTATAAATTGTATATGCCAGGCTGTTCTGATGAATTTTAATTTCCGGGGCATCTGAAGATAAATGATTAAGATTCTCCATACTGCTCAGATCAAATACTTTTGTTCTTTCTGTTCCAGATAAAAGGGTTTCAAGATTTTGGTTGGTAAGGATAATATCGGCAGCGGTATCTGAAAGAATAAATTCTACTCTTTTAGCGGGGTAAGCAGGATCTATAGGAACATACGCTGCTCCTGTTTTGATCACGCCTAGAACTGCAACAACCCATTCTAAAGAACGGTCCAGCCAAATAGGAACATACTTGCCTTCTTTGATACCATGGCTCAATAATAGATTAGCAATCTGGTTACTTCTCTGATCTAAGTCACGGTACGTGATCTCCTGATCCTGATAAACAATGGCAGTTTTATCGGGATAAAGGAGTGCCTGCTTACGGAAAAGAGATTCTAATGTTTCTTCATGATGATAGTCCCAGCCAGTTTTATTAAACCTGTTGAGTAACTTATCTCTATCTTCAGAGGACAATAATACTGGTGAACCCGATGATAGATTTTCTAATGAGGGAATTGTGTTTGACATAATAATTTGATTTGGTTTAAAAATTTGCAATCAATGGCTTTAACTCTACGTAAAGTTGTTTTAATCTCTGTGAAACAAAGAAACAACAGGACGCAAGGTATAGCCACAGTTTATTTAATAAATGTGTTTTCATAAAAATTTTAAAAACGGAATGATGCAGAATCTTAAGCGATCTACTCCATAAGCAGAACGGGAAACAGCACTCAAAACGTTATTTATTGCAGTCGGAAAGAAGAAAGAATATATTGCAGATATCTTTCAGAAATTAGAAGTAAATTTTTATTCTGAATTTAAAAATTTTATTTTCATAATGTAATATTTTTAATAATTTGGTAATCAAACTTAACATAATATTTTAACCTATGCGTTACATAATTACTATCATCTACCACATCCCGGAATTGATATTCTGGAAGAAATGGAAAATAAAAAACTGAATTACAATTTATTGCATCATCAAAAACAGCATTCTTCTGTATCCGTTTTTAATACGGCCATCGTATTGGAATATTCTCTAAATTTGTGAACAATAAAACACACTTCATTTTAATATGGATCAAAACCTGAAAAGAAACCATGGATTCATACATATTCCATGCAATGAACTGGATATTTTTATACTTTCTGACGGCTATTTTGGTATTGGCTATCACCAGCCTATTTTAGCTCCCGATATTCCTGAAAATAAGGTAAAAAATGAACTCCGAAATCTTTATTTATCAGACTCTTATTATGAAGCTCCTATTAATGTAATGCTTGTCAAAAAAGCTGAGCGTATTATTTTAATAGACACCGGAGAAGGGTTTTATGATGATGAAAACGCAGGACAATTATTACACAGCCTTACAGCAGCCGGATTTACACCGGAGTCCATAACAGATATTCTGCTTACCCATGCTCACAGAGATCATATCGGAGGAATTCTTTCTAAGGATAATGAAGCTGTATTTCCGAATGCAGATTATTATATTTCCAGGCAGGAATTTGAATTCTGGACGAGTAATGAACCGGACTTTCAGAAAAGCAAAAACCCGGAAGGTGGAAAGCCAAGCATTCCTTTGGTTAGAAAAGTCCTTTCTGTTATAGACAGCCGACTTACGAAATTTGAAATGGGAGATCAATTATTCTCCTGTATTCAGACACATGCTGCTCCGGGACACACTCCGGGACATATTATTTATACAGTGAATGATGGGGATATATCCATTACCAATGTAGTAGATGTTTTCCATTCTCCTCTTCTTATTGCAAAACCTGACTGGGGAACACAATGGGATATTGATTTTGAAACAGGCGTTGAAACCCGTAAGAAAGTTCTTGAAAATTGCTTTAAAAACAGAACACTTATTTGCTCCGCTCATCTTCCATGGCCGGGTATTGGGTATATTAATAAAGTAAATGACCAGTTTCAATGGGTTCCTAAAGTTTACAACCATCCTTTTTTGATCAGCCTTAAAATAGATCAGGAAATAAATGCCCTGTAACATTATTTCACCAACAGAACTCTGAATCTGTTATCCATTCCAGAATTCCCGGTCCAGACTTCTGTATTGTATGGCTTCGGAAATATGGTGAGACAGTATATTCTCAGATTCCTCAAGGTCAGCAATTGTTCTGGCTACTTTCAGGATTCTGTCATAAGCTCTTGCCGAAAGATTAAGTTTTTCCATCGCCAGCTTGATGAGTCCGAAAGAGTTTTCATCCAATTCGCAAAATTTCTCAATTTCTTTAGGTCCTATCTGGGCATTACTGCTGATATTGAGGCTTTGGTATCTTGCATTCTGAATATCTCTGGCTTTCAATACCCGATTTCTGATATCCTTACTTTTTTCCCCTTTTCTTTTTTCAGAAAGCTGCTCAAACTCCACTTTCTGCACTTCAATATGAATATCAATCCTGTCCAAAAGCGGTCCTGAAAGTTTATTCATGTACCGCTGCATTTCATAAACAGATGAGGTATTGTTTGGATCATCGGGAAAGAATCCGCTTGGGCTGGGATTCATAGAGGCTACTAACATAAAACTTGCAGGATAATTCACTGTAAATCTGGCTCTTGAAATGGTCACTTCCCTGTCTTCCAGAGGCTGTCTCATCACTTCGAGTACCGTTCTTTTAAATTCAGGCATCTCGTCAAGAAATAATACACCGTTATGTGCGAGGGAAATCTCACCGGGCTGCGGATAGCTTCCGCCGCCCACCAGGGCAACATCAGAAATTGTATGATGGGGAGATCTGAAGGGGCGAACGGTCATTAATGAAGCTTCGGTTCCTATTTTTCCAGCTACAGAGTGAATTTTTGTTGTTTCTAAAGCTTCTTTCAGAGTCAATGGAGGTAAAATACTGGGAACCCTTTTAGCCAGCATGGTCTTTCCGCTTCCGGGGGGGCCTATGAGAATGATATTATGTCCTCCTGCGGCAGCCACTTCCATTGCTCTTTTGGCTGTTTCCTGGCCTTTAACTTCAGAGAAATCGAAAGGAAAATCATTAATTTTCTCATGAAATTCTTTCCGGGTATCCAGCGTAATCCTGTTAAGAGGTTTTCCTTCATTAAAAAAATCAATCACTTCTCTTATATTGTCTACTCCATATACTTCGAGATCATTTACAATAGCGGCTTCTCTGGCATTCTGTTTAGGAAGAATAATTCCTTTGAAGCCCTCTTCCCTACTCTGGATAGCAATAGGCAAAACTCCTTTGATAGGCTGCAGGCTTCCATCAAGAGAAAGTTCACCCATAATAATATAATGTTCAATTTCCTCCGCCAAAATCTGATCTGAAGCTGCTAAAATACCAATCGCAATACTCAGATCATAGGCAGATCCTTCTTTCCTGAGATCCGCAGGAGCCATATTGATGGTGATTTTCTTTCCGGGAATTTTATATCCTACATTTTTCAGTGCGGCAGAGATTCTGTAACCGCTTTCTTTAATTGCATTATCAGGAAGCCCTACCAGATGGTATCCTACTCCGCCGGTATCTACATTCACTTCAATTGTTATTGTCTGTGCAGCCACTCCATGAATGGCACTTCCATAAATTTTAATCAGCATGGTGTGTTTTTGAAGTAAAAATAATGAATATACTATTTTGAAAATCTGATATTTACATGAATGATATTCTAGTTGAATGGATATATTGAAAAAGATATTATGAAAAACAGATATTGAAAAGACCCTTCCTATAAAAAAAGAGCAGCTATTAAATAACTGCTCTTTGAATGTATTTCTCATAAATTATCAATTGTTGCAAATTAATTAATAATCCACTTGTAAAGTTTTTCTTTTAATAGGCTAAAGAAATTCCTGCTCCCCATCCCATATCACTGTCATAGTGTGCACGAATACTCACATTTTTATTAAGAATATACTTTAATTCGGTCATGTACTCTTTGTCGGTATTGACCATAAAGCCACCTCTCAATCGTTTTGAGATCGGAATATCTTCTCTCATCAACTGTAAACGAACGATCCCGTCATGGTATACTTCTGCCTGAAAGTTGACCAGCATCGGAAGGGTATATACAAAACCTAAGCTAACTGCTCTTCGGGTATCTTTTTCATTTTTTTGTCCAAAGATATTTTTTTCCTGTTCATCAATTCCCATTTTCCTATAACGCCAGTCAAATCCCACAAACGGCATAAACCACTGCATTTTACCAATATATCTTCCCAAATGGGTTTCTACTTCATATCCATGCATATTATTGTATCCTAAACGCCATTCTGTAGAGAGGTTCCATCTTGCATTCTGAAGCATTGCATCTCCGTCATTTCCATTGGTTGCAAAGTCGTTCTGAATCATGAAATGGGGCATGTTACTTTCTTTCTGAAGCATATTATACGCCTCTTTTTTGTCTGGCAAATAAGGGTTTTTATAATCATCTACAGCGAAGACCCTATTCATTCCTGCCATCATATGATAAAGAATATGGCAGTGGAAGAACCAGTCTCCTTCTTCATTGGCCAGAAACTCAATAGTATCGGTTTCCATGGGCATTACATCCAGTACATTCTTCAGGGGCGACTTCTCTCCCTTTCCATTTATTACCCTGAAATCAAAACCGTGTAAGTGCATCGGATGTCTCATCATCGAATTGTTATAGATCGTGATCCGTAATATTTCACCTTTTTTCACCGGGATTTTATCCGTTTCTGATAAAATTTTGTTGTCCATACTCCATACATATCGGTTCATATTTCCTGTAAGGGTAAACTTTAATTCTTTTACAGGGGCATTTTTGGGAAGTTCCGTGTTATAAGGAGATTGCAGCATGGCATAATTCAGGGTTTTAATATCACCTAAGGCATTAGCATTATACTTGCTGGCATTAGTATCCATGTTCATTTCCTTATCCATTTCTTTATCTGCCTTCATATTATGCTGGCTGTGATCCTGTTTCCGGCTTCCGTCTCCTGTGATTTCAGGATACATAACCACATTCATATCCATTTGGTTGAGGCTCATTTTCATTCCCATATCATTCAGGTCTCCATTCATTTTCATCATATCATTCATCATTTTCATTCCTTCAAAATATTTAAGTTTGGGAAGAGGAGAAATGAGCTGTTTTATTCCATTACCTACAAAGTAGCTTGCAGACTGGGTTCTGTCTTCTGTGGTAGCTAAAAATTCATATGCAACACCATCCTGAGGAATCGTTACTACAATATCATAGGTTTCGGAAACAGCTATGATCAGTCTGTCTACTTCTACAGGTTCCACATCATTGCCATCATTGGCTACAACGGTAATTTTACCTCCGGCATAGCGCAGCCAGAAATAAGAAGAGGCCCCACCGTTTGATATCCTTAACCGGACTTTATCTCCCGCTTTTAGTTTTTTTCCGTTTACGGTTGTTAAATCTGTACTGTTATTTCCATTGATCAGTACTTTATCATAATATACATCACTTACATCCATTGCCAGCATGCGCTTCCACTCATTGGTAAGTTTTGTTTTAAAATGTCCTTCTTTAATGGCTTCCACATAAGACTGCGTAGCATTTTTCTTAATTGCCGCCCAGTCGTTAGCGTTATGCAGCATCCTGTTGATATTATCTGGGTTCAGGTTCGTCCATTCGCTTAAAATAATGGGAACAGTGGGCAGATCATCAATTCCTTTTCTGAAGGTTTTGTCATCTTCTCTTTTTTTCATGATGAAACTTCCATACATCCCAATCTGCTCCTGAAGCCCGGAATGTGAATGATACCAGTGTGTTCCATGTTGAATAATCGGGAAACGATAGGTATAGGTGGCTCCCGGTTTTATAGGCTTTTGTGTCAGCCATGGTACCCCATCTTCTTTATTGGGTAAAAATATTCCATGCCAGTGTAATGATGTGCTCTCTTTCAACTGATTGTGTACCACAATCTCAGCGGTATCTCCTTCTTTAAAAGTAAGGGTTGGCATTGGTATTTGCCCGTTGACTGATATGGCTCTTTTTTCTTTCCCGGCGTAGTTGACCAGTGTATCTTTTACATACAGCTCATATCTTACTACTTTTTGTGCAAAAATACCCTGCCAGCAGAGAAGTATCAAAATTGCCTGAAGTAACCTTATTATGATATTCTGAAGTATATTCATTGTACTATTTTTATTCATAAACTTTGTTCTGCGCGTTTAGCCAATCGGCTATTGTTTTAATTTCATCATCATTCAGTTTTGCTTTCCTGTGCATTACTGTATAGGATGACAATGGCATTTTTCTGTTTACAATCTGTTCTTTTATTGAATTCAGCAATCTTTCCTGCTTTCGGTTTGAGTAAGTATCCCATTCACTGAAATTCAGATCATTTTTTGCGTTTTTAATATGATCTTCTACAAGTATCCTTGCGGGCTGTATGTAATCGTACCAGGCGTAATTGGTATTGTTACTATGACAGTCATAGCAAGAATTCTGAAACAAAGTTTTTACATCAGCCGGCATTTTATAGACTTTAGTAAAATCTTTTGTAACAGCCTCACCTTTATCTGTATTAAAGGCGGGCTGATAAAACTGTATTGCAATAAAAATGAACAGGGCAAATACCAAAATTCTTTTTAGTATCTGCCTCATTTTCAGAACTCTTTTTTCACAGAACCACAACTTAGCATCTGATTTCCATAGTAGGGATTTTTAATTGCTTTGGTTTCACTGATCCATACAGCTCCTTTACCATCATTAAACATCGGGCAATGATCCTGATACAGCTTTTGCGAACTGCCAAATAATGCGATAAGGTCTGAAACATCTTTACTTAAAAAAGCAAGATGTTCCCGCTGATGATCAATCTTTCCTGTATTATCACCGATATGTTCAGCATTTTCTTTAGCATCATCTGCTATTTCTTTATATTCTTTTTGCTTAGCAGCGGGAATACTGTTAATATCAATATTCTTTAAGGTCGTCAGTAATTGTTTAGCTGCACTGGCTGCACTTTTATCATTATCCGCTACAAGTGCATTTTTAAGGGCTAAATAATCTTTAACAGTAGATTCAATGCTAAAATTTTGGGACTGATCCTGCATTTTAGGAGTTTCAGTTTTCTGAACCGGAGCAGTTACCTGTTCTGCAGAAACCACTGAATTATGTTGCGGTAATGTTTTTGTTTCAGATAAGGATGTGCTGTCCTGTACCTTTAATTCACTGTTTTTATTTGGGGATTTTTTGCAGGAAACAACTGTTAATGCAGCAGTTGTTGATATGATGATTGATAAAACTATATTTTTCATTGTATTGATATTTACTTTTAAAGCTCTTTGTTATTTGTTATTGATGGTTTCCTGAACACTTCCACAAGTAAGCATTTTGGACCCATAAAAAGGATTCTTGATGGTCTCTTCTTTACTAAGCCAATTAGCTCCTTTTCCGTTATTAAACATTGGACAATGCTGGTAATACACTGGTTCTTCCTGTTTTGAAACTTTTGCAAGGGCATAAATATTTTCAGACAGAAGCGCAAAAAAGTCTCTCTGTTTTGAGATGTCTTTGGCAGCTGCAATCTTTTCTGCCTGCGCTGTAAGTTCTTTTAAAACTTTCATCCAAACAGTATGTTCTTCGCTGGATAGTTTCCCCATTTCAACATTCTGAATAGCTTTTTCCAAAGAGGCAGCTTTAGTTGATGATGTTCCTGCATCAGTATTTGCAAGAGCATCTTTTAAGGAAAAATAATTGTCGAAAACTGCCTTAAGCTGAGAGTTGTTTTTATTTTCAGTACTACTGGCCTGAGTCATTTTGCTGTGATCATGATCTCCATGTTCAGTATTCATATTCATCCTTTGATCTTTGCTCATACCGGCAGGTTTTAACTCTCTTTTGTATTGGCAGCAGCCTGCTAATTTTTGGTAGGCATCATCTGGTGCTAAGAATTTTTCACTGTCATAGCCGGCTAATGCAATGCGCTTAAGTATTTCATCTTCATTTGTTTTTTGGGCATCATAACTCAGTGCAGCCATTTTTGTGTCTTTATTCCATGTTACGGATGAAATATTCTTTAGATTTCCTGCTTTTTCGATATTGGCTTTACACATATCACAGTTGCCATATATTTTTACAGTCTCTGTCTTTGCGTTTTTTATCTGTGCAAAGCTTATGGTGTATGATAGTAATACAGCAATTACCATCAATATTTTTGATAATGATTTCATTTTTTGATTTTAAAAAATTAATAATGGGAATACAACAGATTGTCCGAAAACAAAAAATTTGCTTTCGACAAGACGTATTTCTGGCTGTAAAACCAGATTGTTATCCTATTTTGGGAGGTTGCCAGATAGAAGAAAAACCTGAAGAATAATAGGTCTGACTAAAACTAAATTTAAGTTTCTTTTCTTCTCTGAAATGATTTTTAATTTTCAGATCGGCCATAACAGGAAGCCCTGCTAGTGAGATCACAGTTCCGCATCGGCAGGAATTGTGTTTACATTTGCCATTGCAGTCACTATGGTCCCTGTCTTTTTTACAAAAACCCGGTTCGCAGCAGAATTTATTAGAAAAATTATTGGTTGCGCACTTATAACCTAAGGTTTCATCCTTTTTTATATTTTTCTTGGTACACGCAAAACCTAAGTTTGGTACTAGGAAAAGCACCAGACATAGGATAAAAATGTGACCAATATGTTTGTTATAAGTTTTCAACAAAACAAAGTTACAATATTTATCATTTAGATCTTTTTATAAAATTATTTTTTGTGAAATTTTCTGCAGAAATCCCAATTATTTATGAAAAAAAATCATATTAAAATGGCCCACAAAACCCCACAACAAAAAACTCTGCCGGTTGTAAAATAAAAAAATCGGCACAAAAAAATTGTACCGATCCAACCATTATTAAAAACTAACGAAAGAGATTATTTCATCTGAATTCAGGATAAAATACCCAATGTGAGTCAGGAAGCGGATGCCCGAAAGAGAGGGCTCCTTTTGGGGTAATTATGACCGTCATTAGATTAACAAGGATGAAACTTTATCTATTGAGCGTAAAGTAAAAAATACTTTAGTTCTTCTTCAATACAAGGAACATCCCTCTTCTGACATCCATTCTTCCTTCCCACAATCAATATTTTAACACATTCAGACTATGTAATCCTATTTTTTTATAAATCTGTTTTTATACTCTTTTCCATCTGCGCTTTTAGAAACAATGATATAGTTTCCTGGCACAAGCTGACTTACATCAATCGCCTGATTGTACTGATGATCATTTTTCTTCAGAACAAGCTTTCCGGACATATCTATAATGGTAACTTCCTTATAGATCTTATCTGATTCTTTACCGATATAAAGATGCTGCGCTGTAGGATTAGGGTAAATTTTCAGATTATTATCCTTACTCTTCACCTCTCCTGTTCCCAGATTATTGCAGAAGTCCCAATTTCCGAAATTCACTTCCACAAAGGCAAACGGATCCAGCATCTGACATTGATCCGGGCAGTATTCTGTACAGGCATAAAACCCATATTTTCCGGAACTTGTCGCAACATAAGTATCTCCTACCACTCCAGGGATGATACAAGGATCTCCCAATACCGGAGGATTACTGCTTGGCACACATCTGAACCAGGTATGTTTGCCATATACAACCGGAAATATATTATCAAATTGTACAGAAGCCCCGTTGCACACATTCACTATTCCCCCATTATCCTGATAAGTTCCGGGAGTATAAGTAGTCATCATTGCCGGCAGACCATAGACAAATCCATCTGCAAATACTGCAGGACTTTCCGCGATACAGTCTCCGTCTGTAACTTTAACTTTAAAATAATTCAGTTGGTCATTACCACTAACGGTTAACTGCTGTGATGTGGCTCCCGGAATGGCTACCCAAGGGTTGTTGTTAGGTGTCTGCCAGGTCCATTCCTGCTTGTACCATTGGTAGCTTCCATACGTCTGTGTGGTAGAAATTATTTCATCTTCCACATCACAGAACAAGATGGTTCCCGGATATTTCTGTCCAAGCCTCGGACTGGTAATTGTAGGGGTACACTGTGCTTTTATATCCAGAATACTGAATAATAAAAACACTAAAAAAATTAGTTTTGTTTTCATATATAGATTATTAAGTGTGATTTTGGTCTTAAAAAGCCTCTACATTAATCCAACAGTACTCTGATCCCGAATTTCATGTTAAAATGAAGCGGTTTCTCTTTATAAATGGTATTAGGAGCATTTTCTTCCTTAAAATGGTATCCTATTCCCGGTTCTGCATAAATTCCAACTTTGTCTATGACCTTCAGCTGAAATCCTACTGCAGTGTTAACAGAAAACTGCAACGGTTTGTGATCAAGACTTTCCTTTGACGTCTCCTTTATTTCATCATTCACTACGTAGGTTGTTGTAACACTTCCCGATACAGGTTTTTCCAGGAGTGCCCCACCTGTAACATATCCTGTAAACCGGCCTTTCTGAATGACATTATAATTAACCTGAACAGGAATTCCTATATAATGAACCGTCTGATCTCCTTTAATATAATTGTTCTCAGTTCCGGAATGCAGTTCAGAAGATAGTTTGGTATAGTTCAATCCCGTTCCTATTCCCCATCTTTTTCCTAAATTGTAGTAAAGTGATAACCCAAATGTTACCGGCACTTTATGCCTGATTCTCGCTTCTACCGGCTGGCTCTGATTGGCAAGCAATATGGCTGTAAGGGGATCATCATGATGCTCGGATGTAGTAAATACCTGCTCAACATTCATTGCTTTTCCAGTAATGGAAGCATAGCCCGGGAACTGCTGTTCTGCAGAGTTGGAAGCAACATTTCCTGTAAGCATACTCAGCATCCACGACTTTTTATCGCGGGATTTTGATCTATTTAGTTTTGTATTTTCAGCATAGATTTCTTTTGGCTTCTCCTCTTTAAAAAGAACCTCATCAGAAGTCTGCTGTTCTGTAGATTCTTTTACTGTATCATCAACAGAAGGGACTTTCTGAGCAATTCTGCTTTCCTGTTGAAAAGATTCTGATGCTGTGGGAAGCTTGAAAATATCCTGGATTTTTTGATTATTTTCCGCTCTTCTCTCAGCATATCTCTGTGCTGTAATTTTCTCCGAATATCCTGTATTTACTATATTGTCTGCTAAAAAATCTCCTGTTCCTGATTTCGGTTCTCCGCCTGAATTATGTTCAGTTTCTATAGGTTTTAAAGAATTTCTTTCCTTTTCGTTTACTATATCTGCCGGTTTCTGAGACATTCTTTTTTCTGTATCATCCTGTGGCAGAATTTTTATGAGCAAAAATATCAGTGCAATGGCTGCTGCAATACCTCCAATCTGATAAAACAAAGATTTTCGGCCTACATTTATTTCCTTTTCTTTCTTCGTAGCACCTTCATGAATTTCAGGAATAAACCCGGGAATGCTGTTATTTTCTTCCCCGGCGAATAGTTCATCTTTGATGTCATCCCACAATCCCTCCGGAACGTCCTCTTCATGGTCATCCATTCTGCTTCGCAGGTTATTTAGCCATTCGTTATTCATATTGTGCTTTTTTTGACATTTTAAATTCTTTTATTTGCTGAACAAGCAGTCCTTTTGCACGGTGAAACTGAGATGCAGAAGAATTTTCTGCAATTCCCAGCAGTCCGGCAATCTCCTTATGGCTTTTTTTCTCGAATACATACAGGTTAAAAACAGTTCTGTACCCTTCAGGAAGAGATTTTATCATCATCATAATATTATCACGCGGAATCTCTTCAAAGTCTGGTTCTTCTTCATTAGGAATATCCGGAAGATCATCTACTTCCACCGCAGATTTAAAATCTCCTTTTTGTTTGATATGTTTCAAAGATTCATTGACAGTGATACGGGTCATCCAGGCTTTTAAAGAACCACTTCCCCTGTACTCAAAAGATTCTATCGAACGGAACATTTTGATAAAACTGTTTTGCAATACATCATGAACATCTTCTTTCTCAGCTATATAACGGGAGCAGACATAGGCCAGATTTCCGGAATAAGCTCCAAAAAGCTCTTTCCAGGCAGCTTCCTCCTTCTTCAGAAGGTGCTTTACCAAAATCTGTTCTTTACTTTCTTCCATATAATGCCGCCATACCCAGTGGGATGTTATAAACTGTCAAGCAAAAATAGATTGCATCTTAGTAATAAAGCGCAATCCATTGATGATAATATCTATTAATTAATTTTTTATACAGAATGGAAAATTATAATCAATTACCTCATAAGGGGTAACCAATGTACCATCTACTGTAATTTTTTCTGCTGTTATAGCATACCTCAGCGTCTGGTCCAATCCTACATAATATCCTTTTTGTTTTGCTACAAATTCTACAACGGTCTTTTTATTCACTCCGTCTACAGGGATCTGAAGTTCCATAACTTTTGGGGCCAAAGTAAGTTCTATCACATTATTTGCAGTGTTAATTACTGCGGCATACTTAACGTCATACTTCACTTTTCCCATTGTCTTCAAGGCTGCTTCTGCTTTTGCCGGGTCCTTCACTACTGTTTTTACAATTTCGGCAACCGGAAATTCAGCAAATGAGATCGTATCTTTTTTTACTTTAAACTCTTTTATTCCTTCTCTTTTACTATTTCCCTGTACAATAACCAGCTTACCTTTATAGTTTCCTTTTAAATCTTCTATTTTTACAGGAGGGATGTCCGGACCATCATTATCGTTACATGAGGATAGAGTAAATCCTATTAAAACCATTAAAACTGTTATAAAAAATCGGGGTACTGTCAATCTTTTCATTGCATTATTTTTTTCGTTAAACATTAATTATTTTCGAGTACTCATCTATATAAATCTCACTTTTCAAAAATCTTGCATCTATTTTTGAAAAAAAGATAAAATTTTTCATAAACCATTGATTTAATGGATATAAAATTTCATCACTTCTCTGCAAATTTCGGACCTGATGTTAAAATTAAATGGTATTTACCTTCAGAAATAACAAAAAAGGAAGCTATATGATGTAGCTTCCTTTATTATTTATCATTTTTACATTTTATTCTACTCCACCGCCCAGTGATCTGTACAGGTCTACTTCTGCATTTAACCTTTCAAGGGTTACATTAATGGTTTCCAGATCATTCTGAAGCTTATTATTCTGAGCTGTAATCACTTCAAGATAGGTTGCCATTCCGCTTTTATACAGCTTCAGTGCATCATTGATTCCTTTGTCCAGAATGGCTGTTCTCTGTTCTAAAAGCTGCAGTCGTTCTGAAGAGCCTTTAGACTTGGCCATGGCATCGGATACCTCTCCAACAGCGGTCATTACAGACTGTTTAAAATTGATGGCTGCTTTTTCCTGTTCAAGCAATGCGGTCTCATAAGCCGTTTTCAGTTGTTTTTTCTGAAAAATGGGAGCTGCAAGATTCGCTGCGATTGCCTTGGTAATAGAGCCCGGGATGTCAAACCATGAACTGAATTTATTGGAATTTACTCCTATCTGCGGGCTCAGGCTTATGCTTGGATACATTGCTGCTTTTGCCAGCCCGGTTTTAGAATTCAAACTGATTACGTTAAATTCTGCCACCTTCAGATCCGGTCTGCGGCTCAGTAGCTGTGCGGGTAATCCTTCTGACAATTTGTTTTCAGGAATCATTGTTTTAAGGTTTCCTTCTCTTTCTATTTTAGCCGGATATTCTCCACAAAGAATACTCAATGCATTTTCCTGAATGGAAATATTCTGTTTTGCCAAAGGGATCAACAGTTCCGCAGTTTTCTTTTGCGCTTCTGACTGCTGAACAGCCAATGAATTAATCTGGCCTGCTGTAAACTGAAGATTCATCATTTTAAGGGTATTGTCACTAAGTTCAATATTCTGCTCAGCTATTTTCAGCTGTTCATCAAGACTGATAAGGTTATAATAAGCCTGAGCCACCTGAACTACAATCCTGCTTTTGATGGCATTCAGATTTTCTTTTTGCCCAAAATATTCTGCTGCAGCGGATTCTTTCTGCATTTTAGCCTTTCCCCAGATATCTACCTCCCAGGAAAGCCTCAGTGCAGCACTAAAATCATCTATGTATTTTGTACCGACAAACTGTTCGTTCAAAGAGCCGTTAAGCGTATTGGTAGAAGCCCAGCTTCTGTTTGCTCCTGCTGTAAGATCTAATGTTGGCATCAGACCCAGCTTAGCCTGTTTATAGATCAGGTCCAGCTGTTCTATGTTTTTCAGGGCTACATTCACTTCATTATTTCTGGAAAGAGCTTTATCTATTAATCCTATCAGCTTAGGATCTTTGAAAAAGGTTTTCCATGGAAGCACTACAGTATCTCCTGTTACCTGTACAGATTCTTTGTAGGTTTCGGGAACCTGAAGGTCTGTTCTTGTATATTTTTTCCCTACGGCACAAGACACCAGAAGTGATGCCATTGCGCCTGAAATAAGGAAATTCTTTATATTAAATATTCTCATTTGTCAATTGATTTTCTATCGTATTATACTTCTTTTTGGCAGAGAATTTCTCATCCAGATATTGAAAGAACATGTATAGTACAGGAATTACAAAAACTCCTAAAACCACGCCGCTCAGCATTCCCATGGCAGCACTTGTACTGATTGATTTGTTTCCTGAAGCCATTCCTCCTGTAGAAATCATCAGCGGAATCATTCCTACAATAAAGGCTAAGGAAGTCATGATAATGGGACGTAATCTCGCCTTTGCCCCTTCCAGTGCAGAATCCAGAATGGAAAGACCTGCTTTTCGCCTTTGTATGGCAAATTCTACAATAAGAATTGCATTTTTGGCTAATAAACCAATAAGCATGATCAATCCTACCTGTACATAGATATTATTATCCAGTCCAATCGCTTTTATTCCTAAGAACGCCCCTACAATTCCCGTTGGGATGGAAAGCATTACGGCTAAAGGAAGAATATAACTTTCATATTGAGCTGCCAGAAGCAGGTATACAAAAAGTAAACACAGTCCAAAGATGGCAATCGTTTGATTTCCTGCGGATTTTTCTTCTAAACTCAATCCAGTCCATTCGTAGCTGTAATCAGACGGTAATTTGCTTAAAGTTTGTTCCAATTTGCCCATCAACTCTCCGTTACTTACTCCTGGCTTTGGAGACACGTTGATATTTAATGAGTTATAAAGATTGTAACGCTGGACAGATTCCGGACCGTAGACTTTTTTCAAAGTAATAAGGGTATTCACCGGTACCATATCTCCTTTTTCATTCTTTACGAAAATATCGTTGAAGGCCTGCTCATCCATTCTGAAAACTCCGTCCGCCTTAATATTCACTCTGTAGAATTTCCCGAATCTTGAGAAATTCTGAGACTGATCTCCTGAGAAATAGGTCTGAACGGTTCCCAACAAGTTTGAAATGCTTACTCCAAGCTGTTTTGCTTTATCTTCATTCACTTCAAGCTCCATCTGAGGGTAATCTGCTCTAAACATGGTGTAGGCAAATGCCACTTCCGGAACTTTCATCAGTTGCCCGATCAGTTCGTCTGCTTTAGCTTTAAGAACCTGAGGATCTCTTCCCATACGGTCCTGAAGTACAATTTCTGCATCATTCGTCATTCCATATCCTTCTACCGGAGGCATTCTAAAGGTCATTACACTTCCTTCTTTGATGACTCCCAATTTTGCATTCGCCATATCTACTACTTCCTGAATATCCTGAACTTCACCTCTTTCTTTTTTAGGTTTCAGTTTAACAAACCCCATTGCATAAGCGGGTCCTGCGCTATTACTAAGAAGGTTATATCCGGTAATGGAAGTATTTTCCTGTACGGCTTCTACTCCTTTTAAGATGTCATTGATCTTGTTGGAAACTTCTGTCGTTTTGGTCAATGCTGTTCCGGGAGGCATGCTTAAAGTGTACATGAAGAATCCATCGTCTTCCATTGGTACAAAACTCTTAGGCGTGCTTGACATCAGCCAGCCTGCAACACCGATAACGGCTACGATTAATCCTCCTGCAATCCATTTTCGTCCTATTAAGAAACGAACTCCTTTTGCATAGCGGTTGGTCATATTATTAAATCCTGCATTGAATGCTAGCGCAAATCTTTGCCCGAATCCTTTTGGTTTTTTACCTTCTCCAGAGTGATTGTTTTTCAAAAACACGGCACATAAAGCCGGAGTTAAAGTCAATGCGTTAACCGCTGAAATGATGATCGCAATGGCTAATGTATAGGCAAACTGCTTATAGAATAATCCTGCAGAACCGGACATAAATCCAATTGGGATAAATACCGCTGACATCACGAGTGTAATGGAAATAACCGCTCCTGTGATCTCACTCATTGCTTTGTGAGTAGCCTCTCTTCCTGAAAGATCTGTTCCTTCCATATTACTGTGGACGGCTTCCACCACTACAATGGCATCATCCACTACAATCCCGATGGCCAGTACAAGGGCAAAAAGTGTCAAAACATTAATCGTAAACCCTAAAACCAGAAGGAAGAAGAATGTACCGATAATGGCTACCGGAACCGCCACTGCCGGAATAATCGTAGATCTGAAATCCTGCAAGAAAATAAATACAACGATAAACACCAGAATAAATGCTTCTATCAAAGTAGATTTTACCTGTCCTGTGGCCTCATCCAATCTTTCTTTGGTGCTCATTACCTTCGTATATTTAATACCCGGAGGGAATGATTTCGATAATTGATCAAGGGCTTTGTTTACTCCTATTTCAATCTGATTGGCATTGGATCCTGTAGTCTGCATAATAGCTACAGTAACCGCATTCTTCCCATTAGAAAGGTTATCTCCTGTATTGGAAATGGCTCCGAATTCTACACGGGCTACATCTTTTAACCTTATGACCTGGCTTCCGGTATTTTTAACGATAATATTTTCATATTGTTCCGGCTTGTTCTTTTTTCCTTTATATCTGATTACATATTCTAACGCAGCATCAGATTCTTCTCCCAATTTACCCGGAGCAGATTCTAAACTGTGGTCTGCTATTGTTCTGGAAACATCTGCCGGTTCAAGTCCGTAGGATGACATTTTCTGAGGGTTAAGCCATATTCTCATGGAATAATCCTTCAACCCGAAAACCATGGCCTGCCCTACTCCTTTCACCCTTTTAACCTGCGGAATAAGGTTGATATTCGCGTAGTTCTGAAGGAAAGTTTCATCATATTGTTTGTTATCTTCAGTATAAATATTGAAAATCAACACCATACTGTTCTGCTGCTTGGATGTGGTTAATCCCATTCTCACTACCTCCTGCGGAAGTATCGGAGTGGCCTGCTGTACTCTGTTCTGTACGTTTACAGCTGCTTGATCGGCATTAACTCCCTGTTTGAATATAATGGAGATGGAGAATGTACCATCATTACTCGCTGTGGATTTCATGTATTCCATGTCTTCCACTCCATTGATCTGCTCTTCCAGCGGCGTTACCACAGAACGGATCACCGTTTCGCTATTTCCTCCCGGATACGACCCTGAAACAGTAATCGTAGGCGGAGAAATGTCCGGGAACCTAGTCACCGCCAGCTGGTTTAATCCTATAATCCCTAAAATAACGATGATAAGGGATATTACCGTCGCCAGTACCGGACGGTCTATTATCTTTTTTAACATTTTTGAATTTTCTAAGAATGGTTATACAACTATTTCAAATGAACTGTTGTCGCAACAACCTGAGCTCCGTCTGTAAGGGCATCAATTCTATTGATAGCGATCTTGTCTCCTGCATTCACGCCTTCTTTGATAAAATAATCCTGAGACGTACTTCCTGAAACCGTAATCTGAGTCATTTTCACCTTATCCTTACCATTCAGTTTATAGACAAAGAATCTGTCCTGAATATCTTTCACGGATGTTTTCGGAAGTTTGACTACTCCATTCAGCTCATTGTGAATCATTACTCTAGCTGTTCCTCCGGCTCTTAATAATTTATCAGGATTCTGAAAAACAGCTTTCATCTGGATACTTCCTGTGTTTCTGTCGAAGTTTCCGCTGGCATTTTCCAATTTTCCTTTAAGAGAATAGGTGGAGCCGTCAGCAAGAATAAGCTCTACATTTTCTGCTGTATTTCCTGATGCAGACGCTTTGCTGTGTGAAATAAAATCAGCTTCATTCATTGAGAAATACACATTAACACTGTTGATACTTGAAAGAGTTGTCAAAGGTGATGCATCTGATGGGCTGATAAGGTTTCCTACTCTATTTGGAATTCTTCCTATGTATCCGCTCACCGGTGCTTTGATGTACGTAAAATTGGCATTGATCTTTGATGACCCTAATGATGATTGTGCCTGTGCTACCTGTGCTGATGCCGCTTTATAACTTGCCTGTGCTGTTTTCAACTGCATATCAGAAACTACTTTTCCTTCTACAAGGGGTTTCAGCTTTTCCACTTCAAGTCTTGCTGTTTCCTGTGCTGCCATAGCTGATTTCAAAGCAGCTTCATTGGTATTCACCTGCTCATTGTACACGGATGGATTTATTCTGAAAAGGGTCTGTCCTTTACTTACATACTGTCCTTCTTTGATATATACGGCTTCCAGATAACCTGTCACCTGCGCTTTAATATCTACATTGTCCTGTCCTTCTATGCTTCCTGGGTATCCTGTAGACACTTCTGCATCTCCGGATTTCACCTGGATAAAATCTGTAGGCAGCGCCTGCTGCATTTGCTGAGTATTTTCCTGGCCGGAACCGCACGAATACAATATTGCTGCTGTAAGTGAGAGAACCAGATATCCTTTTCTGTAATTCATAACATTTGGTTTTAAATTTTACAGGAGCAAAATAACTTCATCTTAGAGTGATATTCATTCAGAAGTTGGGTGAAGCGTCGTTAATCGCAGGTGAAGCGTATGATACCAAAAATGAAAAGAAAACGGCTGTTTTTCCTTATAATTGTGATAAAAAAGAGATTTTCCGGAAAAATAAGTGTTAAATCACTAAATAATATCTCTCACAGGTAAAACAAAAAAAGATTGCTTTGTGTAAAAGCAATCTCGTTTGTATTTTTATGAAATTAATAATCCATCCAGGATTTGAAAATGGAAGCTTTTTCCCGGCTTACAATGATTTCCATATCAGGCTGATTTCTGAGTTCCAGCTTCAGCTTTCCATTAAAATGATTAAAAATCTGCTTTACAGAATTGATGTGAATGATAACCTGTCTGTTAGCCCGGAAAAAGAATTTGGGATCCAACTGTTTTTCAAGCTCTTCCAGTGTTTGTGGAACATTTTCTACCACTCCGTTATTCAGCATGGCTTTACTGATTCCCAACTCGGTATAAAAGTATAAGATGTCTTCTGCCAGAACCGTTTTATATCCATCTCTATGAGCTATGAGAAAGCGTTTTCTGTAATCTTTCGGCTGGAGATAATTCAGCAGCCCTTCGATAGCTGTTCCTACTACCGGAACGGCTTCCATAAAAGTTTCGTAACGTTTTAAAGCAGCCTCCAGCTCTTCTTCCTCGATAGGTTTCAGAAGATAATCTACACTGTTGTATTTGAATGCCTGCACGGCATATTCATCGTATGCTGTGGTGAATATGACTGCACTTTTAATTTCATGTTTGTTAAAGATTTCAAAGCTGAGTCCATCTGCAAGGCGCACATCCATCATAATGACATCCGGAACGACATTATTTTCCAGCCAATGTACCGTTGAGGTAATTGAGTCTTCTACAGACAGGATTTCGATATGGGGTCTTAATTTCAACAACAGCCTTTTTAATCTATCTGCATTAGGTCTTTCGTCTTCAACTATTAAAACTTTATTAATCTTCATATCAATGGGAGTTTTACAATAAATTTATCTTCAGTTTTTTCAATCACAGGCTTAGGATATCCAAGGATTTCGTAACGTGCAATGATATTGGTAAGTCCTACTCCTGAGGAATCCGGCTTATTGATCAAAGGCAGAAATGTATTAGAAACAACCAATTCTCCTTCAGTGTTTGTATAAATATGGATTTCCAGAGGATTTGCTTTAGAGGTCTGGTTATGCTTAATGGCATTTTCAACCAATAATTGTAAAGACAGCGGAAGAGTAAATCTGGATCTGTACTCTTCCTGAATATCTATTTTGAATATAACACCTTCGCCAATTCTTTTTTCAATCAGAAAGATGTAGGATTCTAAAAATTTGAGCTCCTCTTCTAATGCAATAATATCTTTTTTGGAATTGACTAACAGGTACCTGTATACTCTCGCAAATTTTTCGGAATAATCATACCCTAGCTGCTGATCTTCCAGGATGAGTTCTGACAACACACTTAAGTTATTGAAAATAAAATGAGGATCTATCTGAAGCTTAAGTGCCTGAAGTTCAGCCGCCATAGCTACCTGTTTGTGTTTGGAAGCCCTCAGTTTATGCTGGGCAGCTTCTACTGCTGTTTTTTTCCAGTTTTCAAGTAAATAATCCACGGTATTAAAAGCACTGATAATCAATGATATTATAATATTAGTTGCAATCCACTGCCCAAGAAGTGTATATTCTCTCCGGGAATCCATATCAGGTAATGTCACAGAGGTACAGGAACCTACAATTCCATTGATAATAATCACAATCATGACACTTCCCACAATTTGCAGTAAGCATTGGATGAGCAGTCGCTTTACAGTTCTGTCTCTCCAGGGAAGCAGTTTATTGAGCGTTCTGTCTATAAATATACTTACCTCTGAAATAATGATGGAAAAAAAGACAATCCAGGTGCCATCTTCCAGAATCATCTTCAGCGGACCATTCAGATATTCTTTCCAAACAGGGTCAAAGGGATCAATAAGGTAGGAAAAAACACAGAAAGTAACCACTGCCAGTGCCCAGATCACGAGCCTTCTTTTCATGGTGGAAAGAATCTTCTTATTCCGTACTATATTTTTTCTGATGGAAGAAATCCTATTCATATCAGGGACTTTGTGAATGTAAATATAGAAATAGATTTTATATGAGTATCCTCTATTTTAGACGAGACCGCCAAAACAGTACCTGAAACGTAAAATAGGAACGTTAAAATGGATGTGACGGTTCATCACCTGAAAAAGACATTTCATCATCATTTTATGCAATGTCACCCTATTTTTAGGGCAAGGCAACTGCCATCTATCCTAGTTTTGCAGTATTAAATCCGGAACAATGAAAACAATAATTGTCTGCACAGATTTTTCATACGAAGCCGAAAATGCGACTCATTATGCAGCATCTATGGCTAAAGAAAATAATTACAGGATTATCCTTTTTAATCTGCAAACCGTTTCTATTCATGCTTTGAATGCACAAGCCTCTGCTGATTTTTTCTACACCCAAACGCTTAAAAATCAGAAAAAACTGGAAGATAAAGCAACCGAACTTAATACTATGTATGCTATAGAGACCGGGCATCATCTGGCTTCCGGTAATTTTATTGAAGAGCTTGAAAATTGTATACAACTCAACGAATGCGATTTTGTAGTGATGGGAATGGCAGAAAAAACGCTTGAGCAAAAGTTGTTAGGAAATAGCGTTACAAGGGCCATTCATAGGGTTAAAAAGCCCATCTTAATTATTCCCGCTCACATCGAATATACTGGAATCCGGAAGATTCTTTTTGCTTATGATACTCACAAAAGTATGACCTGGTCTGCAATGAACGATATTTATTATTTTATTAATGAATTTAATGCTGAAGTTGAGGTATTCAATGTAAGTGAAAGTTTGGAGGATTTTGCAGAGGTTATTCATGATATTGACCTGAATTCCGGATATAATCTGGATGATATTAAGTATAGTTTTAAAATGATTCAATCTATCGAAGTCATTAAAGCAATTGAAGAAGAAATCAGGCTGACGAGCCCGGATCTGCTGACTATGGTTCCCTACAAATATAATCTTGTGGAGTCTCTTTTTCATCGCAGTAAAACAGCTATTATGGCCTATAAAAATAAGATACCATTACTGTCAATTCCCTTAAACATAGATTAAGAATCAATAAAAATCTGTTCATATTTGAATTATCCTTTTTGCCTTTAAGGGCTAAATTTTACACTTAATCTTGTTTGACAGGACCGGAAATTTCTTTCCGGTCCTGTTTTTCATACTCAGTTTCGGAATCAAAAATGAATTACCATTTTAATAATCATAATTAATATTTTTTTAAAAAAACAAAAACAAACTGATAATTTAAATTCACATGAATATAAAAAAGCCGTAAATTTAGTAAAGGATAAAAAAACAGTGTTTTCCCTCTTTTTTATAGTTGTACCGTTAGCTAATTTTGTTCAATAAAATTAAAAACCATAAAAATGAAAACTTCCTTTTTTACTAAGACTTTAAGTCTGCTCTGTGCAGCATTTATTCTAACCCTCTGTCTGCTAAGCTGCACCCGCTGCTCCGAACCACCTCAGGAACCCGTTAGTAACAGTTATAAAAAGAAACTGATCAGCTACCGTGAAGGCCGGGTCCTTTTTGATGAATACACCAGGACTAATCATGAAATTCTCATGAAGTACAGAAACGGTGAACCTGACTCCCGATGGTACTGGTTTTCGCTGGAAGATATGGAAGGCTATATTAAATACGTAAAAGAAAATGCAAAAAAACAAAAATTAAAAAATCCGGGAATCAGGATTTACATGGGAAAATATCCGATGAATCATCCTAAAAACAGAATGGCAAAACCGGAATATGCAGGTTATCAGACTATATTTTTAGTTCCTACTGCTCAAAAAAGAGAAAGAACCAACGCAGTGTCCAGATCAGCCACCACCGAGGAAAATACAGATGTTCCTTCTATAGAATCTATGAACATGACCAATCTGGCACCTCCACCAAAAACTCTGTCAGGAACAATGCCTTAAAAACACAAAATTATGAACTGGAATATTGAAACAGGGAAACAGATATCGATGATCCTATCCATCATAGTGATACTTTTAATGGTCATAAAATATAGAAAAACCGGAAAAGAGAACTTATTTTTTATTATTGGATATCTGTTGTTTTCCCTGATTGATATTTTCTGTTATTTCTACTACGACCTGACAAATCTGCCTACGGACATATTTTATGTAATTGGGTTTTTAATGATCGTATTCTTTTTATATTTATTTTATTATCACCAGTTATTATATGTTCCGCTGCTCAAAAAGATACAGACTATCATCCTGATTCTTTTTGTCCTAAATATTGCTGTAATGTTTTACATGGAAGATGATCTGCTTCATCACTTTTCTTTTAATATGCTGTATGTAGATATTCTTCTGTTGCTATTTTCAATTATTTTGTTCCTGTATCAAACCTTTAATTCTGATAAAATACTGGAAATCAAAAGCTATTTACCATTCTGGATATCAGTGGCTTTACTGATCTTTTTTATTGGAAGTATTCCGATACTCTTTTTCAGAACTACTGTTTCAGAGACTATTTATTTCTTCATTTTATTTATGCTGAATCTGATCAGTAACGGTATACTCATACTAGGCTTAATTTGGAACAAACAAGAAAAAATCAGATAAATCCTTTTCAGATATGGAAGAGAATAATTTGGTCATTATCTTTACGATTACTTTATTCATCGTTGTTTTAACAATGATCTTCATTTATGCTGTTTTCATCAAGAAAAAGACAACCTTGCTGATAGAGCAAAAAGAAAAAGATTTACGGTTTGAAAAAGAGCTGGCTACTTCACAGGTAGAAATGAAGGAACAGACCTTGAATTACATAGGCCAGGAATTACACGATGATCTTGGACAAAAACTTTCCGTGGTCCGATTGCGGCAAAACCAACTGATTACCAAATTAAAAAACAATGAAAAAGAAGACCTGATTGAGCTCAATGAACTATTGGGTGAATGTATACAGGATATAAGAAACCTGTCTAAAACATTAATTACTGAACAGATTATTCATTTCGGACTGGCAGAATCCGTTGAAAGAGAAGTTCAGCGGATCAAAAAGCTGAAATTATTAAAAATAGAGTTCATTACCCAGAAACAGGATATTGATATTTCCCCAAAACATGGTCTGATCCTTTTCAGAATTATCCAGGAAAGCATCAACAATATCCTGAAACATTCCAAAGCCAAAAATGTTTCCATACAAATGGAAGATGATTGTGAAAAACTGCACATCAGCATTTCCGACAACGGAAGAGGTTTTGATACTAGCAGTATTCAGGACGGCTCAGGATTAAAAAACATGGAACTGAGAGCAAAACTGATTCATGCCGAACTGTCTATACGCTCAGAATTGAATAAAGGAACACAAACTTTGATAACCTATCATAAAAATTTATTATGAAAACTATCCCCATAGCGATCGTTGATGATCATACCTTAATCTCCAAAGCTTTGGAAAATATGATCACAGAAAACACTCAATATCGGGTAATTATGAATCATCCCAACGGAGAAGAATTTATTGCAGGTGTGGAAAAAGCTTCTGAATTACCCGCCGTAGTACTGATGGATGTTAATATGCCTTATAAAAATGGTATAGAAACTACAGAATGGCTTACCGAGCATTATCCCGACATTAAAGTCATTGCCCTGACAATGGATGATGATGAAAAAGTTCTGATTAGAATGCTGAAAGCAGGTGCTAAAGGATATTTATTGAAAGATATGCAGCCTTCTATCCTATTCCAGGCCATAGACACCGTATTTGAAAAGGGCAGTTTTTATACTGATTTTGTGGCCCAGAAATTATTGAAAGTAAAAACAGAAGAAATGAAAAACGCCTCTCTGCTTTCTGAGCTGAAAGACAGAGAGAAAGAATTTATAAAGTGGGCATGCAGTGAACTTACCTATAAGGAAATTGCCGACAGGATGTGCCTGAGCCCGAAAACAATTGATGGCTACCGGGATTCGGTTTTTGTAAAACTGGACATAAAAAACAGAGCCGGACTGGTTCTTTTTGCGTTGAAACATGATCTGTGCTGACTTAATTTTAATCTTACTTCTTAGCCTATACAATAAACATCTTTACATTCTATTTACGTATCCGGCAGCTTTTCAAGCTGCCGGATACTTATTTCATAACAATCTCATATACAATTAAAAAGGTGTTTTCCCTTTTTCAAAATACGGTTTTCGCCTCTGTTTTTGCCTTTCGGAATGACGGAAATTTGTCATAGAAAAAAATACAGAAAGGCGGTACCTGAAAAGCCGAAACAGAGTAGGGAATATTTTTAAAACTAATACAATGAAAAAAGCACTTATCGTAGGTATTAATGATTATGCACCCATCGGATACGGAGGTCCGGACCTTAATGGCTGTGTAAATGACGCAAGAGATATGGCAAATACATTGGTTATTTGTGGTTTTAGTCCGACAAAGATTAAAATCCTGACCAATCAGAATGCCACAAGAGCGAATATATTAAACTATCTGAAATCCATGATCAGCACCAGTGTAAAAGGTGATTCTCTGGTTTTTTATTATTCAGGACACGGAACAAGAGTAGCCAATATAGGATCAGATCTGGAACTGGATGGTTTGGATGAAGCCATTTGTCCTCACGACTATGCCAATAACGGAGTCATCCGGGATGATGATTTCAAAACAGTTCTCAGCAAGCTAAAAGCCGGGGTTAATATGGAAGTGATCTTCGACTGCTGTTATTCCGGAACGGGAACCCGAAAAATGGATCTGGGACTGGAGGCAGACCTTCTCAATGAAACCGCCCGTTATATCCCGCCAATGCTTGAAGATGAATTTTATCTGACGTATACCAGTGAAATGGAAACTTCCAAAAGTTCAAAAAAATCAACCGTTCTTACTAAGGCTCTTGTCCCAGTTGCCGGAATGAATCATACGCTATGGGCTGCAGCGAAAGACAATCAGGTATCTATGGAAGGTACTATCAGCGGACAAATACGAGGATATTTCACCTATCATTTCTGTAAAATACTGCGTGCTACCAATGGAAATATCGTCCGAAAAACACTTGATAAGCAGGTTGCCGTCGCATTAGCAGCTATGGGAGCAGCCCAAATTAACCAAACGGAAAGCATCACTGCAGAATTTTCACAAAAAATATTCACTTAATCATAAAACCATTATCGGCGGAATCCGAAAAGCCATTAAAAGAGTAGGAACACACTAGATTAAAAATAATAATCATGTCTAAAATTGAAAACAACAACCCAATGACCGCTGAAGAGATTCTAAGACTTAGAACTGTTAAAGCAAAATCAACTGAAAAACCGTCAGCAATTGAAAAATTATCCAGCCAGGCTCCCGCTATGGAAACCATTAACGGAAGAACTTTCCCTAAAGGAATGAAAACAATAGGAATGCCCATGGATGAAAAAACAGCTGAAAACCGATCTTTGGAAACTGACCATTTTTATCCTACCCATGCTGATTTTGAATACAATCCAAAGCTGGAACCTAAAAAAGACCGTAAACCAAAATTCATTGACAGAGATTCTTTCCTGACTCCGGAAAATGCGAGAACTATTTTCGGAACAGACCAAAGAAAAGTATATAATTCTACAGCCTATCCATGGAGGTGTGTCGGCAGAGTAGAAAGTTCTTTAGGCTCAGGAAGCGGTGTAATGATCGGCCCAAGACACCTTCTTACCTGTTCTCATATTGTAGACTGGCAGCCTAATAATACTACAGGATGGCTGAAGTTTACACCCATGTATTACAACGGAAGCGCTCCTTACGGAACAGCCTGGGGAACATTAACTTATTACAAGTATAAAGTAGCAGGTCCTACTATCGACTCTACTGAGATTCAATACGATTATGTAGTGATTGTATTAGACAGACCTATCGGAAACAGCACAGGCTGGTTAGGCTCAAAATCCTACTCTGACTCATGGGATGGAGGAGCTTACTGGACCCATGCAGGATATCCGGGAGACCTTACAGGAACGCAAAGACCAACATACCAAACAGGTATCGCACTGGATGGAGATTTCTGGAGTGCTGATGACAACGAAAGCATGAGCCATAAAGCAGATATATGGCCTGGACAAAGCGGAGGTCCTTTTTGGGGATATTGGGACGGTTCTCCGTATGCTGTGGCTACTCAAAGCGCGCATAATCCAAGTGATAATTTTGCAAGTGGCGGCTCAGATTTAGTCAATCTGGTCATCAGAGCGAGAAATGAACATCCTTAATTTATTTTTTAATTTAAATCTATAGTCTGCCTTTCGAGGTAGGCTTTTTTTATGTTCGTTTTGTGATTCAATAAAAAACATCTATTTTTAAAATCAAATCAGTCTCATTTTCCATTTTATTAATAGTTTCGTAAATAAACCTTTTATAAGACTAAATTATGATAGTTGGATATGCTTGGGTTCAACTTCAGACCAGAATTTAAAAACTCAAATTGACCTGTTTGATCAAATTGGTTGTGAAAAAATTTACTCCGATATTGCTAATGGTGTAAGAAGAGATGACCGAAAAGGATTTAATGAAATGCTGACATATTTACGAAAGGGAGAGATTGTAATAGTTTATAAAACAAACCTAATTTTTCGCCCTCTTGAAATATGATTAACCTTTGATAAATTTAAGAAAAGAGGAGTCTTATTTAAGAACTTGAGCGAATCTGCATTTGATACAACTTCCGCCAAGGGTAAATTTATTATTTAGATTTTTGGAGTAGTCGCTGAATTTGAAAGAAATTTGATTAATGAGAGGATAAAAGTAAGATTGAAAAGAGCAAGAAAGAGAAAAAATTGTTAGAAAGACCAAAGAGCTTCAGCAAAGAAAGTTTAGATAAATATCAGTTTGCCAAACATTTATATGATAACAAAAAGTATTCCTATCGATAAAGCCTGTAAGCAAGCAGGAATTAGTAAAAACAACTTTTTATAGAATAGATAACATCTGAAAAAATCAAAATGAATAAACCACAAATATTAACTCTGAATATTACCCAAAAAACAAAAGACTTATTAATAAATAATGATTTTAATATTACTGAAGGTAGTTTGGGAAAAACAGTTAATCTTAAAGACAAAACTGGAGAGACATTCTGCTTAACGGGCCAAATCATTCCTAATAATTTACATGAATTTGATATTGTTATAGTTGACTTGACAAATGAAGAAATCATTGATTATGATGAAAAGCAACATATTAGAACAGTCAATAAAACCGGAAAAGATTTATATATTCTTTGCAAACCACCTATGAATTTGTTTGATCCCAGAGGGGTTTCTGCTCATTTTTTGGAAGAAAAAATAAAAAGTTGCTTTAATAAGGACTTCATGTTGATTGTGTTCCAAAATGAATATATGCAGCTTACTTATGAGTTTTATGATAAAAAGAGCCGTCAGAAACAATTAGCAATTTATAACCTCTATGAATTTGTCCCTAAACTTCCTTCTTTAGGAATTAAATATGGTTTAAAAACTCAATTAGCTTGGGACAAAAAACAAAATGAATTTCATAAATTTTTAACTAAATACCAATCAGAATATATATACCATAATATTTTTGAACCCCCTACTGTATGGAAAGAAGGAGAAAGAAAACCTGACCCTCATTTTTTCCCTTTACTAGTGAACAATGATGGAGATATAGTTTCTTATACGTACGGAAATCAAATTTCAAGAACATATTTATTTCCGGAATTAAAAGATAATTCAACTTTTTTATTAGAGTTTCTTCAAGAAATAGCACCAACTATTCAGCCTGAATTATTTCCCTTTTCTTCTCAAAAAAAATGGACAAGCCAAAATGAGTATGCTTTACCAAATCATTCGAAACTGATAGAAGAAAAACTAGACTTAGAGAAAGAATATGAAGAAAAAGTAAACATTAAAAATGATGAAATCTCAAAGAATATAGAAAAGTACCAGTTTTTACATAATCTTCTTACTGAAACTGGAGATTCATTAGTAACTGCTGTTATTGAATATTTAGAGTGGCTGGGATTAAGTAACGTAGTTGATATGGATGAACAATTAGAAGAGGGGGAAAAGAAGGAAGAAGACATTCAAATTGAGAACGAAAAAGGATTACTTGTCATTGAAGTAAAAGGAATTGGAGGAACTTCCAAAGATTCCGAATGTAGCCAGATTTCAAAAATAAAATACAGAAGAGCAAAGGAAAGAAATAAATTTGATGTATTTGGTTTATATATCGTTAATCACCAAAGACACATTCCCGCTTTAAATAGAAGTAACCCGCCATTTTCGGAGCATCAGATAAACGATGCAATCAATGAAGAAAGAGGGTTACTAACAACATGGCAGTTATTTCAACTATACTATGATATAGAAAATGGAATTATCAGCAAGGGAGAGGCACGAGATAGATTGTATGATTATGGGCTTATATCTTTTATACCTCATAATATAGTTGAAATAGGAACTGTAACTGAAACCTTTAAAGAAAATAAAGTATTAATTTTCACCATAAACAACACCTTAATAAGTGTGGGAAACATTTTATTTATTAGAATAAGAAATCGCTTTAAAAAAGTAAGGATTCTTGAGATAAAATTTAATGACAAGAATGTTGAAAGCATTGAAAATGGAGAAGTAGGAATATTGGTTGACATTCCAGTGCCTAAGAATTCTACGGTTTTTATGCAACAGGAAAATACCCCTCAAGAAAATGCATAAAATCATTAATAAATGAGAGATAATTTCACATCAAAGACAAAGGAAATATTAGCAAAAAGAGTTGCTTGGCGTTGCTCATTTCTAGGATGCAGGAGAATTACAGTAGGAGCAGGACATAAAAGCTCTAGTCATGTTATAAACTTAGGTGAAGCTGCACATATTTATGCGGCCTCACCTGAAGGTCCTCGTTATGATGAGAAAATGACCAAGGAGCAAAGGATTTCTATTGAAAATGGAATATGGTTATGCAGACAACATGCGAGAATTATTGATTCTGATTATTCTAACTATTCTGCAGAAACATTAATTCAATGGAAGCTAATTGCAGAAAAAGAAGCTATTAATCTACTAAAAACCCTTGAAAGGGAAAGTATAAGTTTACCAACAACTTTTCTTTCCATTGGAAGCAAAATCGTAGTCGAGGCAATCTGGAAATCTGTAAATAATGGAGTCTGGCAATTTGAAATTCAAAAGTTTATACTTGGCGAGATTAATGATATAAGAGTTTTTAATGATGAATCTATAGAGGAACTAAGATACATCGTTATTGAAACCCAGGGAGACGGAAGAATGATTTCAGGTGATTTAAATTGGGAGATTATTGACGGAAGATACAATATTTCTTTAACTCCTAAAGAAAAATCACCAAGAACTACACCTTATAATCTACAAGATATCTCAGAAGATTTTGAAATAGAAAACGGAGATTTTAAAATTGTAAAGGGAGAAGATTGTGCGAAACAGATAATAAAACTAACCTTAAGTACTGGATTCGGAGACTTAAAAAGCCATCCAATGTTTGGTTCATTACTTTCTTATTATTACCAAAAGTTTAAAAACAATATTTCAATATTAAATCGACTTATTAAATTAGAAATTACAAGATTGATTTCTATTCCTTATGCAGATAAATTGCAGATAAATGGGGTTCCTCCTTTAGATTTTATTAACAGGATTATAAATGTAGAAATAGGAGATATTGAAATTTTTGATTCAAAATTGCCAATTAAAGTTAAACTAGAGTGGGGGGATTATAAACATTGGGAAAGTATAATCGAAATTTATATTAATGAAAATTAATATAACATTATTGGGTCTCACTAACCGTATAAATTGAACAGTTATTCCGAGAAGAAATTTGCTCTATTTATAACACCAGCTAATTAAGTACTTTGATTATTGTTATTTTATCATTTTGGCTTATAAATTATCCTCCTCTTTTGGAATTGACAAAATTCCTTCTAATCACTAATTCAAAACTGTATGATAATGTGAGCCAAGGTTGAAAATAAATCATTTTTCTCTTGTCCTTTCAAATAATTAAAATATATCATAATTCTCAATATTTTAATACATTTGTTTAAAACATATTTCAGATGAATTTTGAACAGATCAATTTACACCTTGAGGCTTACAAAGAGCATGATCAGATTCTGGATGCAGCAAAATACCTGATCCATTCTTTTGATCTGGAACATGAAAACTTTGCAGGGTTTGGATTTAGGCAGGAATTGTCTCCTACCTCAATGCTTCTTACGGCAGAAGGTGAATTGGGCGGCCCGCAGACGGTCATGATTCCAAAAAATTTATTTGATTTTGACCTTAACCTTGTTCTGAATATGGTGGCCCACGAAATGCTTCATGTAAGACAAAAAGCTCCGGGGCAGGTCATTGAAGACAAAAATGAAAGAGAATTTCAGGCATATTATGAAATGCTTTTTCACAAAGTATTTCCACAAATACCGGACGTTTCGGATTTTCATAAAAAATTCTTCGGAGGAAAAGCGTTGGAATATTACAAAAGAATGGGTGAAGGTTCAGTGTTGCAGCAAAAATATGCAGAACAGAAAACAGAAGTAGAACATTTAATCAACGAATTACCATGACAGTAAAACCAGACATCACCTGGGCAGATTTTGAAAAAATAGACATCAGATGCGGAACCATTATTTCAGTAAATGATTTTGAAAAAGCAAGAAATCCGTCTTATCAACTGGAGATCGATTTCGGAGATTTAGGAATCAGAAAATCATCGGCACAAATTACTTCTCTTTATGAAAAAGAAGAACTGATAGGAAAACAGATTTTAGCCGTTGTTAATTTCCCTAAAAAACAGATTGCCAACTTCTTCAGTGAATGTCTTGTGCTAGGATTATATGGTGAAGACAAAAAAGATGTCACTCTTTTAGCTCCTTCATTACCTACGAAAAACGGAATGCAGGTAGGATAGATACCCAACAAAAACACATATGATACAGAACATACCCTTAGAAAGAGTTTTATTCCTTGATATTGAGACCGTTCCACAGGCTGGATCATGGGACGAATTATCCGAAACAGAACAATACCTGTGGGATAAAAAAACAAGATTCCAGAGAAAAGAAGATATCACAGCAGAAGAATTTTACGACAGAGCCGGTATTATGGCTGAGTTTGGAAAAATCATCTGCATTACTATCGGAATGGTTGAAAAGAATGATACGCTGAAAATAAAAAGCTTTTCCGGACATGATGAAAAGAAAATGCTTCAGGAATTCGGAGAAATTTTCAACAGCCCAAGGCTTCACAATATTATTCTCTGTGCACACAACGGAAAAGAATTTGATTTTCCCTGGATTGCCAGACGATACCTTATTAATGGGATACAACCCCCAACTCCCTTTCAGATGTTTGGGAAAAAGCCCTGGGAGGTTCCTCATATAGATACAATGGAACTTTGGAAATTTGGGGACTATAAAAGTTTTGTATCTCTGGAATTACTGGCGCATGTCTTTGGAATTCCTACTCCGAAAGATGATATTGACGGCTCAATGGTTTCATCAATTTACTACATAGAAAAAGACTTGCAGAGAATTGTTGACTATTGTGAAAAAGATGTCTTAACTTTGGCAAATATTTTCCGGCGCATGCGTCAGGAAGATTTGTTGAAAAGGAATATCAATCTAGATTAAAAAATGAAATTTACAGACGATCAAATTGCTGACATTGGTGAGGAAATCATTGGTGTGCTGAAAACCGTATATGACCCCGAAATTCCGGTAGATATTTACGAATTAGGGCTGATTTATGATGTCCAGATCTCCGATGATGCTGACGTAAAAATTATAATGACCCTTACTACTCCCAACTGTCCTGTTGCAGAAACACTTCCTCAGGAAGTAAAAGATAAAGTAGCTGAAGTAGAGCATGTAAAGAGTGTAGATTTAGAGCTTACTTTTGAACCGAGCTGGAATAAGGATATGATGAGTGAAGAGGCGAAGTTTGAATTAGGAATGCTATAACTCAGGAAATAATGGCAAAGAAAATTGGAGCGATAGTTCTTGCTTTTCTCGGTATTTATATGCTCTTTTTAGGAGCGCAGATGAAAGCACAGCCTCCTTTTATCACAGGAATCGGCTTCATCATTATTTCTCTGTTTCACTTGAGTAAAAAATAAGTACAACGTAATATGTACCCATAAAAAGGATGTCTTATCGGACATCCTTTCTTGTTTTCTATAATTATATTTCTTTTGCTATTTCCTTTCCTTCTCTCCTGCTCCATTCACTCCAGGAACCTACATACAGATCCGGCATCGGGAACCCTGCATAGTCCAAAGCTAAAATAGTATGACATGCAGTAACACCTGATCCGCAGTGAATAATCAGATGTTCAGGTTTATTTTCCAATAGTTTTCTGTATTTTTCTTTTAAAGTATCAGGGCTCAGAAAGTTTCCATTTTCATCAAGATTTTCAGAAAAAGGGATATTGATCGCTCCGGGAATATGCCCGGCAACCAGATCAATAGGCTCTGATTCTCCTTTATACCGATAAGCATCTCTTACATCAATAACAGTAGAAGAATTATTCTTCAAGTCACTTTCAACAATTTCAAGACTCGAAACCGGAAGCTCCCATTGATCTTTTTTGATTAAAGAAGCTTTATTAATTATTTCTTCTCCTGAAGAAAACTCTAAACCAGCTTTTTCTGCAGCCTGCATTCCGCCATCAAGAACCTGTACGTTTTCAAACCCGAAAGATCTTAACATCCACCATGCTCTTGCCGCTGTATTTGAAGCATTTTTGTCGTCATAAACAACGAGATGAGCTCCTTCATAAATTCCAAGATCTGAAAGTGTCTCTGCAAACTTTCCTACGGAAGGAAGCGGATGCCTCCCACCAAAAGCAGCATTCTCTCCTATCTCGGCCAGATCTTTATCCAGATCAATGAATCTTGCTCCTTTTATGTGCTTTTCAAGGTAGTTCTGTTTTACCTCTTTTCCAGTTCTTGCATCAAGAATAACAAGATTTTCTACTGGAATATTTTTTAGTTGGGATGATGAGATTATTGGAGACATTTTGTTGATTTTGGAATTGAAATTTAATTATGTTTTGGCTAAAGCCATTTGTATCTCTATATAGTAAAGCGGGCTAAAGCCCACTCCTATTGATTTTTCTCGCAGATTCTACTGATTGAGCAGATCTCTTTTCTATCTATGAGATTGATTCATTTTAAAAATGAAAAATATCCTTCGCTTTATTATAAGAGCTTTCAAAATTCAGAAGATTCAGTTTATGATCTACTTTTTCTACGCTCATAAAATTGATCACCTGCTCTGTAGGCATGTTTCCTACAAGATCATCTTTAGCCATAGGACACCCTCCAATTCCTTTGATGGCACTGTCAAATCTTCTGCAGCCTTTATCATAAGCTGCTTTTAATTTTGAATAGGAATCTTCATAGCGGTTATGAAAGTGTCCTCCAAAGTTGATTTCAGGATATTTTGAAGGTATTTTTTCAAACAAAAGAGCAATCGTTTCGGGAGTGGCCACACCAGTTGTATCTGATAATAAGATGTCTTTCACTCCGATATCTGAAAATCTTTGTGCCCATTGGTCAACATCTTCCCATTTCCACATTTCACCGTATGGATTTCCAAAAGCCATGGAGAAATAGATATTCAGCTGCTTTTCTTCACTTTTCACCAGTTCAAGCATTTTAATGATTTCATCAAAAGCTTCTTCCTGACTTTTATTGGTATTTCTGTGCTGAAAGGTTTCAGAAATAGAAAACGGAAAACCAAGAATATCAACCGACTGGTGTTTCAATGCTTTTTCAGCACCTCTGTAATTACCGATAATCGCGGAAACTTTCGTTTTGGAACGTGACTTGTCAATATTTTTGGCTACCTCATCAGAATCAGCCATCTGTGGAATTGCTTTCGGAGAAACAAAACTCAGACAATCCAATACATCAAAGCCAACATCCATCAAGGAGTTGATATAATCTATTTTTTTATCGGTAGGGATAAATTCTCCCCATCCCTGCATGGCATCTCTAGGACATTCGGTAAGAAACATTGTTACTTTTTGATTTTCTCAAATATAATAAAACTAAACTACTTAGTATACTGTACATACAAAGCTAACACTATTTTGATTTTCAAAGATTTATATCTGATTTATAATTTCAATAACTGATATTAAATCGCAAATAACGTATTCTCAGCATCAAATTTGCTAACTTTGTTAAAATTTATGATATCTGATGAGTACAATAGAATTCAACCCATTGTGGAAAGAAAAATTACTGAACCGTTTTCTTAGCTATGTAAAAATATATTCAACCAGCGATGCAGAGAGCGAAACAACACCTTCTACTCCTCGCCAGTGGGATATTGCCAATTATATTACTGAAGAGCTGAAAACCATCGGCCTGGAAAATGTTTCAATTGATGAGCATGGTTATATTATGGGATATGTTCCTTCTAACCTTGAAAATGATGACAGACCTACGATCGGATTTATTTCACACTATGATACTTCACCAGACTTCAGCGGAGAAAATGTAAAACCTCAGGTTTGGGAAAATTATGACGGTAATGATCTTCTTTTGAACCAGGCTACAGGATTCACATTATCCCCTTCAAGATTTGAAAGTTTAAAAAAATATATTGGCCAAACGTTAATTACTACTGACGGAACAACTCTTCTGGGTGCCGATGATAAAGCGGGTTGTGCAGAGATTGTAACAGCTGCGGAATATCTTATCGCTCATCCTGAAATCAAACACGGAAGAATTGCTATAGGATTTACTCCGGATGAAGAGATCGGAAGAGGAGCACATAAATTTGATGTAGCTAAATTTGGAGCAGAATGGGCTTATACTATGGACGGTGGGGAAGTTGGAGAACTGGAATATGAAAACTTCAACGCTGCCGGAGCTGTAGTAAAAATTCATGGATTGAGTGTACACCCAGGTTACGCTTACGGAAAAATGATCAATGCAGCGCTTTTAGCAGCTGAGTTTGCTCAAATGCTTCCGGCTAATGAAACTCCGGCAACGACAAAAGGTTTTGACGGGTTTTATCATTTAATGGAGATTACAGCTGATATCTCTGAAGCTAAACTTCAATACATTATCCGTGATCATGATGCAGATAAATTTGAAGCCAGAAAGAAATTCTTAGAAGGAAAAATCGCTGAATTCAATCAAAAGCATGGTGAAGGAACTGCTGAAGTGGAAATCAAAGAACAATACAGAAACATGAAGCAGCAGTTTGAAGGTAAAATGCATATTGTAGATCTTGCCGCAAAAGCAATGACTGAAGCTGGGATTGAGCCTAAGATCAAAGCAATCAGAGGAGGAACTGATGGTGCTCAGCTTTCATATATGGGACTTCCATGCCCTAATATTTTCGCAGGAGGAATCAACTTCCACGGGCCATACGAATATGTAGCTCTGGAAAGCATGGAAAAAGCAACTGAAGTAATTATTAATATTGTAAAAGCTTAATAAATCATGAAAAAGGTCTTAGCATCAGCATTCATTTTCACTTTTATTTTCGGCAGTGCCCAGATTTCTGAATTTCAAAGGGCAGATTCACGCTATGAAAGAAAGAAAACGGCTCTGTATAATAAATATCCTAAGCCTAATGATTTAAGAACGAAGAAAGAATGGCTTTTGACGGAAGATAAAATAGCTGCGTACAAAGATGCTTTGGATAAGGCTTCTCTTGAAGATCAGAAAATGATCGCTGCAGATCCTCCGACAAAAACAAAAGCTACTAAAGAAGCTGAATACGATAAAGGCAGAGCTGCCTTTCAAAAATTATTATATGAAGCTGTGGATCTTGATTTTTTAAACTTTTCTTCGGAAACCTACAAAGCAACAATAACATTTGTAGTTGATTCTAAAGGAAATGTTCTGGATCCTAATGTAAAAGGAAATAATGAAGATGTAAATGCATTTATTGAAGCTGCTTTTTACAGGATTAAAGATAAAGGTAAATGGAAATCAGCAGAAGACAAAGGAAAACCTGTCTCTTCCAATGTTTCTGTTCCTTTAGCATTGACTTTTAAAAAATAATACATAGAACCCGCTACGATGGTAGTGGGTTTTTCTTTTTTATATTCAAAAACATTACTAAAATTAATTATGTTATTGACACTAATTCAACACTATTATTTTGTAAATCTTAAAAAATTCACCTAATTTAGAGAAAACTTAAAATCACTGTATATGAAAATGAAATCTAGCCACTTCAAAATCAACAGAAAATTTTACTTTTCCCTTCTTTTATCTTTTTTCTGTTTCTTTCTTTTAACGTCTTGTTCTCAGGATGATCTCGCGGATGCACCTGTTGAAAAACCTGCAGAGTCTGTTCAGATGAAGACTTTGGGAAATCTGACCTTACAGAAGAATGTTATTATTCTGAATGATGAATCGGTAAATGCAATTTCCACTCATAATGACGGAGAAATTACATTTAGCCGAACAACTCCGCAAACAGACAGTATTTCGGTAGGAACTGTTATTGTAGGAACTAAGATAGAAGGTGATCAGGTGAGTACCATTCTTTCAAAAGTAAGTTCTGTTTCTACATTGAATAACCAGTTTAAAGTACAGACTTCCAGTGCAAAACTTGAAGAATTTATCTATAGCGGAACATTGAGCGGGGTTTATGACCCATCAGGTAAAGCACCTGTTAATATTGACGGAAGAATGGTAAACTATGTTCCTGTAGAAGGTATGATTTCTGAGCAAATCAATCAAAAAATACTTTCTATTGAAGCAAAAAACATTCAAAACCAGAAAATAATTGCTTTCAACCGTTTTGATTTTAATAAAACCTTTTCATTCCCTCTATCTTCAGCGGGTACATCCAGTGTAAATGTAAAAGGTGGATTTACTCCAAAAATTGATTACAATATTACATTCTCGTGGGGGCATTTGTCCAATTTTTATGTTAACCTCATCATGGATGATATCAAACTTCAGAGCACAGCAAGTATTGTAGGAAGTCTTGGCTATACGGCAAGTACTACAGACTACCTGAATATTCCTATTGTTCCTATCGTTTTAGGACCTACCGGACTGATCTTAAGTCCCACTCTTTCTGCCGGACCATTTCTGGGAGTACAGGCAACAGGAAAAGTACAGGGACAACTTTTGGATCTTGAAGGAAATGCTAACTTTTTGGTAAGCAAAACTCCAGCGATTAACATAAATCTTCAAAAGAAATCAGATCCCGCCATCACAGGAGCAGAAGGAAACTTATCTGCTGAAGCAGGTTTAGAAGCTAAGGGAGCAGTAGGGCTGATGTTTATTTCTATTCCTATTGCCAATTCCGGATTAAGAGGAAGAGCTTCTGCTCTTTCATCTTTAGGGTTAACATTCATACCTGAAAGAAAAGGTGTGATCTCTGTAAAAGGCAAAATTCAGGCTGATATGTTTTATGGTTTTGGAATAGCTCCTCTCAGATATGAAGGAACGATTCCTCTTTTCAAAAAAGAATATATGCTGTATCAAAAGGATTTCAGTTTCTAAGACAAAACGTTTAACTATCATAAGAAAGCCGCTCTTGTAGTGGCTTTCTTCGTATAATGCATCTGCATGCAATTCATTTACAATCCATTAAGACAATTTTATTATATTTACAAGAATGTACAATTTTAAACAATAACATTTAACACCAAATTAATCATGAAAACAATGAAAAAACTTTTGAGAAAGGACTTATCTGTAATTCTGGGCAGCGGAATAGACGGCTGCCATATGGGAGGCAACTCTTACAATTGTCAGGACGACTGCCAATGTGCCTGGGGATATGCATGTGAAATGTATGAAGACGGAAATCCGGGACAATGCATCGCTGTAGGAGGAGGTGGAAACCCTGGCGGAGGCGGCGGTGGATGCAACCCTCCATCTATTTGTGAAGAACAACCGTATTAGTAATAGCAAACCGGGAGTAGTGATACTTCCGGTTTTTTATTTTTCATCCTAAAACAGAGTCTTGTCAAAGTATCTTTGCCGTTCATCAAATAAAATTTCACTCCCCACTTCATAGTTGTTGTTTTGTATCAGATTTTTAACACAATTAATTATGAAGCAGCAATTTTTCGCTCTAAGTACATTGTTATTATGTATTTTTTGCGGTATAGAAACGAAAGCACAACAAGCTCCGGCTTTTCACATTGGGGTCAAGGGAGGGGCAAACTTTACAAAAACCTCAACGGAATCTTCTTTGGAAGGGAAATATGGACTCGGCTATCAGGCAGGAGTAATGACAAGAGTAGATCTCGGAAAGTTATATGTACAGGGAGAAGCTCTGTTCAACAAAAGAAAGACATCATACACATCCCAAGACGGGAACTCTTCAAAACTTTCCTGGAACGCTATTGATATTCCTGTAGTAGTAGGATATAAACTGATTAAAGCAGATGATTTTAATGTAAGATTATTTGCCGGAGGTGTTTACAGCTACGCCTTTAACAATAAAGTATCTACTTCTCAGGCTTTTCAGGAGGGATTTAAAAATTTTGACAAATCCAATATTGGCATTACGGGAGGTGTTGGAGTAGATTATAAGAACTTCACAGTAGATCTTAGGTATGAAACCGGTCTTTCAAGCATCAGTAAAGACTTTAAGTCCAAACCCCACAGTTTTTCCCTCGGAATAGGTTATTTCCTGTTCTAAAAAACTTAAATTATCTTTACCTGTTAGAAACTGTTTCCCTGCAGTTTCTAATTTTTTTATCAACCTATTTCCATTTCCATGACAAAATCTTTTGTTTTAAAAGAATATATATTCACTTTTATTTTCTGGCTTGTTCTCGCTATTGTATTGTGGTTTAATTTCCAAAGTACAACAGAAAAATATCTTGCAATGACTCAGGCTGCGATTATTGCAGTCTTCTCATTTATATTGACTCATTTTTTAACCAATAAATTTTTACCGAAAGCTCTTCTGGAAAAGAAAATGAAATTGTTTCTGGTACAGGCGGTACTTGTTATTTTCCTGCTCAGTCTGGTATTCTCTTTTGTCTTCACCTATCTTGAAGTTGCACCCAAAGATCAGCTTCCAAAGAATTTTTCAGACCAACTTCCTTTTTTGTGGAAAGGCTTTTACATGTCTTTACCTGCTTCTTTTCTGATCAATGGAGCAGCATGCGGTATAAAATTTTATAAGGAACACGGAAGAATAGAACGTGATCATATTCTTCTCCAGCAAGCGCATCTGGAAAACCAGCTTAAACTTTTACAGGATCAGATCAACCCTCATGTTGTATTCAATATTCTGAATCATATTCATATTCTGATGAAAACGGATACACAGCTTGCGGACTTTTTACTGATGAAGTTTTCGGATATTCTCCGGTATCAGCTGTATCATTGCAATCAGCCATTGGTACCTTTGGATAAAGATATTGAATACCTTCAGAATCTTGTTGAGGTAGAAAAATTGAGATGGGGAAATGAACTGGATGTAAAAGCTTCATGGGAAATTGATAACAGGAAAGCTTTTATTGCTCCGTTACTGCTGGTTCCTTTTATAGAAAATGCCTTTAAGTATGTCTGCAGGCTTCCCGGACATAAAGGGTATATAAAAATCTCCTGTAAAGAAAAAAGCAATAATCTCTATTTTTATGTTGAAAATTCCTATTCTGATATGGCAACCTATAAAAAGAAAGACGGAGCGGGCGGAATTGGCCTTCAAAATGTAAAAAAACGTTTAAAACTGCAATATCCTGACTCTCACGATCTAAAAATTGAATCAGATCATCATACCTTCAAAATAACTTTAATTTTAACTTTATCTGACTATCATGAGCTCTAATATTCCTAAAATGAAATGCCTGATTATAGATGATGAACCTCTGGCCAGATTTCATCTTAAAGAACTGGCCGGTCAAATTGACTTTTTATCTGTTGAAGGTACATGCGCTACAGCACTGGAAGCAGATGCCAAAGTAAAAGAGAGCGAAATAGATCTACTTTTCCTTGATATCAATATGCCTTATCTTACCGGTCTGGAGTTTCTGGAACAGCTGGAAAATCCTCCTTTGTGTATTCTTACCACGGCTTATTCTGAATATGCTCTGGAGGGATTTCGTTTGCAGGTTGTAGATTATCTTTTAAAACCCATTGCTTTTAACCGTTTTTATCAGGCAGTGAATAAGGCACAGCAACAGTTTATCATCAGTGAAAAATTGAAAAAGAATACTTCTCTGGATGATCCTTTTTTGTATGTGAGGCAGTCTGACTCATTTATTAAGGTTTCCTGGGTAGATATTTTGTACATTGAAAGTATGCAGAATTACACCAAGCTTCATTTTAAGGATAAATCTCTGATTATTCATCAGACGATGAAAGCCATTGAGGAATCTCTTCCTTCAGATCATTTTTTCCGGATTCACAAATCCTACCTCATCAATATTACCCATATTGATATGATCTCGGGAGGACGGCTTTTCATTAATAAAATTGAGCTTCCGATTTCCCGTACCCGAAAAGAAGAATTGCTTAATCAGGTGGTGTATAAAAAATTAATAAGTAAGTAGCTGGAAGAAATAAGCCGGAAGCTGGGAGTTATAAAGCACAATGAATAATTAACTCATTGTATTCAATATTGTATGTTCTCAGCCTCCAGTTTATTTTTTCTTATGGCAGATTCCAGCGTAGCGATACTGCAGCGTAGAATGTACTTGCAAATCTTGGATCCGCTACTTTTTTGTCTCTGAAAATATTTTTGATCTTACGGTCATTTTCGTTGAAACTTCTCAGTATTGCCGTTCCACCTGTGAGACGCAACGTAAGTCTGTCATTGATTTTCAATTCTGGTCTGAGTCCCGCAGTGATCTGCTGGTAGCCCAACAGCATAGATTTTCCGCCTACATTTCTCTCTACCGTCATCCCGTTGAGATCTACAACAGCTTTTAAAGCAAATTTATCTGAAAACAGATAACCGGCTTCCATCCCTTGCGGGAAATTGATGTTGAACTTAATTTTTCCATTGGTCTTCCAGTCAAAATAAATCCATGGTAAAATCATAGGAACTCCAAAGGCAGTGGTAAGAACAGGCCCTCCACCCAATGAAAGAGTAGGATTAAAATGTCTGATAAATAAAAGTCCTCCCTGTCCCAGCACATCATCAAAACTGACTCTTTCAAGGTCTGTATACACTCCCACCGATGCTGTCATCATCATACTCCACTTTTTACCTAAAGGTCTCAGATGCTGTATCCCGACCTGCGCATTCAGCATCTGATCCGGAAATAACTGGGTTTCGTAATTTTTGTGTGCCATCTTTGCGTAAGATCCGCTCAACAGCATAGACCATGACCTTACTTTCCCGTCGGTATCTTTTTTTACAGATAATGGAATACTGAGGTTAAGATCTATTCTTTTAAAATCACTTTTGGAATTCGTCTTTGTGCTGTCTTCAGGGCGGATATAGTTTGAGCCCGGAATATATTCTGTTTTCAGTTCTGCAGAGATTCCGGATTGTGCACTTACCCAATAACCTAATGGCAATAAACAGCATAAAACCGTCGAAAGGGTTCTTTTCATATTTTAAATTTTATGCAAAGAGAGCCCTTTGGTTATTTTTTACAAAAATTACTTGATTAAGTGTCTGGATTGTATGACAACAGGATCAAATAAGAGGATGAGTTTCCGGATTAGAACTGGTATTTAAATTTTCTCTTTTTTGAGCTTTAAAAATGCGATATCCGAACCACACAGCAATCAATGCCATAGCAGAGCGTGTTACCACCATTGGAATTATAGAATCTGCTTCTAAAAACCCAAGTAATGCTGACATTAAAAATGTAACCATCAGCTGCATGAATCCAAGCAAAGCCGCCGCTGTTCCTCTTCCTTCTTTAAATGGAGACAACGCATGGGCGGATGTAATAGGAAATAAAATACCAATAGCCAGTAATGAAAGATAAAGCATCGCAATTTCCAGGGCTACAGAAACATTTTCAGCGGCAATCAGAATATGAAGGGAACATACAACCAGTAATACAATGGTAGCCGTAAATAAAAGCGATGAATTGCTTATCCTTTTGATCAGTTTAGGCGTAATATAAGCTGCTGTTATCAATGCCAGGGAATTAAAAGCAAATATAAAACTGAACACACTGCTTGAGAAACCATGGATTTCCATGAATAAAAATGGGGCATTCGAGATGTAGATAATAAGGGAAGCAAACGCAATACTTCCCACCATCGTACTGTTGATAAAATCTTTGTTGGAAATAATCATTTTCAGCTGGTCTTTTAATCCTTTTTCATTCACCAGTTCCTCATCCGGAAGGTTGATTCTGCTATTGGTTTCCGGTACATATTTGTATACCATGAAAAGTGTTATCAGTCCCATAATGCATAAAAATCCAAAAGAACTGTTCCAGCCCCAGAATTTAAGAAAAACACTTCCCAGTAACGGAGCTACAATGGGAGCGATACCACTGATCTGAGACTGCTGGGAAAAGATGGTTACCGATTTCTGTTTATCATAAAGATCAATAATAATTGCCCTTCCGATAACAATTCCGGCACTTCCTCCGAACGCCTGCAGAAAACGCATTGCCCATAACACATAAATATCTGAGGTAAAATAGATAGCCGTTGCTCCTATAATAAAAAGTAAAAGCCCGCAGTACAGCATGGGTTTTCTCCCTTTTTTATCGGATAAAGGTCCCCATAACAATTGCCCGAAAGCAAACCCGGCAAAGAACACCGAAATGGATATCTGAATATGTCCGATATCGGTATTAAAAATTTGGGCCATACTTGGGAAAGCGGGAAGATAAAGATCTATACTTAGCGACTCCAATGTGTTGAGCAGTGCTAAAATAAACACCACAATATTCAAATTCTTCTTCATAAAATACATAAGCCTTCACAGCCGGTTTTTCAGCTGCAAAGTTGATGTAAAAAGCATCATATTTCAATAAAAGAACTGAAGGAAGTATAGGACAAACTGAAGATTCAAATACAATAATAAATCAAAATTACTAATTTAAGCACATAATTACAGTAAATATTGAAGATTACCGTTTTTCATTATTCTTAAAGTTGTCAGGATTTTGGTTCGTATGTTTCTTAAAAAACCTTGAAAAATATGAAGCATCGTTAAAACCAAGTTTAAAAGCAATTTCCTTTACTGTGAGAGCTCCAAAGCTTAGTTCTCTTTTAGCTTCCAGGATAAGACGCTGGGAAATCATTTTTTTTACCGTTGTTCCTCTCAAAAGGCGCACAATATCATTAAGATGATGCGTACTTATCTTCAACTGATCAGCGTAGAAACCTGTTTCTTTATGTCCTATATAATGCCTCTCAATAAGCCCCACCAGTTCCTGAATGCGCTGACGGTCATTCAATAAAGGTTCCTGAGGGTTGATTTGCTCTCCGATGATGATACAAAATGCTTTCAGGTATGCCTTTAAGAGTTCAGTTCTTGATAATGTTTTATATTCCTGCTCAATCAGTGATATAATTGTACTGCAGGTTTTTTCGTTTTTCGGATTTAAAAAAAAGGGAAGTTCTCCTCCTGTGAGTACAGATTCTATATCACAGGCTTCGTTGAAAATTTCCCTGCTTATGGCCATTGCATACCCTTCTTCTCCTTCCAGTTTCATATTGAATGCCTGTCCCGGTGCAATAATACAGATTTGATTATTCTTAAGTTGATAGCTTTCAAAATCCAGTTCTAAACGGCTGTTTTCATACACCTCCCTGAACCAGATAATTTCAAAAAAATTATGCCGGTGAACATCGTGAAAATTCTCCGGACCTGCCGCGCTCAAAGTACTCATCTGAAATTCTTCAGAAGTCAGATGATGAACCGGGATTTCTTTTTCTGGTGTAATCATTACTGTATGATAAAGTATTTAACTATAAACAAAAACCACAGCAAAAAAAGTGCTGCGGTTTTCTTACAATATTTAAAATTAAATATAATTTTTCGGTTTTATTGGTTTAAAAAAGCGTCCCAACCCTGAGCAGTAAGTGCTACCAGCTGGTTAGATCCTCTCGCTACCATAAAGTTTCCTTCTTCTTTGTCTACAGCATGTCCTATAATGGTAAAATCCGGGTGGTTTTTAATTTTATCAAAATCATCCGGTGAAATCGTGAACAGAAGTTCATAATCTTCACCACCACTTAAAGCAGTCATTACCGGATTCAGATTCATTTCATCTGCAGTAGAAATCGTAAGATTATCCAATGGTACTTTTTCTTCATACAACCTGAATCCTACTTTCGACTGATCTGAAAGGTGAAGAATTTCGGAAGCCAGACCATCTGAAATATCGATCATAGAAGTCGGCTTTATATCCAGTTCTTCCAGAATCGTTTTAACGTCTGTTCTTGCTTCAGGCTTCAGCTGTCTTTCCAGGATATAGTCGTATCCTTCCATTTCCGGCTGCATGTTCGGATCTGCAAGATACACAGCATGTTCTCTTTCCAGAATCTGTAAACCCATGTAGGCGCCGCCTAAATCTCCTGTTACCACAAGAAGATCATTAGGTTTTGCTCCGCTTCTTTTTACGATATTTTCTTCATTTTCAATCCCTACAGCAGTAATGCTCATTACCAGCCCTGAATTGGAACTTGTAGTATCTCCTCCAATCAGATCAACTTTGTATCTTCCACAAGCAGCTTGAATTCCGGAATAGATTTCTTCTAAAGCTTCCACCGGAAAACGGTTAGAAACGGCAAGAGAAACCAGTATCTGTGTAGGAGTTGCATTCATTGCTGCAATATCACTAAGGTTTACCACGACAGCTTTATATCCTAAGTGCTTCAACGGCACATACCCCAGATTGAAGTGCACTCCTTCCGCCAGTACATCTGTTGTAAGAACTACTTTTTTATTATCAGGATTGATTACTGCCGCATCATCTCCCACTCCAAGCTCCGAAGACTCATTGGATAGCGGAAAATGTTCTGTCAAATGCTTAATAAGACCGAATTCTCCTAATTTTGAAATGGGCGTCAGCTCCTGTGATTTATCTTCAAACATGATTGTTTTGTATTAATGTCTAATGTAAAATGTATTAATGACTTTGAAAATCATCATCACCTTGAATTTTAAACTTTGAATTATTGAGTAAGTTCTGCCGGGTCTATGTTGTGTGGGTGGAAAGGAAATTTTTTAAAGTCTTCTTTTGACAATACAACAGTTTCCGGGCTTTTATACTTATTCATTGCTTCCACTACATCATCCGGCGGCGTGGTCATTTTCCTAAGCATCATATCAATCCATACTCCTGTAGCTTCCGCAGTAGCACAGTGCATCCCGTCCGGAGTATAGAACTTGTGTACAAAACGGTAGATAGAAGAATCTTCTGCACATCCGTCTATTTCGACACTTACAATGACGATCTGATCTGCATAGATTTCTTTGAAGAAAGAATATCTTTCATGCAGGATCACAGGACCAATTCCCCATCTGCTTAGCTGGGTTACTCCCATTTTCTCTTTAGTCATAAAAGCCATTCTGGCTTGCGCACAATATTGTACATATGATGAGTTGGCTAAGTGCTTATTAGCATCAAGATCGCTCCATCGCACTTCAAATTTATGGTAGAAAATCATTTGAAAATCGTTTTTGGGTATTATAAAATAATAATCTTCAAAAATACTCAAATAAGATGGTTTATAAAAATTGTACTTTTGAAAAAATAATCTTCCGCATAGGATTACATATACATGAAACAGATCATTATTATCGGAGGCGGTGCTGCAGGCTTTTTCTGTGCATCCAATCTTGACGAAAAGAAATATACAATTACGATTTTAGAACAGAACTCGGATGTCCTTCAGAAAGTTAAAATTTCCGGAGGCGGACGTTGTAATGTGACTCACGCATGCTTTGACCCCAGAGAACTTGTTCAGTTTTATCCTCGTGGAAACAAGGAACTATTAAGTGTTTTCAGCAAATTTCAGCCTGGAGATACAATGGAATGGTTTGATCAACGTAATGTTCCGTTGAAAATTGAAAATGACAACAGAACTTTTCCTGAAAGCAATTCTTCTCAGACTATCATTAATACTTTTCTGAATGAAGCCCAAAAGAAAAATGTCTCTGTAAAAACAAAATGTACGGTAAAAGAGATAGAAAAACAGGACGAAAAATATATCGTAAAAACCAATTCAGGGGATTTTGAGGCAGATTATATTGTTTATACTACCGGAAGCTCTCCAAAATCTTTAAAAATAGTTGAAAATCTGGGTCATAAGATTGTAGACCTTGTTCCTTCCCTTTTTACTTTTAATATTAAAGATGAATTACTGAAAGATCTTCCGGGAACAAGCTTTGAAAATGCAGGAATTTCAATCCCGAAGCTGAAAACCGAGGAAAGCGGGCCGCTGCTTATTACCCACTGGGGACTTTCCGGGCCTGCTGTTTTGAAAATTTCTGCATGGGAGGCTATAAGCCTGGCAAAACTCAAATATAACTTTGAAATTGAAGTTAATTTTATTTCGGTTGAAACGGATGAAGCAGAAGAAATTTTTAATAATTTTAAACAAAGCAATCCTAAAAAAACCATCGGACAGTCTAAGATCTTCGACATTACCAACAGGTTCTGGCAGAAAATTTTAGATATTTCAAACGTTGACCTCAACAAACAGGTGGCTAATATTTCCGGAAAGGAAATGCAGAAAATCCTTGAAAATCTTTGCAGGAAGAAATTTCAGGTGACCGGAAAATCAACTTTTAAAGATGAGTTTGTAACGGCCGGAGGTGTTGATTTAAAGGAAATTAACTTTAAAAACATGTCTTCAAAACTACTTCCAAATTTCTATATTGCCGGAGAAGTCTTAAATATAGATGCCGTAACGGGCGGTTTCAATTTTCAGGCATGCTGGAGTGAAGGATGGCTTATTGCACAGGATCTCAACACCTTATAAAAAAGTATTATTTTTACTAAAAACTATAAACATGAAAAAAAATCTCGCTTTCTTTCTTTTATTCTGGTTCTTTTTAGGATACAGCCAGGAAAAAACGATTGTCTCTGACTGGACTTCACTTACACAGGCTGTCAATATAGAAAATAAGCCTAACTGGAACTTCCGTATAACAGCAAAAATCAGAAAAGATAATGAGGATAATGGTTCCAATTGTGGGTTATGGTGCAGAATAGATAATAAAGATGAGTCTACTAGTTTCTTTGAAAATCAATATTATGGAATCCAGGTAACCCATGAATGGAAAACCTACGAAATAAAAGGAACCATCAATCCATCTGCGAAGACCATGAATATCGGAGCTTTTGCACAAAGCAACGGGGATTTTTATTTTGACGATTTTAAGTTGGAAGTCAATGATGGGAAGTCAAAAAAATGGACTGAAATTCCGTTGGAAAACTCAGGTTTTGAAAAAGAGATTGCATCTTCAAATGGTTGGTTTGAAGGAATCCGTTCTCAGAAAATAAAGCACGTAAAACATTTTACAATTGAAACTTCAGATTACAAACCATTCAGTGGCAGCAAATCTTTGTTGATCAGAGGCCGTGGTATTATCGGAGCAATGCCGGAAGGAAAATTTATGGATGTTAATGGTATCAAATTATACTATGAAGTTTATGGAGAAGGTGAGCCGGTTCTTATGCTTCATGGCAATGGCCAATCCATCAGTGCCTTTATGAACCAAAAAGATACATTTGCTAAAAAATATAAAGTGATCATTATAGATTGCCGTGAACGGGGAAGGTCTACTTATGACAAAACGAAAGAACTTACTTTTGATATTCAGACAGAGGATATTAAGCAGTTTTTAGAGAAGCTGAACATCAAAAAAACAAAAATTCTTGGCTGGAGTGACGGAGGAATTCTCGCACTGTCTATGGCCATGAAATATCCGGAGATGGTAGACAAAATAGCATGCTCGGGAGCCAATATTTTTCCGGAAGGAGTTAAAGATAATGATTTAAAATCCATGAAAGAAATGCTCGTGAGCCTTACTAAAGAGAATAAAGACCATAAAAATGATATCTTTATTGATCTTCTCAATCTGGATTTGAAGTATCCTCAATGGAAGTATGAAGATCTGAATAAAATTCAGTGCCCATCATTGATCATTGCTGGTGATAATGATCTTATAAAAACGGAACATACGGTAAAAATCGCAGAATCTATCCCAAAAGGACAATTAGCTATTATCCCCAATGCAAATCATTATGTTCCCGAAGAAAAACCAGAGCTGTTCAATGAATTGGTCATAGAGTTTTTTGAAAATAAATAACCAGAATACAAATTAAAGCATGAAAAAAATATCAGCATTCATTTTATGTCTTGGGTTTGGGCTCGTCTTTGCTCAGACACAGGAGGCCAAAACACAACCTGCAGAAAATCATTCCAGAGATAAGTATATGCCTGAACAAAGTAAACAGGCAGAATATCCCGGCGGGCTTTCAGTATTTATGCGGGAGGTAACTCAAAAAATTGATTCTAACCGAATAAAAGGGCCAAAAGGTAAATCCCGTTCCAATGCAAAGTTCTCCGTTAATGCTAAAGGTGATATAGAAACGATTCAGATAACCGGAGACAATGAATCCCTTAATAATGAAGTGGAAAGAGTGATGAAATCTATGACCGCAAAATGGAAACCAGGGGAATATAAAGGAAACCCTGTACTTATTTGGTTTAATCTTCCTTTCATTGTCAATTTTGAATAATCAGGATGCTCTCGGCTAAAAGAAATATTTCTTCTTTCTTTAGAATCCTTCTTATCATAGGATTCGGATATTTCTTTTGGCTGATGTTAAAAATTACCTTAGAGTATATTCCATTGAATCCTGAGGTCAGTTTTCTGATGATTAAGCAGACGGAAGTTGTAGAAAGATCTGAATATCTTATATTTTTCTATACTCACGTATATACAAGTATTTTTGTCCTTCTTTCAGGATTTCTGACTATTCTCAGACGGAATTTCGGACTGAAAAATTTCCACCGGAATATGGGAAAAGTGTATATTTTTCTCATTCTGATCTCTGCTGCACCTTCAGGAATTTATATGGGAATCTTTGCCAACGGAGGCCTTCTATCGAAGATTTCTTTTGTCATTTTAGGCTTTTTATGGTGGTTTTCAACGTTTAAAGCATATCAGCTGGCAAGACAGAAAAAATTTAAAGAACACAAACAATGGATGTGGCGCAGTTTCGCTTTTACATTATCTGCTATTACCCTGAGAATGTGGAAAGTTATTATTGTATATTTATTTCATCCCAATCCTATGGATGTGTATCAGATCATTGCATGGCTGGGCTGGATTCCCAATATCCTTATTATTGAATATTTAATCACAAAAAAACATCTATGAAAATTGTAAATTACACATTGATTTCCTTACTGGCCGTTTCTTTGGCAAGCTGCAAAAAAGAGGGGAAGACCAATGAATCGGGGAAAGATTCTCTCACCGCAAAAAAGGACTCTGTTGTTGTTCCTGAGGTTCACAAAGAATATTACGGAATTTATACCGGTGAGTTTGCCGGAATGGAAAAAGTAGTTGACGAGACAGACGGTTCAGAATATGATGTAGATAACTATAAAAGAATTTCTTTAAAGATCAACAGAATCACCAAGGACAGTGTTTACGGACAAAGTATCGTTAATGGCAATCAGCGTCCGTTCAGAGGAGTTTTCAATGAAGCATCAGCGTCTTTTGTACTGGATGAACCGGGAAATGACAACACAGATGGAAGGTTTGAAGTAAAACTGAAAGGCGACAGCTTAACCGGAAAGTGGAATGCCTTTGATAAAACAACGGTTAAAGCGCCTTCAAAAACACTTAAACTGACTAAAAAAGAGTTTGTTTACAACCCTAATTTTATGTTGGATAAAGATTCTGATCTGGTAGACTGGTCCAATCCTAAGGAGTTTACAGAAAAGTACAAAGATGAAGATACCGGAAAGACAGAAAGCTATAAAACGTCTAAAAACCGTATAGCCTCAGAGGCAATTTTCAAGCTGAATGCATCCAAACAGAAACTGACTGAAAAAGATCTTAAAAACTTAAGAAAACTGGATCTTGAGATCATCAAAAATTCCGTATTTGCAAGACATGGCTACTCTTTCAAAAAAGAAACCTACAGAAATTTCTTTGAACAAACAGACTGGTACATTCCGGTTTCCAGCAATGTAGACAATGATCTTTCTCCTATGGAAAAGGAAAATGTGGCTTTACTGAACCGCTTTACCAAATATGCAGAGGATAAATATGACAGTTTTGGGAGATAGGTGCTAGGTTGCAGGGGTTAGGGATTAGGGGTTGAGGTTAAGTTTTCAGTTTTTGTCATCCTTACAATAAGATAGAGAATCAGGCAGCCTATGGCATAGCACAGGTTATCTATCCATGAGAAAGAATTACCGATAACAATATACATCAGGCTTCCAGGACGGAAGCCTAATTTTTCCGCAATATTGAAATACTGAGCAAATTCTATCAAAAAGGAAAAAATAAGAATCCCCAGAATCAGCTTTTCATTATTTACTTTTACAAAGCTCTTTACGAAAGTATAAAGAAGCATCACCACAATAACATCTCCCAGATAAGCTCTTACGAAGAAAATATGACTTAGTTTGGTGGCAATCAACACCTCTACAAGAAAAATAAATACGGTTAGAAGAAGATATTTCAGGCTGAATTGTAATTTCATTTCAAAATGGATTAGGCATAAAAAATCGGTGCTCAAAGAACACCGACTTATCTTTAGGAAAACAAATATATTATTTCTTTACTTTAATTGTACATCCGATGGCTACTGTTTTTGTCATTTTTACAGGATCTCCTTTGATCAGAGCATTTACGGCATCCTGAGCATAATATTCGGATACATCATTCGGATTATCATAATTATTGTCGATAGCACCAATATATTTCACGATATTCTTTCCGTTCTCTTTCTTCAGTACAAAAACATGTGGCGTCTTTGTGGCTCCGTACTGCGGATAAATTTTCTGCCCTTCATCTACCAGATACGGGAAAGTAAACCCTTTTTGCTTTGCTCTTTCTATCATCTGCTGATAGCCGTCTTCAGGCTGTACATTAGGATCATTGGGATTAATGGCGATTACCGGATATCCCTGAGCTTTATATTTTTTATCCAGCTCAATAATTCTATCTTCATATTTCTTGGCGTATGGGCAATGATTGCAGGTAAATACAACAATAAATCCTTTTGCACTCTTAAAATCGCTTAAAGAAACCATTTTGCCATCAATATTTTTAAGCTTAAAATCCGCAGCTTCATCTCCTACTTCATAGCCTTTTGCAGAAATATTCTCTTTCTGAGCTTTGCTTTTATCATGATCTGTTGTTGTAAAGCTCAGTAATCCAAGCCCAACAATCAGTGCAGTTACTAAAATTTTCAGGTTTTTCATAATAGATTATTTATTGTAGATTTTCTTTAATTGTTTTTTCAAGATCTTCTTTGCTCATTTCACCGTCATTGAAATGAAGTTTCACCCCGTTTTTATAGAACAGTGTTACGGGAATATTCCCATCCCAGTCTTTTTCAAACTTTGGAATCCAGGTATTCATTCTTTTAATATCATCCAGTAAGAGGACCTCAGCAGTAAGATTTTTATTTTTAATGAATTTTAATACTCTTTCTTTATCTGCCAGCCTGTCCAGTGAAACCAAAATCATTTTAAATTTCTGATTATCTGCATATTTTGTATTCACTTCAATAAAGTGAGGCAGCTCTTTTACACATGGGCCACAGGTTGTAGACCAGAAGTTGACCACAAGCAATTTATCTTTTTCCTGTTGAATTCTCTTCTCCAGATCTTCATATTTTAGTACAGGAACTTCAGTCTGCTGGGCTTTACAAACCATACCAAACAGAAGTATAGTGAATATTTTTATTAAGTCTCTCATATTAAAAATATAAGCTATTACATTTCAACAATATACAAAAATGAAATTTACCTATCTCATAAATCATTGACAAATGAACAACTTATTTTCATCAGAAAACATTTTTTTAATATTTTTACAGCCTCAAAATTAAAACCATGAAAAAAACTTATTTGCTTCTGCCAATTTTCTTTTTGGCATCATGCTCAAGCAGCAACGATGATAATGATTCATCCAACAACAATGGAAACAACAATGATAACAATCCGGTTCTCGTAACGAAAATGACGATGGACGGAGATGTTTTGACGTTTTCTTATAACGGTTCAAAAATTAATCAGATCAAAAATCTTACTGAAGGAAGTGTAACTACATTTACCTATTCTGGTGATCTTATCTCACAATCTGTAGTTAATGGTTCAAATACCTCTCTTACGACTAAATATACTTATGACGGAAGTGGAAGATTAACTAAAAAAACAATTAACGGGATTGATTTCGGCGGAGCATGGAATTCAGAGTCTAACTACACTTATCAGGCCAACAACAATGTAAAAATAGTATATACTGCATCTACTTCAGCATCAGCAAGAAGTGAAACAAGAAATGCTGTACTGAATGCTGATGGCTCAATGAGCAGTTGGACCGGTACTCTTTCAAGGACTCAGAATAATACTACTGAAACAGCAACTTCTACCTTAAAGACTGTGGTATATGATACAAAAAATGCTCCTTTGAAAAATATTACCGGATACCTGAAAATTGTTGATAATGAAGATGAAAGCGGATCTGCTCATAACACGCTAAGCTACAATCATATCATCAGTTACAATAATGGAACCGGAACTGAATGGACAATATTTAAATCTATTTTTGAATATAATACCAGCGGCTATCCTACAAAAGAAACCCGAAGCTATTATGATAAAACAGGAACCACAGCTACAGGTTCCACAGACATTAATACTTACGAATACAATCATTTATAATACAAGAGAGCCTCTAAGGCTCTTTTTTTTGCAGATATGTTAATTTTTTCACAACCAATAGAATTATATAAATCATTTTTATATATTTGAATTCAATCAAACTAAAAATACCATGAAAAATTCAAACACTCAAAAGAGAAAGCTTGTAAAAAGCGAATTGAAAGAAATTAACGGAGGGGCACTTCCTCCAAGATGTCTTCGCGGGTTCTGTATGCAGCCTGATTCAGGAGAGATGGTACCAGGTCTTGTAGGAAAAGACGGATTCTGCTGCTAATCAAAAAATTTCAAGAAAAATCAAATCAAAACTAAAATTACCATGAAAAAATCAAACATTCAAAAAAGAAAATTAACAAAAAGCGAATTGAAAGAAATTAACGGAGGTAACGGACCTATCGTATGTCCGGAAGGACTTTGTGATAGAGGTGACGGCGAGTTTGTAATCGGACCTGTAGGAAGAGACGGATATTGCTGTTAATATCAAAAAAGCTTTGTTAGATAATAAAGGATTGAGGCAGCCCCTCGATCTTTTTTTGAATTAATATTTTAAACTAAAAAAATATAACAATTTGACTCACAATATTTTGAACATAATAAAATAACTTGTAAATTAGCTTTTACCAAATTAAAATTATTATGAAAAATTTAAAAAATCAGAAAAGAAAATTAAACAAAACAGAACTGAAAGAGATCAGCGGTGGAGCTAACAGACCAATCTGCCCAAGAGTCATAAGCTGTACAGATCCGCGTACCGGAGAAGATCGGTATGGAGTTCCTGGTATGCAGGATGGATTCTGCTGCTAGTACAAAATAATAGTAAAAAAAATGATTGGATTACCCTCCAATCATTTTTTTTATCGAATTAAGCTTCATCAAAGCTTCAATTGGTGTCAGCGTATTGATATCTATTTTCGTCAGCTCCTCACGGATATTTTCCAGAACAGGATCATCCAGCTGGAAGAAGGAGAGCTGCATATTTTCCTCAGTCACTCTTTTGATACTCTCAGAAGTATCTCCGCTTCCCTGAGTTCTGCTCGCTTCCAGGGTTTTAAGAATTTCATTTGCTCTGTTGACTACTTTAGCAGGCATTCCGGCCAGTTTTGCCACATGGATACCGAAACTGTGCTCGCTTCCACCCGGAATAAGTTTTCTCAGGAAAATGATATTTCCTTTATTTTCCTGAATAGAAACGTGAAAATTTTTCACTCTTTCAAAATTGACTGTCATCTCATTCAGTTCATGGTAATGAGTTGCAAACAAAGTCTTCGCCTGCGTTGGATGCTGATGAAGATATTCTGCAATTGCCCACGCAATAGAAACCCCGTCATAAGTGGAAGTTCCACGACCGATTTCATCCAGTAAAATCAGGCTTCGCTCTGAAATATTGTTCAGAATATTGGCTGCCTCGTTCATTTCTACCATGAAAGTAGATTCTCCTGCAGAGATATTATCTGTAGCTCCTACTCTTGTGAAGATCTTATCCAACATTCCTATTTCAGCATGTTTTGCGGGCACAAAACTTCCTATCTGAGCCAAAAGACAAACAATAGCCGTCTGGCGCAGAATTGCCGATTTACCGGCCATGTTCGGCCCCGTCACCATAATGATCTGCTGGGAATCTTTATCCAGGAAGATATCATTTGGGATATATTTTTCACCCAGTGGGAGTGCATTCTCAATGATCGGATGTCTGGCTTCTTTTAAATCGATAGCATAGCCGTCATTTAAAACAGGCTTTGTATAACTCTCAGAAACCGCCAGTTCAGATAATCCGGCAGCCACATCAAGCTGAGCAATGATATTGGAATTCCCCTGAATCTGATCAATATAAACCATCGTTTCTGTACATAAGTTTCTGTACAGCGAAGTTTCCAGAACCCCTATTTTTTCTTCGGCACCCAGGATCTGGCTTTCATATTCCTTTAATTCTTCGGTAATATATCTTTCAGCATTCACTAAGGTTTGTTTTCTCAACCAATCATCAGGAACTTTATCTTTATGCGTATTTCGAACCTCAATATAATATCCGAAAACGTTATTAAAATCAATTTTAAGGCTTGTAATACCTGTTCTTTCAATTTCTCTCTGGCACATTTCATCCAGAAAACCACGTCCCTTATTCTGTAAATTTCTCAGTCTGTCCAGCTCTTCAGAAACACCTTCTTTAATGATATTTCCTTTGGCAATGTTTACCGGAAGCTCTTCATTAAGATGATTCTGCAGGAACTTAATCAGTTCTTCAAGATCAAACAAGGGTTCCAGCCACGCCAGTACATCCGCATGAGGATGCAATAACGCTTTGATTTTATGGATATTGATTAAACTTTGGCGAAGATATCCCAGTTCCTTAGGTGAAATTTTCTCTGCAGCCAGTTTACCCATTAATCGGTCAAGATCAGAAATCGACTTCAGAAGCTGGCAGATCTCATATTTAAGATGGTCATTTCCATTTAAGAAATCAATCAGGGAAAGCCTTCTCATAATCTCATCCACTGATTTTAAAGGAAGAATGATTCTTCTTCGCAACAATCTTCCCCCCATTGGTGTAGAGGTTTTATCAATGATATCCAACAGTGATTTCCCTTGTGGATTGCTTGGATAAACAATTTCCAGGTTTCTAAGGGTAAAATTATCCATCATCAGATAATCTTCCTGTGGAATGATCTGAAGTTTTGTAATATGAGCCAGAAGATTATGGTGCGTATCTTCTACCAGATACGCAAAAATAGCTCCTGCTGCAGTAATAGCCAGCGGAAGGTTTTCTACGCCAAATCCTTTTAAAGAATTGGTTTTAAAATGATTCGTTAATTTCTCGTAGGCAAAATTATATTGGAAAGCCCAGTCTTCCAGTTTAAAGGCACTCTTATTCTTAATCTGCTCCGGAATCTGTACACTTCTCTGGTAAATTATCTCACTGGGATCAAAAGTATTGACAATATGCAGCAGCTTTTCCAGGTTTCCTTCACTTACCAGAAACTCTCCTGTAGAAATATCCACTAAAGCAATTCCATATTTCTCTTTTTCTTTGTGTAAAGAAAGCAGGAAATTATTCTTTTTTGAATTTAAAACCTGATCATTGAAAGTAACTCCTGGCGTAACCAATTCAGTTACACCACGTTTTACAATCCCTTTCACCATTTTAGGGTCTTCAAGCTGATCACAGATTGCCACCCTCATTCCCGCTCTTACCAGTTTCGGAAGATAAGAATCTATTGAATGATGCGGAAAACCTGCCAGTTCCACACTTCCTTCCCCATTGTTTCTTTTGGTAAGAACAATGCCCAGGATCTGGGATGTTTTCACAGCATCCTGCCCAAAAGTTTCATAAAAGTCCCCTACCCTGAAAAGTAAAAGCGCATCCGGGTATTTACCCTTGATGGTATTGTACTGTGTCATTAATGGGGTTTCCTTCTTCGATTTTGCCATAGTAAAAAATGAGCCCCAAATTTAGAAAAATAAATTCAGGGTAAGAGAATTGTTTAGGGGTTAATCTTCTATACTTTTCTTTATCAGTAATTAATTGTATTTTCACCATCAAATCACATCATTCATGGAATTTCCTGTTTTAGAGACTGAAAGGCTTATTTTACGTCAGCTTACTTTCAATGATACCCAAGACCTGTTCGAGTATTTTTCTCTGGATGAAGTCATGGAATATTATGATCTGGAAACCTTCAAAACAGAAGAAGACGCCCGGCACATTATTCAGCACTTTAACAGTGAATTTGAAAAAGGGAAAGGATTCCGATGGGCGCTTGAACTTAAATCCAGTGGAAAAGTCATCGGAACCTGCGGCTTTCACAACTGGTACAGGGAACATTTCAGAGCTGAAATCGGCTATGAGCTTAATCCCATATTCTGGCAGCAGTCTTATATGAAAGAAGCCATCCTTCCCATTCTGACTTATGGGTTTGAAACCATGAGACTTCATCGTGTAGATGCTTTCATTGATCCTTCCAATATTTCTTCTGAAAAGCTGCTGTCTTCATTAAATTTCAGCAAAGAAGGAACGTTGAAAGATTATTTTTTTGAAAAAGGAAAATTTGTAGATGCCACAATCTTCGGGCTTATCAATAAATAAATTGATCTTAAATTTAACGCGAAGAGACAAAGAGAATTGGTTCTTCCTATTTTTCGTTCGCTAAGGCATTTCATTTAGCTATTGAATGCTTGTTCCGCTGAGTGAAACGACTTTGCGAACGTTTATCAGCAGATAGCCCTGAGCCTTGCGTTTAATGCGTTAAAATTGACAAAATTTCTTCGCTGAGTGAAACGCCCTTGCGAACCTTTATCAGCAGGTATCCTAAACCTTGCGCTCATGCGTTAAAATTGTCAAACGTATAATGTTTTATTTGTCTGAAAGGTGTTTTTCCAAAGCATCTGAACTTTTCTTGTAGGCCCATTTCTGCTTGTAATTCACCCATTTGGCTTTAAAAAGTTTACGCATGAGTTTATCCGTGTATCGCATAATGAAAACGTGATACAGCATATTGGCAAATACGTTCGGTTTATTGGGAAGAGCTCTTAATGATAGTGAAAAACCTGGTTCCAGATATCTGTTGAAGTGCCAGAAAGCTCCCGGAATAAAAAGTGCATCGCCGTGTTCCATAAAAATCTCATATCCTTTTGCATATTTCAGTGCCGGAAATTTTTCGTAATCAGGATTTTCATAGTCTACCTCATAAACCGTATGAACTGATAAAGGAACCTTATATAAAAATGGAGACTGTTTCTGATCAAACAAAAGAATTCTTTTCTTTCCTTCAAAATGGATATGCATAAAATCACCTAAATCAACATCATAGTGCATTAAAACATGGGCTTCACTTCCCCCGAAGAATAACGTTGGAAGTCTTTTAAAAAACTTTATTCCAAGATCCGGATAGGTGAAATTTTTCAGCAGCTCGGGAAGCCTGTCTGTAATGATATAGAAAAAGATACGCAGATCTGAAGGTTTACTTTTTATGGTATCAATATAGTCCCTCATTTTCATTTGGGCTACCGGAGCATCAGAGCTTTTGGCTGCATCTGCAGGCTTATTGTCATACAGCGGAACTTCCTGATCTCCCGCTTTTTCCCGGATGTAAGCCAGGTTCCATTTATCAAAAGCATCCCATCGGCTGGCAAAATTCTTAATCAAAAGAGGTTTTTGCTTTTTAAAATAATTCTTCTGAAAATCTTCTTTACTAATATCATTTACAGTATCTACGTTTTCGAGGATCATGTACTTTGTATTTAATGCGAAATAAAAATAGTGTTTTTTTGAAACTTGTAAAAATTTAAAAAGAAGAGAAATAAGCTAAAGAAGAAAATTAGTGCAATTCCACAGTACAAAAAACAACGTCTTCTTACCATTTTACTCAAAGCTTAGGCAATAGATACATTATGATAGAGATAATTCCTCCCAAAACAATAACTGCGCAGCCTTGCGGGCCTTTAGAGCTTCTTCTGCCATATTTATTCACATAATGACCGCTTACCCAGGTTCCGTTTTTTTTAAAGTGTCCTTTTCTATAATATCCCATATTTTAGTTTTAATACAAAATAAGGAGGTCTCTCAAAATAAATATTACGGTTTTCCATAAATCAGCACTAAATGAAAAAAAATTATATTTGTGGTAACAAGTGAATTTATGAGAGTCTACAATACCAAACATTTCCTTAAAATTCTTTTCAGTTTACACAAAAGTGATACGTTGAAAATTCTTTTTCCAAGTATGCTTCTTATAGGATTGTACTCCTGGGGAATTCAGTATCTGGAAGTAGAATATCTGCACCTTACCTCAAAATCAGGAATCAGTAACGTGGGAATGATTCACTCTCTGCTGGGTTTCGTACTTTCGCTTTTATTGGTTTTCAGGACCAATACGGCCTATGACAGATGGTGGGAAGGCCGAAAGCTTTGGGGAAAATTGGTAAATGATACCAGAAATTTCGCGGTAAAAATAAATACTATTCTTGGTGACAACCGTCAGGATGCCGAGCAGATTGCAAGATATTTAAAATATTTCCCTCACTTTTTAGCCAAACATCTTTCAAAGGAATCTACAAGGCTTGCTTTGGATGGGGATTATTCTGAAATTGAAAATTCTTTAAAAAATCACGGCCCAAGTGAAATGGTTATCCTTCTCACTCATAAATTGAACCAATTAAAAAAAGAAGGAAAGATCTCAGAAATTGAAATGCTGTATCTTGATACCCAGCTTTCAGGATTTCTGGATGTATGCGGAGGCTGTGAAAGAATCAAAAACACTCCGATTCCTTATTCTTACTCTTCTTTCATCAAGAAATTTATTATCCTGTATGTTTTTGCTTTGCCTATTGCTTATGTGATCACCATTGGTCTTTTCATGATTCCGCTTACGGTTTTTGTATATTATGTTTTAATGAGCCTTGAGCTTATTGCAGAAGAAATTGAAGATCCTTTCAACAATGACGAAAATGATATTCCTATGGAAACATTAGCACAGAATATTGAAAAAAATGTGCATCAGATTATGATCAGAAAATAAGAAATCAAGCTTTTAAAGCTTGATTTCTTTGAGTTCGCCGTCCTGTTTTATCTCTACAAACTTACTTTCTCTGTTGGCAGCAGAATATCCATAGAAAAATGTACTGTATATAGGAGTAGAATATAAATAGGCTCCATATCCGTTATAAGCATTTGAAGTCCCTGTCTGTTGCTGATAACTTGCCGTTGCCGTAAAATTGACGATCGTTTCAAGATAGTATTTACCAGGTTTCAGTTTTTCAAATTTAAATCTGCCGTGATCATCTGTTAAAGCTTCCACTCTGTATTTAAAAGCTTCTTCTGACATATATACCGTTGTTTTTTTATTTTCATATTTCTTTCTCATGTCATAGAATTCCTCAAAATAAGGAGTTACAGGAAAAAGCATAACAACGGTACCTTTGGGTGCATAATGTTTTTCTCCAAGCAATGGCTTGATGCCCCAATTGTTTTTTTGTTTGGTGGAAGCAACACCTTCAATCGTAGAATTCCCGAATCCCAGCATGTCTCTGGCTAATTTTTTATCGAAAAATGCTTGAGGATAATATGTATTTTGTGCACTCAGATACATAAACCCACACATCAGCATGAATAATGTGAATAATTTTTTCATAGTATATTTTTGAGTCAAATATAAGTATTTTACTATTTTTGAAATAAAAATAGCTATGAAGTACATGTTTCTATTGTTTTTTTCCACTTCTGTCATGATGATGGCACAGAAACCTTGTGGATATAAAGACGGATTGCAGGAAGGAGCCTGTAAAGAATTCTATGACAATGGGCAGGTAAAAAATACAGTAGAATGGGAAAAGGGAAAGCTGGATGGAGATGCTGTTTTTTATTATGATAATGGAAAAATACAATCTAAAGGAGAATACAAGAAAGGATTCAAAGTAAAAGAATGGTCCTATTTTGATAAAAACGGAGTACTTACATCCAAAGAGTCTTTCAGAAACGGAGAAAAGAATATTTATGATAACAGCCTTACGGCTACTTTTTATTCTCCGGCCGGAAAGATAACTGAAATTTCGAATTATAAATTCAATAAATTACAGGGTGAAAGCAAAACCTTCCATGAAGATGGAAAATCGGTGAAAGACATCGGCCAGTATGACAACGGCCTTGCTACCGGAAAATGGAAAGTATTCTATCCATCCGGAAAGTTACAGCGTGAAACTGAATTTGCCAACGATAAGAGAAACGGCAACAGGGTTCATTACCGTGAAGACGGAAGCATAGAAAAAACAGAGGTCTATCAGGACGGAAAATTAATCTCAACAAAATAATACAATTGGTACAGAAACTAAAACTGGAAGAACTTAACAGAATAGATGTAGAAACATTTAAGAAGGTTGAAAAAATTCCGTTGGTCATCATTTTAGATAATATCAGAAGTATGCACAATGTAGGTGCAGCCTTCAGAACAGCAGATGCTTTTTTAATTGAAAAAATCATTCTTTGCGGAATTACACCGCAGCCACCTCACCGTGAGATTCATAAAGCGGCATTGGGGGCAACAGAAAGTGTAGACTGGTCTCATGAAACAGAAACCAATACAGCAATTGCTGATCTGAAAAGCAAAGGGTACGAAATCATCGGAATTGAGCAGACTACCGGCAGTCAGCTTATCACTGAATTTACGATTGACAGATCAAAAAAATATGCCTTGATTTTAGGAAATGAAGTAGAGGGAATCAGCGATGAAGTACTTCCTAATATTGATGTGTTTTTAGAAATTCCGCAGCTTGGAACCAAACATTCTCTTAATGTAAGTGTGTGCGCCGGAATTGTGATGTGGGAATTTGCTAAAGCATTAAAATAAAAAAACTGCATATGTCATTAGTAGACAGTGCAGTTTGAAATAAATCTAATAAAAAGTAAAAATGAAAGGCAACAAAGGTACTTTATTTTTCTTTACAAACAAATTTTGATAGCATTTTTTTTGTTTCAGCTTAAAAAAAGTCGGGTTTTCAGAAAAAGTTTCATTTAATTTTTTATAAATTAGCACAATGTTTATCAAGGACTATATCTCAAAAGACTTTCCATGTTTTAGCCTGTCTGACTCCATAGAGTCGGCCAGAAATATGTTGGAAGATTTTGGATATTCTCATGTTTTCATCAAAAAATCCCACCACTTCTACGGAGCTCTTGCAATGGACTTTTTGTATGAAGAAGATGGAGGAACCTTGAAGGATCTTGAACACCAGATTGAACGGTTCGCTATCCTGGAAGACAGTAATATAATGGACAGTATCCGTCTGTTTTATACCTTCAGCAGCAATGTGATCCCGGTGATTAATAAAAACGAAAAATATCTGGGGTATATTACCTGTGAAGATGTTTTTCAGGACCTTTCCCGTTATCCTTTATTTTCAGAAACAGGAGCTATTCTTACTGTAGAAACTCCTGCCAGAAAATATTCTATGACGGAAATTACCAATATCGTAGAAAGCAACAACTCGAAGTTTTATGGAGGGTTTATAAGCTTTATGTCTGAAGAAGTGGTCCAAATCACAATTAAGATCAGCAATGAAAACCTGGCCTCGATAGACTCTACATTTGACCGGTATGACTACAGAATTGTTGAGAAATATTATTCTGATGAGAAATCCGATCTGTTTAAAGACCGATTTGGTTTTTTACAAAAATTCATAGAAATATAACATGAAGGCAGCCATATATTCTCAGAAAAAAGATCTTGATACTTTTTTATATTTAAGCAAGTTTATCTCTGAACTTGAAGCCAGAGATGTAAAATCTGTTCTGTATGATGAAATGGCTGAAGCGCTTCAGTTCTCAAAAATTTTTGAAACTTTCAACTGTAAGCAGGATCTTCTCGATAAGGAAGTTGATCTGTTTTTTACTTTCGGTGGAGACGGAACCATTGTAAATTCTTTAACGTTCATTGAAGATCTTGAGATTCCTGTCGTAGGAGTGAATACCGGAAGACTTGGTTTTTTGGCTTTTTTCACTAAAGAGGAAGCTTTTAAAGAACTTGATTCCATTTTAAAAGGAAATGTGAAGACGAGCCGCCGTTCGGTCATTGAAGTCGTTTCTCCAAAGCTTGAAGGATCTTTTCCTTATGCCCTGAACGACGTTACCGTTTCAAGAAAAGAGACAACCTCAATGATTACGGTAGATTCTTACATCAACGATGAGTTTCTGAATGTATTCTGGGGTGATGGTGTTATTATTTCCACTCCCACCGGTTCTACCGCCTACTCTTTGAGCTGCGGAGGACCCATCATTTCTCCAAACAACGAAAATTTTGTCATTACTCCCATTGCCCCTCACAATCTGAACGTGAGACCTTTAGTAGTAAATGACAAAGTAGAAATAAAATTCAGGGTAGAAAGCCGTGTTCCCCAATATTCGCTTTCCCTTGACTCCCGACTGATACATATAGAAACCGATAAGGAAATTATCATCAAAAAGGCAGCATTCCAGCTTCTTCTGGTACAGCCCAACAGTTTAAGTTTCTATGAAACGATCCGTCAGAAGCTACTTTGGGGAAGAGATAAAAGAAATTAGTCATTTCTTAAAAATGATTACCTTTACACGAAATTAAAACACCTAATAAATTTATAACAAAAAGTAAAACATGAGCAGAATTTTTCCGGCAGGAGTTGCCACAGGTCAGTTAGTTACTGATATTTTTCAGTATGCTAAAGAAAACAAGTTTGCATTACCTGCAGTAAACGTAATTGGATCAAGCAATGTAAACGCTGTGATGGAAACTGCAGCGAAATTGAACTCTCCTGTAATTATTCAGTTTTCAAATGGTGGAGCTGCATTCAACGCAGGAAAAGGATTAAACAATGACGGACAAAAGGCTGCCATCTTAGGATCTATCGCTGGTGCAAAACATATCCACACTCTGGCAGAAGCTTACGGAGCAACAGTAATTCTACACACAGACCACTGTGCAAAGAAATTGCTTCCTTGGATTGATGGATTGATGGATGCTAACGAAGATTTCTTCAAGCAGACAGGAAAATCTCTTTACTCTTCTCACATGTTAGACCTTTCTGAAGAGTCTTTAGAAGAAAACCTTGAGATCTCAGCTCAATATTTCGAAAGAATGGCTAAGCTTCAGATGACTCTTGAAGTAGAAATCGGAGTAACAGGAGGTGAAGAAGACGGTGTTGACAACTCAGACGTTGATAACTCTAAATTATATACTCAGCCTGAAGATATAGCTTACACGTATGAAAAACTAAAAGCTATTTCTGACAACTTTACCATTGCTGCTGCTTTCGGTAACGTACACGGAGTTTACAAGCCAGGAAACGTAGTTCTTACCCCAAAAATCCTTGACAATTCTCAGAAATATGTTCAGGAGAAATTCGGAACAGCTGCTAAACCTATCAACTTTGTATTCCATGGAGGTTCAGGATCTACTTTAGAGGAGATCAGAGAAGCTATCGACTACGGAGTGATCAAAATGAATATCGATACTGACCTTCAGTTTGCATATACAGAAGGCGTTAGAGATTATATGGTAAACAATATTGATTATTTAAGAGCTCAAATCGGAAACCCTGAAGGAGAAGAAAAACCTAACAAGAAATTCTATGACCCAAGAGTTTGGGTAAGAAAAGGTGAGGAAACATTCTCTACAAGATTGGTGAAAGCATTTGAAGATTTAAATAACGTAAATACTTTAAAATAAGAACTGTACATTTGTACCGGTGTAAAAAGTATTCATAAGAAATACATTTACATTGGTACATTTTACATTTATACATTAATACAAGCAAAAATGGCATTCGACTGGTTTAAAAGAAAAGCAAAAAACATTACCACTTCTACTGATGAAAAAAAGGACGTTCCCAAAGGACTTTGGCATCAGACTCCATCCGGAAAAGTTGTGGAACATGATGAACTAAAGAGAAATAACTATGTTTCTCCTGAAGACGGATTTCATGTAAGAATAGGAAGTGCGGAATTTTTTGACATCCTTTTTGACGGTGGTAAATTTACCGAACTGGATGCCAACGTTGAAAGTATTGATATCTTAAACTTCAAAGATACAAAGCCTTACAAAGACCGTTTGAAAGAAGTAAAAGCAAAGACCAAGCTTACTGATTCTATCAGAAATGCTGTAGGAACTGTAAAAGGAACTGAAATGGTAGTTTCTTGTATGGATTTTGCTTTCATCGGTGGATCTTTAGGTTCTGTAATGGGAGAAAAGATCAGAAGAGCAGTAGACTACTGTATCAAGCACAAACTTCCGTATATGATTATCTGTCAGTCCGGAGGAGCGAGAATGCAGGAAGCCACTTACTCTTTGATGCAGTTGGCAAAAGTTCAGGCTAAGTTGGCCCAGCTTTCTGAAGCAGGACTTTTATACATCGCTTACCTTTGTGACCCTACATTCGGAGGAATTACTGCTTCTTTCGCAATGACCGCTGATATCATCATGGCAGAGCCGGGAGCATTGATCGGTTTCGCAGGGCCAAGAGTAATCCGTGAAACAATCGGTAGAGACTTACCGGAAGGATTCCAGACATCAGAATTCTTACAGGAAAAAGGATTTGTAGATTTCATCGTAAAAAGAACTGAAATTCAGGATACTGTTGCAAAAACAGTAAATTTATTAGCCGTAAAAGCATAGTATCTGTAACAAAAACAATACAATCTCTCTCTAATTAGGGAGAGATTTTTATTTATGAGGACTTTTAAGATATTTTTCAATACCATCAGAAGTATGAGTTTTAAAAAGATTATACGTCTTTTATCACTTATCCTTCCCCATCCTCTTTTTGCCCTGCTGAGCTTTCATGCTACGGTAAAGGCGTTTACCATAGCTCAGAAAAAATTTCCTAAGACAGCCTCCACAAATGGAATTGGAAATGCATTCAGGCACGCTCTCTGGTGCTGCTTCATTATGATGTACTGCTGCAAAATTTCTTCTCCTAAAAAGGCGCTTGATTTCTGCAAAAGAATCACAGATATGCATGAAGAACTTTTCCCGAATGAGCCGTTGGAAACCAAAATGGATCTCCATAATAACAAAATCGGAATGGATTATTTCATGGAACTTTTACCTGGAATTCACCGCCAGTTTTTTGAAAAAAGCTTTTTTGTAGAAGCCCTGGTCAAAAAAATGGATGAAGCTAAAGTTCTGAAAAATCTTGATGATGATTTTAAAGGGTATCTTGTTTATCTGGAAGAGTAATCCTTTATTTTAAACACTAGGGATCGCAAGGAAAATCTAAAAACTTAATGTATATTTTTCGTTCGCAAGGGCATTTCATTCAGCAATGTTCTCTAATTTAAATTCTCTTTGCTTAGTGCGAACGCCTTCGCGAACGAAAAAATCAAACTTCATCATTAAAAACCTTTGTGTGCATTGCGTTAAAATGGCTTTAAGGTCTGAAGCTATCATTAATTCTATTTCGCAACAGAATAACAAAAGGCTTTAGTTATTTTTGTGGTTTAAAGTATTTTTGATAAGTTTAAACAATTAAATCAATCAGATGGTTCTCAGCAGAATTTGGTCGGCTTTCATTATCATTGCCATTGCCATTGCCAGTATAAAATATGTTTCGTCAGGTCACTACAAGACCATTTTTAATGATATGGTGGTAGGAAAAGGAGGTGATACAGTGAAGATTGCATCACAGCCTATGAACAGCCTCTCTCCTGTTGTAAGAGACAGCCTGATGAAAAAGAATGATTTTGCAGACAGCAGAATTCATTATAAAACAGATTCTTTAAAACAGAATGTAAATGTTTACCGTGTTCAGGAAGCTGATGGAGTAATTGGAACTTCAGAAACTGCGGTGAAGATCTGCCTTGGTCTTATCGGGATTATGACGTTGTTTATGGGTTTCATGAGTATTGCAGAAAAAGCCGGGGGTATCAACCTTCTAAGCCGACTGATTCAACCTTTTTTCTCGAAATTATTTCCTGACATTCCTAAAAACCATCCCGCATTCGGGCATATGCTGATGAATTTCAGTGCCAACCTTCTGGGACTGGATAATGCGGCGACTCCTTTTGGACTAAAAGCGATGGAAAGCCTTCAGACTTTAAATCCAAATAAAGAGACTGCCAGCAATTCACAGATTATGTTCCTGTGTCTTCATGCCGGAGGAATGACTTTAATTCCCGTATCCATTATTGCCATCAGAGCTTCAATGGGTTCCAAAACACCTACAGATATTTTCCTGCCTTGTATGATTGCTACTTTCGCAGCTACTTTGGCGGCAATGATTATTGTTTCTTTATACCAGAAGATCAATCTTCTCCGTCCGGTAGTCATCGCTTATGTGGGGGGAATTTCAGCTATTATTGCTCTATTGGTTCTGTACCTTGTACAGTTGAGTAAAGACGAGTTGGATGATTTCAGTAAAGTATTAAGTAATGGTCTTATTCTCTTTATCTTCCTTGCAATTGTATTAGGTGCTGTTTATAAGAAAATCAACGTTTTTGATGCTTTTATTGAAGGTGCAAAAGAAGGGTTCACGACCTGTGTCAAGATTATTCCTTATCTGGTTGGGATGCTGATTGCCATTTCACTTTTACGAACTTCAGGAGTTTTTGATGTAATCATTGACGGAATGAAATGGGTTGCGAATGTCGCGAATATGGATCCAAGATTCGTAGACGGGCTTCCGACAGCTTTAATCAAGCCTTTATCAGGTTCAGGAGCCAGAGGAATGATGGTGGATACGATGAGTACTTTCGGAGCTGATAGTTTCCAGGGGAAATTGGCAGCCGTACTTCAGGGAAGCTCAGATACGACGTTTTACGTAATTGCGGTATACTTTGGCGCCGTAGCCGTTAAGAATACAAGATACACTGTAATTGCTATGCTTCTGGCCGATTTGGTGGGCGTTATTACAGCAATCGCATTGGCGTATTTATTCTTTGCCTAATAAAAAAGTTGCTAGTTGTTTGGTTGCTAGTTTTTTTAACCGTGAAAAAAGATATTAATGAGTTACGAAAAACTTGACATTTATAATATTGCTTTTGAATTGTTTATTGAAACACATAAATTATCGCTCAAACTACCCAACTATGAATCATATGAATTAGGAAGCCAATTGAGACGTTCTGCAGATTCTGTTGTTACGAACATTGCAGAAGGTTATGGAAGAAACAATTACAAAGGTGACTTTATCAGATTTCTTACTTACTCTCAGGCAAGTTGTGACGAAACAGTTTGTCACTTGTCAAAAATCAACCGTCTCTATCCGGATTTAAGCTCAGACTTTAAAGAAAAATCAGAACAATACAAACTCTTAGGAGGAAAAATCAATAACTTTATAAAATACGTCCAATTAAGCTGGCGAACTTAATCCAAACCACCAACTAGCAACTAGCAACAAAATACCCTATTATGATTACCGATAAAGAATTCACCCTAAGACTCATCCGCCAGTTAACCCAGGCATTGGAAAAACTGATTCTGGACAAACCTGAAGAAAGTTTAATGCAGAAAGAACTGGATTTTGATACTCTGATGAGAGACATTTTCAAGATGAGCTTCACCGAAGTTTCTTCTAAAACTAAAGAAGAAATGATTGCCATTGTCAATGAAAGACAGGAAAGGGATCACAAAGATTATTATGAAATGCTGGGAAACCTTTTCTATTTCAATAGCAGACATGATCAGAACAAGGATTTTCAGGATAAAGCAAAGACTTTCTATGAGTTGTATCTTCAGACCAGCGGCATTTTTGCCCTTCCGATTATTAACAGAATAAATGAATTAAAAAAAGCACTTGAATAAAGTGCTTTTGTATTTTTAGAATGTAATTTTATAAGTTCCGGTGGAAGAAGTATTGGCTTTCTCTGCTTTTACATATTTCTTTACCCAGGCCACTGATGTAGATGATACACAAGGATCTGAAACACCTCCTGCCCTTCTTGCAGACACCACATTTCCTGCTTTATCTACAGTGTAAGCAATGGTAATTGATCCGCTTGCAGTGCAGCTGTGAGAAGGTTGCGCACCTCCTCTTCCCATTGTCCCGGGAATATATCCTACCAGCTTTCTGTCTATTCCTACTTTACTGTCTCCGTTTCCGTCACCTCCTAAAGGATCTCCGGCGTTTCCTATGCCCTCGCCTGTTCCCTGGCTTCCTGCTTTTGTTCCTCTTCCTTTGATCAGATTTCCAATAGCCGCATTTCCTTTTCCATCTCCATTTCCTGTTTTTGAATTGGCAGTGGCAGCTCCGGATTTTTTAGTATTCTTAGAAGCACTGGTGCTTGTTGCTTCTTTTTTTTCAGCTTTTTTTGATTCCTCTTTTTTAGGAACTGTTGCTTTTGAATTATTTCCTGTGATAACTTTCTCCTTTGCCTCTACTTTCTTCGGTTCGGGTGCCGGTTCTGGTTTTACAATAGTTTTTGTTTCCGGAACAGGTGTTTCTGCAGGTTCAGGTGTTACTTCTTCTGTAGCTGCGGCAAGACTTCCCGGCTGTTCTGCGGGTTCTTCAATCCCTTTCCCGTTTCTGTTATCACCGAAGTTCACCAGCATGGTAGTAACCACTTCAGGATCTTTATCCAACTCAGGTTTTAGTTTATACAAAAAAACAAAAAGCAAAATAGCAGCCCAGATAAGAACAGAAAGCAGGGCGCTCTTTATTCTATCTTTGTTTTCTTCGTTTCTGTTTGCTGTATAGCTTCTCATCTTAACAGGTAATTCTTTCCGGAAATCCGGATTTGTTATTTATCTTTAACGGTTGCAATTGCAATATTAAACTTATGTTTTTCAGCAATTTCCATCACAAAAACAACATCTTTATGCAATGTGTTTTCATCAGCTCTGATTGTGAACGACTGATTGGTCTGACCAGCCAGTTTATCTACAATACTTTTCTCCAGTTCCCCTTTATTAACAGGATTGTCATCTACAAAGAATGAGCCGTCCGGCTTAATGCTTACTGTTACAGGATTAGGTATATTATCGTCAACAGCTCCGGCTTTCGGCAGATTCACATCAATAGCACTTTGATTGGCTGCAGAAGATGTGATCATAAAGAAAATCAGCATCAACAGGATAACGTCTGTCATCGCTGCTAAACTGAATTCCGGGTTGGCTTTATTTCTTCTCTGAATTTTCATCTTAAGAAAGATTTATAAAGGTTTGTTGATAAGGTCTAAAAATTCTCCTGACATATTCTGAGCCTTCAGCACAAATTTATCAATCCTTGTCAATAAGATATTGTAACAGAAGTTAGCAGGAATGGCTACTGCCAAACCTACAGCGGTCTGTCCTAATGCGGTATAAATACCTTCTGAAAGTGTTTTCGGGGAGAAAGATCCTGTGGCATGGGATAAATTAAAGAAAGCGATAATCATCCCGATTACTGTACCCAAAAGTCCTAACATCGGTGCAATACTCGGTACTACAGCCAAAAGGTTCAGATTTTTCTCCATATTGGCAACCTCTACCTGAGCCTGAGCCTCCATAGCACTTACGATATCAGAAACAGGACGCCCCAATCTTGAGATTCCTTTTTCTAAAATTCTTCCTTCCGGAGAATTCTGTGTTTTGCAATAATCTGTTGCAGCCTCTATTTTTCCAGCTTTGATAAAGTCTTCAATATTGTTCATAAAGTTGGAATCCGTTTTTGAAGTCAGCCTTTTGATAAAGAAAAATCTTTCAAAAAACAGATACAGAGAAAATATTCCCAACAGCAATACCGTGACCATCACTATTTTAGCGAAAGCTCCTCCGTGGAACATGATTTTCCAGAATGAGAACTCTAAGTTGTCTGCAGCAACTGCAGGTGTAGCGATTTGTGCAAATAAAATCTGAGAAAGTTCCGTTAACAGCATTAAATGTAAATTTTATTAAATTTTCAACGACAAATGTAGTAGAATATTATGAATTGAACTCTTAAAAATTGCTTAAAAACAACTTAAAATTTGTTACAATTCTATCAATAGCAAATTTCTCTCCAAAAATAATTTTGAAAAGAAATCCGGTATTAAAAAAGATAGAAACTTTTGTTAGTCCTCGTCTACCTCAATATCATCCTGCCTGAATTCGCATTTTAATCTAAAAGGAATCGGTGTATCTGATCCGGTATAGAAATCATCAATGGTACCCTTCCAGATGACCTGAAGCTCTCCTTCTTCATTTTTTTCGAAAAGAAGCTCATTATCATAGATATAGGCCTCTTCGTCATCGAAAAGATCTACTTCTGTGTAGGTTTCCTCATCAGAGTCATTGATTGTGATAGTTTTTCCTTCTATTTCCGCTGATTCGATAGGAAAATCAAAAACTTCAAGTGAAAGCTGCGGAAAGTTGTACTGTAATGAATCATCATCTACGTGATCCAAACTGTCATCCGTAATAACTTCAACCTCTAAAAAATGTTGTTGGTTGCTGTAAACTGCCTTACAATAAGTATTTCTGATATTGTATTTTAGCGTCTCCTCCGGATGGTAAATTTTTAAAATCCCTTTCATTTTTTCTTAAAAAAGAACTGTAATAATATGATTGTTAAACGTTTTAGACAAAGATAAAAAATTGATTTAAAGTTGAAAGGATTTTGAAAATAATTTTTTAAAATCACCTCATACCATAAGTCTGAATATCCCAATAATACTTACTTTTGTTTTCATAAAGATTCTGAAAATGAAAAACATTATATTGAAGAGTATTCTAGGATTGGGATTGATAGTCGGTCTTGCTTCATGCAAAAAATCTGATTCTCCCCTTACGAAAGTGACTCCCAGCAATCTGGATTCTATTGCTTCCAACTATTATGAGCAGTATCTTAAGCTCTATCCTTTAGATGCTACTTCTCAGGGAGATACAAGATATAACGACCAGCTACCGATCAATATAGACAAAGATTTTATCTCAGGAGAAGTAGCTTTTTATAATTCTGTACAGAAACAGCTGGAACATGTAGATTACAAAACTCTTTCTGATGAAGATAAAGTGGTGTATGATGTGCTGGATTATACTTTAAAAGATAAAATTGAGGCCTATGCCTATCATCCGGAATATATTCCTTTTACTCAATTTGGGGGACTTCCTCTTACTTTTCCGTTGTATGGAAGCGGACAGGGCAGCCAGCCTTTCAAAACCGAAAAAGATTACAGCGACTGGCTGAAGAGAATGGAAAAATTCCCGGAATGGATGGATGCAGCAGCAGATAACTTCCGTGAAGGAATTAACAATAAAGTGGTACTTCCTAAAAAACTGGTGACCAAAATGATTCCTCAGATGAAAGCCGAGGAAATCACAACGTCTGATATGGAAAAAAACATTTTCTACGGACCGATAAAAAACTTCCCGAAAAATTTCACGCAGGAACAGAAGGACAAATTTTCAGCACTTTATAAGGATGCGATTACAAAAAAAATTATTCCGGCTTATACCAAAATGGGAGTCTTTTTAGAAAAAGACTATCTTCCAAAAGCAAGAGATACAGACGGATATAACAGTCTTCCTAATGGAAATGAAATCTACAGCTATTATGTAAAAAGCTGGACAACTACTAAAAAATCTCCTGATGAGATCAATAAAATCGGACTGCAGCAGGTGGCTATGCTTCGTGCAGAAATGGAAAAAGTAAAACAGCAGGTAGGTTTTACCGGAAATCTGGAAGAATTTATCACTTTTGTAAAAACGGATCCTAAGGCAATGCCTTATAAAACCTCTAAGGAAGTTTTAAATGCCTTCAATGGTATTCTGACGAAGATTACTCCGAAACTGAAAACGATGTTTAACGTAACTCCAAAAACAAAGTTTGAAATCAGACAGACGGAGAAATTCAGAGAGGCAAGTGCCAGTGCAGAATACATTCCGGGAACTCCTGACGGTAAAAGAGCGGGTATTTTTTATGTTCCGCTGCCGGATCCGACGAAATTTAATGTTACTTCAGGAATGGAGTCTCTTTTCCTTCATGAAGCGATTCCTGGTCATCATTATCAGGTTTCTTTACAACAGGAGAACACCAAACTTCCTAAATTCATGAGATTCGGATGGTTTGGAGCATATGGTGAAGGATGGGCTCATTATTGTGAAACATTAGGCCCTGAATTCGGTTTATACACGGATCCTTATCAGAAAATGGGATATCTGAGTGATCAGATGCTGAGAGCTGTAAGATTGGTAGTAGATACAGGACTTCATACCGGAAAAATGTCACGTGAAGAGGCCATCAAATATTTCTTAAGCAACATTTCTTATGATGAAGGATCTGCCACTGCAGAAGTAGAGCGATATATGGCTATGCCGGGACAGGCTTTAGGCTACAAAATAGGTTCTTTAAGAATTCGTGAGCTGAGAGAAAAATATCAGAAAGAACTTGGAAACAAATTCAATCTAGCAAGCTTCCATGATGAAGTTTTAAGCCAGGGATGTCTTCCTTTGGATGTTCTGAACAGAAAAATGGAGCTTTGGGCTCAAAAACAAAAATAGTTTCATATGAAACTATTTTTGTTTTTCGCAGTTATTTTATTGACTACCCTAAGCTGTCAAAAGGATCAAAATTTTGAAAAAATTACTGTTGATCAAAACTTACCCACTCAAGATACAATTCGGCAGCTTTCCAAATATCCAGAGCTGAAGCTGTATAACAGTGAAATTGTTGAAAGTAAAACAAGAACAGCTTATATTGTTCAGAAAGCATTTTATTATGATGGTCTTCTTAAAGGATCATTCCTTTTCGATGACTATAAGTGCAAAGCTCAATATCAGAACGATACTCTACATATTTTACTGAACAACAATAATGGATATTTTGGAAATGGAGTTTTGGTAAAGGTATTCAATAATCAATTTTATATAAGAGATATTGATCCTAAAACATTAAAAGGCGAAAAAAAATTCATAAAATCAAAAGTTTCGGAACAGAAACTGATTTTAAACACCAACACTTTCAACAAAAATGATAGTATTTATGGCTTTATAGATTATAAATGCAACATTGATAGTTTGGTTTATAAACACTTCAGAGGATATTTTAAAACTATAATACAATAAAACTGATATGATCACAGAAAGCCTAAGATCTCTTTTCAACAGAGATTTGAATAAATTAAAAACAGAGATTGAAGCCTATCAAAATGAAGAAAATCTCTGGAAAATAGAGAAAAGTATAGCCAATTCTGCGGGTAATCTCTGTCTTCATTTAGTCGGAAACATCAATCATTTTATAGGAGCACAGCTCGGAAATACAGGCTATATAAGACACCGTGAGCTGGAGTTTTCACTAAAAGATATCCCAAGAGCTGAGCTTATTGAAAAAATTGAAGCTACTATAGCTATGATAGATTCCGTTTTGCCACAATTGTCTGAAGAAGATCTTAAAAAAGAATATCCTCTGGTTGTGTTTGAAAGCAAAATGACCACAGATTACTTCCTGATCCACCTTATTGCTCATCTGGATTACCATTTGGGACAGATTAATTATCACAGAAGGCTGTTGGATAATTAATGCCATTCCCTATTTTTACAAAAACTAATTAACCCACCGAAACCCAATCATGTTATGAAGAAAATTTTTGTTTTCTCTTTTCAGCCTGAAAAGTCATCCAATGATTTTAAACAATATGAAGAAAGACATTTTGAAACTGAATTTATTTTTCTTGATAAACAGGAAAGCTTCTTAAGTACGCTACAAAATGTTATTAAAAGAAATCATGAAGAAGACTATGTGATCATTTCTACTTCTCAACACCATTTCAGTCCTTATTACACAGATGAATATATTCAGAATTGTATTAATCAAGTTAAAAAACTGGATGGAGATGTACTTCTTGGAGGTGTTTTAAGCTTTGAAAAAGTTATTGAGGTTACTGACCATGTTTTTTGGATTGACGGTTTTAAAGGAGCACAATTTTTTATTATTTTCAATAAAACGTTTCCACTTTTCTTACAAAATGATTGTAATGAGCAAATTCCTCTTGATGTATTTCTGTCATCAAACCTGGAAGATGTTTTTCTGATACACCCATTCATTTCTCTATATAAAAATGATGGAAACACGCACTCCTTTGAAAATACTATTGATTTTCAAAACCTTAATGAAAATCCGGAAGATCTTCTGGAGGAGCTTTCTCAAATAAAAAAATACTACAGCTATGAGTCATAATCATTTTTCAGATATAATGATCCCCACTTATATTATTAACATGAAACACAGGGAGGATCGAAGGGAAAGTATTGTAAAAGAATTTGATGGGAAACCTGAATTTGACTGCCGTATTGTAGAAGCCTGCGTACACGAGAAAGGAAATATAGGCCTATGGGAAAGCATTAAAAAGACAGTAAACATTGCGATTCAAAATGAGGATGATGTCATTATCATTGTAGAAGATGATCATGTTTTTACAGAACATTATAGCAGGGATTCATTTATAGAAAACATCATAGAATCTAATGAACAGGGAGCCGATATCTTATCCGGAGGTATTGGAGGAGGCTTTAGATTTGTTGTCCCTATTACAGAAAACAGATTTTGGATCAATCATTTCTGGTGTACCCAATTCATGGTGATATACAGCCGTTTTTTTGATCAGATTCTTAATGCTGATTTTGGCCCGGAAGATACTGCAGATAACTTTTTATCACAGCTTACAGCTCATAAAATGGTTTTATATCCTTTTGTTTCTGTTCAGAAAGATTTTGGGTATTCTGACATTACAGCAGAAAATAATATCCGTGGAAATATTGAGCATTATTTTAAAACTGCAGATATTACCCTTCAGCTCTATCAGAAAAAATATAAACAATTGGTATTAGCTCAATAAAAAAGAGAGAACACATTTTGTTCTCTCTTTCTATATTTTCACTTTAAAAGAAGAATCTAACAGCATTGATAATATCCTGGAGAGCTGCAGTATGCCAGTTCATTTCCTCTTGATGCACAGGCCGCAGACTTGCAGTTACATGATGATGGACCTGATCCTGCTTTAATAATTCTCATTTCACTTCTGCTCATGTTATTTTTCATAACATTCAGACTTATTTTTTGTAATTTTTTCATGGTCTTTTTTTTAATTAATAATTATCGTGATTACCAATAAATTCTAGTAGGACTTACATTATAGGTGTTCGGGATTTTTGAAGGTACTTTTTCGGGGTTGTATACTTTTTTAAGCCAGAACATGTGAAACATAATAGCTTCATATTTATTTTTATAAATAATTTTCCCGTTATCAAACTTTACTCTGCCAGTGTAGCCTTCCATCAGAATAAAGTCAAAATGGGTTCTGAGAAGTCCGTCTCTTTCAGCATTTTTCATGATATGGGTAAAGCTTTCAATCTCAGTTTCAATCTCAAAAATAGGAATTCCTTCTGCAAGATCATCCCAAACAAAGTTGCATTCATCAAAACAGAAGTGGTCTGACATAGAAAATACCTTTTTAAAATCCTTACTTCTTTTGAAAAAAGTATTCAGCAGTTCATTATTCCTGTACAGTCCAAAACAACCGGTAGTATAATCATCTCTTACGCTGATATAGTCATAACTGCCAAGAAATTCATTGGTAAAAAAAGCTCTTATATCTCCATAAATAAGATCGAGATCGCAGTGTCCCCAGAAGTCATATCCTTCTATCAATTCAGGGAACATGAAGCCATAAGCCGGCTTAAAATCACACAATTTATAAGGATAATCAATATTAATTGTAAACCCGAGCTTATTTGAGGTTTCATCAATGATATCATTCAGGCTTTTATGAACTATTTTAACATTGTCAGGAACATTTTTTACCGGTTCGGCATTATCCGTAATAATGATAAAATCTACACTTGGATTAAAAGCACAGGAATGCAGGTAATAGGGCATATACCAGGGATATTTACCATACCAGCAGGTAATTAAAACTAAACTTGGTGTTTTCATAGGCTAAAAAAATTCTGTAATTGCAGAATTGCAATTACAGAAAAAATATAAATTATTTTTGTTTGACTAGCAGCATTTTGCCGGCCATCCACCACCACATACAGCTCTCATACCGTTCATATAGCAGTATTGTGAGTTACAGTTACAAGTTCCCGGCTCACCTCCAGAACCAGCTTTGATAACTCTCATTTCGTTTCTGCTCATTTCGTTTTTCATGGCATTTAAGCTCAACTTTTGTAATTTTTTCATAGAAATTTGTTTTAATTTGTTTGCCTACTCTTTAGATTTTCGGCTTCCTCTTTGTATAATTATTATAATAATTTCGTCTGTTATCTGTATTCTACTTCCAGTTCTTTTACAGAATCAAGCTGTTCATTCCATTCATCTTCAATAAGATCTGGCATAAATACTTCCATATACTTTTTATTGAGTCTTACAGGATATGCATAATTGTTGATAAAGTAATGCGGTGTGAAAAACAGGTTATTCTGTAAATTTTCATAAGAAACAGAAACCAGCTTATTCAATAAAAATGTTCTGTTTTCCAGGGTAGTACCGTATTTTTTCAGCCATTTTTCTGCATCTCGGTGGCTATACCAATCATGAAGAACCTCAATAAATTTCTGTTCGTCTTTTGTTTGGTATATATTCAGTAATTGAATCAGCATTTCTTCTACTTCTGCTGTTACAACTCCTGTCATATTAAACCTGATTTTGATGTTAACCTGATCTTTATATTGATTGTAAACTCTCTGCAAAAAATCATGCGCTTCTCTGCAGTATCCACATAAAGGGCTTGTAATAAAAGTAATGGTTACCGGAGCATTCGGATTCCCCAGTAAGATAGGATCTGCTTTTAAAACAAGAGGTTCTGTACTTGTCAGAATATTTTTGAAATAAGGATAATGCCTAATGTATCTTGAGTCAAACTCCGCGTTTTTCTTTAATTTCCCGTAGTTTATTAAAGATTTCTTAATTAAAAAGTAAGTTCCTGCAAACGCAATTATTACCGCAGCCAAAATCAAAACTATTGAAAGATCAAGGTTCATGTTATTTAGAATTACTGTCGTATTAAACGCCAGATAAATAAGCTGTGCATAGATTACCCCAATAATGCTTAAACATATCGGGCACCATTTCTGCTCTACTTTCATCTGAAAATAAACAGAATACAAGGTAAATGGAATGCATGCCAGCAAAGAAACGGCAATCAGAAAATAATAGTTATTGATAAGCTCCTGATTGAAAACAAGCAATGAAAAAAGTTGGGTTCCAAAAAGAAAAACACTGAGATCACTCAATTTGAATCCTGCAATCTTCCCTTTTTCAGAATTGATGATCTGGCTGCAGCTTGACTTCTCACTACCATCACAAAACTGTGAAGAAAAACCTGACTCCAGCCCTAATTCTGTTTTTATAGCTTCAAAGGATAAGAATAAGCCCACCATGGTAATCGCTCCAAAACCACTTAAAAACCACCCGCCGATAAAATATAATATCACCAATACTGCACAAAAGATAAACGCTGGTAAAAGTTTGTTATAAAAAGAATTAGTTGATTTTGAGATCTCCCCATTGTTTTCAGCAGCCAGTACTGCTCCTGTCCATAAACTTTGCATTTCAGAAAGGAGAATATTTTTTTGGACTCCTTCATGATCAGTATATAAAATGCTTTGTCCTTTTTTTTCAATATAGGATAAAATCAAATGTCTATTTCCCACATCTAATATGGTAAGAAAAGTATCCGGTAAATGATCAAAATCTTCAAAGCCAATTGTAAAAGCCCCATTTGGAATACCAAAAAAGCCAAGAGCATCACTGAAAGCCAATAGACTCGGCGTTTCCGGGTGAGATTCTACCTGATAGATATAATCATTCTTATCAATCTTTATATCAATTGATTTCAGATATAAAAAAACTGCATTAATTTCTTTTCTTAGTTCCATGGTTATAGTTTGAGTTATTTATACTATCTCTCTATAGTATTATCATTATCCCTGTAATATTTTTTTATTGATTCGGCCTGATGATTCATTTTACTCATCATCTCTTCATTTTTAGAGACATCAGACATACTTTGCATTAGAACAGGCAGTGGATCTTTAATGAAGTTTGTTTTATTTTTAATGTAGGCTTCTTTTGACATCACAGCCTCATCCATAATTGATTCGGTGAACAGCTTGTCCCGTACATTTTTTTTACTTCCCACCAATTTCCAGTGATATTCATTATCCGCATCGCTTAGTTCTACAATAAACCCTGGAAGCCCCATAAAAATATAGGGACCATCAAAAACAGGAATCTCCTGAGTAAACCAGGCTATCCAATGTCTACCACCATAATCTGCCTCTGCCTTTTGTGTATGCAGTCTTCCTGTGATTCTGTTCTCTGATGAAAGTTTCCAATGAATATCAACGGGCTCTTTATAAGAAACAGTCCCTATGAACAAATCATCTTTTACAGTAACGGATGGGGTTTCGAGGTCTTTTACCACTTTAAAATTCATGGTTTCCAATGATAAAACAGGTAAATAAGCCTGTGCGGCCAATAGAGAGTCTGACTCGAATTTTTCCTTTCGCATGAAAACGGATCCTTTATCAAGGCTGTCCAGATAGAAAAGATCTTTCTTAAAGGTTTTATTTTTTGTAGAAGGTTTATACGTAAGCTCATAGTAAAAACGATGAACCTGCCCAGCACAGGTGCAGGAAAATAAAACTACAAAAAAAACGAAAAGATTAACTTTTTTCATTTAAGTCTTCATGGTACTGAGCCAAATATATCTCTTTTTATGGAAATACAATACTTCTGAAATTATTTACAGCAAAGAAAAATTTGAAAACAACACTATTGTCTCTAAATGATATTATAAATCAAACAGATAACATCTTTTTATCAAAAAAAATATTTTTTTAGAGAAATTTATAAATATCCTTTATCGGTGAAAAAAAACAGCAAAAACTAATTTATGGAATAAAAAAAAACACCACTAAATGGTGTTTATATGACCCGATTGTCAACTAAAAACAGTTGTAAAAATCTTAAATAATGTTAAACCTTATTTTTCAAACATCATTTTTGTAATAAAATCCTTCTCTCCTTTTCCTCTTGCCGGAGAATATTCTCTTCCATAGAAAATGATCTGAAGGTGAAGTTTATTCCATACTTCTTCTGGAAATAAGCTCTTTGCATCACGCTCTGTTTCCACCACATTTTTTCCTGAGGTAAGCTTCCACTGTGTCATCAGACGATGAATATGTGTATCTACCGGGAAAGCAGGAAACCCAAACCCCTGACTCATTACTACTGATGCTGTTTTGTGCCCTACTCCCGGAAGGGCCTCCAGTTCCTCATAAGTCTGAGGAACAATACCATTGTGTCTTTCCAACAGAAGTTCAGCCATTCTTTTCAGGTTTTTGGCCTTTGTATTGGATAGTCCTATTTCTTTGATCAGTTCTTTGATTTCAAATTCTTCCAGCTTAGCCATTCTTTGTGGCGTTCCTGCAACGGCAAAAAGATCGGGAGTAACCTGGTTTACTTTTTTATCTGTGGTTTGTGCAGAAAGTGCTACAGCAACCATCAAGGTATACGGATCGGTGTGATCTAACGGAATAGGCGTTGTAGGATATAATTTATCCAGTTCTATCTGAACGAGCTCAGCTCTTTGTTTTTTTGTCATGTAACGCTTAAATTTGAACAAAATTAAATCATTATGCTGAAAGTTGGAGATAAATTACCTGAATTTGAAGAACTCAATCAAGACGGAGAAACGGTAGCCTCATCAAAATTAATTGGAAAAAAACTAGTGGTTTTCTTTTATCCACAAGCGAATACACCCACCTGCACAGTGGAAGCCTGCAACCTGAGCGATAATTATACTCAGCTTAAAAAAGCGGGATTTCAATTACTGGGAATAAGCGGTGATTCTGTAAAAAAACAGAAGAATTTCCACAGCAAATTTGCTTTCCCTTATGATCTTATTGCTGACGAAAACCGTAATATCATCGAAAAGTTCGGGGTATGGCAAGAGAAAAAAACATTTGGAAAAACCTATATGGGAATTGTAAGAACCACTTTTATTTTTGATGAAAATGGCATTTGTACAAGAGTAATTGAAAAGGTGACTTCAAAGACTGCCGCTGAGCAGATTCTGGAAGGTTAATTTTTTAACACAAATATCACAAAGGCTTTCACAAATAACACTATTTAAAATATTATTTGTGAAAGTTTTTTATTGTTATTTATTCTGTTTCGTAATAGTTTAATTCTTCAGTTTCTCCAGGTAGAGTTACATATTTTTTAAATCTTAATCCCAACTTTTCGATCAGTTTTTGGGATGAAACGTTATCTTTTGAAATAATAGCAGATATTTTTGATAATCCAAACTCATCCATCCCGATAGATTTGACCTTTTGAGCTGCTTCAAAAGCATATCCTTTACCTTCAAATTCTTCCAGTAGAGAATACCCGATATCTACAATATCAAGCCCTTCTCTTTCGAAGATTCCTACAGCACCTACTTTTTCGTTTCCATCTTTAGTTACCAAAAGATAGTTTCCGAATCCAAGTCTTTCAATCTGTGGAGCAAATCTGTTCAGGATATAATTTTCGGCATCTTCAATGCTATTAACATTACGATTACCGATATGTTGAATAAATTTTGGTCTGTTATAAAGTTCAAAGACAAAATCTTTGTCTTCACTGGACATCGGACGAAGTATTAGTCGTTCAGTCTCATAAGTATTATCTGCGTTTGGGTGTTTTTTTGGACTCATCTTTCTTTGGCTCTTCTTTTTTTTCGATTTTTAAAAGTCTCGGGTTATTAGCACATTTTTTATTGTAAAGCTCAATATAGGTTCCATTGTCCTTTACATTGCTTACAGCACCTGTAGATTTATTTACAGTCACAGTATAATGTGTTTTCTGATAAGGACATTCCTTTGAGGTCAGTTTTCCAAGGTCCAGATAATAATTCGATTGGTCTTCATGATAGTTGCCTGCAAGGTCCTTGAACTCCTCATCTACCATATATCCCTCAGCAGCCAGCATTACAGCAGCTTCCTGAGCATTATCAATCCGGTCTATGAATTTCTTAAGTCCCTCAACATCGGTAACATAATTTACTTTACCACCTTCTGAATAAGCTATATAATAAAAGCTGTCTTCACTGGGAAAAAGATTAAATCCGGAGAACTGAGGAGTATAATTCACCTTACCCGAAATTTTTATTTCTTCACCTTTTCCATAGCTGTTGTATACCAATATCCATGAGTCTACCCTATTGCCAGGGTTGATCTGCTGTAAAATATTCGGAATGCCTGAAAATTTTTTCTTCTCCTGAGAATATCCTAAGGTTCCCAAAAGTAAGAATGTAAGAATTATAAATTGGGTTGCAGCTTTTATCATAATTTAAAAATCAGCAGAAAATATACCAAATATTACATAAACTTATCTCCTTTCTTAAAGTTTTTTAAGTCAAGGACATAATCCTTTATAAGCTGGTCATTATCTCGCGGGCAGATAAGAAGTGCTTTATCAGTATCTACAACAATGTAGTTTTCAAGACCGTCAATGATTACCGCCTTGTTGTTATTTCTAAGACGGATAATATTTCCTTTTGAATTATAGGAAAGCAAATGCTTTAATTTCACTGCATTTCCGTCTTTATCTTTTTCAGTATTTTCGTAGACAGAAGTCCATGTTCCCAGGTCACTCCATCCCAAATCTGATGGAATCACATATACATTCTTTGCTTTTTCTAAAATTCCGTTATCAATTGAGATTTTCTGAACTTTTGGATAAATGGTTTCAATACAGCTGTTTTCCTTTTCTGAATTGTATTCACAAGCCATAAAATGCTGCATCATTTCCGGAAGATAAAGGTCAAAAGCATGATGAATACTTTTTACGCTCCATATAAAAATACCCGCATTCCAAAGGAAATCACCACTTTCTAAGAAGCTCTGGGCAATTTCAAGGATTGGTTTTTCTGTAAATGTCTTGACTTTAAAATAATCAGAACCTTTTTTTTCTACAAACTGAATGTAACCGTAGCCTGTATCAGGCCTTGTTGGGGTAATTCCTAATGTTACCAGATAATCATGTTTTGAAGCTACTTCAAATGCCAGCTCCACTTTTTCCAAAAATACATCCTCTTTAAGGATCAGATGATCTGCCGGAAGTACAATCATTGTTGCATCCGGATTGATCTCAGCAATCTTGTTGGCCATATACAGGTTACATGCAGCTGTATTCTTCATAAGCGGTTCACCCACAATATTTTCTTCAGGAATCTCCGGAAGCTGTTGATGGGAAAGAGCCACATATTCTTTATTCGTAATCACGAATATTTGCTCTTTAGGAATTACCTTGCTGATTCTGTCATAGGTCTGCTGAATCATAGTACGCCCGGTACCTAAAATATCCTGAAACTGTTTTGGAAATTTCTGCGTGCTCATCGGCCAGAACCGGCTCCCGATTCCTCCCGCCATTATAACGCAGTATCTATCTGATTTTAACATTCTTAGCTACATTTTTCTACCCTAGCTAAAGGCTTGAAAGAATACTTCCTTCCAGTAGCCAGGTTCTTACAAAGATAGTTTTTTTTAACTAGACCTTCCAATAAATACTTTTCGTTGCGGTATATAAAAAAATCACCCTTCTGAAGTTCCTCGATAAAATGAAGAGTATCATCTTGTTTCTCAGTATGAAAATACCTTACCAGATCAGGGCTTGCCATGAAGTTTGCTTTGGGTGATTTTGAAAACTTTACAATGATAGGTTTTAGCTCTTCATCATAAATTTCAAGGCTTTCAAGAAGCATATTTCTGAAGGTTTCTTTCCATTCGTTGCCATGAGGAGAAATTTTTCGTCCATATTTTTCAAACGCAATCAGGTGTGCAAGCTCATGAGTCAGTACAAAGAAAAAAAGCTGTGGGGTAAGCGTGGAGTTTACCGTTATTTCATGGGAATTATCCGGAAGTCTTCTGTAATCTCCCAGTTTTGAATTCCTGTTTCTTGTAACTTTTATGTGTATATAGTAATCTGAAAACCAGATTCTTAAATATTTAAGAGTATTATTTTGAGGTAAATATTTTTCTAATGATTGAATTGGCATTTTACAAACTTAATGGAATTCCTGCATAGAAATTCAATAATTTAAGACTAAAAAGATAATTATATTTTGCCTGCGCTACTGATCCCTGTGCATTTGCATAATTATTTCTTGCCACATTTACGTCATAGATCGTAGATCTTCCTGCAGCATAACTTTTGTCAGCAAAATCAAGAGCTAGTTTGGAGCTTTTTTCTGCTTCTACAGCGGCCAGATAATTTTCATAATTGGCATCTGCATCAAACTGAGCTTTCTGAACATTTTGTCTTACTGTCTGCTTCTGTTGTTCTAACGTATTCTTGGCTATACTTTCGTTTATTTTAGACTGCTCTACCTGAAGCTTTATTTTCCCTTTATTAAAGATAGGGATATTAAGGGATAACCCTACATTTTGTCCAAACTGATCTTTATATTGTTCAAAAAAAGTTCCCTGCACAGTACCCGGCATAGGATCAAACTGTCTGTTATAGAAAGTATTAAGACCCGCACTCGCTGTTAATGTAGGCCAGAACGCTGTTTTGCTTACCTCAGTTTGCGCTTCTGCAGATCGTATTCTGCTTTCGGCTGCTTTGATCTGCGGTTGTATCTCATACGCAGTTGTAAGCACTTCATCCACTGAATTAAGCTGTAAATCAAGTTTTTCCGGAACATTTACATCTTCCACATCGAAACCTTTATAATCTGAAAGCTGCAATAACTGAGCGATGGCAAACAAGGCACGTCCAACATTGACTTCTGCTGTTTTAAGGTTTTGTTTTTCTCTTGCCAGTGCAGCTTCAGCCTCTGCCAAGACTGTCTGAGCAGTCGTTCCAACCTGAGTCGTGATTTTAGCTCTGTCAAACTGTTTCTGAGCATTTCCCACAGCACTCTGAGAGATTTTAACGATCTCTTTATTCAACAGGGCAGTCAGATATTGCTGAGCAATCTGAAGAGAGATATCATTTTTAATGGTTTCAATGTCATATTGGCTTGCTTCTACATCAAACTGGGCCTTTCTTACATTCTTCTCTAACCTCCCGTTATTATAGAGCAAAACATCAGCACTCAGACCAACATTGTTATTGAATCTATCGTTTCTAAAGCTTCCGGCTCCCAATGACCCTTGCCCGAAACTCACCCCATTCGTCATACTTCCCGATACAGAAGGCAAATATTCTTTTTTGGCCGCTTTAAGGCTGTATTCCTGATTTTGTTTGTTATACTGATTTTGGATAACCTGAAGATTATGCTCCACTGCATAGCTTACACATTCTTTTAAGGACCATTTCTTCTGAGCGCTTAAACCCAGACAGCTTAGTCCAAAAACGATAATCCAAACTTTTTTCATATTATGTAGATGTTTATTTGTTTTTTTAATGGTCATATGGAATCACGTCATCTTCATTCAGTATTTGTATCTACAAATCACAGCGATTTCATATTAAGATTTTTCCCTATTAGACGAAGTAAATATAAAAAAGTTACAGATTGAAAAAAATAGTTTCATTTTAATAAAACTTTTGAGAATTTTGCATCATGACAAATGAACAATATCAGGAAGCTATTGACTGGCTTTTCGTGCAGATGCCCAACTATCAGATAGATGGGCAGAAGGCTTATAAACCTGGACTTGACAATATCATCAAGCTTTGTGCTTTCTTTGGAAATCCCCAGGATAAAATAAAGTGTATCCACATTGGCGGTACCAATGGAAAAGGTTCTTCAAGCAATATGCTGGCATCGGTTCTTCAGGAGGCTGGTTATAAAACCGGATTATACAATTCTCCGCATTTGATAGACTTTACAGAGCGTATCAAGGTTAACGGAAAAAACTGTAATAAGGAATTTGTCTTTGAGTTTATCCAAAAATTAAAAACCCTTCCAGAAGATATCCGCCCCTCTTTCTTTGAATTTACAACAATCATGGCTTTTGAATATTTTTATCAGCAGCAGGTAGATTTTGCCATTATTGAAGTTGGATTGGGAGGAAGACTGGATTCAACAAACATTATTAAACCTCTGATCTCTGCAATTACAAATGTTCAACTGGATCATCAGAATATTCTTGGAGATACCATCGAAGAAATTGCAGCGGAAAAAGCCGGAATTGTTAAACACAATATCCCTGTTATCTCTGGTGATGAAAATGAAATAGTCAAAAATATCATCAGAAATAAAGCAACACAAGAAAATACTCCTTTTATAGATGCAACTCTTATTGAGACACCCCTTACCTCTGATCTGAAAGGAAATTATCAGAAGAAAAATATCCGAGTTGTACTGGCTGCCGTAGAAGAATTAAGAAAACTGGAAATACATATTTCTGACAATGATCTTGAAAATGGACTCCTCCATGTTCATCAGAATACAGGATTTATAGGCCGCTGGTTCGAATTTTCAAATAATCCGCTTACAATTTGTGATACGGGACACAATCAGGCAGGTTTGAAGTATGTTTTTTCACAATTAAATTCAATTGACAGACACAAGCATGTCATTTTGGGGTTTGTGAATGATAAAAAAATAGATGATGTGATGAAATTACTTCCTGAAAATTCTGAGTTTTATTTTGCAAAACCATCTGTCAACAGGGGCAGACACCCGGAAGATTATGAAAATCTACTTCAGGAGGCAAAAATTTTTTATAAAATTTTCGATTCCGTACAGGAAGCGTATCTGTCTGCAAAAGAACAATGTACAAATGAAGAAATGATTTTTATCGGCGGAAGCAACTTTGTAGTGGGAGATTTTTTAGAAAAAAATTTGGAGATTAAAGAATAAGTCGTATATTTGCACCACTCTAAACAAGAGAACAAGTCTAGAGGGTTCTTAGCTCAGTTGGTTCAGAGCATCTGGTTTACACCCAGAGGGTCGGGGGTTCGAATCCCTCAGGACCCACAGAAAAGGAAACGAAACCTTTCAAAAAAATTCGGGTTCTTAGCTCAGTTGGTTCAGAGCATCTGGTTTACACCCAGAGGGTCGGGGGTTCGAATCCCTCAGGACCCACAAAAAATCTCTCAGATTTCTGGGAGATTTTTTTATTTTTATCCTAAGTAATTAATAAAGCTTCCCTCCACTTTTCCTTATATTTATCTACCTTTGCCTGCATTTGAATTTCGCTTGACATGAAGGAACTCCATATCATATCATTCAATTACCCCTACCCTCCTTCTTATGGTGGAATTATTGATGTGTATTATAAGATCAAGGCTTTGTCTGATCTGGGAGTAAAAATCCACCTTCACTGTTTTGTAGATCAAATCCCTGATAAGATTGATCCGGAAGTCAAAGAGATTACGGAAAATGTCTTTTTTTATGAAAAGAAAAACAATATTCTTCTTTATTTCTTAAAAACGCCTTTCGCTGCTATAATAAGAGATTCCGATCTACTTCTTAAAAATATTGAAAAGACTAACGCTCCTGTATTGTTCGAAGGCTTACAAACAACCCATATTATGCGGTTTATAAGAGGTAATAACCACAAACTCTACCTCCGTTACCATAATAACGAAAAAGAGTACTATAAAGGGCTTTCTGTCTCAGAGAAAAATATCTTCAAAAAGATAGTCTACAAAATTGAATCTTTAAAGTATGCAGGATATCAGAAAAAGCTTTTAAAGAAGTTTGAAACGGTATTCTGCCTGTCTGAAAAAGAATATAATGAAGTGAAGACTTATTCAGGAAATGCCCAGTTAATCCACATTTTTCATGGTAATCAGTCTGTAAAGCAGCTAGATAAAAAAGGAAAATATTTTCTTTTTCATGGAGATCTCACTACGGCTGATAACAAACAAGCACTGGCTGAGACTCTTACTTTATTCAAGACTCTTCCTCAGTATAACCTGATTGTTGCCTCCGATCGTGCCAGTGAAGACATAAAAAGAAAAATATCTGCAGTGGAAAATATCACCCTCGTTCCTATTCGTACTTCAGAAAACCTTTGCCACCTTCTGGAAAATGCCCATGCCAATATTCTGATTTCTTACCAGAATTCAGGAACCAAAGTGAAGCTTTTCAACACCCTTTACAACAGTCGTTTTGTGATTATTAATGGGAATATTACAGATGATCCTGCTTTAACGGATTTATGCCTTTATGGAGCTGATATGGCCGAAATCCGCCAACAGATTGTCTCCTCTGCCGAAAAAGACTATGATGATACTGAAAAAAGAAAGCATGTCTTAGAAAAAATACACTCGGATCATGCTAAAGCCGGACAGATTATAAAGGTTATTTTTAAAAATTAACCCGATCTACCACTTTCTGGATATTAAATTCCTCAAGACAAGCCCAGTCTCCCCTGTAGCATTCTTTATCTCCAAAAACAGAACACGGCCTGCAGGTAAGATCTTTTACCTGAACAACATCTTCTTCACTCTGTCCGAATCCTAGAAACCCGGCATATGGATGGGTAGCACCCCAAATAGAAACACATCTTGTTCCTACAAGACTGGCAAGGTGCATATTCGCAGAATCCATGGATATCATCAGTTCCAGCTTCGCAATATGATTGAGTTCTTCCGTAAGGTTTAATTTTCCGGAAAGATTTTTGGTGTTGGGAATTTCACTTTCCCATCTTTCAAGGGTTTCTGTTTCTTTTTTACCTCCGCCAAAGAAATATACCGTATGTTTCTGAGCCAGAATTCTGACCAGTTCATAGGATTTTTCCAGAGGAAGCATTTTTCCTTTGTGTTGAGCAAAAGGGGCAAAACCAATCCCTGATTTTTGTTCCGAAGTTGGTCTGAGCTGATGTGAAAGCTCAACTTTGAATCCCATTTTCCTGAATACATCAGCATAACGCTCCACTGTTTTCTTCAGCTGTACTTTCTCGAGATTCCAGACATCCGTAAGATGTTCTTTTTCCTCTTTCCCTTTATCTATTTTAAAAACTTTAAGCCCTTTTCTTCTATATATCCGATCTAAAACCTTGGTTCGGATCACGTCGTGAAGATTGGCAATACAATCCGGGTTAAACTCTTTGATCAGTTCATTGCTCAGTTTCCTCAATCCAAACAGACCTTTATAATCATCCAGATCAATCCCTTTAAAGGTCACATTAGGAACTCCCGCAAACAGGCCTTCAAAATTCTTCCTGGACACCATAATAATTTCCACACCGGGGTTCTGCTCCAGAAATTCTCTGAAAACAGGTACAGTCATCGCAACATCTCCGAATGCGGAAAAACGATATGCTAAAATTTTTGTCACGGCTATGATTTCAGTTGATAGGCAACTGCATAAAACTTGATCTGCTTGGTCATTGCCATCAATCCGTTAGCTCTGGATGGCGAAAGAAATTCCTGTAATCCTATTTCAGCAATAAAATCAAAATCAGAATCCAGAATTTCCTGAGTGGAATGCCCACTATAGATACTTACTAAAAGAGAAACGATTCCTTTGGGTAAAATACCGTCAGAATCTGCATTAAAGAAAAGTTTCCCGTCTTTAAATTCAGCATCAATCCAAACTTTACTCTGGCAACCTTTTATCAGATTTTCTTCAGTTTTTCTTTCTTCCGGCAACCCTTTCAGTTCTTTTCCAAGATCAATAATGTACTCGTACTTTTGCTCCCAATCGTCAAGAAAAGCGAATTCGTCGATTATTTCCTGCTGTTTTTCTTTAATGGTCATTTTTAATAAAATTTCTTTTGCAAAGATAACCAATTTTGTAAAATTTATTACCGGGATGCTTTTTCAAAAAGCTGAAGGATTTTTGTTTCTTCGTTCTCCCAGCAAAATACATCTGCGGCTTTATTAAGTTCGCTCTGATAATACAGTCTTCCTCTTTCAAGAACCAGATTAATCGCTTTTTCAATCGTTTCAGGCTGATGATCTGTAATGATTTCACCTACATTAAACTGATTCTTTATACGCTGCATTTCCGGAAAATTTATCATGACAAGCGGTACTCGGGATTGGATATAATCACAAACCTTATTGGGGAGTGAGAAATAATAGCTTACTCCGTTATTTTCTTCAAGACTGAATCCAGCATCAGCAGTTTTGGTTATTTCCCTGAGATTTTCAGGTTTCAGCTTACCAAGGAAAAATACTTTATCCTGAAGTTTCTCCTGAATGACAAGATTTTCGTATTCTTTTTTCTTTGGGCCGTCGCCTGCAATTTTCAAAACAGCACCTTTAATATGATGCATTGCCACAATCATTTTTTCTATTCCTCTGGATTGATTAATCGCTCCCTGGTAGAGAATAATTTTAGGGTGGTTTTCCGGAATTTCGGGGGCAGAGAGGATTTTCCTCGGAATATTTCTGACAACAATGGGATTTACATTATATTTTTCATGAAACCATTCGGCATAGCTTTCACTTTCCGTCATCATCAGTTTCATATGAGGAACCAGTTTTCGTTCAAGCACTCTCCAGAATTTCTGGGAGAATCTTTTTTGAACCGATGGCATTTCTGTAAAAATTTCATGACTGTCAAAGACCAACGGAATGTTCATTTTTTTGGCAATGAGATAATTTGGCAGAAGTGCATCAATGTCATTGGCATGAAGGATAGTATCTTTGTCCGCTTTTTTCTTAAGTTCATGGTATAATTTCCAGTTGAACTCAAAATAAGCTGTCTTCAGGCTTTTTGACGTCAATCCTATTCTTGAAAAAGGATAAGGACGTTCCATTGCCTCATTTCCTTCCCAATCGTTTCCGATCAGTTCAATGGGATATCCGTTGTCAAAAAGGGTTTTGCATACCTTTTCTATTCGCTGATCGGTATACAAACTGCTAAAGGCAGACACTAGTATTTTTTTCTTCATTAATTTTTCTTGTCTAATATTAAATAATAGATCTGAATGAAACAAATGAGCCCGTTTGGAATGATAACCGGCCAAAGCATTCCATTGAAGATACCATAAATGACAAAACAAATACAGCCGATCATGTTGACTACTCTGATTTTTCTTACATCTTTCAGTATGAAACTCAATACGATAAAAAGAGAAGCAGAATAGCCGATGTAGGTGGTAATTTCAGTATTCATGGGGGAAATTTAAGGATAACAAACTTAATCATTTTCAATAAGATAATAAAATTTTTTCTGCCATAAAGTCATTAATTGATTTTTGGTAAAATATTTGTAATTTAGATAATGAATAAAAGGTAATGTTGCCTTTGTTCTAATGAGATATATTATGGATTATAAGTTTTCACAAGGTTTGAGCCAGGTGTTCAAACAAAGCAAAAGCGAAGCTAAAAGGCTGAAAAGTGAATTTCTTAATACAGAACATCTACTTTTAGGTATTATAAAAACGGAAAACTCTGCAAAAGAAATCCTTCAAAACCTTAATGCGGATTTAACACAAATCAGAAGAAAAATTGAAACTTTAAATACAGCGAGTCTTAATCCTATTTCTGAAGAGGTTACCAATATTTCTTTCACTAAGATGGCAGATCATGCCATTAAACGTGCAGAGTTAGAATGCCGTCAATATAAAAGCAATGAAATTAATACCGTTCACCTGCTTTTGGGTATTCTTTATAAATATGAGGATCCTACTTCAAATATTCTGGGAGCTTATGACATCGACTATGAAGGAGTTTCAAGAGAATACCAGACTATGCTTAAAAATTCAGGCCAGTCTCCACAGATGAGTGCTTACGATGATGATGATGAGAGAGAAGAATTTGAGCAAATGAGAAAGCCTACAGGAAATCTAGGTTCTGCAAAAAGTAAAACGCCTACATTGGATAACTTTGGTAGAGACCTTACTTCTTTGGCAAGAGATGGAAAACTAGACCCAGTAATCGGGCGTGAAAAAGAAATTGAGAGAGTTTCTCAGATCTTATCCCGCAGAAAGAAAAACAACCCTCTTCTTATCGGGGAGCCGGGAGTTGGTAAATCTGCCATTGCTGAAGGTTTGGCATTAAGAATTCAACAGAAAAAAGTGTCAAGAGTTCTTTACGGAAAACGTGTGATCACTTTAGACCTGGCAAGTTTAGTTGCCGGAACTAAATACCGTGGCCAGTTTGAAGAAAGAATGAAGGCCATCATGACGGAACTGGAAAAAAACAGGGATGTCATCTTATTTATTGATGAGCTTCATACGATTGTAGGAGCAGGAAGTTCTACAGGAAGTCTAGATGCTTCCAATATGTTTAAACCTGCTTTGGCAAGAGGAGAAATTCAATGCATCGGGGCAACGACTCTGGATGAATACCGTCAGTATATTGAAAAAGACGGTGCTTTAGAAAGAAGATTCCAGAAAGTAATGGTGGAGCCTACTTCTATTGATGAAACTATTCAGATTCTGAATCAGATCAAAGATAAGTATGAAGAACACCACAATGTAATTTATACTCCTGAAGCTATTACAGCGTGTGTGAATCTGACATCGAGATATATTACAGACCGTTTCTTACCGGACAAAGCGATTGATGCGATGGACGAGGCAGGATCACGTGTTTATATCAAAAACATGAAAGTTCCTACAGAAATCATTGATTTTGAAAAGAAAATTGAAGATATCAAAGAACTGAAGCAGAAAGCTGTAAAAGCTCAGGATTACCTTGAAGCAAGAAAGCTTAAAGATGAAGAGGAACGTCTTCAAATGGAACTGAATGCAGCCCAGGAAAAATGGGATAAAGATGTAAAAGAGAAAAAAGAAACCGTAACGGAAGAAAATGTAGCAGAAGTGGTTTCTATGATGAGTGGAGTTCCTGTAACGAAAGTTGGCAAAAACGAGCTTGACAAGCTTGCCCAGATGGATGAAAAACTGAACGGAAAAGTAATCGGCCAGGAAGATGCTGTGAAAAAAGTTGTGAAAGCAATTCAAAGAAACAGAGCAGGTCTTAAAGATCCGAACCGTCCTATCGGTACATTTATTTTCCTTGGAACAACCGGGGTTGGTAAAACCGAGCTTGCTAAAGTAATGGCGAGAGAGCTGTTTGAATCTGACGAATCTCTGATCAGAATTGACATGAGTGAATACATGGAGAAATTCGCTGTTTCAAGATTGGTGGGTGCGCCTCCGGGATATGTAGGTTACGAAGAAGGTGGTCAGCTGACTGAAGCCGTAAGAAGAAAACCTTATGCTGTGGTTCTTTTGGATGAGATTGAAAAAGCTCACCCGGATGTATTCAATATTCTGTTACAGATCCTTGATGAAGGACACGTTACAGACAGCTTAGGCAGAAAAATCGACTTCAGAAATACGATTATCATCCTTACATCCAACATCGGAACGAGAGATCTTAAAGACTTTGGAGATGGTGTAGGATTCGGAACTTCAGCTAAAAAGACAAGCTCAGATACAAGAGCGAGAAGCACCATTGAAAGTGCCCTTAAGAAAGCATTTGCTCCTGAATTCTTAAACAGAATTGATGACATTGTGATCTTCAACTCTCTTGTTCAGGATGATATCAAGAAAATTATTGATATTGAATTGAACAAATTGTATAGCAGAATTGAAAAATTAGGATATAAAGTGGATCTTACTGAAGAAGCGAAAGACTTTATTTCTGAAAAAGGATGGGATAAAGATTTCGGTGCAAGACCATTGAAACGAGCAATCCAGAAATATATTGAAGACTTATTGGCAGAAATGCTGGTAAACAAGCAATTGAATGAAGGAGAAACCGTGGTTCTTGATCTTAATGATGCTAAGGACGGACTGATTGGAAAAACGCAGAAAGCGAAAAAATCAGCTGCTGAGAAGTCTTCTCAATCATAATTAAATAAATAATTTAATTTCAATAGAAAATCCCCGGGAAAATTCCCGGGGATTTTTGTTTTTATAAGTTTTGTCTAGGGCCAATATTGTATTAAACGGGATAAACGATACAAAATCAATTTAAAGCCCCACTACGAAACCGATATTCGGGATCAGGCCGCTTGAAAACACACTGGAATTCTCCTTCCAAAGCACATTATACATTAATCCCAGCTGCATAAAAGAATTATTTCCGATTCTCTGCATATATCCACCTCCCAGATATAATGCATTTTCTTCCGTATTGTATTTATAATCATAGTATTTATCTTTATAATCTACAAAATAATGCTGATAGTTTGCTCCCACATAAAATGATCTGGCAAAATAGTAATTCACAAATGGTCCTACTCCAAACATTGTAGATTTATAATAATTGGAAGTCTGCCAGGATACACTTCCCACAACTCCCGCTTCGAGATCATCCGTAAGCCTGTAACCCACTCTTGGGGAAGCAGACAGGTTAAAAGCGCTGTTACTCCCAAATCCTAATCCAATTCCACCTCCAAAGGTCCATTTGCTGTTTTCTTGCACCGGAGTTCCTACCGAAACCTGGGAAAATGCTGATCCTGATCCTATCAGCATCATAGAAATAATAAACTTTTTCATATGTAGATATATTTTGTTTTTTGATGGTATTACCTCCTTTCATCACTTGCTATTATCGTCTTACGATGGGGTTTACGATTAACATCGTTTTTATCAATGTTTAAAATTATGGTTTTTTTACGAATTTATTTAGTTGTATTTTTGCCGCATCAAACTAAGAACTCCCGTTAAGAGTTTCGTAAAATTGAAATACAATGAAAATAGTAGTAGGCCTCTCCGGAGGTGTAGATTCTAGTGTTACAGCGTATTTGCTGCAACAGCAGGGCCATGAGGTAGTGGCTTTGTTTATGAGAAACTGGAATGATGCTTCCGTAACCCTGGAAGATGAATGTCCCTGGATTGAGGACAGTAATGATGCCCTTATGGTGGCACAGAAGCTTGGAATTCCCTTCCAGGTGATAGATATGAGTGAACTTTACAAGGAACGTATTGTTGACTATATGTTTGCAGAATATGAAAAAGGAAGAACTCCCAACCCGGATGTATTGTGTAACAGAGAAGTAAAATTTGATGTTTTCATGAAGACCGCAATGTCATTAGGAGCAGATAAAGTAGCAACAGGACATTATGCAAGGGTAAATTCTACTTTTGACGAAAACGGAAAAGAAATTTTCCATCTTCTTGCCGGAAAAGACAATAATAAAGATCAGTCTTATTTCCTTTGCCAGCTGAGCCAGGATCAACTTTCAAAAGCACTATTCCCTATCGGAGAACTTACAAAGCCTCAGGTAAGAGAAATCGCAAAAGAGATCGGATTGGTAACTGCAGATAAAAAGGATTCCCAGGGATTATGTTTTATCGGGAAAGTGAGCCTGCCACAGTTTTTACAGCAGCAATTAAAACCTAATGAAGGAGAAATTGTAGAAATTTTCAAAGATTCACCTTTATTTTCGGAAGAAAAACCGGAATTCACCTCTAAAGAAGAGGAACTTGAGTTTTTATCCAGAAAAATCAATTATAAAAAATCTGACGGAAAAGTAATCGGGAAACATCAGGGAGCCCAGTTTTTTACGATCGGACAAAGTAGAGGTCTTGGTATAGGCGGTCATAAAGAAAGCTGCTTTATCGTTTCAAGAGATATGGAAAACAATATCATTTTTGTGGGAGAAGGAAGTCATTTCCCAGGACTTCACAAAAAAGCACTGAAAATTGATAATTCTGAGCTACACTGGGTACGAGAGGATATGAAACTTCAGAATGGAGAATCTATGGAAGTAATGGCCAGATTCAGATACAGACAGTCTTTGCAAAAAGCAACAATATTTCAGTTTGAAAATGCTTTGTATGTTGAATTTGATGAACTTCAGTCTGCTATTGCAGAAGGACAGTTTGCTTCATGGTATATTGATGAGGAACTTATAGGAAGCGGTGTGATTGCGTAAGGAATATGAGGTTCAGGTTTCGAGATCCGAGGATTGAGAATATGGCGGGATTTCTTTTGAAGAAATAATTTTTAAATTTTTCTGTAACGTTTTTTAAGTTGTCATACTTACTGAGTAAATAACAAAAAACAACTATGAAAACAACTACAAGAAACCGCTATGCTTATGTAAACAATATCCTGATCGCTATTGTATCCGCAGTTTTCGGTTATAATTTCTATCAGTCAATTGTTCATCCGGAAAACTCGAATATTGCTATCAGCCTTATTTTAGTAGTTATCACCTCCGTTATGGTCAGAAAGTATGGCTACCAGCCCATAAAAGAAAAAAAGTGAGAGATTTGATCTCAACACCTTACTAATAAAAGCCCGGAACAGTTTTGTTTCGGGTTTGTTTTTACGAAACTTTTATTTCATTTTCTTATTGATGTGGCTCATGATAAGCAACACTGCCACAATACATTCCAGAATTAAAATTATCACCAGAAATCCAACGGGTTTTCCCAACATGATTCCTCTTATCAGTTTTATTATTCCCAGTAAAAAAATGAAGCCTACAAAATAAAATGTAGTTTTCGAGATAGCATCTGTCATGGAATTTAAAATAAAAACTGAAGCATAGAATCCGAGAACCAGGATAAGATAAAATTTTAGAAAATCCGGACCTTTAAGAATAATTGGATTCAAAGTCTGGCATACTGTTATAAGCCATATAAAGCTTACTACAATGGGAGCTGAATGAATGATTAGTTTTTTCATATTGATTAGTTTTTATCCACCACATCCCCCGCAACCGCCACAGCCTCCGCCACAACCACCTCCTCCGCTGCAGCCCGATCCCCCACAACTTCCGCCTCCTCCATCACCGCTTTGCTTATCCTTCCTATTGGGATCGGAGACTTCATTATCTCCTATAATTGAGGTTATTATTCCCAAAATAAAAATAATGGCAAAAACCACTGCTGTAACCAGTAATCCAGTGAAACTTGTTCCTTCTGTACAGGAGAACAGCAACAGTAAAATAAAAATCGGAGCAAAAAAGGTCATTTTCTTCATCCATAGTCTTACTTTAGATTTTTTCCCAATCCCTTTCCAGATTTCTTCAGGTGCTTCCTGCTGAAATATGTTTCTGTAACCTGACATTGTATCTGCAAACCAATTCTCGTGCTTCACTCTTTCCGTATTTCCTCCTTTAGAAGGGTGATGATGGAGCGGTCTTTTTAAAATATTCGGGCAGAATTCTTCCCAATAATTCTGAGTATAGATCAGGTGCAGATGCCATACTTTATCTACTATTTCGCTGGGAGAAGCTCCATTGGGAAGAATACAGCAGAGATAAACAAACTTTTTATATTCTTCAATTGCTTTTTTTGCAAAATCAAGGCTCCAGCTTTCTTCTTTTGCCAGCTTTTTTGAAAAAGGGAAATCAACACCCGGAGCATCCAGAGAAAATCCCTGTATTCGGTTCCAAAGGGATTCATCTTTTAATAACACTCTTGTTTCCATTGTTTTAAATTTTGTTTTTCTATTCAAATATCAATGGATTTTAAAATATAAAAGTCCCTCAAAAGTCTTTTTTGGTTTGATAAAAATCTTAAATTAGTCTTATAAAATTAATCTGACCATTAAAAATAAACAGATGAAAAAGGAAGATATACTGCACCTTGAAAAACTAATGAATTTCTTAAGCCACCACTTTTTAAAGAAAAACCATTGGGAAGATGTTACCAAAACCGAATGGTCCTATATCAGTGCAGAACTTAATGAGCTCATTATCAATGACCTTTCTGAGAAAGAAATTAAAAAAGAACCTGATCTTCTGGGGACCAATTACCTGTATGAGCATCTGATTATCAATAAACTGAAAAAATTCAGGCAGAATGAAAATGCTGCTCTGAGCAGACCGAACCTTGCAAAACTGAGCCTCATTGTCAAAGTTCTGGGCTACGCCAATTATATAGATTTCATTAATTCCACTACAGAGTCATTCAATTTTAATGACCTGAAAATTGATCTCAATAATGTAAATCTGAATACAGCTCTTCTAGACCGCCTGGTAGGCTGTTGGTATTCTTATAACAGAAATCTTCCTGACAATCCTTTAATGGCAAAGGAAGACCGTATATGGCGCTCCGCGATGGAAATTTATAAGTCGGAAACAACAGGAGAATATTTTATTGAAAGGAGCGGCGGTGACCATCATAAGTATTTTGGTAAGGTTACGGCGTATTCAGATTATGTTTTTATCATCATGAACAGCAATACTTTTATCCGCCAGCGCCATTTTATTTCAAGAATAAAAGACATTAAAGAAAAGCTTAAGAATCCGGAATATAAACTACACGAAATCCACTTCATAAGCACCTGCATCAGTTTCAATCAGGAGCCGATTGCTTTGTTTGAAATCTTTAGGAAAGCAGAAAGGAAAAACTTTATTTCAGACTCTATCAGCTTCCCTATTGACAGCGATGAAATTCCAGAATCTATCCTTAAACAACTTGAAGACACTGAATCTAACAGGATTGATTACAGATAGTTAGTAAATTTAAACTGAAAGACCAAAAGCTGAAAATCTCTAATACTTGGGAATAGCTGATTATTTTTAAAAATTGTTGTAACGTATTTCTTATTCTCATACTTACTGAGTAAATAACAAAAAAAATTATTATGAAAACAACAATTAAAAATCAATATTCATCCGCTAACAACGTCCTTATCTTTTTTGTATCAATACTTGCAGGGTATAATATTTACCAGGAAATCTTTCACCCTGAAAAGGCAGATCTTATCCTATGTATTATCATGATAACCCTTACAGGGATCACCGTTCAGAAACATAGAGAAAACCCAGAAGCAAAAGAATAAACATCCTTATCAATTTATATATCTGCTGCCTCGGAATAAGACTGTTTCGGGGTTTATTTTTTCTCCTATGCCTAGAATACATTTAACTATTAAAAATCAACCGATTACAGCAATAATTCTCTAAATTGATAGTTCATAAATAGGAACCCTTCAATTGTCTTACTATGGAATATTATGAATTGTATGAAGTTTTGAAAAGTAATTTTGATTCCGGAGAAGGCAGGGTTGAACTCAAAGAACTGAATATAACCATTGAATCTTTTCCTTTTGAATCGAAGGTTTCTGATCTGCTTTATGGCTCGGAACATCAACATTGCAGCAAACATCAGCAATCATTGGAAGTCAACGAAAAAGGGTATCATTTTTATGGCCAGCCCGCTGTAGACACCAAGGATTTTGATATTGAATGTAATAAAAAGTTTGAATATTATATTCTGAAAAGAGCAGATATAGAAACCGCCAAAGGATGTATTTTTCTCTTCCATGGCCTGAATGAAAAGAAATGGGACAAATATCTGCCATGGGCGTATGAATTGGCCCAAAGAACACAAAAAGCCATTATTCTGTTTCCTATTGCCTTTCATATGGATCGTGCAGAGCCAATCTGGAGTGACCGCCATCACATGATGGAAATAGTTCGTTTCAGGAAGAAAAAATATCCTGAAAATATGAATTTCTCCTATGTAAATGCTGCGATAAGTTCAAGATTGGAAGCTCATCCTCAAAGGATTTTCTGGTCCGGACTACAGACCTATTCTGATATTACCGAAGTAGTGAAAGATATTAAAAACCATAAGATAAAAGGAGTTTCTCCGGAAGCAGACCTGGATTTATTTGGATATTCCATAGGAGCTTTTCTTTCAATGATTATTAAAATGGCAGATCCTAACCATCATTTTACCCGGTCTAAAGTTTTCTGTTTTTGTGGAGGAATGACTATTGACCGGATGTTTCCAATATCCAAATACATCATGGATACCCAGGCAACTATTAAAATGCAGTCTGTCTTCACAGAGCTTTTGAGTTCTGATTTTAAATCAGATACCCGTTTGAAGCATTATCAGAATGATGACCTGCATCCGCAGGAAAGCTGGTTCAAAAAGATGCTCCGTTACAATTATTTCCAAAAGGAAAGGGAAGAAAGAATTCATGAAATTCAGTCTCAGATAAAAGCTTATGTATTGGAGAAAGACAGTGTTGCCCCTCCAATGGAAGCATTGAATACCTTACAAGGAGGCTACAGGAATATCAATGTAGATATAGAAATCAAAGATTTCCCTTATGAATATTCCCATATGGTTCCGTTTCCTCTTGCTCACAAACATAAAAAAGAAGTTACAGAAGCCTTTCATCAGTTTGTACAATCTGCCAGTGACTTTTACAACTCCTGATTGCTTCTGTTTTCAGGTATAAAAAAGTGAAAGGAACAATTTAAAAATCAACAGTATAAGATCCATGGTATTTGTTTTTGGTATGGTGAGGAAGTCAGTTCATGATCGAATGTCTTCCTTTTTTATCAACTGACAAGCCAATCTTTGAAGTCTTTAACACGGTCTCTACTTACCGTAATTTCTTCTTCGGGCTGAAACTCCATATCCACTTTATAGTAAGGTGAAGTATGAATATTTTTAATGTAGTCTGAACTGACAATGAACTGTCTGTTCACTCTGAAAAACTTTTTTTCATCCAGAACATCTTCCAACTCATCCAGCGTAAAATCTGACGGATATGTACGGTCTTCTGTCTGAAGATAAACGATTTTATTTTCACTGAAAAAACAGCTTATTTCCTGGGTCTGGATAATTTTAAGATTATACCCTATTTTTACCAGAATTCTGGACAGCGTAGATTTTTCTTTTCTGATCAGCTGTTTGATATCCTGAGAGCCATTGGTGTTGTTGGCAGGAATAAAAGATTTAAACTTCTCCACCGCTCCCTCCAGATCTTCATCAAGAATGGGTTTTAAAAGATAATCGATGCTGTTCAGCTTAAATGCTTTCAGCGTATACTGATCAAAAGCCGTGGTATAGATAATGAATCCTTTCGTCGGAATTTTTTCAAAGATATCAAAAGACAGTCCGTCACCTAAAACAATATCAGAAAAGATCAGCTGTGGATGTTCGTTTTCAGAAAACCAGGCAACTCCTTCTTCTACTGATTCTATTTTCGCAACAATCTCAATTTCAGGAAAATTATTCAACATACGTTCTAATTTCCTTGAAGCAGGTTTTTCATCTTCTATAATGACAGTTTTGATCATTGAGCTTTAATTTTGGTTTTCAGATTTTAGGAAATAAAGGTAAATAAAAGCGGACAAATTTTAAAAGTTTATCGGTTTTTTCTCTTTTTCAAGCTCTTTTTCGATCATACGTCTTTCCCATTCAGAATCAAAAAGGAACAGTTTTACAGCTTTTACAAGAATAATAAATCCCCAGATTCCCAGGATAGTATATCTGTCAAACAATCGAAAATTAATCATCTTTTCGCCAAAAATGTCATCAGGAATGATAAGAACAGCAAAGATGGCGAATATAAAAATGCTTTTATAGAATTTTCTGATTTTGTTTGTTCTTTCGCTTGCAGTTTCGTAATTCATGATCATAAGTTTTGGGTGTTATTATATTTTAAAATTTTTTGATGCTACTTTTTTCCTCCTTCTCCATCAGTTCTTTTATTTTTCTTTCTTCCCAGCTTTTTCCAATTCCGAATACACTTATTGCATGAAACGCAATTCCTATTCCCCAGCCCAGTGCCGGCCATAAAAACCATAAATATCCGGGAGCAGTCACAAAGTTCAGTATTGCCAGAAATGGAATAACAATACCATAAGAAGTAAGATTTCCATAGAATTCTTTTAGTTCTTTTACTCTTCTGGATGCTTTTCTGTAAGCAATCGTCTCTTTATTTGGTAAAATTTCCATAATGTTTTGTTTTAAAAAGGTTAATTTGTTTTTTCTGAATCAAAGGTAGCTCAGGAAAAGGGCTCAAATCAATTTTATATTACCGAATGGTAGATTATGTTATCCGAATCGTAAAAACGGGTAATTAATAGATAAACGGGATCAGTTTCTTTGTACTTTTTCTGTATTCAAGATATTCATCACCAAACTGTTCTACCAAAGCCTGCTCTTCGATTTTAATCCTGTAGGCAAAAGCTAAAAACGGAGGTACAAAAGCAAAGATGAATGACAGCCAGTTATTCAGGTACAAACCCAGCCCAAGAGAGGTCAGCAGAGAAAAGGCATAAGAAGGATGTCTCAGGTATTTATAAAACCCCTCTTTTTTGATTTTATGATCCTGTCTGATGGTCACATCTACCGTAAAATATTTTCCCAGAGATCTGATAATCATATATCTGAATATAATTCCGATAAGAATAAGGAGCTCTCCAAGATAAAGAATCCAGCTTCCTTCAACAATCGTAAAATGAGTATTATAAGATATAAATATCGAACTCATGATAGAAAAAGGAATGGCTAGCCATAAGATATTCAGAGTGGATTTATCTTTGTTCTTTTGATCTTCTTTACCGGATTTTAGTATGTTTTTGTAAAGAAATTCAGTAACAAACCAGGCACCCATTGAAATGTAGAACAGTGTTGATAAAGTATTCATTTTTAATGAGTTTTTAAAGTTAAAAGTATTTTGGCTAAAAAATTGGTAATCCCCTTACTGATCTTTCTGTTTATCCATAAGTTCTTTTACCTTCTTATCTTCCCATTTTCTGATAAAATTAACACCTGGTAAAAAAACTGTAACAGCGTGTGCTGCAAGCCCTATCCCCCAGAAAGTGGCTGTAAAAAAGTTTTTAAACTGAAAATAACTTTCACCTGGTTTCAGATTCATACAGTTATACACAACAATCAGAGCATTCACTGCAATATAAGCGAATAAATGTCCGTAGAATCCACGTAACCTTTCTACCTGCCTTCTGGCACGCTGATATTCAATATCATTTTCGTCAAATCTTTCCATCGCTTTATTTTTTTTGTTTGTTCATAATTTCACGAATCTTTTTTTCCTGCCATGATTCTCCTACTCCAAATACCTGAAATGCATGAGATGCAACTCCAATTCCCCATCCCAATACAGGAAACCAGAACCAGTGATTTCTGCTGCTTGTAAAGAGATTAATAAAGATTAAAAAGGCGCTTACGGTACAGTAAGAAATCAGGTTCATATAAAAGCTTTTAATCTCTTTTACTCTCTTTTGCGCACGTTTGTAAGCAGCAGAATCATCCTCAGGTTTTGAGGTGGAAACTTGTGGCTTAGCCATCAGCATTGGAAGCTTTACTTTAAAATGATCCTCAGATTTTTCTATGAAAACATTTCGGTCGGTAAGCAGAGAATAACGCTGTACAATATTAGCAAGACCAATCCCCGAGCTTTCTTTAATCTGTTCTCTTATCTGAAGATTATTTTCAATGCAGAGGGTATTTCCTGCTGAAAAGATTCTTATGACCAATGGTTTTGATGATGTAGCAAAATTATGCTTGATACAGTTCTCCAGCAGCAGCTGCAAAGCCAATGGAACTACATATTTCTGATAGTCTTCCTCGGCAACATCAAAAGTAAAATCTACACTGTCTTCAAACCTTGTTTTCAAAAGATCACAATATGTTCTTGCAAATTCTATTTCATCTTCCACCGTTACCAGCTCTTTATCTTTCTGTTCAAGTACATAACGGTAAATCTTTGACATTGAAGCAGTAAACTTCTGGGCCTGCCGCGGATTTTCATCAATCAGGGAACTTAAAACATTCAGAGAATTGAAAAGAAAATGGGGATCCAGCTGGTTCTTCAGACTTTCAAACTGAGCATTTGCTGATTTGGCGATAAGCTTCTGCTCTACCACTTCTTTTCTGGAAGTCTTCTTCAGCTCTTCCATAAAACTCTTAGCATGAAGAAAAGCTGAAATAAGAAGAGCAATATTGATCATGAACCAATTGGTAACTCCATACTTTGATGAAAAAAACTCTTCAGTGGTTGCCGTTTTCTGAATCACCACATAGTTCATATAATTGCAGAAATAGACCAGAATAAAGTTGCCAATGATAATGGAAATAATACTTAAAACAGCTCTTGTTCTGGTAGCTTCTGACCAGGGAAATTTCCTGTTGAGAAATTCATTGATAAACCCGTTTCCAAATCCCAATACAAAAGAATACATCGTTGAAAGAAGCAGGGTGATCAAAAAAGTCTGCAAAGTCTTTTCATCATTAAAAAACAAAAAGAAAAACAAGGTGGTTCCTAATGAAGTCCAAAGTAATGTGGTAAAGTATTTCCGTTTCATGATCTGTTTTCTTGACTCAAAATTAGTTTTTATTAAAGGTATCAAAAATTAATTCTTACCGAAGGGCTGATTTTCTTTCCTGAGCGGTATAAAAAAACCTTCACGAATGAAGGTTAATTTATATGTAAAGTAGAGAATGTCCTATTTTGCTTTTTCTGCTGGAAGACTTAGAAAATAATCAGCTTCACCTCTTCCCCAGTTAGGATCTAAACCAGTTTTAGGTTTGTAGGTCTTAAATTTAGCCTGTGCATCTTTGAACATTTCCAATCCTTTGGTTTTGCTTCCTCCATACTGTTCAGGAGTAAAATAAACATCTTCTGCCTTGATCAGGGCAATTCTCGGATTTGCAGGCTCTAATTTTTCTGCAATATTAAGTTCTTCGGCAGCTCTGGCTCCGTCTGTCATATAACGCTGTGCCGGATTTACCATCATTCTCAGAGAATAAGACATTTTTCTTAACAGATGAATTTCTGCATTATCTGCTCCGGCAAGATTCTGCGCCATTGATAACTGTTTCTCGGCCTGATCTGCAATAGCATCCAATTCCTGCATTTTTCCGTCTCTCATCAATGTTCTTCCTTTTTGGATATAAGAAAATGCCGAATAGTATGCCGGAAGCCATTTTGTGCTTTCCTTACTTCCTATTCTCTGAAAATCATTGGCCAGAGTCTGGAAATCTTCCGCTGTTTTACAGACTTCTATTCTTCCAATTTTTTCAGCCATTATTTTGTCGTAATCTGCCTGTGCAAAAGCTGTTAAACTCATAAAAGCTAAAGCAAAGCTTAAAAGGTATTTTTTCATGATATCAAATTTTAAAAGTTAGTTATGTTTGTTTGCCCTAAGGTATGTTTTTTATAAATTATTATTGATAGCATCATCCGTTTTATCTACTCCAAAACTTATAAATGCTCCTATGAATACAAAAGTATTGACTGGCGGAACGATTGCAGAGTTTCTGGAACCATCCGCTGAGAAATTATAGCCATATACATTTTTTGATCCTAAAATATTGCTGACACTCAATACAAATACCGGAAAAGCTTTCGCATCTTTTTTACCGATATTCGGAAGATAATTGATGCTGAAATTCAACGCATTATAATCTTTTAACCTTCCTTCATTCCGGGTATAATTAATTGCTTTTCCATTCTCAAATGTAGAGGCAATGTCATAATAAGGACGCCCTTTGGCATAGGTATATGATAAGTTTACTCCAAGTTTCCATTCCGGGATAAATCTTTTTGCTACTGCAGAAAGGGTGTGTTCAGCGGCAAAACTTGGCTGCAGGCTGACCGGGTAATTAAGAAAATCTCTTTTGGAATCCAGATATGAGTAGCTGATCCAATAATCAATATTTTCAAACGTTTTTTTATTGTCTCTCCAGAAAAATTCCACTCCTTTTGCATATCCGTATCCATTGTTGTTTAATGCAGTCTGAGTCTGCTGATTCTGTTCTTTATCCGGTGTAACATTAAATGTTTTAATCAATTGGTCATATTTTTTATAAAATGCTTCAAAACGTAATGTTCTGCCTTCCGACGCTCTCTGAACCTGAAAAATATAATGCTGAGACTGCTGGAAGCCAAGGTCTGCAGGACCATTGATATATTTACTTTCCGGATTCTGATAAAAAAGACCGTAAGCTAAGGAAGTTGTCCAGTCTTTTGCCAGACGGTAAGCAATAGCAAAACGTGGAGCTATATTATTCTTTCCTAAAAAAGAAGAGTGCTCTGCTCTTACTCCTATTTTTGCTGATAAGGCATTGCTAAAACCCAGATCTGTTTCAAGAAAAGCGGAAGAAATCAAATCTTTATAATGTTTCTGCACCGTTTCAAAGTTCAGGTTTTCATCAGTATTGTTCAGTTCAAATCCTCCTCTTACAGCACTGATCCTGTTGATCTTTCTTTCCAGAACGGCTTTGAAGTTCAGATAATTTCCATCTGTAAGAAGCTGACTTCTGTTTGATTCAACATCATTGGTTTCTGTAGAAAAATGAAGATCAGATCTGTTGTAAGAGTAAGATCCACCTACATTCAGGAGATATTTCCCAAATTTCTGCTTAAAAGAGAGATTATGAAAAGTGTTTTTACCGTTAAGCTTTACCAGACTGAAATCATATCCGGGTTCAAGGCTTTCTGACCTTACTCCCATTTTATTGGAATTGAACATCCCATAGTATTTGAAAAAGCCTCCAGATTTTGTTTTAAATCTGAAATTCAGATCTCCATTAAGACCTTGTGGTGCTTCAACAAAATCTGTATTAAAATTAAAGACTTTCTGCATCAGACTTAAAATAGAATATCCTGCTGTAGCACCGTAGGAATAGTTTTTATTATCTCCAAGCTTTTGAAATCCGGCACTAAGGAAAATAGGTGAAACACCTAAACTGTAAGAACTCTCATCCGGAAGATCAACACTTTCCAGCATCAAAGCACCTGAAAGAGCCTGTCCGTATAACGCCGAATATCCGCCACTTGAAAATATATTTCCTTTGAAAAGAGAGGTATTGAACTGGTCTCTTCCTGCAATTCCCGGAACAGAATTAGAAAAATAATTATTGATAAGACTTCCGTCCATAAAAATTTTAGACTCTGTTCCTGTACCACCACGAATGAACAGTCCTTCGGTTCCACCCACCTTTTGTACTCCCGGAAGATAGGTCAATGCTGAAGAAATCTGTCCGTCCGCACCAGCTGTAGTATAAATATCTATGGGAGTAAGTAATGCTGTTGCTCTTTTCTTATCACTTGCTTCAATGGATCCTGCAGAAACTACTACTGCATCAATTTCACTGATCTGTTCTTTAAGATCAATATTCAAAGAGATATCTTGGTTTTCAATAGTGACAGCCCTTTCTACGTCTTCATATTTCGGATGGGTAAAAGTGATTTTGTGAGCTCCTTTTTCTGAAGTTTCAAATGTAAAATTACCCTGAGCATCTGTGGTGGTACCGTCATAGGTATCTTTCAGGGTGACGTTTACTTCAGCTACTCCTTTGTTTTTGAAAGATACTTTTCCAGATATTTTTATCTGTGAATATCCCATGATGGAAGCGAGAAGGAGAATCAGGAACAGTATGTTTTGTCCTTGTGTTTTCATTTTTATTGTTTTCTGGGTCAAAAATAGTACAAGAAATGCCCTTCTGTAAAAAATTTATTACCGAAAGGCATTCTTTTGCTACCGAATGGGAAATTAGTGAATCGGAATACAAAAATCAACGATCATTTTTCCTTCCGGATGCTCTTTAAAATTAGAGTGATAGATTTCGTAAGGAAAGGTTCTTCTGGTAGTGTAATTGTTCTCATTCATCCATAAAAACAAAGAAACCCAGCATTGCTCGAAGTCTTTGAGCGTTACTTCCCCGCTTCCAACAATATATTTTCCGGCTTCTATGGCTTCTGAAAAAACTTCTCCCTGTGTTTCATTCAATTTTTCATCCAAAAGCATACATGCATGAATCCTAACCTTATCGGCAGGAGTTACCTTGAAACTGTCATGATAAACGGAAATCATTTTGACTTTTTCCCGCGGAAAAAGGTTTTTTCTGATAGCCCAGTCTATTAATACATTGAAAGAAGATTCCACATTGGCAATTCCAAGGCTCATCACAGATGCCAGATTCATTTCCGGCATTTCTTTTACTTCGATTTTTAAATTCATATTGGTCCAATTTAATAGGTTTTCAATATTGCAAATGTATTGGCTGAAAACCGTATCAATTTGTCCGTTCTTGCTATGTGTTTGTAAAATCTTGTGAAATTTTTCCGGAGCTGATCTGCGAAATTCTGTAGGAGGCAGACCGTAATGTTTTTTGAATGTTTTGCAAAAGGCTGAGTGGTTTGAAAATCCAAGATTCCAATAAATTTCTTTGATCTCCATGTTCTTATGCACCGCCAGATGAAGGGCACTTTTTTCTATTTTCTTTCTGATAATATAGCTCTGAAGGGTCTCTCCGGTAACGAGTTTAAATATTCTGTGAAAGTGAAACGGTGAATAGGCACTGATCTCTGCAATTTTTTCAAGAGAAAGATCAGCGTCAAGATTCGAATCAATGTATTGTATTGTTTTTACAATCCGTTTTTTATATGCTTCCAAAATAAAAGGTGTAGAATCACAAAGGTATTGATCCTAAACACATTTCAGTTGTCTATTATTGCTAAATAATGCGGCTTCATAAATTTATAAATGCAAAATTTTATTTTTAGGAAGCTAAGAATAATTCGATTATCAATCGATTTTAGGAAGCTTATATTTCATAGAATAAGTAATTGATTCTCTTTTATTTTCTTGAAAAACTCATTCGTTTTTATTAATTATCTTTTCTCATAGCAAGATATATACAAAAGCTCCCAATGACAGCTAAAACGGCTCCTAAAATAAAGGGTGCTCCACTGAAGAGAACCGGCGCCCGAGGAGAGGTAAAATAAGCAAATACCCAGGTCATCAGCAATGGTCCGAAAATAGAGGTTAAGCTAAGGACACTGGTAAGGCCTCCCTGCAACAGCCCCTGTTTATTATCTGGGACTTTTGAGGAAATCATGGCCTGAAGTATTGGAGATGCCATTCCTCCCAAGGCATAAATAGCAATTACCACAAACATCATCCATCCTTTGTTGGTTATTCCGAATAGCAGCATGCTCAGACAAAAGAATGCCAGGAAAATAATTACTGATTTCTTCTGGCCCAGCTTATTGATAAAGAGTCCAATTAATCCTCCCTGGAAGATAACCATCAACAGTCCTAAAAATCCCATTGAATAACCTATCATATCCTCTTTCCAGTTAAATTTATCCATGACATATACGCTCCACGAGCTTTGTACGGAATGTCCCGCCAAGGCAATGAGAATAAAGGCAATGATAAATGAGGGTGCTAAAATCTCTCTATCCAGACTTTTTATTACTCCAATCGGATTGGCTGTTTTCCAGGAAAATGGGCGGCGGTTACTTTCTGACAAAGACTCTGGGAGAACAAAAAAACCATATACCAGATTCAGTAAGCTTAATCCGGCAGCGGCATAAAAAGGAATTCTTTCTCCATATTGTCCTAGAGCTCCTCCTATAACCGGCCCAATAATCATCCCTACTCCGGCAACGGCACTCATAATGCCAAAATATTGTCCTCTTTTCTCTGGAGTACTGATATCTGAAATATAGGCTGCCGCTGTTGTCATACTGGAACCCATTATTCCATTGATGATTCTTCCTACAAACAACCAAGCAATATCAGGTGCCAATGCAAGAATGAGATAATCTATTCCAAGTCCCAACAATGAACATAAAAGCACCGGTCTCCGTCCATATCTATCACTTAAGCCACCCAAAACAGGGGCAAACAAAAACTGCATTAAAGCATATATGGATATAAACCATCCAATATACTGGGCAGTGATACTGATATTATCTGCATTTGACAGTTTTGTAATCAAAGTAGGCAGTACAGGCCCAATGATTCCTATCCCAATGATATCAATAAGGACTGTAATGTAGATAAAGGTTAATGCGTGTTTTTTTCTTCCAGGCATAGGTAAGGTTTTACTTTATGAATGAATTAGATATTTATTATTTAGCTGCTGCAGTATTCATGAGGTTTTTGATTACCTGCGACAGATAGTTGAAATTCTGATTGATAAAGAAATGGTTTCCGTTGACGATCTGACATTCACATTCTGCTTCAGTATAATTAGCCCAGTTTCTTATATTCAGTGCGTATTTTTCGCTCTTCCCCATTACTGCATAAATGGGAGTTTTTATTTTTATGTTAGGAATCTGGTTACTTTTACTTTCCAGAAGTCCGAAATCTCCTCTCAAAACAGGTTCAAAAAAGTCTAATAATTCTTCATATTGCAGCACCTCATCGGAAATTCCACCCAGTTTTCTTACTTCAGCAAAAAATTCTGTTTTAGGAAGATGTGCAATTGGTGTACTTTCTTTTATTCCTGGGCCCGGATATCCCGTAGCTACAAAATGTACGGGTGCATCGCTATCTTTTTCTAGGGCTCCGCAAATTTCAAATCCCAATATAGCTCCCATACTGTGACCGTAAATCAAATAGGGAACATTTTTATTCCGTGCTTGTTTTATTTGTTCCAGTATGTCCGTTAAAGCTTCATTCTTATTTTTCAAAGGAGGTTCTGACATTCGGTCTCCTCTTCCCGGAAGTTCCGGAGTTTCTACCTGAAAATGAGGCTGCAAATTTTCTATTAAAGGGCGAAAAGAGTTTCTGTCTCCGCCGGCATAGTGCAACAAAAATATTTGTGGTTTTAGTGATGTGGTTCTGTTCATGGGGTTTTCTTTTTATTCTCCAATTGTTTTATTAATAATATCAATGATTTCTTCTTCTTTCTCCAACATAAACTGGTGTGTGGCATCAATAGGATATACTGATAACAACTTCTGATCTTCTATGACTGAGTCTACATTATTGTATGTACAGCCCATTATATAGTTGTTAAATGATTCATCAACTCCATCTCCGCCTAACATGGCTTTTAGTAAAACTACTTTTGTAAAGCTTAGATTATTAGAGACTCTTTCTCTGGCAATGGTGAATTCTGCTGACATAAAGCTCTTAGTCGCTATAAAACGGCTGTGATCTACAGGAACCTCCAGTTTGCTGCTCAATTCTTCATCTGAAGGGAATGAAAGGAAATTGACCAACTGCTGATCTGAAGCGTAGAAAATGGTATCTAGCAGATAAACTTTGATCTTTTTACACCCTCTTTTTTCAAGCTGGGAAGCAATTTCCAAAGCTATATTTCCTCCAAGAGACCAACCAAGCAAAATATACTCTTCCTGTTGAGTTTGTTGTTGTATCCGTCCAATATGATCCAGATAATACTCTGCAAGCTTGTTCAGATTATCAATCTTTTCTTCATGGTAGAGATTATAAGAATCCACACCATAACAGTCATAGTTTGTTTTCAACCGTTCTGCCAAGGACTGATATACTTCACTTCCTCCATTCCCTGGGTGAATAAGGAATATATTCGGATTGTTATTAACTGCATTCAGAATGGATACAGTTCTGTATTCTTTGCCATATTTTCCAATAAGAGCAGCTAGTTTGCTGATTGTTCTTTCTTTGAAAACATCTACAATCTTCACTTTAACATCTAATACCTGCTGTATTTTGCTAATCAGCTTTATAGCCATGATACTGTTTCCTCCCAATCTGAAGAAATCATCATGAATACTGATAGATTCAGGACCAAGGTTTAATATTTCACCGTAGATTACCGCCATCTGTCTTTGAAGTTCATTTTCCGGAGCGGCATATTCTGATATTCCTGTAAATTCAGGTTCTGGAAGTTGTTTTCTATCCAGTTTGCCATTAATAGTTAATGGTAAGGCCGTTAAATGAACAAAAACATTCGGCACCATATATTCCGGAAGTGATTTCAGCAAGAATTCTGACAATTGGCGTGGATCAATTACCGAATCGGAAATATAGTATCCGACAAGGTATTTCATATTTCCTTTGTCTTCTTTCACTACAACTGCAACCTGACGAATACCGTCATATTGAAGCAGAGTATTTTCAATTTCACCCAGCTCAATTCTATGACCGCGAATCTTTACCTGGAAGTCATTTCTTCCTATATATTCCAAGTCTCCATTGGCTAATCTGCGAACCAAGTCTCCCGTTCTGTATAAACGGTTGTTTTCTCCTCTTTCCTTTTGGTCTTCCGTCTGGAATGGGTTTAGCATAAAGCGTTCTTCAGTAAGCTCAGGTCTGTTCAGATAGCCTCTGGCAATACCCGCTCCTCCAATATACAGCTCTCCTACCGCTCCTGTTGGGACAAGACGACATTGATTATCAAGAATATATAAACTTGTATTCGCAATAGCTCTACCAATATTCAACGGGTTTTTATCTTCCTTATAATGATGAAGCGTAGCACATACTGTTCCTTCTGTTGGCCCATATTCATTGATAAGGGTAATGTTATTAATATTTTTATCCAGAGCCGGGAAGCTCTCTCCTCCTGCATGAATCAATTGTAAACTTGTTCCGTTATCTACAACATCCCTCAACAAGACTGGTGGAATAAAGGAAACCTCTATAGTATTAGATTTGATATACTCATTAAGTTCATTTACTGAGGTTCTAAGCTCATTACTATATAACCAAAGGGTGTTTCCGTTGCATAAAGACGGGAATGTTTCATATACAAAGGCATCAAATACATAATTGGAGTACACTCCTACATTTTGATATTTTTCAAGCTGATGGATATCTGTCATAGCATCAATCAGGTTGATAACTCCTTTATGTTCAATCATTACTCCTTTTGGAAGTCCTGTAGTTCCGCTGGTGTAGATTACATAGGCTAAATGGTCTGCAGATACTTGGGTAACAGGATTGTGAGTCTCTGCTGTTGCCAATTCCTCAATTAATTCTCTATCATTCAATGAAACAAGGTTCAATTCTAAAGAAATCTCGTTGAATTTGCCTCTTACTTCTTCCTGAATAATGATAACCTCAGCTCCTGTATCTTTTATAATATGGTTGATTCTTTCTGCGGGATATGAAGGATCCATCGGTACATAAGCTGCACCGGCCTTTAATACGGCAAGGGTTGCCACTAGCATATCTTCGGATCTTTCAAGGCATAATGGTACCAAATCATCAGGCTGCAGCTGGTATTCTTTGATCAGGTAATTTGACAACTGATTGGCCTTTTCATTCAATTCTCTATAGGATAGTTTCACATTCTGATATACCAAAGCTGTAGTATCAGGCGTTAGGGAAACCTGAGACTCAAACTGTTGATGAATTGTTGTTTGATCCTGATATTCTTTTCGGTTATCATTTAAGAGTTCTGTGATCTCTCTTCTTTCTGTTTCTGACAGAAGAGGTATTTCTCCTATTTTCAAGTCGCTAGCATCGGATTTTCCAATCTGTAAAATCTGAGTTAACAGATATTGATAGGTTTCTGCTATACGGTTTATGGTCTCTTTTTTAAATAGAGACGTTGCATAGTTGAAGGTCATGTGAACTCCCTCAGGACTTTCATTAATCATGGTTGTAAGATCGAATTTCGCGGCCTGATAGTCTACATCACCATCAAAAGGCTGGAAGACCATCTCTTTTTCCTGAGTTGCAGTATCTCCACCATGACTTGTCTGAAGACCAAACATCACCTGAAATACAGGATGTCTTGAAGTATCCTGTTCTACACCTAGCTCCTCCACCAGTTTCTCAAATGGAAGATCCTGATGTGTCTGGGCATCTGTCACTGACTTTGACACCTGCAGAATGAAGTCCCTGATATTTTGTTTAGGATCAATTTTCTCTCTTAGTGCCAATGTATTCACAAAGAATCCGATAAGGTTTTCAAGGCCTGCATAATGACGGTTGGCAATAGGACTTCCTACTATAATATCTTCCTGGTCTGAGTAGACAGAAAGAGTGAGATAATAACCACTCAGCATTACATTGTACAAGCTTACTCCAAGATTTTTAGAAGTTTCTTTAAGTCCTAATGCTGTTTTTTCTGGGATATTAAACCTGATAGTATCTCCTTCATAAGAAATTTCAGCAGGTCTATGGAAATCTACAGGAAGATCTAAACTCTGATAATCATCAAGTTTTGTTTTCCAATAGTTAATTTGATTATCAAGGCGTTCTCCTGTAAGATAGTTTCGCTGCCATAATGCAAAATCCTTGTATTGGATCTTTAATTCGGGAAGTTCTGGCCGTTGTCCTCCAGCAATAGCATGATAAGCTTCTGCCACTTCTTTCAGGAATATATCTGTAGACCATCCATCAAAAGCAATGTGATGAATAACTACTGACAGATAATTGATTTTCTCTAAAGTGAAAATATTGATCGCAACAGGAATCTCTTCTTCCAGATGGAATACTTTATGAGCACTTTTGTTTACCTGCTCCTCCAACTCTTCCCTGCTTCTGACTTCTATAGTTCTGATTTCCGGAAGAAGATCGGTAACTACCTGATAACCCACTCCGTTTTCTGTAGTCAGAATGAATGTACGAAGTACTTCGTGGCGTTGTATTACTGTTTCTAAAGCTGTGCATAAGGACGGAATATCAGTTTTTATACTTAGAGTAACCGTCATTGGAATATTATAAGCACTGCTTCCGCCTTCATAGGATTCTATAAACCAAAGTCTTTCCTGAGCAAAGGACAGTCTTTGATCTTCCGGGTTATCTACTTTTAAAGGAGACAGGGTTATCTGATCCTCTAAGACATTTTCTGACAAAGCTCCAGATAAAGAAGCCACTGTTTTATGATTGAATATCATAGCAACGTTAGTCTGCATATCTAATGTCAGTCTGATTTTACTGATAAGCTTTATGGCCATGATACTGTTTCCACCCAATCTGAAGAAATCATCATTGATGCTGATATAATCTGGGTTAATTCCCAATATTTCTCCATAAATGGTACAAAGCTTTTCCTGAAGGTCATTCATTGGGGCCGTGTACTCATTACCTCCTGTAAATTCAGGTTCAGGTAACTGTTTTCTATCAAGCTTACCATTGATGGTTAATGGTAATGATTTTAAGTGAATACAGGCAGAAGGAATCATATATTCCGGTAATGTTTCCGATAAAAATGCGGTAAGCTTTTCTATCTCTAATGCTGTATCTGAAACATAATATCCGGCAAGATATTTCATTCCATTTGTATTATCCTTAGCCAATACCACAGATTGTTTTATTTGCGGATATTGAGAAAGTCTGTTTTCTATTTCTCCCAGTTCTATTCTATATCCCCGAATCTTTACCTGAAAATCGTTACGACCCATATACTCTATGTTTCCATCCGCTAAATAGCGAACTAAATCTCCGGTTTTGTATAAACGTGCATTTTCTCTGTTTTTTTTCTGCTTTTCTGTCTGATAAGGATTATCAACAAATCGCTCTTTTGTAAGGTCTTCTCTGTTCAGATAACCTCTGGCGATTCCTGCACCGCCAAGATATAGTTCTCCAATTGCTCCTACAGGAAGTAAACGACTATTTTCATCCAAAATATAGGCTGTGGAATTCCCTACAGGACGGCCGATAAGCTGTACATCACCATGCTCTACTTTTTTATAAGTTGCATAGATCGTTGCTTCAGTTGGGCCATACAGGTTATAAAGTTGAGTATATTCTGACCAGTATTTACCGGTTTCATATTCACAAGCTTCTCCTGCATACAATAATCCTTTAAGGTTTGGGTATTCTATGCGTGGCAATACAGAAAGCATTACTGGTGGTAAATAAGCATAATCTATTTCATGGGTCAGCAGGTATCTGCTTATTGAATCTGCATCCTTCTTTGTTTCTTCATCCAATACATGAAGTTCATTTCCGAACAGCAGAGTATTGAAAAACTCAGACACTGAAACATCAAAAACATATGAGGTATAAGCTGTTATCTTTTGTTCTCCAATGAAACCGTAGGCTTCTCTTACCTGATCTACAACATTGACTACATTTCTATGTTCAATCATTACTCCTTTCGGAAGCCCCGTGGTTCCACTGGTGTAGATCACATAGGCCAAATTTTCCGGAGTTACTGAGGTAACAGGACTTTTTGATGACATTCCAGCAACAGCTACCTGTAAATCAATATCATCTAAGGAAACAATCTCAGTATTATCCAGTATTTGCGCTTTATATTTTATACTTTCCTGGCTTATGATGATTTTAGCATTCGTGTCTTTAAGAATATGCTCTATTCTATCTGTGGGATATGAGGGATCTATTGGAACATATGCCGCTCCGGATTTTAATACTGCCAGAATAGCGATCATCATATTTTCTGAACGTTCCAAACATAGTGGAACAAGATCATCCGGCTGAAGATTGTAGGTTTGGATCAGGTAGTTGGCTAAGCGGTTTGATCTGTGGTTCAGTTCTTCATAAGATAATCGAATATCTTTGTAAACCAGTGCAATATGATTGGCTGTTTTTGTGGCCTGCTCTTCAAATCGTTGATGAATTGTTGTATAAAATGAAGGATCCAAATCTATTGTATCATTCCAGGAATGTAATAATTCTGATTGGCTATCAGAAATATATAAAATTTCATTTGAATTCATATCAGAAACTTTTATGATCTGATCCAACATCAAATTCATTCCTTTTACCAAATCTTCTATTGTTTCGGATTCAAAAAGAACACTCTCATAGTTCATTTTAAGGGTTACACGATCTCCTTGCTCCGATGCCATTATACTTAACGGATAATCCAGTTTTTCAACGGAATCTTTGAATGCAAAACCTAATTCATTGCTTCCTTCTCCTTTTGGAACAGGATAGTTTTCATATACAAATAAGCTACTGAATATTCTTCGTCCATCCCGTTGAAGGGTTGCCAAATTGATATCACTGTGGGTATTCAGATCACTGATTCTGTTCTGAATTTCCATGATATGATCTATGATACGCCCATCTGCATGATTAACAATTAACGGCAGGGTATTGATATACAATCCGGCTGATGTTTCTATACCATCAACAGGTAAGCTTCTTCCTGAAACAGTGGTTCCTACTACTGTTGTCTGCAATCCGCTGTACAGCTTTAACTGGCTGTGCCATAAGTACTGCAATACTGCATTCACTGTTAATCCATGAGCTTTTGTGAAGTCTTTCAGATTGTGGTATCTGTCTCCGCTGATCAGCATAGTTACTTTCTGATGATCTTTGATATGACGATAAGTTCCTAAGTCTATGTGTCTTTGTTTTTCTTTTACAAGACTTTTCAGGTCTTCCTGATCGTCAAGTAACATCATATACCTATCCCAGAAGCTGCGCCCTGCTTTTTTGTGGGCCTGTAAATATTTCTGGCTGTCGGCATACGCATGATCTATTGACAGTACATATTCTTCATTATTAAGCTGGCTCAGATAAGCCTCATGAACAGTATTCATCATTACAGGCATACTCCAGCCATCCAGTATCGCATGGTGATTACTGAACAGACAGCTATAATATTCCTCATTTCTTTTGAAAAGATAGACTCTGAACAGATTTCCTTTAGTAAGATCATATCCTTCTAAACGATCATTATGAGTAATTTCTTTAATCAGTTCTTCCTGTGTTTCTTCAGACAGGGCGCTGATATCCTGATATCTCCAGTCTAGTTTTCCTTTTTTGTCTATGACCTGTACAATTTCTCCATTCCAATCGAATCTGAGTCTCAGGGATGGGTACTGTGCCTGGGTTAGATTCCAGGAATTTTTTAGTTTTTCTGTATTTATTTTAGCACGATACTCCCACATCAGCTGTACTCTGTAGGCATCATCTGTCTCTCCCTGGTTCAGGGCATGATATACGAATCCTTCCTGTAAACTGTTCGCAAGGTACACTCCTTCTATCTCACCTTTCTCCTGAATGGCTGAAAGCTGAAGTTTTTCCACTACATGATCTACATCTGATGCAGTAAGATAACTTCTGCTTTCTTCTGAAAGGTTCTTAATAATAGATTTCAGGTTCTGTTTGAAGCTTTCGGATAAGAGTGTAGTATTTTCTGCTGAAAGGTATCCTGAGATTCCGAAGCGAAGCTGTCCGTCAACCACTGCACCGTTGATGCTTACAAAATGGCTGTCACGGTTGGAAGCACCAACTCCCGCTCCGGTATCTTCTGCCGCGATAAACCATGTTTTCTCACCGGATACATCCTCTTTGTCAAGCTGTCCCAGGTAGTTGAAGCTAATCTTCGGTAATTCACGGTTTATATATCCCACCAGACTGCCATAGCCGATTCCATTATTCGGAATGCTTCTCAAAGATTCTTTGGTCAGGATAACTGTATCTTTTGATGATTTTCCTGTTTCCAGCTGTACCGGATACATGGTGGTAAACCAACCCATCGTCTCAGTGATGTCTAGCTGGTTGAATACTTCTTCACGGCCGTGGCCTTCCAATAGAATGGCATGGTGCTCATCTCCGGTGACATCAGTAAGAGCTTGTGATAAGGCAGACAATAGCAAATCATTGATCTGGGTATGATATACATGATGTACTCCACGAATCAGCGTTCCGGTGGATTCTTTATCCAATTGAAGATGACCATGATGATATTCATCTGTAATCAGTTTAGATAATGTTGAATTGCTTTCCTCAACAGTATCAGCGATATGATTCCAATACGTGGTTTCCTGATCTCTGGATTCCGGATTCTCTTTTTTATAGTTTCTGATGGCTTCTACCCATTGACGGTAGCTGCTTCCTTTCTGAACCTGATAGTTTGCTCCTTTTTCAAGGGTCTGATAGATATTCTTCAGGTCTTCGGTAAGAATTCTCCAGCTTACAGCATCAATAATAAGGTGATGGAAAGCAAAGAATATCCTTGCACTTCCATCCTGATAACCGTTGATATATCCTATCTGATATAACGGTCCGTTTTCAATATCGAAATGCGACTGCCAATCTGTGAATATAATAGCAAGCTCTTCCGGTTTCAGACCAGAAGCATTGAGATAATTGATTTCAGGCGCATTCTTTCTTGATTTATATTCCTGAGTCTGTCCGGTATATCCTAATCTGAATGCATCATGCTTCATCAGCAACTGTTCTATAGCCTGTTCAAAGAGAGCTTTATCAAGTTCCGGAACATTGATTAAAAATGCTTGATTCCAGTGGTTAAATTCCGCAAGATAACCGGATTCTTTTTGTTCAAAGAACCATTCCTGTACCGGCAGAAGCGGAACTTCTCCCGTCAGGATTCCCTGTTCGGTAAGAATATTGGCTTCACTTCCTTGTTTCTTGTCTTCTATAAGTTGGGATAACGAGGCTACTGTTCTGGCAGTAAAGACTTCTTTCACGCTTAGTCTTACTTCTAACTGCTGGCGAATCTTCCCCACCAACTGAATACTGATAATACTGTCTCCTCCTAATCTGAAGAAGTCATCATGAATGCTGATAATCTCTGAATCAAGTCCAAGCACCTCTCCATAAATCTGGCAAAGTGCGGCCTGAAGCTCTGTTTCAGCGGCTATATACTCTTTTCCTCCAGTAAATTCAGGCTCAGGTAATGCTCTTCTGTCTAATTTACCATTAATGGTAACCGGAAGTTCAGCCAAATGAACAAAAGCACCTGGGACCATATATTCCGGCAGAAATTCTGATACATATTCAGAAAGCAGGCTGGCTTCAATCGCTGAATCGGAAGCGTAGTAAGCTGCCAGGTATTTTAAGCCTGATTTATTTTCTCTTGCTAAAACTGCTGCCTGACGTATATCTGCAAATTGGAGTAAGGTATTTTCAATCTCACCCAATTCAATTCTATGGCCACGGATCTTCACCTGGAAGTCATTTCTACCTCTGTATTCCAATTCTCCGTCAGGAAGCCAGCGAACTAAGTCACCGGTTCTGTATAAGCGGCTGTTTTCATTTCTTTCTTTCTCTCCTTTTGTCTGGAATGGATTTGCCATGAAACGTTCTTCCGTAAGTTCAGGTCTGTTCAGATACCCTCTGGCAATGCCTGCTCCACCGATAAACAACTCTCCTACAGCTCCTACAGGAACAGGGCGATATTGAGCATCAAGAACATATAAAGTTGTATTAGCAATAGCCCCACCAATATTCAACGGGTTTTTATCTTCTTTGTAATCATGAAGAGTGACACATACAGTTCCTTCTGTTGGCCCATATTCATTAACAAGGGTAATATTTTCAATATTTTTATCTAATGCCGGGAAGCTTTCTCCTCCTGCAAATATCAGTTTTAAACTTGTTCCGTTCTCCACAATTTCTCTCAATAAGACAGGTGGAATAAATGAAACTTCGATGGCATTGGTTTTAATATAATCATTAAGCTCACTCACTGAAGTTCTAAGCTCGTTATTGTATAACCATAGGGTATTTCCATTGCACAATACAGGGAATGCTTCATACACAAAGGCATCAAATACATAATTGGAGTAGCATCCTACTTGCTGATATTCTTCAAGCCGGTGTGCTTTAATCATTGATCTGATGAGGTTTATTACTCCTTTGTGTTCAATCATTACTCCTTTAGGAAGTCCTGTAGTTCCACTGGTATAGATTACATAAGCAAGCTTCCCTGAATGAACTTCTGTAACAAGATTGCCAGTCACTTCTGTTTCAAGTGCTGCTTTAAGGGTAATATCATCCAGTGAAATGACTTCTATATTATGCAGTTTCTCTGTTGTACTTTCCTGTGCAATGACCAATTTTGCCTGGGTATCTTCCAGAATATGCCCTATTCTATCTGCAGGATAGGACGGATCCATTGGAACATAAGCAGCTCCCGATTTTAATATCGCAAGGATTGCAATCAGCATATTTTCTGATCTCTCAAGGCATAACGGTACCAGATCATCTGGCTGAATTTGATACTGATGGATCAGATGATTTGCTAAGCGGTTCGATCTCTCATTAAGTTCACGATATGAAAGTCTGACATCATTGTATACCAAAGCTATGGTATCAGGATTTTTTTCAGCCTGATATTCAAATACCTTGTGAATGGTCATTTCTGATGGATAATCTTCCTGCGTGGCATTCCAATCTGCTATGATCTGCTGAGTTTCCTCTTCTGATATCAGTGAAAGATTACGGATTGGTGTATGATCCGGATTGGTTTCTATGATCTGATCCAAAAGAAGCTGATAAGAACCTGCCATTCGGGTAATAGTTTCTTCTTTAAACAACGCTTTTGCATAATTGAACATGATTCGGAGGGTTTCTCCATTGTCATCAATCATCGTGGTGAGATCAAATTTCGCTGCTTTATAATCTACTTCTCCTGCAAAAGGATGGAATAATGCTTCATCTTTATTGGCTTTAACGTCTCCATCCGCACTTTGAAGTCCAAACATCACCTGGAAAACAGGGTGTCTTGAAGTATCCTGCTCCACTCCAAGCTCATCTACCAGCTTTTCAAATGGAAGATCCTGATGAGACTGGGCCTCATTTACTGATTTTGATACCTGACGAATGAAATCACTGATATTCTGTGCAGGATCTACTTTTTCTCTTAAAGCTAATGTATTGACAAAGAAACCGATAATATCCTCAAGACCTGCATGGTGGCGGTTAGCAATCGGGCTTCCCACCACAATATCGTCCTGCCCGGAATAGACAGACAGCATCAGATAATAGCCTCCCAGCATTACGCTATACAGACTTACGCCTAACTTTTGGGAAAGGGCTCTAAGCTTTTGCCCCTGTTCTGCACTCAGATTGAAATATAAGTTTTCTCCTTCGTAGGATATTTGATTGGGCCTTTTGAAATCTGAAGGTAATTCCAGATTCTGGAAGTCATCCAGTTTATTTTTCCAATAATTGATCTGATTTTCAAGCCGTTCTCCTGAAAGATACTCTCGCTGCCATAATGCAAAGTCTTTATATTGAACTTTTACAGGGGGAAGTTCCGGTTCTTTTCCTTCAACAAGGGCAAAATAAACGGAAGCTACTTCTTTTAAGAAAACATCTATAGACCATCCGTCAAAGGCAATATGGTGAACAACAATAGACAGATAAATATGTCCTGCAAGTTTGAAAATATTGATTTCTACAGGAATCTCCTTATCCAGGCTGAAAACTTTATTCACACATTTATTGATTGCCTTTTCCAATTGTTTCTCATTGCTTATTTTCGATGTTTTAATCTTGGGAATAAGGTCTGTAACCAATTGATATCCTACTCCATTTTCAGTGGTATGGATCATTGAACGAAGTATATCGTGTCGCATTATCACCCTTCTCAAAGATTCCTCAAAAAGGTTCAGCTGAATACGATCATCTATTCTTGTAATGATTGGAATGTTATAAGCACTGCTTCCGCCTTCATAGGATTCTATAAACCATATTCTTTCCTGAGCGAAAGATAATCGTTGTTCTTCAGGGGAATTAACTTTGGCTGGAACTATGTTTATTTGATTTTCGTTATGATTTTCATGAGATAAAGCATTGGAAAGGGAGGCCACTGTTTTATGATTAAATACCATTCCTACATTGACCTGTATATCCAGATTCTGTCTGATTTTACTGATTAGTTTAACGGCCATAATACTGTTTCCTCCTAATCTGAAGAAATCATCATGAATACTGATGGCTTTAGCATTGATTCCCAATACTTCACTATAAATTACTACAAGCTGCTTTTCAAGCTCTGTTTCAGGTGCTCTATAGTTTTTGTTTCCTGTAAATTCAGGTTCAGGTAACGCTTTTTTATCCAGTTTACCATTGATGGTTAACGATAAAGAAGTTAAGTGAACAAATACTCCGGGAACCATATATTCTGGTAATGATTCTGACAAATATTCTGACAACAAAGATGAATCTATCTCATTTTCAGAAACATAGTACCCTACAAGATATTTTAACCCGGTTTTATTTTCTTTGGCTAAAACTGCTGACTGGCTGATTCCAGGATAACCAAGCAATTTGTTTTCAATCTCACCTAATTCAATTCTATAACCACGGATTTTCACCTGGAAGTCATTTCTTCCAATGTATTCCACCTCTCCATTGGATAGCCAGCGTACTAAATCTCCGGTTCTGTATAAACGTCCGTTCTCTCCTTTCTGTTTCTGATCTGCTGTCTGGAAAGGATTGATGATGAAACGTTCTTCTGTAAGATCCGGCCTGTTCAGGTATCCTCTTGCAATTCCGGCTCCGCCGATATACAGCTCGCCTACAGCTCCCAAAGGAACAATACGGCGGTATTTATCCAATACGTAAGCTGTCATATTCCCAATCGGTCCTCCGATATTTACAGGGTTTTCATCTTCGTTATAATGATGTAGCGTAGCACATACCGTAGTTTCTGTAGGGCCGTAAGCGTTGATCAGATCAACTCCATATTCTTTGTATGCGGCCATAACCTGTGGATTGGTAACGTCTCCTGCTACCACAAGTTTCTCTAATGGTAAAATATATTCTCTGGTTAATAATACCGGTGGAATGGTTGCTATGCTGATGCTATTTTCTTCTATGTAATCTTTTAAAGAAAACAGATCTGTCTGAAGTTCTTTTTCTAAAATATAGATGGTATGTCCATGGGTAATGGATGGGTATAATTCCCAGACATGAGCATCAAATACATAGTTTGCGTACCACAGACTGTTCTTTTGAACTCTGTTTTCAAGCAAGCCAAATTCTTTAGCTTCCTGATGAATCAGGTTGGATACATTTCTGTGCTCAACCATTACGCCTTTAGGCAGCCCGGTCGTTCCACTCGTGAAAATAACATATGCTAAATTATTGGGTTGAGTATTGGTAACAGGATTATTAATTGATTCTGTTTCAAGCGTTGCTTTAAAGGTAATCTCTTCTAAAGAGATCACATCTGCTGCCAGGTTTTTCAACTTTTCTGATGTACTTTCCTGGCCTAAAATCAGCCTTGCTCCGGTATCCTGAAGAATATGTTCTATTCGCTCTATAGGATAAGAAGGATCCATTGGAACATACGCCGCTCCGGATTTTAAGACCGCTAAAATAGCAATCAGCATATTTTCGGAACGTTCTAAGCATAATGGTACCAGTTCATCCGGCTGAAGATTATAAGTAGCTATCAGATAGTTTGCTAATCGGTTTGATCTTTCATTCAGTTCCTGATAAGAAAGCTTAATATCTTTGTATACTAAAGCTGTACGGCCAGGGGTTCTTTCAACCTGGCTTTCAAACAGGTTCTGAATTGTTTTTTCTGAGGGATATACATTCTCTGTTGAATTCCAACTCTGCATTAATTTGAATTGCTCTTTTGAAACATAAGAAAGCTGACCGGATGTAATTTTCCAGTTTTCCAGCATTTGAGCCAAAATATTCTTCATCCCCTCCATCAGATTCTCCATTGTCTTTTGTTCAAAGAGGGCTCCTTCATAATTGATCTTCATAATTACGCTTTCACCGTGTTCAAACGCCATGATTCCTAATGGGTAATCTAGTTTTTCTACTCCGCCTTTGAAGGCAAATCCTACTTCATTGCTATCTTCTCCTGCTTCAGGTACCGGATAATTTTCATATACAAATAAACTGCTGAATATACGGCTTGAATCCTGATTAAGCTCAGCAAGACTCATATCACTATGGGTATTCAACTCGCTCGCTCTTTGCTGAATATCTGAAATAACATCAGCTACCAAACCTTCTTTATGCTGTACAATCAATGGAAGTGTATTGATGAATAGCCCTGCAGAAGATTCTATCCCATCTACAGGCAAACTTCGCCCGGAAACAGTGGTTCCTACAACGGTAGTTTCCACTCCACTGTATATTCTCAATTGATTATGCCACAGATACTGGAGAACAGCATTTACAGTAAACCCGTTTTCAGTCGTAAATCTTTTCAACTGCTGATATTCTTCCCCTGTTACCGTCATCGTCACAAGGCTATGCTCTTTGATCTGACGATAAGTTCCTAAATCGATATGCTTTTGAGAATTTTTAATCAGGCCGCTCAGGTCTTCCCGATTTTCAAGGGTTCCCATATAATCTTTCCAGAAGTTTCGGCTGATATCTTTATGCTGTTGAAGGTATTTTTGAGTATTGACATATGCCTGATCGGTTATCCACTCTGATTGCTGATCTTTTATCAAACTCAGGTATATATCGTGGATTCTTTTCAGAATTATAGGCATACTCCATCCATCCAGTATCGCATGGTGATTACTGAACAGACAGGTATAATGTTTCTCTGAACGTTTGAACAGGTATATTCTGAACAATCCGCTTTTTGAAAGATCATATACTTCAAAACGGTCTTTCCCGGTAATTTCCTGAATCAGTTTATCCTGCTCTTCTTCATTTATTCCGGTTATATCCTGATAGCGCCAATCCAGCGGACTTTCTTTATCAATAACCTGAACAATTTCTTCACTCCAGTCAAATCTGAGTCTCAATGCAGGAAACTGCTGCTGAGTATGTGACCACGCTTCTTTAAGCTTAGTTGTATTGATCTCAGCAAGATAATCCCAGATTAGCTGTATACGGTAAGCGTCATCTTTATCTCCCTGACTCAATGCATGATATACAAACCCTTCCTGAAGACTATTAGCAAGATATACACCTTCAATCTCATTTAATTCCTGAAGATTGAAAAGCTGCTTATCGCTTATAATATAATCTACATCTGACGAGGTAAGGAAGCTTCTTGTATTTTTAGACAATTCATCAATAATGGTAACAATCTGATTTTTAAAATTCTGAGCAAACTGCGTTACCTGCTCCTGCTCCAAATGGGCTGAAATTCTAAAACGAAGTTCTCCATCTACAACAGCCCCATTGATTCCGATAAGATAGCTACCAAGGTTAGATTCTCCAATGGAAACGCCACTATCTTCAGCAGCAATAAACCAAGTTTTTTCTCCTGAATTTTCTTTCTGATCAAGCTGTCCAAGGTAGTTGAAACTCACTTTTGGAAGTTCCTGATCCGTATAACCTACCAAGCTTCCATAACCAATACCATTGTTTGGAATGCTTCTCAGTGCTTCTTTGGTCAGAATTACAGTATCATTCACATCTTTTCCATTCTCCAACAATAATGGATACATAGAAGTAAACCAACCCACTGTTTCTGTAATGTCCAGATTACCAAATACTTCTTCACGCCCGTGGTTTTCCAGTAAGATAGCATGATGAACATCTCCTGTCAGATTTCCAAGTGATCTTGCTAATGCAGACAATAGAAGATCGTTGATCTGGGTTTGATATACATGATGGCTTCCTCTGATCAGTTTTTCAGTATATTCTTTATCCAGAGCCAGAATATCATGGTTTTGTTCCTGAACAGAAATCGCTTCCAATGAATTATTGGTTTGGTTAACTGTTTTTGTAATTCTGTTCCAGTACGATAATTCCTGATCTCCTGCTTCTGAGTTTTTGGATTTATACCCTTTTATGACTTCTGCCCACTGGCGGTAGCTGCTTCCTTTCTGTATTTTATAAGTCCCTCCTTTTTCAAGAGACTGATACATATTTTTTAGGTCTTCTGTGATGATCCTCCAGCTTACCACATCTATAATCAGGTGATGGAAAGCAAAGAAAATTCTGGCTGTATGATCTTCATATCCTGTAATATAGCCTATATGAAACAACGGACTTTTTTCTATATCAAATTGTTTTTGCCATATTGTCAATATTCCGGATAATTCATCCGGATGTATTGATGAAACGTCAAGATAACTGATTTCGGCTGCAGCTTTCTGGTCTCCATATTCCTGGCTGTAAGTCCCGTTTTCTTTTGGATACTGCATTCTGAATACATCATGTTTATCAATCAACAATTTGATGCTTTGCTCAAAAATTTCTTTATCCAATTCCGGAACATTCAATAAGAACGACTGATTCCAATGGTTAAAATCCGGAAGATATCCAGATTCTATTTGACTGAAGAACCATTCCTGAATTGGTAAAAGCGGAACGTTTCCGGTAAGAATTCCCTGTTCGGTAAGCAGTTCAATCTGTGTTGCAGATTTCTTTTCTTCGATAAGTTTTGCTAATACTGACGGAGTTCTTGATGTAAAGATTTCTTTTACATTGATTCTTATATCCAAGCGTTGCTTTATTCTCCCCACCAGCTGAATACTGATGATACTATCTCCTCCTAACCTGAAGAAATCATCATGAATACTGATGGTTTTAGCATTGATTCCCAATACTTCACTATAAATTACTACAAGCTGCTTTTCAAGCTCTGTTTCAGGTGCTGTATAGTGTTTGTTTCCTGTAAATTCAGGTTCAGGTAACGCTTTTTTATCCAGTTTACCATTGATGGTTAATGGTAAAGACGTTAAGTGAACGAATACTCCGGGAACCATATATTCTGGTAATGATTCTGACAAATATTCTGACAACAAAGATGAATCTATATCATTTTCAGAAACATAATAACCTACAAGATATTTTAACCCCGTTTTATTTTCTTTGGCTAAAACTGCTGACTGGCTGATTCCAGGATAACCAAGCAATTTGTTTTCAATCTCACCTAATTCAATTCTATAACCACGGATTTTCACCTGGAAGTCATTTCTTCCAATGTATTCCACCTCTCCATTGGATAGCCAGCGTACTAAATCTCCGGTTCTGTATAAACGTCCGTTCTCTCCTTTCTGTTTCTGATCTGCTGTCTGGAAAGGATTGATGATGAAACGTTCTTCTGTAAGATCCGGCCTGTTCAGGTATCCTCTTGCAATTCCGGCTCCGCCGATATACAGCTCGCCTACAGCTCCCAAAGGAACAATACGGCGGTATTTATCCAATACGTAAGCTGTCATATTCCCAATCGGTCCTCCGATATTTACAGGGTTTTCATCTTCGTTATAATGATGTAGCGTAGCACATACCGTAGTTTCTGTAGGGCCGTAAGCGTTGATCAGATCAACTCCATATTCTTTGTATGCGGCCATAACCTGTGGATTGGTAACGTCTCCTGCTACCACAAGTTTCTCTAATGGTAAAATATATTCTCTGGTTAATAATACCGGTGGAATGGTTGCTATGCTGATGCTATTTTCTTCTATGTAATCTTTTAAAGAAAACAGATCTGTCTGAAGTTCTTTTTCTAAAATATAGATGGTATGTCCATGGGTAATGGATGGGTATAATTCCCAGACATGAGCATCAAATACATAGTTTGCGTACCACAGACTGTTCTTTTGAACTCTGTTTTCAAGCAAGCCAAATTCTTTAGCTTCCTGATGAATCAGGTTGGATACATTTCTGTGCTCAACCATTACGCCTTTAGGCAGCCCGGTCGTTCCACTCGTGAAAATAACATATGCTAAATTATTGGGTTGAGTATTGGTAACAGGATTATTAATTGATTCTGTTTCAAGCGTTGCTTTAAAGGTAATCTCTTCTAAAGAGATCACATCTGCTGCCAGGTTTTTCAACTTTTCTGATGTACTTTCCTGGCCTAAAATCAGCCTTGCTCCGGTATCCTGAAGAATATGTTCTATTCGCTCTATAGGATAAGAAGGATCCATTGGAACATACGCCGCTCCGGATTTTAAGACCGCTAAAATAGCAATCAGCATATTTTCGGAACGTTCTAAGCATAATGGTACCAGTTCATCCGGCTGAAGATTATAAGTAGCTATCAGATAGTTTGCTAATCGGTTTGATCTTTCGTTCAGTTCCTGATAAGAAAGCTTAATATCTTTGTATACTAAAGCTGTACGGTCAGGGGTTCTTTCAACCTGGCTTTCAAACAGGTTCTGAATTGTTTTTTCTGAGGGATATACATTCTCTGTTGAATTCCATTCTTCAGCAATCTTTTTATTGTCTTCTGCAGAAATTAAGTTTAATGCACCTAACCTGATATTTTCCAAATTGATATCATCAACACCGAAAACCTGATCAAGAAGATATACATAAGAATTGATCATGTTACTAATCGTTTCTCTTGAGAAAAGGGTTTTGGCATAATTGAAGAAGCCTTTTATCGTTTCTTCTCCATCATCAATCATAGCCGTAAGATCAAATTTGGCCACCTGATACTCTGTCTTTCCTTCAAAAGGATGGAATAATACGTCTCTGCTATCTGAATTTCCTCCAAAGCTCTGCAATCCAAACATCACCTGGAAAACAGGATGGCGGGACATGTCTTTTTCTATTCCCAACTCTTCTACCAACTTTTCAAAAGGAAGGTCCTGATGAGACTGTGCTTCTGTAACGGACGCTGATACCTGAAGAATAAAATCTTGAAGGTTCTGCTCCGGATCTATTTTTTCTCTTAAAGCAAAGGTATTGACAAAGAATCCGATAATATCTTCGAGTCCTTCGTGATGACGGTTGGCAATAGGGCTTCCTACCAGAATATCATCCTGACCGGAATAGGCTGACAACATCAGGTAATATCCGCTCAGCATCACGCTGTATAGACTTATTCCCAGCTTTTTAGATGTATTTCTAAGACCAGCAGCTACTTTTTGATCAATGATAAAATCAACAGTATCTCCTTCATAAGAAACATGAGCAGGCCTTTTATAATCTGTTGGAAGATTCAGAGTCTGGAAATCATCCAGTTTTCTTGTCCAATATCCAACCTGGCTGTCAAGACGTTCTCCAGAAAGATAGGTTCTCTGCCATAATGCAAAGTCTTTGTACTGAATCTTTAATTCCGGAAGTTCATAATCCTGATTATTAACTAAAGCATGATAAATTGTTTGTAACTCTCTCAGGAATATATCAGTAGACCATCCATCAAATGCAATATGATGAATAACTACGGTCAGATAATGATCGCTTTCTAATCTGAAAAGGTTGATGGCTAAAGGATACTCTTCATCCAGACGGAAGATCTTGCCTGAAGCCGTATTTACCGCCTCATTCAGTTCTTCTTTTGAATAAACGTGACGGGTATGAATTTCAGGAGCTTTGTCCATTACAATCTGATATCCTTTTCCTTCATCTGTGGAACGGATAATGCTTCGTAACACTTCATGGCGCATTACGATGGTTTCAAGGGCTGTGCATAGCTTCGGAATATTGACTTTTGCATCAAGACGAACAGCCATAGGAATATTGTATGCATTGCTTCCGCCTTCGTAGTTTTCAATAAACCAAAGCCTTTCCTGGGCAAATGAGAGCCTTTGTTCTTCCGGAGAAGATACTTTTACAGGAACAATAACTTCCTGCTCATTGACATTTTCACCAGCTAACACATCCGAAAGAGAAGCTACTGTCTTATGAGCAAATACAACGGTTACATTTACTCTTATATCCAACACTCTTTTGATATTGCTAATCAGCTTGATAGCCATGATACTGTTTCCTCCCAATCTGAAGAAATCATCATGAATACCAATGCCTGAAGCATTTAATCCAAGAACATCCCCGTAGATCTGACATAGTTTTTCCTGCAGTTCATTTTTAGGAGCTGTATAAGTTTTTTCTCCTGTAAAAGCCGGTTCCGGAAGTGCTCTTCTGTCTAATTTACCATTGATGGTTACCGGAAGGGATTCCAAATGCACAAAGGCAGCAGGAATCATATATTCTGGTAAGGCTTCGGAAAGGAATGCTGTAAGCTGATCCGGTTCTATAGCCATTTCTGAAACATAATATCCTACCAGGTATTTCATTCCTGCATTATTGTTCCTGGCCAATACTACAGATTGTTTGATACCAGAATATTGCAATAGCGTGTTTTCTATTTCACCCAATTCTATTCTGTAACCACGGATTTTCACCTGGAAGTCATTTCTTCCAATGTATTCCAGTTCTCCATTGGTATGATACCGTACTAAATCTCCCGTTTTGTAAAGGATTCCATTTTTCTCTTTTTCTTTTTGTTCTATGGTCTGGAATGGGTTGCTGATGAAACGTTCTGCTGTAAGCTCAGGTCTGTTCAAATATCCTCTGGTAATTCCTTCTCCACCAATATAAAGTTCCCCAATCGCCCCTACAGGCACAGGATGAAGATAATTGTTTAATACATATACCGTGGTATTGTTAAGCGGTCGTCCAATATTGGTATTCTTTCCTTCGGGATTAACAATTGATGTGATAGTAACTTCTGTAGGCCCATATGAATTGACCAGCCTGAAGTTTCTTCCGCTTAATTTTTTAAACAGATCAGCCGGCATCGCTTCTCCCCCAGAAATCAGAGTACGCAGATTCTTAACCCGGGTAAAGTCTATGCTTTGTAATACCGTTGGTGTAAGATGTATATAAGAAACATTATGCTGATTAAGGGTCTGTATAAACGTTTCTTCGTTGAGTATCTTTTGATTTTTAATAAATAATAAACTGTTTCCTTTCAATATTGCAAGCAATATCTGCTGGATAGATGCATCAAATATGTAGTTGGCAAACTGAAGAATTACTTCCTCATTTCCTAGCTGATAACGGGAGAACAGATCCTCAATAAGATTGATAACTCCATTGTGTTCCGCCATTACTCCTTTTGGCAATCCTGTAGTTCCACTGGTGTAGATAACATAGGCAAGGTTGTTTGACTTAGTCTGAGTGACAGGATTTTCAGCCCCTGAATGTTCCAGTCTATCAAATATTTCTTGGCTATCCAGCAGAATTGTTTCTGCCATTCGGGACATTTGCGGATTTTCTCCTATTTCTTTCTGAGTAAGGAGGATTTTTGCTCCGGTATCATGAAGAATATGTTCAATTCTATCAACCGGATAGGTTGGATCCATCGGAACATAGGCTGCACCGGCTTTTAAAACAGCCAGAATAGCGATCAGCATGTGCTCTGAACGTTCAAGGCATAACGGAACCAGATCATCAGGCTGAAGATCATAAGTTTCAATAAGATAATGAGCCAGACGGTTTGCTCTTTGATTTAGTTCCCGATAGGAAAGTTTTATATCCTGAAAGATCAATGCAGTATTATCCGGAGTTTTTTCTACCTGTTCTTCAAACATTTTATGAATGGTATATTCTTCAGGATAAGCTATTTCTGTAGCATTCCAATCTATTGTTACCTTCTGATGCTGTTCTGAAGTAAGGTAGGACAGTTCTTCTGATTTGATATCGGAAGATTTCAGGAGCTGTTCAAGAACTGTTTCCATTCCCTGAAGCAGCTGCTCCATCATTTCATTTTCAAATAAGAAACTGTCATATTTGATTTTTAACAGTACCTCATCTTCATTTTCATAAGCGACAATTCCTAATGGGTAATCCAGTCGTTCCACGGATTCTTTTAATACAAATCCTAATGTTTTCAGCTCATTATCATCCTCTCCGTTAGGTACCGGATAGTTTTCATACACGAATAAACTGCTGAAAATTCTGCGTCCATCATGCTGAAGACTTGCCAGGTTGACACCGCTATGGGTATTCAATTCACTGATTCTGTGCTGAATTTCTGCAATACTATCTATTACTTTGCCATCTTCATGGTTCACAATCAATGGCAATGTATTGATGTAAAGCCCTACAGAGGATTCTATTCCATCTACCGGAATGCTTCGTCCTGATACAGTTGTTCCTACAACAGTTGTTGCACTATTGCTATATAAGCTAAGCTGTTTATGCCATAAGAACTGGAGTACAGCATTGACTGTAAGCCCGTTATCAGAGGTGAATTTTTTCAGGTTTTGATATTGCTCGCCTACAATCAGCATCTTCACTGCCTGATGGTCTACAATATGCTTATATTCAGCAAGATCAATATGTTTCTGGGATTCTTTAACCAGGCAATTCAGGTTTTCCTGATCTTCAAGAAGTCCCATATAGTTTTTCCAGAAGTCTCCGTTCCTGTTTTTATTCTCCTGAAGATACTTTTGCGCTTCGGCATAGGCTGTATCCAGAGCCGGAGAAAGAGTATTTCCTTTGATTAATGCGAGGTATGCTTCATGAATCATCGTAAGGAATACGGGCATACTCCAGCCATCAAGAATAGCATGGTGATTGCTGAACAAACAGGTATAACGTTTGTCTGAGCGTTTGAACAGGTAGACTCTGAACAAACTTCCTTTGGACAGATCATATATCTCAAAACGGTCTTTTTGAGTCGTTTTTGTAATTAAAGATTCCTGATCCTCTTCAGTCATGTCCTGAATATCCTGATAACGCCAGTCCAATATTCCTTTTTTATCAATAACCTGTACAATCTCTTCACTCCATTCAAATCTAAGTCTCAGTGTCGGAAGCTGTTTCTGGGCATATGACCATGCTTTTTTAAGGAGATCAGGGTTGATTTCAGCAAGATAATCCCATACAATCTGTACTCTGTAAGCATCATCTTTATCTCCCTGACTTAAGGCATGATATACAAATCCTTCATGTAAACTGTTGGCAAGGTAAACGCCCTCAACTTCTCCTGACTCCTGGATTTGCATCAATTGTTCTTTTCCAACAATATTTCCAGTATCTGACGGGGTAAGCCAGTTTCTTTTTTCGGTTGTTAATTCATCAACCGTTTGTTGAATGTATTCTTTCAGTCTTTCTGCCAGAAGATCAATCTGATCCTGTGAAAGATATCCTGAAATTCCGAATCGAAGCTGTCCGTCTGTAATGGCTCCGTTCACCGTAATGATATCATTATCACGGTTCTTGTCTCCCATAGATTTTCCGCTGTCTTCTCCGGCAATATACCAGGTTTTCTCTCCTGTACTTTCTTCCTGGTCAAGCTGTCCAAGATAATTGAAACTGATCTTTGGAAGTTCTCTTTCTGTATATCCAACAAGGCTTCCGTACCCAATTCCATTATTTGGAATGCTTCTCAGAGATTCTTTGGTCAGAATTACAGTATCTTTTACATCATTTCCTGACTTTAGAAGAAGCGGATACATAGAAGTAAACCAACCAACAGTTTCTGTAATATCCATATTTCCAAATACATCTTCACGCCCATGCCCTTCAAGCAGAACAGCATGAGCTGATACTCCTGTAAGGTCTGAAAGCGCAGAAGCCAGTGCAGACAAGAGTAGATCATTGATCTGGGTATGGTATATGTGATGTACTTCCCTGATCAGTTTTTCTGTATATCCTGCATTCAGAATAAGGCTGGAAGAATGATATTCAGGAGAAGATAATGCTGTGAGAATAGTATTGCTCTCTGCAACCGTATCTGTAATGGCTCTCCAATAAGAATGCTCCGTTTCTCTGGATTCCGGATTATCAAGCTTATAGGTTTTTATGGCATCAATCCATTGACGGTAACTGCTTCCTTTTACAGGAACTTCAAGGGTATTTCCTTTTTCAAGGGTTTGATAAATATTTTTTAAGTCTTCGGTAATAATTCTCCAGCTTACAGCATCTATGATAAGGTGATGAAGACCAAAGAAAATCCTTGCGCTTCCATCTTCATAGCCAGCTATATATCCAATCTGGAATAATGGCCCTTGTTCTATATCAAACTGAGCCTGCCATTCCGTAAGGATACCTGAAAGTTCTTCCAGTTGTGCTTCTGAAGCATCCAGGTACTTTATTTCCGGTATCGTATTGATTCCGTATTGCTGAGTGTATTTTCCGTTTTCTTTCGGATAGTGAATTCTGAAAGCATCATGTTTTTCGATAAGCAATTTTACACTTTGCTCCAGCAGATTTCTGTTCAGTTCAGGAACTTTAATCAAAAAGGATTGATTCCAGTGATTCAGATCTCCAACATAGCCTTCTTCTACCAGTTGGAAGAACCATTCCTGAATTGGAAGGAAAGCTAAATGTCCTGTCAATTGTCCTTGTTCTGTCAGAATACGGGTTTGCTCTTCTTTTGCTTTGTTTTCGATCAATTCAGAAATATTCTGTACTGATTTTGAAGCAAATACATCTTTAACACTGATTCTTCTCTCTAAGCGCTGTCTTATTCTGCTGACCAGCTGAATACTGATGATACTGTCACCTCCTAATCTGAAGAAATCATCATGAATACCAATACCTGAAGCATCCAGGCCAAGGACCTCACCATAGATCTGGCATAATTTCTCCTGAAGCCCATTCTGCGGAGCAGTGTATTCTTTTCCTCCTGTAAATTCAGGTTCGGGGAGTTGTCTTCTATCCAGCTTTCCATTGATGGTCAATGGTAATGAAGTTAAATGAACAAAGGCTGCCGGCACCATGTATTCCGGTAACACTTCGGATAAAAATGCTGTGATTTTCTCTACTTTCAAAGCAGCATCAGAAACGTAATACCCTACCAGATATTTCATTCCTGCTTTATTTTCTTTGTCAAGAACTACGGCTTGTCTTATTTCCGGATACTCCAGCAATCTGTTTTCTATTTCTCCCAGCTCAATTCTGTAGCCACGGATTTTCACCTGGAAGTCATTTCTTCCGATGTATTCCAATTCTCCATCAGGCAGATAGCGTACTAAGTCTCCTGTTTTGTAAAGAATTCTGTTTTTCCCACTTTCTTTTTGTTCTAAAGTTTGGAAAGGGTTCTTTATAAAGCGCTCGGCTGTCAGCTCTGGTCTGTTCAGATATCCTCTGGCGATTCCCGCTCCACCTACATACAGTTCTCCAACAGCTCCAACAGGAACGGCACGAAGATGATTATCAAGTATATACATCGCCTGATCAGGGATGTTTTCTCCAATCAGAGAGGCTTTATTCAGATCTTCTGCACTTAATTTTTTATAGGTAACATGGACGGTAGTTTCGGTAATTCCATACATGTTAATCAGTTCAGGTTTTGAACGATAACGCTCATACCATGGTTTTAAAGAGGCAAGATTTAAAGCCTCTCCTCCAAATACTACATAACGTAGTTCTGCCAGTTGTTCTTCACGTTGAAGGGCTATATCAATAAACTGATAAAAAGCAGTTGGCGTCTGATTCAATACAGTAAGCCCTTCTTTCAGGCATAAGCTGAAGAATAAGTTGGTATCCTTGGTCTGTTCTGAAGACGGCACTAAAAGTTTACCTCCGTATAGCAGCGCTCCCCAGATCTCCCATACACTGAAATCAAATACATAGGAATGGAATAAACTCCAAACATCCTGATCGTTAAACTGATACCAATGATCAGTTGCACTGAAAAGACGCACCACGTTTCGGTGTTCCTGCATTACACCTTTAGGCATTCCGGTTGTTCCACTTGTGTAGATCACATAAGCCATATGATGGGGTTCTGCCTGAGTTACCGGATTGGAAATACTGCTGTTTTGAAGCGTTTCCACTACTTCCGGACTGTTTAATATAAGCATGGCTGCAGCGCCACCGCAAGCTTCTTTAACACTTTGGGCTGAACTATGGTGTGCCAATACTATTTTTGCCCCCGTATCATCAAGAATATGTTTAATTCTTTCCACCGGATACGAGCTATCCATTGGAACATAGGCTGCTCCTGCTTTTAAAACAGCCAGAATAGCCACCAATATGTCTTCGGAACGCTCCAGACATAATGGAACTAAATCATCCGGCTGAAGGTCATAATTTTTAATCAGATAGTTCGCCAAGCGATTGGACCGTTCATTAAGTTCTTTATAGGATAATCTCGCCTCCTGATACACTACAGCAGTATGATCCGGAGTTTTTTCAGCCTGTGCTTCAAATAAGCCATGAATGGTATTCTGATCTGAATAATACGTTTCAGAAGCCCATAATTTTGATACGGATTGCTGTTGTTCCTGAGAAATAAGGGCTAGCTGTGCTAATGTAAACTCTTGTTTTCCTTTAGTATCTGCTATCTGTTCAAGCATAAACAGATAGGAATTCATCATATTCTTAACTGTTTCTCCGGAGAAGATTGATTGAGCATAGTTGAACATTCCATGAATGGTCTCATCACTATCATCAATCATCGTGGTAATATCGAATTTAGCGACTTCATAATCCATTTTTCCTTCAAAAGGATGAAGGATTGACTGATTACCGGAAAGGTTTTCTCCAAAGCTTTGAAGACCAAACATCACCTGGAATACGGGATGACGAGAAGTATCTTTCTCTACACCTAGTTCCTCCACAAGTTTTTCAAAAGGAAGATCCTGGTAAGCCTGTGCTTCAGTTACTGAAGTGGCTATCTGCCTTATAAAATCGTTAATATTCTGCTCCGGATCAATTGTTTCTCTTAAAGCTAAAGTATTGACAAAGAACCCGATAATGTCTTCCAATCCCGGATGGTGACGGTTCGCAATAGGGCTTCCTACCACAATATCATCCTGTCCGGAATAGGCAGAAAGCATCAGATAATATCCTCCTAAAAGGATGCTGAATAAGCTTACACCAAGATCTTTTGACAGTTCTCTCAGCTTTTGGCTTTGCTCTTCACTGATATGGAAATAAATGCTGTCTCCGTCATAAGACATTTGAGCCGGTCTCTTGAAATCTGATGGCAGATCAAGGTTCTGGAAGCCACTAAGTTTATTTTTCCAATAATTAACCTGAGTATTAAGGCGTTCCCCCGTCAGATAATTTCGCTGCCACAAAGCAAAGTCTTTATACTGCACTTTTAAAGCCGGAAGATTATAGGCTTTTTCTTCTTTGATGGCCTCATACATGTGAATGACTTCTTTCAGGAATATCCCTGCCGACCATCCGTCAAATGCAATATGGTGAATGACAACAGACAGATAATAATCATTTTCAAGCTTGAAAATATGAATATTTACAGGCAGTTCCTGTTCCAGATTGAAGATTTTATTGGCGATATGACTTGCTTTTTCTTCCAGCTCAGCCATTGTTTTTACTTCCTGCTGATGGATTACAGGGATATCATCTACCACGGATTGCCAGCCTAAGCCATCATCGGTCATACGGATCACGGAGCGAAGGACTTCATGACGCATTACAACGGCATCCAAAGCTTTACATAATGCCTGAAGATCGGTTTTCGCATCCAGACGGAAAACCATCGGGATGTTATAGGCACTGCTTCCGCCTTCATAATTTTCGATGAACCAAAGTCTTTCCTGGGCAAAGGATAATCTCTGCTCTTCCGGAGAATCTACCGTGACAGGAGTAATGACAATCTGTTCTGCAGTATTATTTTCATCTGCCAATATATGAGAAAGTGAAGCAATGGTTTTATGACTGAAAACAGCTGCTACAGCAATTTGTACTCCCAAAACCTGTCTGATCTTACTGATCAGTTTAATGGCCATGATACTGTTTCCTCCCAATCTGAAGAAATCTTCATGAGTACTGATTGTTTCAGATGGAATACCTAAAACTTCACCATAAACTTCAGTTAATTTTTTCTGAAGATCAGTCTCAGGCGCTGTATATTCTTTTCCACCGGTAAATTCCGGTTCTGGCAAAGCTCTTCTATCCAGTTTACCATTGATTGTCAGAGGTAAAGAGTTCAGATGAACAAATACTGCCGGGATCATATATTCCGGCAATGAAGCTGATAAATGGTCTGAAAGCACATCAGAATCTATCACTGACTCAGACACATAATATCCTGCAAGATATTTCAATCCTGCCTGGTTTTCTTTAGCTAAGACTACAGTTTGTTTGATTTCAGGATATTGCTGCAGTGTATTTTCAATTTCTCCTAACTCGATTCTGTGTCCTCTTATTTTAACCTGGAAATCATTTCTTCCGATGTATTCCAATTCTCCATTAGCAAGCCAACGTACTAAATCTCCGGTTTTATACAAACGGTTATTTTCACCTCTTTCTTTTTGTTCCCGAGTCTGGAAAGGGTTTGCGATGAAAAGTTCTTCAGTAAGCTCCGGTCTGTTCAGATATCCTCTGGCAATTCCTGCTCCGCTGATGTACAACTCTCCTACTGCTCCTTCCGGAACGAGACGAAGATGCTGATCCAGCACATAAACACTCATGTTGTCTATAGGACCACCAATGTTTAATGGATTATAATCTTCTTTGTAATAGTGCAAGGTAGAACATACGGTTCCTTCTGTCGGACCATACTCGTTAATCAGGATAATATCATCAATATTCTGATCTAAAGCCGGGAAGCTTTCACCTCCTGCGAAAATCAACTGTAAGCTTGTTCCGTTCTCCACAATTTCTCTTAACAAAACTGGTGGAATAAAGGAAACTTCTATTTTATTTTCATTGATATACTCATTTAGTTCTCCTACTGAAGTTCTGAGATCATTGCTATATAACCATAAGGTATTCCCGTTACAAAGCACGGGGAACGCGTCATAAACAAAGGCATCAAAAACATAATTTGAATAGCAGCCTACTTCTTTATATTCTTCAAGTCGGTGAGCCTTTATCATTGATCCAATGAGGTTTATCACTCCTCGATGTTCAATCATTACCCCTTTTGGCAGTCCCGTTGTTCCGCTGGTGTAAATGACATAGGCCAGATCAGTAGATTTTGTACTGGTTACAGGATTATTAGAATCAGCTGTTTCAAGTAAAGCTTTAAAACTAACCTCATCCAATGTGATTACATTTGAATGTTCTGTTTTATCAGCCGTATTTTCTTCTGCCACTACAATTTTCGCTCCAGTATCTTTCAGAATATGACGGATTCTGTCTGCAGGATAGGAAGGATCCATCGGTACATAAGCAGCACCAACTTTTAATACCGCCAGAATGGCAATCAGCAAGTTTTCTGAACGCTCAAGGCATAAGGGAATCAAATCATCAGGCTGAAGGTCATAGGCTTCTATAAGATGGTTTGCCAAGCGGTTGGCTTTTTCGTTCAATTCTTTGTAAGACAACTTAACATTCTGGTATACCAACGCTGTTTGATGTGGTGTTTTTTCAACCTGCTGTTCAAACAGCTCATGAATAGTCATTTCTGATGGATATTCTTTACGGGCAGCATTCCAGTTTTCAGTGATCTTTTTATAATTTTCCTGCGGAACTAGATCTAATTCGGAAAGCTGTGTTGTTTCATATTCATCAGTTTCTGCGATCTGATTCAGCAAAAACAAGTAAGAATCAATCATATTCTGAATTGTTTCCCTAGAAAATACTGCTTTGGCATAATTGAACATTCCATGGATATTTTCTCCATTGTCATCAATCATGGTGGTCAGATCAAACTTTGCTACCTGATAGCCTAATTGTCCGTCAAACGGATAAAATATAGCCTCATTATTTTGGATAAGTACTGTTTCATTCTGTAATCCGAACATCACCTGGAAAACCGGATGTCTTGAAGTATCCTGTTCTATTCCCAGTTCGTCTACCAGCTTCTCAAACGGAAGATCCTGATGAGATTGTGCATCTGTAACGGACTTTGATACCTGAAGAATAAAATCTTTAAGGCTTTGTTTCGGGTCTATTTTTTCTCTTAATGCAAGTGTATTGACAAAGAATCCTATAATATCTTCCAAGCCGGCATGGTGTCGGTTTGCAATCGGGCTACCCACCACAATATCATCTTGCCCTGAATAGGCAGATAACATCAGATAATAACCTCCCAGCATCACACTGTACAGACTTACTCCTAGATCTTTGGATAGATTTCTGAGTTTTTCTCCCTGTTTGGTAGTCAGGTTGAAGTATACGTTTTCTCCTTCATACGATATTTGCAAAGGTCTTCGGAAGTCTGTAGGAAGATCAAGGTTCTGGAAGTCTTCCAGCTGGTTTTTCCAATAACTGATCTGCTGCTCCATCCGGCTTCCTGTAAGGTAATTTCTTTGCCATAAAGCGAAGTCCTTATACTGGATTTTTAAGACTGAAAGCTCCGAGGTTTCCCCTTTAATCAGGTTGTTATAAATAGTTTGTACCTCATTTAGAAATATATCAGCAGACCATCCGTCAAAAGCAATATGGTGAATGACAATAGATACATAATGCTGATTTTCAAATGTAAAGAGCTCTATGTGTACCGGAATTTCTTCATCCAGGCTGAATATCTTATTGGCGCATTGATTGATATGCTGATCAAGTTCTTCTCTGGTGTGTACTTCTGTGGTTTTAATTTCAGGAAGCAAGTCTGTAACTACCTGATATCCTACTCCTTCTTCTGTGGTTCTGATAACTGAACGAAGTACTTCATGACGTTTTACAACGGCTTTTAAAGCTGTACATAAAGCCTCAATATCTGTTTTATCATCCAGAACAGCCGCCATTGGAATGTTGTAGGCATTGCTTCCTTTTTCATAAGCTTCTATAAACCAAAGTCTTTCCTGAGCAAAGGATAATCTCTGTTCTTCCGGAGTATTTACTTCAACATGCTGTATGCTTATCTGTTCAGTAGGATTATTGTCATCCATCAGGACTTTTTCCAGGGCCACAACTGTTTTATTGCTGAATATTTTAGTAACATTTACCTGCAAATCTATGTTTTGTTTGATCTTACTGATAAGCTTGATCGCCATAATACTGTTTCCTCCTAATCTGAAGAAATCATCATGAATGCTGATATTCTCAGCAGATAGTCCCAGTACTTCTCCATAGATTTCTACAAGTTTTTTCTGAAGTTCACTTTGAGGGGCTGTATATTCTTTATTTATGGTAAATTCAGGTTCAGGAAGCTGTTTTCTGTCAAGTTTACCATTGATTGTCAGTGGTAATGTTGTTAAATGCACAAATGCAGCAGGAACCATGTATTCAGGAAGTGTTTCTGACATAAATTCTGAAATCAGATGGGTGTCTATACTTCCATCAGCAATATAGTAGCCGACAAGATATTTCAGTCCTGCATTGTTTTCTTTCACAAGAACTGTTCCCTGGCGGATTTCCGGATACTGAAGCAATCTGTTTTCAATTTCTCCTAATTCTATACGGAATCCTCTTATTTTTACCTGGAAGTCATTTCTTCCGATATAATCAATATTTCCGTCCGGAAGCCAGCGTACAAGGTCTCCAGTTTTATAAATTCTGCTGTTTTCAACTCTGCTTTTCTGTTCTTCTGTCTGGAATGGATTACTGATGAAACGTTCTTCTGTAAGCTCCGGTCTGTTCAGATACCCACGAGCCACCCCAACTCCTCCGATATAAAGCTCTCCTACAGCGCCTACAGGAACGGGACGGTAAAACTGATCCAGAACGTATACACTTGTATTATTAAGCGGACGTCCAATGCAGTTGATCTCACGATTGGTATTGACAAGGGACGTAATGGTAACTTCTGTAGGCCCATAAGAGTTAACAAACAGGAAGTTTCCATTTTTCAATTTGCTATGCAGATCTGCCGGTAAAGCCTCTCCTCCGGAGTCTAATGTCCGCACACTTTCTACTGTTGTAACATCTATATTTTGCAGTACGGAAGGGGTAAAAGGCAGATAGGTTACTTTATAATCCTTTAATTTCCTGATATATTCCTCTTCATTCAGCATCTCCTGATTGTCTATGAACAGCAATTGACATCCATTCAATAAGCCTAAGAAAATCTGCTCTACGGAGGCATCAAATACATAGTTGGCAAACTGAAGAATGATTTCGGATTCATTCAGGTCGTAACGGGCATAAAGGTCGCTAACCAGGTTTATCACCCCTGTATGCTCTATCATTACTCCTTTAGGCATCCCTGTTGTTCCACTGGTATAGATCACATAAGCCAGATCGTCTGCCTGAGTTTGAGTAACGGGATTTTCAATACTTCTGTTTTCAAGCTTTTTTATCAGTTTTTCATCATCTAATAACAGAATTTCTGCTTTTTCTGAGTGAATTTCATTGAATTTTGCCTCAACACTATTTTGGGTAATAACTATTTTTGCCTGTGTATCCTGAAGAATATGCTCCATTCTATCGGTTGGATAGGTTGGATCCATCGGAACGTAAGCTGCTCCTGATTTTAATACAGCTAAAATAGCAATCAGCATATTTTCTGAACGTTCCAGGCATAGAGGAACAAGATCATCCGGCTGAAGATCATAATGGTTGTTCAGATAGTTGGCAAGGTGGTTTGCACGTTCATTAAGCTCTTTATAGGATAAAGTTACATCCTGATATACCAAAGCTATACGATCCGGTGTTTTAGCTGCCTGAGCTTCAAACATGCTTTGGATCGTTTTACCTGTTGGGAATTCAGTCCAGGTATTGTTCCAGTCTATTGTTATTTTTTCCTGATCTTCTAAGGTGATATAAGACAGATCTTCAGAGGCCATTTCAGGTTTTTCCAACAACTGATTCAGCGTCGTTTGCATGCCTTTAAGCAGCTGATTCATCATCTTTCTCCCGAACAGATATCCTTCATAACTTACCACAAGAGAAACCTTCTCATCCCGTTCAAAAGCTGTTACTCCAAGCGGATAATCCAATCTTTCTACTGCATCCCTGAATACAAAACCTAGATCGTTGTTATTTTCTCCCTGAGGAACAGGATAGTTTTCATAGACAAATAAACTGCTGAAAATTCTGCGCCCATCACGTTGAAGACTTGCCAGGTTAACATCACTATGGCCATTAAGCTCACTGATATTCTCCTGAATCTTTACTATATGGTCTTTTATTTTACCTTCTTCATGGTTAACAATCAATGGCAGCGTATTGATATAAAGTCCTGCAGAAGATTCTATTCCGTTAATAGGAAGGTTTCTTCCGGATACAGTAGTTCCTACGACAGTCACTTCAGAATTACTATAAATCTTCAGCTGGTTATGCCATAAATACTGCAGAACAGCATTTACAGTAAAGCCATTTGTTTGGGTAAATTCTTTTAATTGTTGATACTGCTCTCCTTCTATCAAAAGTTCTACATCCTGATGATCTTTGATATGTTTATAAATACCCAGATCTGTATGTCTTTGACTTTCTTTCAATAAATTAGTCAGATCCTCCTGATCTTCAACCTGATCCATATAGCTTTTCCAGAAGCTTCTGCTGAGTTCTTTATTTTGCTGCAGGTATTTTTGGGTATCTGTATACGCTGTATCTGCAATAAGTTCAGGCTGATGATTTTTGTTCAGTTGAAGATATGATTCATGAACGCTGTTCAGAATAACAGGCAAGCTCCATCCATCCAGAATCGCATGATGGTTGCTAAGCAAGCAGCTGTAATGGCTTTCTCCTCGTTTGAAAAGGTAAACTCTGAATAGATTGCCTTTGGATAAATCATAAACCTCAAAGCGGTCTTTTTGTGTTATTTTTTCAATCAGACCATTCTGAGCTTCTTCATTGATCCCGCTGATATCCTGATATCTCCAATCCAGATTTCCTTTTTTATCAATAACCTGAACGATTTCTCCATTCCAGTTAAATCTTATTCTGAGTGCGGGATAGCGTTCCTGTGTCAGTTCCCATGATTTTTTGAGTTTTTCAGCGTTGATTTCGGCAAAATAATCCCAGATTAATTGTACACGGTAAGCATCATCTGTTTCCCCTTGATTTAAAGCATGATATACAAACCCTTCCTGTAAACTGTTGGCCAAATAAACTCCTTCAATTTCTCCTTCCTTCTGAATGTCTGCAAGCTGAGCTTCTTCAACTCTATAATCTACATCAGATGGAGTCAGGAAGTTTCTGTTTGTTTGGGAAAGCTGATGAACAACTTCCTCTATTTTTGTTTTAAAAGATTCTGAGAACAAACTTATCTGATCATCTTTCAGATAACCCGCAACCTTAAACTGAAGTTTACCGTCTATTACAGCACCATTGATACTGATATAGTAAGTGTCTTTGTTTTTATTCCCAATACTTAAACCGCTGTCTTCTGCAGCAATAAACCAGCTTTTTTCTCCGGTTTCCTGATCCAGCTGTCCCAGGTAATTGAAACTGATTTTAGGCAATTCATGTTCTGTATAGCCCATCAAGCTACCGTAACCAATTCCGTTGTGAGGAATGCTTCTGAGTGTTTCTTTAGTCTCCACTACAGTATTTGCCCAATCATCACCTTTCTTTAAAAGCACCGGATACATAGAAGTAAACCAACCTACTGTTTCCGTAATATCAAGATGACTGAATATTTCTTCACGGCCATGACTTTCCAAAACAACGGAATGATTTTCATGTCCTGTTAATTCTGAAAGTGAAAGAGATAATGCAGAAAGCAGCACATCATTGATCTGCGTATTGTAAACATGGTGAATACCTCTGATTAACTTTTGGGTTGTTTCTTCGGATATAATCAATTGATTCTCCTGGTAATTTTCACTTATGAAATTTTCCAGATTTCTATTATTCTCTTCAACTGTTTCTGCAATAGTGTTCCAAAACAATAGCTCCTGTTCCTGAGATTCTGATCTGTACGTTTTTACAGCTTCTGCCCACTGACGGTAGCTGGTTCCTTTGATATGGGATGCAAGGGATTTTGTATCTCCTTTTTCAAGGGATTGATAAATGTTTTTTAAATCTTCGGTGATAATTCTCCAGCTTACAGCATCAATAATCAGGTGATGAAATGCAAAATAAACCCTTGCACTACTATCCTGATAACCATCAATATATCCGACATTATATAACGCACCCCTTTCAATATTAAAATGAGACTGCCAATGGGTAAAAATCGTTGATAATTCTTCCTGATTCAAACCAGAAATATTGAGATAATTGACTGAAGGAGTTTTTATTTCTCCATACTCCTGAATGTATTCTCCCTCTTGAATGTGGTACTGAAGTCTGAGGGCATCATGCCTTTCTATCAGATATTTCACAGATTGTTCCAGCAGTTCTTTATCAAGTTTTGGAACATTAATGAGGAATGCCTGATTCCAATGATTGAAATCTTCCAGATATCCTGATTCTATCTGATGGAAAAACCATTCCTGGATGGGTAAAAATGGAACTTCCCCCTGCAACAATCCTTGTTCCGCTACAATATGAGTTTCCTCTTCAGTCTTTTTATTTTCTATCAGTAAGGCCAGAGAAGCTGTAGTACGGGCAGCAAAGACTTCTTTAACACTCAATCTCACTTCCAATTGCTGGCGGATTCTTCCTACCAACTGAATGCTGATGATACTATCTCCTCCCAGTCTGAAAAAGTCATCATGAATGCTGATGCTATCTGAAGAAAGGCCTAAAACCTCACCATAAATCTGACATAATTTTTTCTGCAACTCTGTTTCCGGAGGTGTATATTCTTTATTTCCTGTAAAATCGGGTTCAGGTAATGCTCCTCTGTCTAATTTTCCATTGACTGTTAATGGTAAAGAAGTTAAATGAACAAATACTCCCGGAACCATATATTCTGGTAATGATTCGGATAAATATTCTGAAAGACGTACTGAATCTATAGGATTTTCAGAGACATAATAACCTGCAAGATATTTTAACCCTCCTTTGTTTTCCTTAGCTAATACAGCTGACTGACGGATTCCAGGGTAGGTTAACAGCTTATTTTCAATCTCACCTAATTCAATTCTATAACCACGGATCTTTACCTGGAAATCATTTCTTCCGATATATTCCAGCTCGCCATTCGGCAGCCAGCGTACAAGGTCTCCTGTTTTATACAGACGTTCATTTTCTCCTTTTGTTTTCTGATCTAAAGTCTGGAAAGGATTGGCTATAAAACGTTCTTCTGTAAGTTCGGGTCTGTTCAGATACCCTCTTGCAATTCCAGCTCCTCCAATGTATAATTCTCCCACTGCTCCTACCGGAACCGGTCTTACATGTTGATCTAGAACATAAACACTCACATTTCCGATCGGGCCTCCGATATTTAATGGATTTTCATCCTCGTTGTAGTGGTGTAAAGTTGCACATACGGTACTTTCTGTAGGTCCATAAGCATTAACCAGGTCTATTCCATGCTCTTTATACAGGGCCATTACCTGTGGATTTGTGATGTCACCGGCAACCAAAAGTGTTTTCAACGGAAGAATGTATTCTTTGGTTAGTAAAACCGGAGGAATCGTAGCAATACTTATATTATTTTCTTTAATATACTGCTGTAATCCAACAAGATCCGCCTGTGTTTCTTTATTCAGAAGATGTACAGATTGTCCATGCACAAGAGCCGGATAAAGCTCAGCTACATGGGCATCAAATACATAGTTCGCATACCAAAGACAATTTTTCTGCTGAATGCACTGATCTGATAGAAATCCATATTCTTTTGCGTGCTGCTGTATCAGATTGGCCACTCCTTTATGCTCTATCAGTACGCCTTTAGGCATTCCGGTTGTTCCACTAGTGTAAATGACATAGGCTAAATTATTAGTCTTAACATTGGTAACAGGGTTGTTAATATCAAAGGTTTCAAGTGCTGCTTGAAAGACAACCTCATCCAAAGCAATAACATCAACAGCATTGTTTTTCAACTGTTTCATTGTACTTTCCTGACCTAAAATAAGCCTTGCTTTCGTATCCTGAAGAATATGTTCAATTCTTTCTGATGGATAGGAAGGATCCATTGGAACATAAGCGGCTCCGGCTTTTAATACAGCCATCATAGCCATCAGCATATTTTCGGAGCGTTCCAAGCATAAAGGAATTAAATCATCCGGCTGCAGATTGTAAGTACTAATTAAATAATTCGCTAAACGGTTTGATCTTTTATTCAGTTCCTGATAAGACCATTCAATATTCTGATACACTAAAGCTGTAGCATCGGGTGTTTTTACCACCTGATTTTCAAACAATTGCTGTATTGTTTTATCAGAAGCATAGTCAGAAATCGTTTCATTCCACCCTTCTGTGATTTGACTGTAATTTGAATCTTCCAGAAGACGGAATTCGTTGATTTTTATCTTTTTATCACTGTTCTCTCCTATTGCAGCCAACTGATTAAGAAGCAGAAGATAAGTACCCTGCATTCTCAAAACCGTTTCTTTTTTGAAAAGAGAGGTTGCATAGTTGAATATTCCCCTGATCGTTTCTTCTCCGTCATCAATCATAGTGGTCAGATCAAACTTAGCTGCCTGATAGTTGACTTCATGGTGCAGAGGAGTAAACACAGCTTCATGATCTGCATTCATTCCAAAGCTTTGAACTCCGAACACTACCTGGAAAACCGGGTGTTTTGAAGTGTCCTGCTCTATATCCAGTTCATCCACTAGTTTTTCAAATGGAAGTTCCTGATAAGATTGGGCATCTGTTACTGATTTTGAAATCTGAAGAATAAAATCTTTAAGATCCTGTTCTGCATTGATCTTCTCTCTCAGCGCCAATGTATTCACAAAGAAACCGATCATATCTTCAAGACCTTCATGATGACGGTTGGCAATAGGGCTTCCTACGACAATATCATCCTGGCCTGAATAAGCCGAAAGCATCAAATAATATCCTCCTAACATCACACTGTACAAACTCACTCCCCATTCTCTGGAAAGTTTTCTCAATCCAGAACCTACTTCCAGGGAAAGACTGAAATGGGCTGTAGCACCGTCATAAGAGATGTTAGCTGGCCTTTTGAAATCTAAAGGAAGGCTAAGAGCTTCAAAGTCTTCAAGATTGTTTTTCCAATAACTGATCTGCTTCTCTAAGGTTTCACCCGTAAGATGGTTTCTCTGCCATAAAGCAAAGTCTTTGTATTGAATTTTTAATTCCGGAAGCTGAGGATATCCCCCTTTAACAAGAGCATTGTATACTGTTTGTATTTCTTTTAAAAACAGATCCGCAGACCATCCGTCAAATGCAATGTGATGAATTACAACAGACAGATAATGATTTTCTTCCCACCTGAAAACAGTAGTTTCTACCGGAATTTCTTCTTCCAGACGGAATACTTTATGGGCACATTGATCTATTTTTTTCTCCAGTTCCTCTTTGGTTCCAACTTCTCTATACTTGAATTCAGGGATAAGATCTGTAACAACCTGATAACCGATTCCACTTTCTGCAGTCCGGATTACGGAACGAAGCACTTCATGTCGCATTACAACCGTCTCTAATGATCTCTGAAGAACATCCAACGGTATTTCTTTGTTTAATCTGAAGGCCATTGGAACATTATAGGCATTACTTCCACCTTCAAAGTTTTCAATAAACCAAAGTCTTTCCTGAGCAAAAGATAGCAGCTGTTCTTCCGGAGAAGATACTTTTATCGGAACAATATTTTCCTGATACCCTGCATCAACCTTGCTGCCAATGACATGAGACAGAGAGGCTACTGTTTTATGAGTAAAGACAACCGCTACTCCTATTGATACATTCAAAGCTTTTTTGATACTGCTGATCAATCTTATGGCCATGATACTGTTTCCTCCAAGACGGAAGAAATCATCATGAATTCCAATGACTGAAGTGTTCAGACCAAGAACGTCTGCATAAACCTGACATAGCTTTTTCTGTAATTCGTTTTCAGGGGCTGTATATTCACTGCTTATCGTAAATTCCGGTTCAGGGAGTTGCTTTCTATCTAATTTCCCATTAATGGTCAATGGAAGCTTCTCAAGATGTACATACACACTCGGAATCATATGTTCCGGCAAGGTTTCTGCCAGAAATTCTGAAATTTCATGAGATTCTATCGCAGCATCAGATACATAATATCCAACAAGATATTTCATTCCTGCTTTATTGGTTTTAGCAAGAACTACCGACTGGCGAATTACCGGATTTTGCTGCAACTTGTTTTCAATTTCCCCAAGCTCAATTCTATAGCCGCGGATCTTTACCTGGAAGTCATTTCTTCCGATATATTCCAACTCTCCATCGGCATGATATTTTACTAAGTCTCCTGTTTTATAAAGTTTTCCGTTCTTACTGTATACTTTCTGTTCTTCTGTTTGAAAAGGATTCAGAATAAAGCGTTCTGAAGTCAGCTCGGGTCTGTTAAGATAGCCTCGTGCAATTCCAACTCCTCCAAGGTAAAGTTCTCCAACAGCTCCTACGGGAACCGGGCGATGAAGACCATCCAGTACATACACTGAAGTATTTTCTACGGCATGTCCGATCAAATGGACATCACCATGCTCTACTTTTTTGTAAGTTGCATAAATTGTAGCTTCTGTAGGTCCATAAAGGTTATAAAGGCTTGTATATTCTGACCAGTACTTTCCGGTTTCATAATCACATGGTTCACCAGCATACAGTAATCCTTTCAGGTCAGGATATTCAATACGAGGAAGAACAGATAACATTACCGGAGGCAGATACGCATATGCTATCTGATGATCAAGTAAATATCTGCTTATTGAATCTGCATCTTTTTTAATGGTTTCATCTAAGATATGCAGTTCATTTCCGTACAATAGAGTATTAAAAAATTCTGATACCGATACATCAAATACATAAGGAGTAAACGCTGTTATCTTCTCATTCTCACTGAAACCATAGGCATCTCTGATCTGAGTCACTACATTTACCACATTTCTGTGCTCAATCATTACCCCTTTAGGCATTCCCGTTGTTCCACTGGTATAGATCACATAAGCCAGCTTATCTGAATTATTTTCAGTCTCAGGGTTCTCTGCATTGCTTTTTTCAATGACATCCCGGAAAGAAACGTCATCCAATGAGATAATGTTCTTGGTAAGGTCTATATTCTGGATTTTTTCTGATATTTTTTCCTGAGTAAGAATAATTTCTGCATTCGTATCATCCAAAATATGTCTTATTCTGTCTGCCGGATAAGACGGATCCATAGGAACGTAGGCTGCTCCGGTTTTTAAAACAGCAAGAATAGCAATAATCATATCTTCAGACCGCTCCAAAAATAAAGGAACCATATCTTCGGCCTGAAGATTATAGGTTTCAATAAGAAAATGGGCAAGACGGTTTGCTCTCACATTCAACTCTTGATAAGATAATCGAATATTCTGATATACTAATGCTGTACGATCCGGATTTTTTTGTACCTGATCTTCAAATAATCTGTGAATAGTATACGTTTCAGGGCAGCTTTCTGATGTATTCTGATCTACTATGATCTTTTTATGCTCTTCTTTTGTCATAAAAGAAAGACCATTGATCTTACTGCTTTCTTCTTTTTTATTTCTGAGATCAACAAGCTGTTCAAGAAGCAGTACATAAGTATCCTTCATACGCAAAATCGTATCTCTGTTGAAAAGTGATGCTGCATAGTTGAATATTCCCCGTATTTCTTCTCCATGATCATCAATCATCATGGTTAAATCGAACTTTGCCGTTTGATAATTGATATTACCGTCAAAAGGAAGAAGAATCGCTTCATCTGTATGGGCAGAATAAATTCCTTCTTCAAAGTTCTGAAGTCCAAACATAACCTGGAAAATCGGATGGCGGGACATATCCTGATCTATTTTCAACTCTTCTACCAGCTTTTCAAAAGGAAGATCCTGATGAGATTGTGCCTCCATTACGGATTGGGAAACCTGTAAAATAAAGTCTTTAAGCTCCTGATTGGGATCAATTTTCTCTCTTAGAGCCAATGTATTAACAAAGAGACCGATGATATTTTCAAGACCTGCATGATGACGGTTGGCAACAGGGCTTCCAACAATAATGTCATCCTGACCTGAATAAGCGGACAACATCAGTGAATAACCACTAAGCATCACACTGTATAAACTTACTCCCAGCTCTTTTGAAAGCTCTCTCAGGTTTGTCACAAGATCGGCTGGCAAGTTAAAATATTCCGTTGCTCCTTCGTAAGAGGTTTGTGCCGGCCTTTTAAAATCCAATGGAAGATCAAGCGTCTGAAATTCATTAAGTTTATCTTTCCAGTAAATAATCTGCTGATCAAGTGTATCTCCTTTAAGATAGTTTCTCTGCCATAATGCAAAGTCTTTATATTGAATATTTAAAACTGGAAGTTCCGGTGTTTTTCCTTCTGCAAGGCAGTGATAAATACTGTTAATTTCTTTGATAAAAATATCTGTAGACCATCCATCAAAAGCGATGTGGTGAACTACAACGGATACATATTTCTGATCTTTCAACCTGAAAAGGACTACATTCAATGGAAGTTCCTCCTCTAAATTAAAAATTTTATTATTGGCATTATTGATCTCCTCATCAAGCTCTTCTCTCGTTTGAACCTCTTTTACAGAAAGCTGAATATTCTGGTCTGTAACTACCTGATATCCTATTCCCTCTTCCGTAGAACGGATCATACTGCGCAAGACTTCATGACGCTGAATCAGCATTTCAAAAGACTGCTGAAGAAATTCTGTCTGAACATGGGTTCCAAGCTTAAATACCATTGGAATATTGTAAACATTACTCCCTTCTTCAAATTTTTCAATAAACCAAAGTCTTTCCTGAGCAAAGGATAATCGTTGATCTTCCTCTGAAGTCACTTCTAAAGGGACAATTTTCTCTTGTTTATCAATATTATTTTCTCCGCTTAAAACCTCAGCTAAAGAAACAATGGTTTTGTGGCTAAACACCATGGATACATTAGCCTGCAGCTTCAGTTCGTACTGTATTTTGCTGATCAGCTTTATTGCCATGATACTGTTTCCTCCCAAACGGAAGAAATCATCATAGATACTGATGGTTTCACTATTCAATCCAAGTATTTCACCATAGATCTGACATAGTCTTTCCTGCAGTTCATTCTGGGGAGCCGTATATTCTCTGTTTCCTGTAAATTCAGGCTCTGGAAGCTGTTTTCTGTCTAGTTTTCCGTTAACAGTGAGCGGAAGTTCCGTCAGTTGTACAAAAGCTCCGGGAATCATATATTCCGGAAGGGATTCCGAAAGGAAGACAGTCAGTTCTTCAATATTTAATTCTTCATCAGAAACATAATACCCTGCCAGATACTTCATTCCGGTTTTGTTTTCTTTCACCAGAACTACAGATTGTTTTACTCCCGGAAACTGGTGAAGTTTATTTTCTATTTCTTCCAGCTCAATCCTGTATCCCCGGATTTTTACCTGGAAGTCATTACGTCCGATATATTCGATATTCCCATCAGGAAGCCAGCGTACAAGGTCTCCGGTTTTGTAAAGTCTTTCATTTTCACCCTGAAAAGGATTCTTTATGAAACGCTCGGTTGTCAAATCCGGGCGGTTCAGGTAACCTCTTGCAATGCCCGCTCCACCAAGGTAAAGCTCACCTACTGCTCCTAAAGGAACAGGCTGAAAATCATTATCCAGAATATAAGCCTTTGTATTACCTACAGGACGCCCGATAAGATGTACATCTCCATGCTGTATCTGTTTGTAAACAGCATAAATAGTAGCTTCTGTAGGCCCATACAGATTATAAAGTTTCGTATACTCTGACCAGTATTTTCCTGTTTCATAGTCACAGGGTTCACCAGCATAAAGTAACCCTTTTAAGGATGGATATTCTATGCGTGGTAATACAGATAGCATTACCGGTGGAAGGTAGGCATAAGCTATTTGATTATCAATTAAATAACGGCTTATTAAATCTGCATCTTTTTTGATATTTTCTCCCAGTATATGCAGTTCGTTTCCATACAATAAAGCATTGAAAAATTCTGATACGGATACATCAAAAACATAGGAAGTGTATGCTGTGATTTTTTCTCCTTTGCTATAGCCATAAGCATCCTGTACCTGATTCACCAGATTTATTACATTCCTATGTTCTATCATTACCCCTTTAGGCAGTCCCGTGGTTCCGCTGGTATAGATTACGTAAGCCAGATTATCCGGATTAACCTGTATAGAAAGGTTGTCAGGATTCATACCTTCCAATATATTTTGAAAAGCATAATCATCCAGCGCGATTATATCTGAAATAGCAGTCTGTACCTTATCTATTGCGGAATTCTGGGTCAGTATTATTTTTGCCCGGGTGTCCTGAAGAATATGTTCAATTCTGTCTGAAGGGTATGACGGATCTATTGGTACATATGCTGCTCCAGATTTTAATACCGCGAGAATGGCAATCAGCATATTTTCAGAACGCTCCAAACATAATGGAATCAAGTCATCAGGCTGAAGATCATATGTTTTAACAAGATAATTCGCCAGGCGGTTTGATCGTTCATTGAGTTCACGATAAGAAAGTTTAGTTGCATGATATACCAATGCCGTTTGATCCGGTGTTCTTTCTACCTGCTCTTCAAATAACTGATGAATGGTTTTATCCGAAGGATTATCTGAATCTGTATCATTCCAATCATGAATAATCGTTTGGAAGGTTTCTGTATCTAAAAGTTTATAATTACTTATTGAGTTCCCAGGATTTCCTTCCAGAAGTTCATCAAGGATTTCAACAAATAATCGTTGATAGATTTTAGTAAAATTGAATATCAACTCTGTGCTAAGATCCTGATTGGCATACCGAACCTTATAATTAAGCTGTCCGTTTCGTACTTCCTGTTCAAATGATAATTTACCCACCAGATCGACATTCAGATCACTGTTGATAATCACATCACTTGTTCCTTCATAATGAATCACCACGTCTTTAAGACTGGTTTGTACAAATCCATATTCTAAAATATCTGATGTAGGAGCATAGCTGATCAACTCTTCAACTGGAAGGTATCGTGCTTTGCTTATTTTTAATTGATTGGTGTATTCTATATTCTGATCAATCAGGTCCTGAAGAGAAGTGTCTTTATTGAATCGGTATCCTTTTAAAACCGTATTAATATGAGCTCCAAAGATAAAATCCTGGCCTTCTGTAATTCCAACCGGATAATTAATCACAAGATTATCTACTCCTGAAATTTTATGCAGTAAGACAGCTAATACCAATTGCCCGTATGTATAAGGCGTAAGTTTGTATTTTGATGTTAATTGTCTTACGTTAGAAAATATAGATTCGGAAATACTAAAACGAAGCTCACTTACCGGGTTTTTCGGAAGTGCTTTATTTTTTTCAGATGCTGATTCTAAAGGTCTGGTCTTTAAAAATTTAAAACCAATATTCTCTACCTCATTCAGATTGGTTTTCCAGAAATTTGACATTTCTGATTTTCCTTTTGCTAAAGTATCTTCAAGCTGGATTCTTAAATTGTCATATAGTTTTGTCTGTTCAGTAATGTTGATTGGGTTTTCATAGACAGGATCGTTGTAATATGTACTCAGTTCTGTATAGATACTGTTAGCACTCAGCCCATCCACTAGAATATGTGAAAAGATATGGATAATCCTATAGCCTCCGTTATCTAACTGAATTGCATAAAATCTGGCTAACTGCTCTTTTTCCAGATCAAAAGGTTGTAATGCAAAATCCAGTATTTCTTCAAGGCCAAGTTCCCGAGGAATAAATGTTAATATCTGATCATTTTCTGAAAGTAAAGGCCTACGTTTCCAGAACAGCTCCCCGGATTTGGAGATCACATTACTGTTTACCAACAATTGATTATTAACAAATCTTATCAGGCTTATATTCAGTCTTTGGATATCTATAGATCCAGCCATAGACTGGTCAAATATAATATTATAATCACTTCGGGAAGGATTAAGCATCCATTCATTAAAAAAAATTGACTGGTATGGGGTCAGCTTCATAGGAAATGCTTCCATAGGATAAAGAGATATTAGGTAGGTTAGATTTAAGTCGTTTTTTCACCATTTTAATTATTCTTAATGTCTTCATTTAAATACTTCCGGACCCAAGCAATTTTGGTAAAATCTTGAAAATATTGAATTTATGAGAGTGAAATAATTGTAATAGGTTTACTGAGATTCTCTTACTTAAGTAAAAGAACATTAAGCTTTGTTTAGTTTAAATGTGTTTATCATGATTTTAATCAGAATATAGTATTGAATACATAATATGGTCTGACAGAGGGAGTTTATTTTTATTAATGGTATTAGATTCAGTAATTACTGATAGCCACCAACAATGTTGGCGGCCATCAAATAATCATTTATTTTAAATTTTACTTATTCTTTGATACAACGAACTGAGCTTCCCTGTGCTGTTCCTGAGCTTGAAACACCATGTTCTCCAAATTCTGAAATCTGGAAGATATCACCGGACTGGCCGGACGCTCCACTTCCCCAATAGAAGCCGCTGCTTCCTGAATAAGATGATGATATCGTTCCAAATGAAGCATCACGTTTTCCTGCCGCAGGAAAAGCCAGTTTGCTGGAAGCTGCCGCATTAATTCCACCACCTAATCCTAAAGGTTTAACTGCTGCTATATAATTAGTTAGCTGAGCTGCTGAAGGAACTTTAAATCCTTTAGGACAAGGATTATTCGGAGCAGATCCATTCTGCCACAATGTACCATCTGCTGTTACTCTCCAGCCTCCACCTGTTCCAATAAACCTGGTATCTGTTGGATTATCGGTTGCTGTTGGATTAACTGTTGGATTAACAGGTGTTCCTGCATTATTTGCAGTCCAAATCATTAACTCATGCCCATCTGGTTTTCTTCCCCATTGGAACATTGATCCATAAGCTTTAAAATCTTTAGGTCCGGTTGCCTGCTGAGCAATACTGAAGTTTGGACTGTTAGTATTGGTATAATCTGCTCCAAGGTTATTGTTTAACCATGTATAGCCATCTTCAGCCTGAACAGGAAGATAAAGGAAATTATGTCTGTTATTGGATCCTCCTGCGTCAGTCATACCAAACATTTTATCTGGAATACCAGGTAGAATACGAACATCATAATTTTTTGAAGCTCCGGTATTATTAGAAGGGAACTGGAACCTTGCCATTAATACTCCAAGATAGTCATTTCCTATTCCTGCATTAATATCCAGTTTTTTGGCATTCAAAGTTCCCCCTATAGCTGTAAGCTTTGCTTTTATTGATTTAGTATTAGAATCATAAGTCTGTGCTGCCCATGAAAGTGTAAGTTGTCTGGAAATTCCATCTTCTGTAAGATTAGCAGGAACCGTTGTTGTTGAACTCCACGCGCTAAGAGAACCAGTTCCTGTAGTGGTAACAGGAATAAAAATGTCCAGTCCTGACGTAGGAATGAAACCTTGATAATCTGCCAGTTTATCCAGAACACCATCTGCCGCTACAGGTCTGGCAGTTGTAGCAGGTCCTGTAGGCTCTGTATAAGGAGCATAATCATTATCATATACTGAACCTATAAAATATATTCCTTCCTGGACAGTAATTGTGGGAGGAATTACCGGAGTTCCGTTATTGACCGGAAGAGAAATTGCAGAACAAGTACTTCCATTTACAGTAATATTAAATACTGCAGGACTTGCACTCACCGGAGTTCCTAATACATTAAACTGTAAAGTGCCATTTCCTATCACAAAATTACCCGGAGCTAATGTAGCAGTTAATCCATTGGCCTGATAAACTTGTGAAGTATAAGCACTTCCGTCACCTCCTGTATAAGGAATTGTTAATGTCCCTGTATATGGTTGATTCTGAGTTGCGGAAGCAGGATTAAATACCGCAGATGAACATACTAATGTAAAAGAAGAGCTTTCTTTCCAGAAACATTGTGACCAGGCACCTCCCTGAAAAGCTTTTACACATTGCTCTGATACATCATAGATTAGCATTCCGTTTACCGGATTATTAATAGCCCCTGTATTGGGAACTCTGTTTAATAATAAACTCTTATTCTTAGATCCCAGTTCGAGATCTGCACTTAAATTAGGATTAGGTTGATTAATCCCTACCTGAGCAAAGGAAAAAGTACTAATACTAAGATAGATAGGTAATAATAACTTTTTTTTCATTTTAAATTTTTGTTGTGTTTAATAAAATTTGTCTATATAAATATTCTTTATTGAAGTTGTAATAAAAATAAAGAACAGCAAATTCCAGTAAGCAGATTCAAAAAGTGTCTGTATAGTTGCAAGATAAAATAGAGAAACCTTGTATAAATTAGAGTATTGGCGGTTTTTATAACAGTTTAATTTATAATTGATAAACAAAACTGTTATGAATTCCAATTACCATAGAATACACAGAAATTACTTAAGAAATACGCTGCAATGGTTTGAAACTGGTCATCTGGAAATACCTAATATATTATTTTGAAGTAACAGAACAAGAAGTTCCTGCAGCAGTTACATTAAATGTAATATTGCCGGTCCGGTCCGGAGTTCCTGTAATATGGTATAGTAAACTTCCGCTTCCCATGGCAAATCTTCCAGTGGGTAAAGCAGCGCTCAGTCCATTGGCCTTAATAGATTGTGCCTCATAAGTTTCTCCGTTCCCACCTGTGTAGGGAATCGTCAGTGTACCATTGAAAGCTTGTCCGGCAACAGGACTTGGAGAAATAGTAGCGGAGGTACAAGATAAAGAAACAAGGCTATTAAGAGCTTTTTTTCCACTTAACCCTTTACCCAGGCATTTGGACCATTTGCCTGCCTGATATGCTTTTACACATTCTTCGGACAAATCATAGATCATCATACCATTAACCGGATTTGCAACTGAACTGGTGTTGGGAACTCTGTTTAAAAGTAGTGTTTTGTTGTTTGATCCCAATTCAAGATCAGTGCTGGCATTGGGGTTGTCTTTTTTGATACCCACTTGTGCAAAAGAAAGCACACTGAAACAGCATGTAACCAGCAGAAATACATTTTTTTTCATTTTTGTCTTGTGTGTTTAAAATAATTTTTTTTCTGCGAGTAAAGATATATGTTATTTTGGATTCTCCAAAGAAAAATGCACAAAAAAAACAACATTAATCACCACACAATGATTTTATTAGGTTAAAAAAATACTGTAATACAAGCACATATAGTAAAAAAAATTTAACCCATTTAAATTTCAAGATATTCAATAAAAGGCACTATGTTATTTATTTTGATGTCATTTGAAGCAATACAACTACAGTAATTTTTATCAATAAAAATATCTTTTGTAAAGAATTTTTCACCGTTAATGAGAGCTTCATTATTTGAGACATCAAAGGAATCTAAAGGGATCATCATTCCATCACCATGTGCTTTTATAACAGCCTCTTTTGCAGTCCAATAGGCAAAAAAACTCTTGATCCCGTCTTCTGCCTCATTAATTTTTTTAAACTCATTAGTGGTCATCTGAAATTCAAAATCAAGGTAGTTTATAGAAGTATCGAAAAACTCAACATCAATTCCCACAGGAAATTCAGCAATGATACAGGCAACAAGATCTTTGGAATGAGAAATGTTAAAGTATACAGGATTCCCTTTTAAATAAGGTTTATTATTGGAATTAACCATAATTTCTGCATCAGAAATATCATAATAGGTTCTCAAACCCTGCAGTAACAAAATCTTTCCAAGCAAAGAAAGCTGTGCATCCTGCCATCTTCTGTATCTCAGAATATCTCTTTTAATATCCTCAGAAAAAACAGGCAGATACCGGTCAATGAGAGACTGGTGCTTTTCTTCGCTGATGAGTGTATATAGAATAATCATTTTCTATTTCTTCTTTTAATACGTGAGAGTAATAATTACTTTCACGTTAAAAATAAGTTTTTTTACCCTTTTTAAAGCAATTACCCTTTCCCGTTCAAAAATTGCAGAATCTGAGGCTGAAACGTATGGAATTTCGGATTTACTGCGCAGTATGTTTTTGAAAAAAGACTGAAATCATAAAGCGCTTTGAAAAATCTTTCATAATTTAGGGGTAAAATCACTATAAATCATTTAAAAAATGAAAGTACAAACATTAGCATTATTGGCAGGGTGTGCATTTTTAGCCGCTTCATGCGGAACTACAAAAATGTATTCTGTAAACGCCAAAAGCGGAACACAAACAGGAGGAACAGCGAAGTTTACCCAAAATGGAAATGAGGTAACCATGAAGCTGGATATCACCAATCTTACTCCTGGAATCCATGCAGTACACATTCATGAAAAAGGAGACTGCTCTGCAGCAGACGGAACTTCTACCGGAGGCCACTGGAATCCTTCCAAGAATGATCATGGTAAATGGGGTGCTGAACATTTCCATATGGGAGATATAGGAAACCTGGTTGCTGATGAGAGCGGAACTGCAACATTGACCTTCAAGACAGACAAATGGTGTCTGGGCTGTACAGATGAGTCTAAAAACATCATCGGAAAAGGTCTTATTGTACATGCTGCTGCAGATGATTTCCATACTCAGCCAACCGGAAATGCAGGAGGAAGAGTGGGATGTGTAGAAATTAAATAATCCCGTTACTCAATAAAAAAACCGCTAATTTTTATTAGCGGTTTTTTTATGTTTAGGATTTAGCTCCCATATCTGATACAATATTCATTGCTTCCTGCAGGTAAAGATCTTTTTTCAGATTCTTGATCCACATTTCAGATTTTTTCTTGAAAGCTTCATCTTTTTTCTCTCTTTCAACTTCACTTGGATACATGATGAACTGAAGTCCGTTCTCAAATTTAGTTAAAGCCTTGAACTTTTCAATCTGAGACTTTCTGTTCTTCATCAGTTCATTGAACTTAGTGATATTCAAAGTAATATTTTCTTCCTTGTCCAGTTTTTCTCTCCACTGAGCAGACTCTAATAACAACTGATAATTGCTGTTTTTAGCCATTCTGTCTGCACTTGCTTTTTCCAGCGCCTGAATGTTGAAATAGTTCAGTTTCTGGAATTTTGTAGGTGGAATTTTATCCCATGCCAAAGCATAGTCATCATATCGCTCTCCTACTTCAGCATAGGTAAAGAAGTCTTTCATCTGGATATCAGAAACAATTCCTTTTCTCTGTGTAGATTCTCCGGTAATTCTGTAGAACTTCTGGATAGTCAGTTTTAAAGATCCGAAATCATCCTCCGTGTTCAGGAATCTGTTCAGATCAACAAAAGTCTGCACGGTTCCTTTTCCGAAAGACTGCGGAGATCCGATAATCATTGCTCTTCCATTATCCTGCATTACGCCTGCAAGGATTTCTGAAGCTGAAGCAGAAAGCTCGTTTTGCATAATCACCAATGGACCTGTCCAGATAGGAGTTTCATTTTTATTTTTAAGAGTCTGAATTTTCCCGTTTCCGTCTTTCACCTGAACGTAAGGACCTGCTTCCATGAAAAGCCCCATAATATCACCTACTTCAGTTAAAGAACCCCCTCCATTATTTCTAAGGTCAAGAATAATTCCCTGAATATTTTGTTCTTTCAGCTTAATGATCTCATTCTTAATATCATCCGAAGCATTTCTTCCTTTTGCATTTTCAAAATCAGCGTTAAAGCTTGGAAGGTTGATGAAACCATATTTCTTTCCATTTGGAGTATTTACTACAATACTTCTTGCGAAAGTATCTTCAATAGCGACTTCTTCACGGATCATTGTTACATCCTTGATCGTTCCGTCCTTTTTCTGAACCGTCAGTGTTACCGGAGTTCCTTTCTCACCTCTGATCAATCGTACTGCTTCATCAGAAAGCATTCCTACCACATTTACAGCATCTTCTTTCGGTTTAGATCTTACTTTCAGGATTTTATCACCTTCTGAAAGCTGTTTAGATTTCCACGCCGGTGCACCAATGGTAAGAGCTCCCAGATAAAGATTTCCTTTTTTCTCCTGGATCAAAGCACCAATACCGATTACTTTTCCTGTAAACTGAGTATCAAAATCTTCTTTATCTTTTGGTGAATAATAATTGGTGTGTGGATCGAATACTTCTGTGTAAGCGTTCATATACACGGTAAACCAATCCATTTTCTTTCTCTTTTTGAATCGGGTAAAGGTATCTTTTACAAGATCTTTTACTTCATCAGTCGCTTTTTTGATCTTTTCGTCCTGAGTAAGAGGCTTAAACTTGATTGTATCTTTCAGCTTATATTTCTGAACAGAGTCTTTCTTTTCTTTCTGAGCCTCTTCTTTACTGTTCATCGACTCTACTTCCTGTAGGATGTTGTACTTGATGAATTTTTTCCACTCATTATACTGTTCCTGCTTATTGGCTGGTACCTTTTTGAGTTTCGGCTCAAGGGTAAGGGTTTCATCTTCCTGAAGATTGATTGGCTTACTGAAAATATCCTGTGTTATTTTATCAATCTCATCCACTCTCTGGTATAGTCTGTCAATCGTAAGCTTATAGAATGTAAGATCACCCTGGCTGATATAGTCATCAAGCTTTGTTTCATGCTTGTTGAATTCATCCATGTCAGATTGCAGAAAATATCTTTTCGCTGGATCTACCAATTCGAAATAATGCTTATAAACGTCCTTCGAATAGGCATCATTGATAGATTTGGGGCTATAATGCAGATAAGAAAGTGTGTTTTTTACGCTCACCATTATCGTCTGCATCTTTTCATCGTCATTCTTTGGCGAGTTGAAACAAAACATCAGACTGGTTAATGGAATAAGAAGTAAAAATTTATTCAGTTTGAAATTTTTCCACATAAACTGTCTTTATTTATTAATTTTTTTAAAATAAGTATAATAATTAGTAGCAGTAAGTTTGGTACTGTTACAAATGATCAAATTTAATACCTTATTTGCAATTATCAGAAAGTTTTGAACATTTTTATTAAATAGATTCGCAAATAATAATAACAGTGTTAGCCATTTCCTATTATCAGGCAGTTTAGCTCCAAAATGCAGTAATTATCATTCTGTTTTCAAGGAAGATCCCCAATTTTATTTCTCACTGAAAACTAAAAACAGATACCACAAAAATGAATTTCAAGGCATAAAGGCACAAAATATGCTGATATTTAACCAGATAACTTTAAAATGTAACGTCATGAGAAGTTTATTATGGTTAATTGCAGTCATCTGCATCGTTGTTTGGCTTTTAGGAATGTTAGGAATAGTTCCGGGCATCAGCACGGGTTATTTGATTCACGTTCTACTGGTCATTGCCATTATTGTTATTCTTTATAACATCATTACAGGCAGAAAACCTCTTGATTAGTTTATTATTTTGTACAACCACTTAAATTAAACAACCATCAGGCTTAGCAGGTGCTTTTAAGCTAAACGGTATCAGATTCTGTTTGAAAAAGCATCTGTAAAGTACTGAGGTTATTAATGAAACAGAAATTGCAATTTGGGGAACCTGAAATTAAATCAATGCATTAATTTTTCTTAATTCCTAATTTATTTTCTAAACTTTAATTCTCCTTTTTCCATTCCCACAGCCCCATTTTATAATAAAAACAAGGCAGCCTCTATTCTGAATCCAGAAAAATTAATAATAAAACAGCTGTTTTATTACGTCTTATTTTTACCTACATTTGATGTGTTGAAAATCTATTTGTTCAATTCTAACATGAACAAATTCACCCTATTTGAATAAAAAATATTAAAGATAATTTATGGAAAGACCGCTTATTCTGGTTACTAATGATGATGGAATTACAGCTCCTGGTATCAGAAATCTTATCAGTTTTATGAATGAAATCGGAGAAGTAGTTGTTGTAGCACCCAACTCTCCTCAAAGTGGAAAAGGCCACGCTATTACCATTAATTCTACCCTAAGCTACGAAGAAGTTACCCTGGAAGGTCCGCAGATTGATTTTTCATGCAGCGGAACCCCTGTAGACTGTGTAAAAATGGCTCTTGATAAAATTCTGAAAAGAAGACCTGATATTGTAGTTTCAGGCATCAACCACGGAGCCAACTCTTCTATTAATGTGATCTATTCGGGAACGATGTCAGCTGCTGTAGAAGCGGGGGTAGAAGGAATTCCTGCAATTGGATTCTCATTACTGGATTTCAGTTGGGAAGCTGATTTTACGCAGGCTAAAGAATTTATTCAGAATATCGTAAGAAGAACCCTGGAAAACCCAATGCCAAAAGGTATTGTACTGAATGTGAATATTCCTAAACTTCCGGCTGAAGAAATAAAAGGAGTAAAAGTATGTAAACAGGCTCACGCAAAATGGGAAGAAAGCTTTGATGAAAGAATAAACCCACATGGTAAAAAATATTACTGGCTAACTGGTTATTTTAACAATATGGATGATTCTGAAGATGCTGATGAAACAGCTTTGGCTAACGGATATATTTCCATTGTTCCGGTAAAGTTTGACCTTACGGCATACGAATACATGAAAACATTAGAAGAGGTGATGACCTTTGAAAATGTGAAAGAAGAAAAATAAATATCAGAAATTAAAAGTAAAAAAAGCGTGAAATTTGATTTCACGCTTTTTTATGTATTAAAATAATACTTTATCTTCTTTTCTAAGTTCTTCGAGGTAAGCCTTTTTTTCATCCCTATAGAAAAGGTTCATGGTTTCAAAAGGAATTAACTTCAAGTCTTTATTCACAATATGCACACAGGACTTTTTTACTGCCCGTACATCAAAATCATGAGCATCCATAAAGTTCATAATAATAATTCTAAACAGGTTATCATAATCAAGATCCGGGGCACAAACTTCCGGAAGACAGCATAGTAACTGATTTACTTTGGGCTGTACCTTATCTACAGAAATCCCGGTACTGAATATATCCAGCAGCTGCATATGCAGTCCTTTATCCTGTTCGTAAACGATGGTATTTCTTGATTCATTATTCAGAAGATCTGCAGGATTTATATACCTGGTCAAAGGAATCGTCTCGTCCTGTAATTTTAAAATATATCCCATAGCCAGGGAATCCGGGTTACATGGAACCGGGATAATATCATCAGAGTTTAGTAAAGGAAACTGATTGATTATTTCCTGTCTCACCTCAGTTAAAGTAATCTTTTCATGAGCAGAATCTTCCCGGTTTCTTCCCGCAATTTCAACAGGCTGGAACGTGATTCCCCTCACACATTTCTGTTTCAGGGCAAATTCTATAATTTTTCCAATTTCATCAATATTTTTGCCTTTTTGAAGGACAATAACTAATGTAGTGGAAAGATTAAGCTCATTGAGTTTTTCCAACGCTTTCATTCTTACAGCAGTAAGATCCTTTCCCCTAAAGTCTTCCAGTACCTCCGGTTTAAATGAATCAAACTGAAGGTATATTTCAAACTCAGGAGCATAGGTCGCCAACTGTTCAGCAAATCCCGGATCATTGGCAATTCTGACTCCATTGGTATTCAGCATGAGATGTTTAATCGGTTTCGACTTTGCAATATCCATAATTTTGAAAAACTCCGGATGAATCGTAGGTTCTCCCCCACTGATCTGAACTACATCCGGCTCACCTTCATTCTTTACAATAACATCAAACATGGCTTCAATTTCTTCCAGACTTCTATGACTTCCATAATGCGGAGAAGACATCGCATAACAGGTAGGACAAGTCAAATTACAACGATCTGTAACTTCTACGATAGAAAGACAACTATGCTGCTCATGGTCTACACAAAGCCCGCAATCATAGGGACATCCATATTCTACATCAGTTCCGAAATGAAGAGGCATTTCTGAGGCTTTATTATAGTTTCTTATGTTTTTATAATAAGGTACATCAGAAGCTATTTTTGTTTTAAAAAAACCATGATCGGGACATCTTTTGGTCATAAAAACAGCTTCATCCTCAATAATAATCTTAGCACCGACTCTTTTAAGACATTCCGGACAAAGACTGATTGTATAATCGTAATAGGTGTAATTTCTTACTGGCATAGCAAAAAGTTTAAATTCCTCCTCCGCAAATATAACCACTGATCAATCCACAGACCAGAAGGCAGATAAGCATTGTTTGGATAAATTGTTTTTTAGTGAATTTTCTGTCTCCCTTCCTTTCATATATCATTTTTGTGATAACAGTAACGATAAGGGAAAAAACCACGGCTACCAAAATAATCACTCCAATAATCATTATGACTACACCCGCCAGATTTCCTACTTCCAAAATAGTTAAGGTTTTCATTTTAAATATAAAGTTTTGGTGTTTACAGTATAAATATAGTAAATAATAACACAGATACAGACAATTTGAATCATCCCAAGGTTTCCTACGATCTCAACTCTTGGTTTTATAAAATCTAAAAAGAATCTGAAAGTAAAATAGCTGAGCATAAACAATTGAAAAATAAAACCGGAAGGATACTTTTTAAGATTTTGAATATATTTTAATCCTATCCAAAGAAAAATTAAAAAGGCTATTTCATACAAAGCAACGGGATGTCTGAGATATTGGTCGCCAAGATGCATTCCAAAAACAGAATCAGTAGGAATGCCATACGTTTCTTCATCAATTCCGGTAAGGAAACACCCTATCCTGCCTATAATAATGGCAAACATCAAAGGAAAAACAATAAGATCTCCAGTACTTTCTTTATGATGTACAATCTTCTTGGCAAGCTCCACACCGAGTAAGCCAAAGGCCAGACCTCCGACAATGGTATTATTTGACCAAAATTTTTTAATACTAAAATTCTCAAATAGCGTATAAGGACTTTCCAGATTGCCAATCAGCTTGGAACCTATCAAAGCGCCGGCAGTGGCTCCTATCAAAACGGCAGCAGAGGTATTGAAAGAAAGCTTTTCTTTGGACTTGCGTTTCAGATAAAAATAATATCTCATCCCCAAAAACATTCCGCCAGCCTCAAAAAGTGGATGTGCAAGAATTGTTTTACCGAAAATATGAAATGTTACAGGAAAATCCATTATTTCAAAAATACACTATTTCATATTATTCACTACCTTTATTCTGACAAATAATTACAAAATGCGTATAGAATATGACATAAAACTGGGGTTCAAGGATGTAATGTTCCGTCCCAAACGTTCTACTTTAAAATCAAGATCAGAAGTTGATTTACAGAGAGAATTTACTTTTAAACATACTAAGAAAAAATGGACAGGTGTTCCTGTAATTGCCGCCAATATGGATACCGTAGGAACTTTTGAAATGGCGGTAGAGCTGGCAAAAGAAAAAATCATTACAGCTATTCACAAACATTATTCTCCAGAACAGTGGGATCAGTTTCTGCAGAGCCAGCCTGAAAGTATTCATCAATATATTGCTTTAAGCACAGGAACGGGAAAGGCCGATGAAGAAAAAATAAAACTGATCCTTGAAAAACATCCAAAAATCGAGTTTCTCTGCATTGATGTAGCCAATGGTTATTCTGAGCATTTCGTTGGATTTGTGAAGAAAGCAAGGGCAAATTTTCCAGATAAAATCATTATCGCCGGAAATGTCGTTACAGGAGAAATGGTGGAAGAGCTTCTTCTCGTGGGTGCTGATATCATAAAGGTAGGTATTGGCCCCGGGTCTGTTTGTACTACCAGAGTAAAGACAGGAGTTGGCTATCCTCAGCTTTCTGCTATTATTGAATGTGCTGATGCCGCTCATGGTCTGGGAGGTCATATTATTGCTGACGGCGGATGTAAAGTTCCCGGCGATGTTGCAAAGGCTTTTGGAGGTGGTGCAGATTTCGTAATGCTGGGCGGAATGTTTGCAGGTCATGATGAAAGTGGCGGAGAAATGATTGAGGAAAATGGTAAAAAATACCGCCTTTTCTATGGAATGAGTTCCAAAACAGCAATGGATAAGCATTCCGGAGGGGTAGCAGAATATCGTGCTTCCGAAGGAAAAACAGTGAAAGCAGCCTATAAAGGGCCTGTGGCAGACACCGTAAAAGATATTCTGGGAGGTGTAAGGTCTACCTGTACTTATGTAGGAGCTTCAAAACTTAAAGAACTTTCCAAGAGAACCACTTTTATCAGGGTTCAGGAACAGGAAAATCAGGTTTTTAAAGACTAGAAATAAAAACATAACAAAAGGCTTTAGAATTATGATCTAAAGCCTTTTTATTTATTCTTTTGTTCTTATATATTTCTTGTTAAAATATTTTTGAAGCTGGTCATTTACATAGGTTTCCTGTTCTTTTTCTGAAGCCATTTCATCTATATATAAAATTCTCGGAACCACTTTTATCTTATCTACAACAACAGAGTCCTGAGAAGAATTTTTGATGATATCTATTCTTTCATTCATCTCTCTTTCATATTCCTTAAGATCTGTATCCAGAAGTTCCATGACTATATTTTCACCATTAAAATCAATATTAAAATAAGAATACTTTTCCGGAAAAATTTTAAGTTCAGGAAGAAAAATAATGAGAAGAGAAACCCACCAGATCTTTTTAATTTTTTCAAATTTAAAATACAGTAACAGTGAAAAAGTAAGCAGAAAATAAAAGAGTATACTTTCAAACTGTCTTGCAATAGAGGTAAGAATATAGCTGGTAAATAACAAAGGAATCAGTGAGACAGACCAAAATAAAACAGCTTTTTTAAATGTAATCTGAGCAGTGATCTTTTTGAGTTCTTCTTCAAAAACTTTTATAAATAATGGAAGTACAGCAATAACTTTTAATCCTACATAAGCCGTGTCAGCACCAAAAAGAGCAATTCTTTTCAACCATTTTACCATTCCTCTTTCCACCTCTCCCATTCTGTTGAAGTTTCCTGGTGCAAGAAAGCATACAAGTAAAAATATTGTTCCTAACAGTACCAGAAACAAGTTTTCTTTATCACGCTTCTGATAATAATTGACTAACAGAAGACCTTCAAGAATCAATGCCAGAATTTCATTAGATCCCATCAGAATGATGATCAACAAAGCCGAAAGGTAAAACCATATTTTCCGTTTTGTATCCTCATACTTTTTGAAAAAACAAAGTAAAATCCCCGATAAAATAACAGGAACGAAATAGACATTGGACCCTGTAATCCAGAAGTAATGCTCTGGTAAGCTTACAAGAAGTACGGTATAAAAGAAAAACAGAAGAAACCCTTTTTTGAGGGATTCTTTCGGAGAATAGCTGAAATATTCTTTAAAGTTTAATGCAGAAACTCCGATAAAAGAGAGCATTAAGAAGACAGGATATATTTTCGGGAGGATATTGTTACTGTCATAAAAAACAGGATTAAACATATTAATTGAGTATCCGAAATATCTTCCGCCCCAATTTGTATAGGTATCTGTAAAACTTTGCAGTAATCCTGATTTTCTGGTCGTATAGGACCAGAAATAATCATCGGTCTGATATACATTAAAAAAACTGATGTATGCCAGACCGATGATTAGTAATATCGACAAGAATAATATTATATTCTGTACCTTTTTCATTTTTTAAGTTAACATTCCACCGTCAACGTTTAACGTCTGTCCGGTAATGTACGCTGACATTTCACTGCCCAGGAATACACATGCATTCGCGATATCTGCAGGCTGCCCTCCTCTTTTCATTGGAATTTCTTCTCTCCATCCCTGAACTGTTTTCTCATCAAGAACAGCAGTCATTTCCGTTTCAATGAATCCCGGAGCAATAGCATTACATCTGATATTTCTTGATCCTAATTCCAGTGCCACAGATTTTGTAAACCCGATAACCCCAGCTTTAGACGCTGCATAGTTAGCTTGTCCGGCATTTCCTTTCACACCTACTACAGAAGTCATATTGATGATAGATCCAGATCTGGCCTTCATCATTGGCTTGATTACCGCTTTGGTAAGGTTAAAAACTGAATCTAAGTTTACTTTGATTACTTTATCCCAGTCTTCTTTGGACATTCTCAATAATAGGTTATCCTTTGTAATCCCTGCATTGTTTATCAAAATATCAATCTGCCCGAACTCTGCCATTACATCTTCCACCAATTTCTGAGCCGCGTCATAATCTGATGCGTCAGACTGATATCCCTTAATTTGGGTTACAGAACTTAAAGCTGCTTCTAATTCTTTTGCTTTGTCTACAGAGCCCGCGTAGGTAAATGCTACTTTTGCCCCTTGCTGAGCAAACATTTCAGCGATACCTTTACCGATTCCTCTTGTAGCTCCGGTAATTAGTGCTACTTTTCCTTCTAATATTTTCATATCTATTGATAATTATTTTCTTTTAACTCATTCAGCTTGTGACAGCTGACTCTTATATTTTCTACAATTCCTATCCGGAATTAAACGGTTTGCAAAGATATTATAAATTGTTATTCAACCCATTTAAATTGTTAAAATACTGGATTTTTTTGATGATTATTTGGATTTTATTAAAGCTGAACAGAATTATTTTTAAATCTTGTGAAATAAATAAAGTCTGTTTTTTTGATCCCATCCAGCTTCAGTACTTCTTTCTGCCAGAAATATTTATCATAAATAATTTCTTTCAAAGGTTCATTCTGAAAGTTTGAAACTCCGAATTTTCCTTCTTTTTTTACTACAATTTCGTTTTCAGCATTTCCGAATGTGATGATATCTTCGTAAATAAAGGGAACAATTTCTGTTCCTTTTCCATCCAGAATGCCATATAAATTGCCTGTATTTTTACATACCAAGGGTTTTGAATACTGATTAAGCGGATTAAAATATTCAACGTCTTCATTTTTGATCTGACTGATGTTCTTCAATTCTACCGATGAACCATCCTTCACAGAAAATCTATAGTAATGATCCTGTTTTCCAATAATAAGATTGTCCGGATAAAAACCTAAAATCTGTACTCCTTCTCCAACAATATTTTTAAGATCCTTATCCAGTAATTTTTCGTCATTTCCTTTTTTAAGGTAGATAAAATCTTTTCCTGAAATGGTAAAAGCCTTGATAAAATCATATTCCTGAGGAATAATGATATTCCCTTCCAGATCAACTATTCCGGATTTTTTTACTTTTTCATTATAAACACTGAAGAAATTATTCAATAAAGGATTTACATATTTAAAAGTCTGGGGATACAGCTTCTGGTCTTTTTTATTGAAAACTGTTGCTTTCCCGTTTTTTATAAGGTAGATATACTCCTTTTTTCCAAAATATTCCGGCGTGATATCATTAAAGATTTCTTCTGCAATTATATTTTCTTCTGCATCTATCAAGCCGTATTTTCCTGTACTCTTATTTTTAGTAATCAGATAAGGATATGCATTGATATCTACCACCCTTTTAGAAAATTTATGCAGGGTCTGCCCATTATTTCCAATGATTTCACTCTCATTTTCTTCATTAATGATGAGTGCTTTATTATCTTCAAAATTGTAATCTTCCTTAAATTCCCGACTGCTGAGCTGTTTTCCGTTAAGGTCGTACAGAAACCATTTTTTATCTTTTAAAACAAAGAATCTGTCCTTTCCCGAAAAACGGATCTTTTCAGCATAAGGGATAATTTCTTTCCCATTATAGTCATAGACGGCTTCTTTATCCTGTTTTGAAGTAATAATACGGTCTTTGCTCCACCAGGGTGTATTGAATTCCTGATCATCCAAGGCAATGAATTCCTTTCCTTTTTCGTCAATAATGGCTGATCTTCTCCTATTTCCGACTTCAGAATAAAGAATAAATCTGTTTTTAAAAATATGTAAAATTCCTCCTCTGTAAGGAGATTCAAAGGTAACGGTTCCTAAAGAGTCTACTATTCCCTGCTTTTTAGAACCGGAATCATAAATTGTTCCGTATCCCTCCGAATAGGAATTCACCTCCTTTCCTGTCTTTTTTGACAGGATCACTTTCATATACTGGTTGGTCTGTGCTGTACAGACTACAGAACACAATATAAAGACTAATTTTTTCAAGAAAAATTAAATAGAATTGTTGACAATAAGAACGATCTCTCCTTTTAATGTTTTACTCTTGGAAAATTCAATTAATTCATTGATTGTTCCTCGTTTAGTTTCTTCAAATTTTTTAGAGATCTCACGGCTTAGGCTTACTTTGGTTTCTTCTCCAAAGAATTCTTTGATCTGCTCCAGAGTCGTGTTTATTTTATGGGGACTTTCGTAAAGAACGATGGTCTTTTTTTCTTCAGCAAGCTGCTTAAGCTTTGTCTGTCTCCCTTTTTTCTGTGGTAAAAAACCTGCGAATAAAAATTCATTATTGGGAAGACCTGAAACTACAAGTGCAGGAATGAGAGCAGTTGCTCCGGGAAGGCAGATCATATCAATATTATTGTCTGCTCCTGCTTTTGCCAGCAAGTATCCTGGATCCGAAATACCTGGTGTCCCTGCATCGGTAATAATAGCGATATTCTGACCGTTTTTAAGGTCTGTAATTACTTTCTCGGTTGCCTGGTGCTCATTGTGTAAATGATAAGATTTTAAAGGCTTTGAGATCTCAAAATGTTTTAAAAGTATTCCGGAAGTTCTGGTGTCTTCACATAAAATATAGTCAACTTCTTTAAGGACATTTACCGCCCTGAAAGTCATATCTTCCAGGTTCCCAACAGGTGTGGGAACAAAATATAAGATTCCGCTCAAAATTATAAGAATTTATTTTCCACCAATATCCAAAGTCTCTGAGCATATTCATCCACTTTATTCCATTTTCTTTCGTAATACAGATCACTAAGATACTCTTTGGCTTCTTCCAGTGTTTTGAACTGGTTCAGTTGAAATACCGTATCATTCAGATCTGTCTGACTTCCCTCAAAGAGCATTTTTGAAAAAGCAATCCTGTCATTCAGATCCAGTTTAAATTCCGGCTTCTGTTTGTCTGCTTCCATAAAATTGGTAGGAATATTAGACTTCAGAATACTTCCGGTATCTTCTTTCTCAAGCACAGATTCCTTTTCGTTAGGAAATTCTCTTTCCAGAGGATCATCATCAAAAAGTGACTGAACAGCCTTCAATCCTTTGATATTGGATAATTTTATTTTTTTCTCCTGATGGTATGCTTCTAAATTTTCAAAGCTTTCATCAGAAGGATGTTTTTCTGTTTCTTCGGCAGCAGGTTTATCGATTTCAACGATTTTTCTTCTGTCATAGACTTCAGCGAGGATGCTTTCCTCCTTGGGCTCTTCTACTGAATGATCATTTTTTATCTCACTCAGAATATTTTCTACATTGGACGTTTCTGTGGCCAGTTCTCCCTGTTCAATAGAAACATTTGAAGCAACAAACTGCTCTTCATTTTCTTCAATCAGTATTTCATCTTCCAGGGTTTCTGTATCAAAAATACTTGGAATAATTTCCGTCACAGAAAATTTAGTATCATTTACCTCGGCAAAATCAGTTTCTTTTTTTGATTCCTGTTCAATGTTTTCCTCTTCCTGATCATCTATTTCATTCAGTTGGTTATTGAAAATAGCTTCTTCCTCCGTCACTTCATTATGAAACAGGTCTTCATTGAGATCTTCATCAGAATCCGGTGTAGAATCGGCAAGAATTTTTTCTTCATCCACAAAGCTCAGAACAGCTCTCTGCTCTTCTGAAATTTCATTTTCATCAATTTCGTTCAGTTGATTATTGAAAACGGCTTCTTCTTCCAACGTTTCATGATCAGAAGTCTGTTCCTGAATATTTCCCGGTGTTTTTTCTTCGTAACCTTCTTCTGCAAAGCTTACCATATTTTCATGGAATTCATTTTCAACAATTTCATTCAGCTGATTATTGAAAACGGCTTCTTCTTCTTCAGATCCGGTTGAGAAAATTTCATTCTCATCAATTTCGTTCAGCTCATTATTAAAGATAGCTTCCTCCTCTGTCACCTCATTTCCTTTATCATAATGTTCTGTTTCTCCAGATACAAAAGAGATGTGCTGACTGTCCGGATGCTGTCCCGGATGATCTGTAACAAAATATTCAATATTCTTTTCCAGCAGTTTCAAAAAAGAAATCCTGTTAGCAAGCTCATCTACAAGATCTTGCTTGGAAAGTAATTCGTCCACGTTGCTTATTTTGTCCAGATTATCAATGATATTCATGGATTCAAAAAAAATCTTTTCCTTTAAATCTTGGATATTCTGCATAATAAGATTCTTATTAAAATTGCTTACTTTTGATGTTAAAAATATACGGCTAATTTAACAAATGTTTTTAGAAAATACAATTAATCATTCCAAACAAAGTGGTTGGATGGAAGTGATTTGTGGCTCTATGTTTTCCGGTAAAACCGAGGAACTGATCCGCAGATTGCGAAGAGCAGAAATGGCAGGACAGAATGTGGAAATTTTTAAACCAAAAATGGATGTACGGTATTCTGAAGAGGATGTAGTGTCTCATAATCAGAATAAAATCCGCAGTACAGCAGTGGAAAATCCTAATGAAATTCTTCTGTTGGCATCCAATTGCGATGTAGTAGCCATTGATGAAGCTCAGTTTTTTGATGAAAGTATTGTTGATGTTGCCAACCAGCTTGCCAATAGCGGGATCAGAGTAGTAATTGCCGGATTGGATATGGACTTTTTAGGCCGTCCGTTCGGGCCAATGCCCAATTTGATGGCCACTGCCGAATATGTCACAAAAGTGCATGCTATTTGTAAGAGAACAGGTAATCTCGCCAACTATTCTATGAGAACTTCCCAGGGAGATAATCTGGTAGAATTGGGAGAAACCGAAAGCTATGAGGCCGTAAGCCGCCGTGTATTTATTGACGAAGTACTTTTAAAAAGAAAATAAGGGATTGAATACACCCATAAAAATATATTCACTCAGTAAAAAATAAAGACGGAAAAGCAATAAGATAAAATCTTGAAAAAGAAATCAGTATAAATAATCGGTTTCTTATTTTCTTGCTGTTTTACTTCTGCTGTTTCGTTCAAAAAACAAAGCAGAAAGGGCACCAATGAACTATACAGTACAACACATTGCAGAGATCACCAATGCACAAATCATTGGAGATGGAAATTTAATGATCAAAAATATAGCGTATGACAGCAGGATTATTTATTCTACTAAAAATACTGCCTTTATTGCGATCAATACCCATAAAAATTCGGGTGAAAAATTCATAGAGTCTGCCATAGACAGGGGCATTAATGTCATTATTTCCGAACATCATTTTCCGGAATTTGAAAATATAACCTGGATCATTGTTGAAAATTCTGTAGAGTTTCTTCAAAAACTGGCAAAATACCATTTCGAAAATTCTCACCTCCAATCTGTTGGAATCACGGGAAGTAATGGTAAAACAATTTTAAAAGAATGGTTATATCAATGTCTCTGGAATGAATTCCCTACTGTAAAAAGCCCAAAAAGTTTTAATTCTCAGATTGGCCTTCCGCTATCTCTTCTTCAGATCAACAGTTCTCATCAGCTGGGAATTTTTGAAGTGGGAATTTCAAAGCCGCATGAGATGGAGAAACTTGAAAATATGTTCCATCCTCAGATCGGTTTACTTACCCACATCGGAACAGCCCATGCTGCCAATTTTTCTTCCGAGGATGAGCTTATTGATGAAAAGATCAGACTTTTTAAAAATTCTGAAGTCATCATTTATAATGGTGACAATTCTTTGGTAGAACAAAAAATTAAACAATCCTATCCTGATAAAAAATTAATTTCTTACGGTTTCAAAAAAAAGAATCAGGTTTTCATCAAAAGTAATGTTTCCAAAGATGACAACATTATTGTTGATTATTTTGGTGAAGAAATCACTTTTCCGGCACATCAGAGAGACGAAGCTACATTAACCAATGCTACAGCGCTTATCACAATCCTTAAGGAACTGAATATCGAAAATAAAAAGATCGTTGAAAAAATCAACCTTTTAAAAGCCGTTGAAATGAGGCTTGAAGCGATTGAAGGAATTAAGGGTAATATCGTCATCAATGATTCTTTTAATCTTGACCTTGATTCTTTGAAGACTGCCCTGCAGTTTTTGAATGAATATAACAAATCTAAAAAATCGCTGGTCTTAACAGACATCGTAGGGGTGAGTACCAATGTAAAAGAATTATATGAAGAAGTTTCTGAGTTGGTCAATGAACAGCATTTTGATTCTGTATTCTTAATCGGTGATGAAATATCAAACTTCAGTGAATTATTTAAAGCTAAAACATATACTTTTATTGATACTAAAGAGTTAATTGAAAGTAAGCACCTTACTGAAATAGAAAATCAGATTATCCTGTTAAAAGGAGCAAGAAAATTTGAAATAGAAAGACTTAAAGATATTCTTGAACTCAGAAAACATGATACGGTACTGGAAGTAAACCTTAATGCCATTCTTCATAATATCAACTATCATAAATCATTGCTGAAGCCAGGGACCAAAATGATGGCCATGGTAAAAGCCAATGCTTACGGATTGGGAAGTTATGAAGTATCAGAATTTCTTCAGCACCATCATATAGATTATCTGGGTGTAGCCTATGTTGATGAAGGGGTGGAACTTCGTAAAAAAGGAATCACAACTCCTATCATTGTCATGAATCCTGAACAGCACAGTTATCAGACAATCATAGAGTATAATCTGGAACCTGAAATCTATAGTTTCAGAGTATTGGAATTATTCTATGAGGCCGTTCAGAAATCAGGTTATGATAAGAAATATCCGATCCATATCAAACTGGAAACCGGAATGCACCGTCTTGGTTTTAAAGATTTTGAACTGGATCAGTTAAGTGAAACTTTAAGCCAGAAAAATGTGAAGGTGCAAAGTCTTTTCAGCCATTTATCCTCTTCGGATATGCCTGAGGAAAAAGAATTTACATTGAAACAGCTGGAAGTTTTTGAAAAGAATTCCAGTTACCTGATACAAAAATTAGAATACACTCCTCTCCGTCATATTCTGAATTCATCTGGAATAACAAGCTATACCAATTATCAGTTTGATATGGTAAGAATAGGTATCGGAATGCTTGGAGAATCTCCTGATAATGAAATTCAGAAGCAACTACAGTCTGTTGTAAGTTTTAAAACCGTAATTTCACAGATATCAATGGTTGAAAACGGTGAATCTGTAGGCTACAGCAGAAAATATAAAGCTGACCATCTTACCAGAATTGCAACAATACCTGTAGGATATGCCGATGGTATTCCGAGACTGATCGGAAATCAGGTAGGAAATGTAGGCGTCAGCAAAACGCTGGCACCCATTGTGGGGAATATTTGTATGGATATGATGATGATTAATATAGATAATATCCCGAATGTAAAAGAAGGCGATACGGTAACTGTTTTCAACGCCAAACCAAGTTTAAAAGAATTCGCAGCCTACTGCAAAACGATAACCTATGAAGTATTAACCTCCATTTCGCCTCGGGTGAAACGGATTTATATAAAAGATTAACTATGAGAAAACTCCTGATTCTGCTTTCCATATTCCAACTGTTATTGATCCATTCTCAGGTAAAAAAAGATTTGGTGATTCCTAAGAACCCAAAGATCGGACTCTCACTTGCTGGTGGCGGAGCCAAGGGGTTTTCACATGTAGGAGTTCTTAAAGTATTAGATTCATTGGGAGTAAAGGTGGACTATGTTTCCGGAACAAGTATGGGAGCCATTGTAGGTGGTTTATATGCCGCAGGCTATTCCGGAAAAGAAATAGAAAAAATTGTCATGGATACAGATTTCTATTCTTTAATTATGGATCCGAAATCGAGGCAGGAATCCAGTTTTTTCAACAAATCTGTAGACAAATACCTTTTATCCATTCCGCTAAAAAACGGAAAAATAACACTTCCATCTTCTATCAGTACCGGCCAGAGAAATGTTTATCTTCTGAAAGAACTTTTTAAAAACGTTTCCAATATCGAGGACTTTTCCAAAATGCCAATTCCATTCCTGTGTGTTGCAACCAATCTTGAAAGCGGCAATATGCAGATATTTGAAAAAGGCGATCTGGTACAATCAATTATGGCAAGTTCTGCATTCCCTTCTTTAATGGATCCCGTTAAAATTGGTGACAGTATTTATATTGACGGAGCTATGACGGTGAACTACCCTTCAAAGCCCTTAAAAGACAGAGGAATTGATATTGTCATTGGTGTAGATCTTAATCAGGATCTTTCAAAAAGAGAGGATTTAAACAATATTATATCCATCCTGAACCAGGTAATTGATTTCGGCATAAAGAAAGATACAAGAAAACAGTATAAATATACAGACATTAATATCAAACCCAATCTGAAGGGCATGTCTGCTACAAGCTACGATGATAAGAAAAAAATTCTGGACAGCGGATACGTAGAAGGCCTCAAATATTCCCAGGTACTGGATCAACTACCCAAACGTCCTTTTGACCGCCTCAGACAGCGTGTAAACCCTATATACTCCAATGTATACAAGATAGACAGCATTTCCATCGAAGGAAGTAAAATATACGGTAAAAACTACACGCTGGGAAAAATGGGACTCCGTCTACCCTCTTTACAGACTTATGGAAGCATCAATAAAATGGTAGATAAATTGGTGGCCACAAATAATTATCGCTTTATCAATTATGATATCGTTCAGGAAAATGACGCCAACTATTTAAAACTTTATGTCACTGAAGATGACACCCGCCATTTTCTAAAATTTGGTCTTCATTATGATGAAGTTTTCAAAACAGGACTGCTTTTGAATTATTCTGCAAAGAGGCTTTTATTTAAAAATTCTAATCTATCCCTTGATGTTGTCGTAGGAGACAGATTGAGATATTACCTGAACTATTTTATTGACAACGGATATATTCCGGGATTTGGTATTTACTCGTCCGGAATGAGCTTCGATATAAAAAATGTAGATAATTACGTAGTTGACCGCTGGGAATGGATCAGAAATGAGGCCTATATACAGTCTATATGGAAAGATAAATTTGCTATTGGAGGTGGTATCAGCCATGATTACTTCAAAGCGGAAAACAGCAATGGAGATAACAGACGTTACAGCCGTTTTTTGAACCCTTATATCTTCATAAAAACCGATACACAGGATGATAAAGAGTTTCCTACCAAAGGAATTTATTTTGCTGCAGAAGGAAAGGTAGTAGATCTTTTAAAATCTGAGGTTGATAAAAGGATAATTCAGATCAAAGCAGATCTTAAAATCAATATTCCTCTGGGCAAACAATTCACTTACCGCCTTAATGTGTTTGGAGGGGTTACTATTGGTGAAAATCTTCCTGCCTATTATCAATACAGATTAGGGGGAATTTTTGAACAAAATCTAATGAATTTTAAAAGCTTTGGAGGGTTTTATTTCGCCCAGCTTTATACTAATAATGTGATATTGGCATCCAACGATGTCCAGTTTAAATTTAACAAAAACTATTTTATCAGTGGAAACTTTACCTTTGCAAACCTATCAAACGATATCAAGTTTGAAGATGCAGTTAAAGTAAATTATAGCTCGCTGGGAATTACGGCCGGTTACAAATCTCCTTTCGGGCAGATAAAAGTAAACTTCAGCCACTCACTCAAAAATAACCAAAAAGGTATATTCAGTGTTATTTTAGGACACTGGTTTTAAAAAAAATGATACAGTTCTTTTACGAAAACTTACCAGAATCAGTAAGTACAGATTACAAAAAATGGCTGGAAGATCTTATTCTTTCAGAAGGAAAAAAGCTAGGAGAAATTAATTACATTTTCTGTGATGATGAATATCTTCTTAAGATCAACCAGGATTATTTACAGCATGATTATTATACGGATATCATCACTTTTGATTATGTAAAAGGCAAGACAATAAGCGCTGAGATTTTCGTATCTTTGCAGCGCATTTCTGATAACGCCTCTACCCTTTCCCGAGATTATGAAGAAGAATTAAGAAGGGTTTTAGCCCATGGTATTTTACACCTTGCAGGCTATAAAGACAAGACGGAAGAGGAAGAAAAAGAGATGCGGAGAATGGAAGATTTGTACTTGGCAAAATACAGGGATTTAAAGTTTTGAAATTGAACAATCACTTAAAGTCCCATACCTAAAGTACTCAATTCTAGTAATAATATAACTTTACTTAGAGTGCATTCTCCAAAAATGTTTCACGTGAAACATTGGTTATAAAGATAAGGTTTAAAGCTTAAAACAAGCGAGATAAAAATGATTTCAGAAATATATGATGTAATAGTAGTAGGTGCAGGACACGCAGGTTGTGAAGCAGCAGCAGCAGCAGCTAACCTCGGTTCAAAAACACTACTCGTTACAATGAATATGCAGACCATCGGACAGATGAGTTGCAACCCGGCAATGGGCGGAATCGCAAAAGGACAGATCGTAAGAGAGATTGATGCAATGGGAGGATATTCCGGAATTGTAGCAGACAAATCTGCTATCCAATTCAAAATGCTGAATCTTTCAAAAGGTCCTGCGATGTGGTCTCCGAGAACCCAAAATGATAGAATGCTTTTTGCCGAAGAATGGCGCTTAGCATTAGAGAATACTCCCAATCTTGATTTCTTTCAGGATATGGTGAAACAACTGATCGTTGAAAATAATAAAGTAACAGGAGTGGTTACTTCTTTAGGAATTGAGATCAAAGCAAAATCTGTAGTTCTTACTAACGGAACTTTTCTTAACGGATTAATTCACGTTGGAGATAAACAATTAGGCGGAGGAAGAATGGGTGAACCAAGAGCATTTGGAATTACAGAACAATTGGTCACTTTAGGATTTGAAGCTGGAAGAATGAAAACCGGAACTCCACCAAGAGTAGACGGAAGAAGTTTGGATTATTCAAAGATGGAAGAACAGAAAGGAGATGAAAATCCTCAAAAATTCAGCTATCTTGATACTCCGAAATTAACAAAACAATTAAGCTGTCATATCGTATATACAAACGAAACTGTACATGATATTTTGAGAGAAGGTTTTGACAGAAGCCCAATGTTCAATGGTACAATTCAAAGCTTAGGTCCGAGATACTGCCCAAGTATTGAAGATAAAATCAACCGTTTTGCTGAAAGAAACAGACACCAGCTTTTCGTAGAACCTGAAGGATGGAAAACTGTAGAGATCTATGTAAACGGATTCAGCTCTTCTCTTCCGGAAGATGTACAGATAAAAGCAATGAAACAGATTCCTGGATTTGAAAACGTAAAAGTATTCCGTCCTGGTTACGCAATTGAATATGACTACTTCCCTCCTACCCAATTAAAACATACTCTGGAAACAAAATTAATTGATAATTTATATTTTGCAGGACAGATTAATGGGACAACAGGATATGAAGAAGCAGCAGGCCAAGGTTTAATTGCTGGTATTAACGCTCATAATAAAGTTCATGAAAAAGGAGATTTCATTCTAAACAGAGACGAAGCTTATATCGGAGTCTTAATAGATGATCTTATCACCAAAGGAACTGAAGAACCTTATAGAATGTTTACTTCACGTGCAGAATACAGGCTTCTTTTAAGACAAGATAATGCAGATATCAGATTAACTGAAAAAGCTTACCAATTAGGATTGGCAAAAGAAGACAGATTAAGAAAAATGGAAACAAAAGTATCTGAAAGCCAATCACTTGAAGAGTTTCTTCGTGAAACCTCTTTAAAACCTAGTATTATTAATCCGGTTCTTGAATCTATAGACAGCAATCCGGTAGATCAGGCATACAGAGCTGCACAAATTCTTACCAGACCTCATATGACATTAGGAAAACTGGATGAAATCGATTTCATTAAAGAAGTTTCAAGCCAATACAACGATGAAGTAAGAGAACAGGCAGAGATTAATATTAAGTATAAAGGATATATTGAGAAAGAAAAAGAAAATGTAGCCAAATTGAACCGCCTGGAAAACATTAAAATTCCAGAGGATTTTGATTATACAAAGCTAAGCAGCCTTTCCGCAGAAGCAAAACAGAAGATGTCTAACGTACGTCCGAAAACTATAGCACAAGCAGGAAGAATAAGCGGGGTTTCTCCAGCTGATATAAACGTTTTACTAGTCTATTTAGGACGTTAAAAAAATATGTTTCACGTGAAACATTAAAAAAATAAAGCAAAAATTAAGGTATTTATGAGCATATATCAAGCTCAGGATATCTTAATTTTTTTTACAATATAAAAGATTACGATTTCAATGAAAATAAAAGATCATTTTCTTTCACAGGAAATTTTTGAAATTAAAGAGACAGAAACGAAAGGGGTATTCAGGACCACCCCTATTCCATCCAACATTTCCAGATATTATGAAAGTGAAGATTATATTTCTCATCATCAGGATTCCGGAAGTCTGAAAGAAAAGCTTTATAAATTTCTTCAGTCATTCAATCTTCAATACAAAAAAAATGTATTAGTAGACAGAATAAAAAAAGGATCACGAGTTCTTGATTATGGATGCGGCGCCGGAGAGTTTGTTAAATTTATAGAAAATGATTTTGAGACTTTCGGTTTTGAGCCTGATGCAGATGCAAGAAAAGCAGCACAGGGAAAAATAACGAAGGCTACTATATTGGATAATATCAATACAATTGAAGAAAACAGCTTAGATGCTATTACATTATGGCATGTGTTTGAACATATCGAGAATCAGGATGAAATGCTTAACATTTTTCACGAAAAATTAAAAGAAAAAGGAATTCTTATTATCGCTGTTCCAAACCCTACTTCATATGATGCAAAACATTATAAAGAATATTGGGCAGCTTATGATGTACCAAGACACATTTATCATTTTTCAAAAAACGGAATGGAAAACCTGATTTCAAAAAAATCAGACTGGAAAATGAGAAAAATCAAACCTTTAGTATTAGACTCTTATTACATCTCCATGTTGAGCGAAAAATACAAAAAATCACCCCTATTTTGGATAAAAGCAGTGGTCTACGGAACAATTTCTAACGTAAAGGCGTTATTTTCAAACGAATTTTCAAGTTTGATATACATTATCGAAAAAAGATAGAAAATCGATTTTTGGCCTATTTCTGAATGTTGATTTTCACCATTTTAAGCTTTAAAAACAAAAACTCAGGATTTTACTCCTGAGTTTTCTTTTTATCTGATAAAGAAGATTTTCAAAATTTATTCAATCTTATAAAAATTTAACATCCTTGTTGTATTTTTCAGAACTCTCCCCTACTCCATTTTTAAAAACAATATAAAAAAGGAAATAGGTATTTCTCTTATTCATTACCTAGAGCTTTCATTGAACATTTAAATCTGTATTCAATAGCTGCCTATAAATTGATATGAAACAAAAAAAATGTTCAAAATGATAAATTCCATCACAAAGGGTACAAATTCATCTTCAAAATAGAAAAAGGTATAAATACTCAGGAAAAGATAGTTTTTCAATTTTAGAAGCAAATATAGAGGTCAATTTTCAGGGGATTCAAAAAAAATCTCTTGAAGAAAAAATAATTTCATTCTAAATCAAAAAATAAAAATTAATACCTGGAATTTAAAACACCCCTACTCCATCCAATCTTAATCCAAAAAATTAAAACATATTTTAAAATATAATTTTCGAAGAAATGATAACTTCCGAAAATTACAATGAGAAGAAATTAAAAAATTAAAAATACAGTACTTAAAAAGTAATAATTGAAGATTCTTATAAAATATAAACTGATAGAAAAGAAAAATTCTTAAATAAGTCTGTTTTAAAAATTTAATGAAATTCGTTTATGAAAAAAATTGATTGTTACCTTCCTTTTATAGTATTAAATGAATAATTTTTAATCAAAATCTATAATGTCAAATGATAATCACTATATAATTTCATACTATAAAACAGTTTAATTACTGATATACAACAATATACAACATCATCACAAATATGTGAAATAAATAAGATATAATACTTTGCCTTAAAAATTATATAAAGTCAGCGTAAAAGTTAAAAAATAGACACTAATTACTATATAAAATCAAATTCCAAAAGAATTCGGAGATTCCCAAATTAAACCTTAAAGATATTATTCAAAAAAATTATAGTGTCACGCTCAAGAAATAATTAACGGGAAATACTCCCTTATCTGTCAGAAATTTTACTTCAAATCAAATCATTTTACCTACCTATTCAATCAAAACATACATAGCAATTAATGAAAAAAGTCTAACCTCTTCTCTCAACAAGTTTAGAATTTAACAGTAAAAAATATAGCCATTTACCACAATGACTAAGGTATGAAGTAGAGAACTGAATATCTAAAATTACTCAATTTTAAAATGAAAAGCCAAAAATAGAATCTACTAAAAACCTAAGTAACTGAAAGAGAATTAAACCTAAATCAATATAACCTGTGGTTATATCTAAAAACACATCCAAAACTTCGATTAATAAAGGCTTTTCTCACAATCTAATAAATAAAAAAAGCCTGCTAATATAATTAGCAGGCTATAAAATATCTATTCTTTTGTATTAATTATTGATTGCAGCTACACCTGGTAATTCAAGTCCTTCAAGACTTTCAAGCATTGCTCCACCACCGGTAGAAACATAACTTACCTGATCAGCATATCCGAATTGCTTAACAAATGCAACACTGTCTCCTCCTCCAACTAAAGAAAAAGCTCCTAATCTTGTTGCCTCAGCAATGCTCTCGCCCAATGCAACAGTTCCACCAGCAAAATTTGACATTTCAAAAACTCCTATCGGCCCATTCCAAAGAATAGTTCTTGAATTTAACAACACATCGTTGAACTGATCTCTGGATTTAAGGCCAGCATCAAGTCCCATCCATCCTTCAGGGATTGCGTAGATGTCAGCTTCTTTTCTTTCCACATCATTACTAAAACTTTCAGCGATGATAGCATCAGAAGGAAGATAAACTTTTACTTTATGTTCTTTAGCTTTCCCTAAAATCTCAAGAGCTAAAGGAAGTTTGTCTTCTTCTACCAAAGAATTACCAATTTTCCCTCCAAGAGCCTTAATAAATGTAAATGCCATTCCTCCACCTATAATAAGATTATCTACTGCAGGAAGAATATTTTCTATAATGGTAATTTTAGTTGAAACTTTAGATCCTCCAAGGATGGCCGTAACCGGTCTCTCACCACTCTTTAATACCTTATCGATCGCCTGAAGCTCATTAGCCATCAGTAAACCGAAATATTTAGTTGATGGAAAATATTGAGCAATCACTGCTGTAGAAGCATGAGCTCTATGTGCAGTCCCGAATGCATCATTTACATAAGCATCTCCTAATTTAGAAAGCTTTTCAGCAAAACCTGCATCTCCTTTTTCCTCTTCATTATGAAAACGTACATTTTCCAGTAATAAAATCTCCCCCGGTTTCAGTTCAGCAGCAGCTTTCTCTGCCTTTTCCCCAATGCATTCATCAACAAACTTAACCTCCTGTCCAAGAACAGCAGAAACTTCGCCAAGAATATGCTTAAGAGAAAATTCATCTTTAACCTCACCCTTAGGTCTTCCAAGGTGTGTTATTAAGATGACCGAACCACCATCATTAAGGATCTTCTCCACTGTTGGTTTCACAGCAACAATTCTCGTATTGTCTGTCACCTTCAGCTGATCGTCCTGAGGAACATTGAAGTCCACTCTTACCAGAGCTTTCTTATCTTTAAAATTGAAATCATTGATTGTTTTCATAAGTAGATTTATTTTTTTCTGAGT